>CALUEX010000020.1 GCA_944319815.1 uncultured Prevotella sp. | reverse complement strand
CATGGCAGCCGTTGGATGTTTTCATGGTTACCCGGACGCTCAGACCGAGCGTCCCTACGGGTTGGGTGGGCATTGTTCCCAGTGATGATGCCCAATATTTTTAACGCAGGTTCGGCGTAAACCTTACGCCGAACTGACGTTATTTTTAACCTCTGAATTGAATACACCCGCGCGTAGGGACATCATTTATATGAATATCCGCAAATTTAAAGTAGGGACATAATTCATTATGTCCGCACGTTTCGTGAGAAACGTATTACGCTGTCATACAGGATTTTAAACGCCCCTTCGTGGCGTGCGGACATAATAAATTATGTCCCTACGGTGATGGCGTTTGTTGTTATGCCGTAATTGCAGATGAAATAATGTCATCCAACAGATTTGCGGATGAACCCTTCATTTTATCCCTTCTCCTCCGGTCGGGGCTTCGGCCTTTATACAACTGGTGCCGACGTGACTTACCCCCGCCGGCACCCATAGCTACCTATAATGATACTTAAGACCCTTTCGTCATTTTCATCATTTCACGGCAATCTTGCGCGTAACCGTGCCGTCCGCCGCAACCACGCGCACCACGGCCACTCCGCTGTCAATGCCGTCGAGCGTCAAAGCCGTGCGGCCGTCGCCTACACTCTCGTGAGCGAGCATCGCGCCGCCTACGGAATAAACGCTGACCTCAAGCAGCCCTGCACCGGCAGACACCGTAACCTGACGCGGCACGACCGAATAGACGCTAACGCCGTCAGTGCCGGCCTCGACGTCGGTAATGCCCGTAGCACCCTCACCGGCTCCACGTGCACGGATGAAATAACGTCCGTGCGAAGCACCGCTTACGGTCAACGTGTAGCCTTCGGTCAGCGGCGTGTCGGTATCCGTCTGCGCATCGTAGAGCGACGGTTCCAGCAGCGACGCAACGCCCGTGAACGTCAGCGTGGTAACGTCATCGTCAGCCGCGAACACGCCAAGCGGGATTTGTTGTGCATCCTTTATTTGATTGATATTGGTCGCCATGTTACCCGCCACCGTGTAAACCATCGGTACGGCGTTGTCGCTCTCGCCCAACAACTGCACGTCCTCGGCATCGGCAAAGCCGTTCTCGGCGTTCACGCTGTATGCCAGAAGTGCCGTGCTGCGGCTTTCGGTATCAGCTGCCGTTATCACGAGACCGTTCGTTGACGGCGTGTCTCCTGACGCGGTAGTACCCAATGCAGCCATGGAAGTGTTGAACTTGATAGTCTGCGGCTGCGTTGACTGACTGTTAAGCTGTGCGTAGAACGCCGTGTATGGAGGTATCAGGGCATCGCCCGTTCCGTCCGACGTCCACCAGTTGTCTCCACTGCCGGCAATACCTGTTGCAGGGTCGCCGCCAGCAGTCCAATACTTACCTTGCAGCACGCAGCTGTTGGCTTCGAAGAACGCCTTGGCTGACAAGTGCGACACGAATGGATTACCTATTACTATATAGTTGCCGTCCTGCGACGGGGTTATCTCAACCTCATAATCCGTCCCTTCGGCAAGAGCGGCCATGTCGCTTGTCGCCAATTTTCCGAAGTTATCCGCATCACGTGACAACGCCTGGTCAAAGCCGTCATAACTTGCGTCGCTCTTCGGCATACGGAACGTTACGCCTTTACCATTATCGCTGCTGCCCATGTTAGCGTGGATAGAGAATCCCATACCCGGCTGATACGGCACTGCAACATCATTAAACGTCGAACTCCATGTTACATTGGAGACAACGGCCGAAGCATTATTTGAACCGCTTACTACTTTGGCGTTACCGTCCCAGCTGCGTTGCGTCATGAGAGGCTTCAAACGATTGTTGTCTGGACTAACAAACTCCAAGTCAGTAAAATACTCGGCTGTCTCGTCGCCCGAAGTCTTCGTGTACCAGTCGCCCGAGAATACGCCATTAAGCGGCGTACTTACAAGCGTCCACTGCTGTGTCGACACATTTACCTCCGTCCATGCCCTGTTGTGGGTCAAGAGTTCGCTGTGCAGCATTTCGCCACCAACATCGAAATGTATCTGGTCACACAGGTTGGTTTCATATACATCGCCTACATAATAATATGTGGATGAAGGCTGGCCGCTTTGGTAAACACGGCGTACCGTGAGGTCATACTCTATATTGTCGGTCGCACTGCCCATACTTGCGTTTGTCAGGTCAAGCACAGATGTTGTACCCGTTCCCATCTTAGAACCGGCCTGATAAAGCATTGACTGTCCTCCAGCTGGTATGACAACCTTTGTAGGACGAAGTGGAACAAATCCTTTTTCCGTTCCATGAACACCATTAGTTTCGTAACCGTCGTTCTTGTTCAGCTCCGAAGGTTCTGCCCTGCGCCATTTGCTGTCATCATTCCAGTTATCCGTAGCCGTTCCCGTCCACACCTCATAGTCTGGAACTATCAGTAGCGGAACCAAGACGTTTCCGTCACATTCACTTGACGACACGGCATTAGTCCTGAACTTGAACATCAGCTGGTACTCATATCCTTCACGCAGCGTAACATTGTTATTAAGTCTCATCCTCACCCTGCTATTGGTGGCCGTTGCATTAGACGCTATGCTGAAATTAGCGACTGTCCCGACTACAAGTGCATCACCTGAACCTACATCCAAATCGGGGTCGTCAGTCCATTCTATGTAAACGTTACGGTCAAATTCACTGCCAGACGGATTGTTGTTTGTAACCGTGATGTTTGAAGATGCCGCGTCGCCTATGAGCCTCGGGTTTCTAACCGGTACGAGCAAAGGCAAGTTGTCGTTGACGATTATGTCAAGCTGCGACTTGGCTATACGCAACTGCACGGCATAATCAGTACCTGCTCCGCTATAATCCACGTCGTTGCGGCCAACGTCCATGACCGGCGCACCGTCCTGTGCGTACAGTATCATTTGGGTTGGCTCCCAACAAACCTGCACATCTTCCGTAAGCTCACCTATCGGCACAAGTACCACATAAGTAGTCTCGTTCATGAGTCTTATTGCAAGACTACTCGAAGCCGACAATGTAAGACGCGGATTCTGTCCGCCTGCCGTATGGTCTTCATTGAGTTCGCGTATCAAGTCCAAGTCTTCCTGATACAAATGGTGTTTTGCGTCACCTACTTGTTCCGTCATATCGTCAGTCACGGATGTTGCATCAGGATAGAAATAACGGAACATATCCAAAGCCTCTTTCAGTGTATGGGTACGACCTATACTTTGTATCTCCGCTGTCTCTTCTGCACGGAACGATGTTAGATTGCCAAAATACCAGTCAAACACGGCATTATCCACCACATTCCCTTCGCCGTCTCTCATCTGCACATCAATCAATGGTACTTGTCCCATACATACGGTAGCAGCGTTTGTCTGCACGTCACCGCTAACGTTTATAATCAGCTGGCCAGTAACCGTGAACTCGCCACGCATACCACACGGACTTTCAAGTTCGTATGCTGCGGCGGCATCCTCGCCCACAGTAACACTGTTGGTGAACAGAATGTAATAATTGCCACCCGACTGCAGTGTGGTGAGGTCATCTCCCTGCAGGTTTGCAGCCATCGGGGCCGTGAAGGCCAAGAAACTGTTAGCCCCTTCGGTTATCATTTCCAGACGTTCGCCGTTTGTCCCATCGTAGCTGTTCTTTTCCGGGTCGGTATAGAATGTAAATGTACCGTAATATTCATTGCCGGTTCCGCCATAGACACCGTCACCATGAATTACGGATGCCTCAAAAGCCTCTTGCGTGGTCTGGCCTTCAGCCAATGCTGCATCATATACGGCCTTGTCAAGGAAGCTGTAATAGCCGTGCTGTTCAGTGTTCGTATCGACACCTTTCGTCAAGCCCAAACGGTCAAGCAGCAAGTCATAGTTTAAACTAATCTGTACCTCGGCCTCGGTATCTGACGAGCACAACGGCTGCAACGTCTTGGCCGCAACCTCAAGCGGACTTATGTAAATGCTGATGTCGTCGATACAAAAGTCACCGCCTGACGTACTGGCGCAGTTGTTTTGTATCTCCAAGACATAGCGTTCATGCGCGTTGTCCTCGCTGGTGAACGAGAAATAAAGCTGGTACCAATCGCCGTGGCTGAAAGGTATCTGCCCGGACGACTGCCTATGGAGCACGGTCTCCACTTCGTTGCCGCTATCATCCGTGTCAATTCCCTTCAGCACGAAAATGACGCCGGCATCGTCTTGTTCCGAACCGTCTCCCAAGCTCTTGATGTATGCCGTGACATAAAGCCTTGTAGCGGGGCATAGGGGTGTTTCAAACGGTAGTTCGCAAACTGTTCCGGGACGTTCATTGGCGTCTACATAGAGATGATAGCCCGTTTGGTGCAATGGTTCATCGGCAGCGTTACCATACGGGATGAGATTCGTAATCGCATACTCGCCCCACTGTGGAAAATAGTTGTTGCTTTGCTTGAACTGGTTTTGGTCTGAATAAAATCCATACGTCGAATACGACCACTCCAAAGGATAAGGATAGAAACTGCTCCTGTGGTTATCTCCGGCTGCTGACGCATTGTCAAAGTCGAAATTCAGCTGGGTCAGCAGTTCATAATTACTTCCTAAATATGACTCCGTTCTTTCATAATATTCGTTTCTTGGGTTGTCGACCGCATCGTCGAGGTCAGCTGTCAGCACGCCTTGCACTCCGTCATCAAACACAAGCCTGAAACGGGCAATATTATAACCGTTCTTTGTTACTGTTATTGTTACTGTCCGCCCGGCATAGTCTCTATAAACACTGGCACTTGTACTTTGGTTAAATGATATAACACGGTCTTCCCCCGAGATATTTTCATCACTCATTGTGATAAAATTACCTCCGCCAGATATTGAAATAGTGAGCGCACCGGGATTTGCGCCGTTCTCGCCCGGCACAAAATAGTTGTTCGCCGGCATATCCAACGCAACCTGTTCAAGCGTGCTACGGGTCGTAATACGCCTCAAAGGCAGGTGGATTACCTTGTCCTCAAAATAGGTGTCACCCGTGCAATTACGCAACAATTCCTTGATTTCGTCTGCGTCATGCACTTCGAATATACATCTTTGGGAAAGAGTCGGCTCTTCCCATTGAGGATTGTAACCACCCGCAGATGGCGTAGGGTCTTCAAAATCATTATAACTTGACACATCGCAGGCAAGGTATTCAACATCGCTTCCCGTCTTGGTAAAACGGACGCGGTATATGCCGTAAGTATGATTGGAAGAACCCAACCCGTTAACACGCGCTCCGCCTACGAGACCGTTTTCAAAATCATAAGCGTTGCCATGTCCGTCATAAAGAACAGGGGCAAGCACATTGTTATCAAATTTCCCGTTGGTAAGATAATTATACCAACGCTGGTAATTGAACATGGAAACGCAATTTTGATTCCTTGCAGATTCGTCAGGCTTGTAAACACCGGGCAGGGTTATCTGTTTCGTCTGTCCTTCATTGACGTACACCGTAGCACGGTAAACATGGACGGCCTGAACCGGATAACTTGAGTATCCTTGGAGTGTTCCCTCCCATGAATCCATCCACCCTGGCTGAACATTTCCTTCAGAGGTTACATCCTCATTGAAACTGTCACTGTTGGTCGCTGTGTTATTGTTCCTCCGATTTTCACTTTGATAACCGTTTTCATACCATTGGCCACGTTTGTGGGTTATCTCGACATTATCATAAGTATCGTAATCATGCCTTTGTCCGAAAGCCGAAAGAGGCAAAACAAGCAGCGAAACCAACAATGGATATATGCACTTCATCTTATTCATAATCATAATTCCTCCCTCTTATTTTACTTTAACCATGTTGAGCCTTTCAGGCGAAAGTGTCGTGACCGCGCCACGTGTGCCAGCCGACGACAGGCTAAGGTTGTCTGTTATGCCGTTAAGCACATCGTTGTAGTTTTGGCTTATCTCTACTATCACGTTGTAGGTGCGGTCGTAGTCGTGCACTTGCCCGTCACCATCAGCCACAGTCCATTGCGCACGGAGCAGTAGCCTGTATTCATTGCCGTCAATAGACGCGTCTCCCGTGAACAGCCGGCCAAGGCTATTAGCCCTCAGCGTCGGCGGCTGCACATCGCCCGTTATCGGCCCCATACCGTCGGGATTGCCCGTAACCTCGCTCCACGTGAACTGCGGCGTGCCTTGCGCGCCATTCACACTTGGGGTTATCACGAGGTAAGAACCATAGGTTATGCCGAAGGTGTAGGTATTCGTATCGTAGTCAACGTCATACGTTACGTCGTAGGCCGGCAGACCATTAACCTGTAGGTAAGCCGTAGGAGTGAGCTGTATGTCTGCGCCATCGAACGTCAGCGTAAGGGGATAAATGCTGTTGCGCGGTATGTTGTCGAGTTCGGTTGTCGCTTGGTATGTTGACACACCGGTAGTGTTGCCCGTGTTGAGGGTAACGGTGAATGGGTCGCCCGCTGGTGTCTCGTTGACGTAGAACTCTACCTGCCGGCTACCGTTTTCAAAACTTTTCGTGGTTGAGACACCGCGGCTGCCACGGGATATGCCAGTAGAGGCAGCCATGAGCGGCACGTTCTGCGAACAACCCGAAAAAGTGACCGAAGCGTTGCTGCTCAATGTAGCCCCGTCGCCCACAGTCATGCGCACCTTGCTCACCAAGCGCTCAAGAGGCAGGTCTACAATTATGCCGCCCGAGGCGTTCAGGTCGCTTGTTATAGTGAGTTCTCCTTTCGCGCTCATCGGAATAAACTTTCCGCCGTCTAAATCTATTTTACCCGCGGGATTAAACAAGCGGAAACTGTTAATATCTTCGTCGCTGAAAACTTGACCTATAACAAAATTATCGTCAAGCAATTGGCCGCCTGTTGTTTCTTGAATGCCTACTGCAGTGCCTTCGGCACCATACTCACCTTCGTATTCCTCTATGTTAGCGAAGGCGTAAAACGTGTAGGTGCCCGGGATAAGCGTAAGCGGTTCTGAAGTCCACTCCGTAAGGTTGCCTTTCTGTGCCAATGCGCTGCCTGTAAGGTCAGGCGATAGATTCATAAACGTCCTGAGCGCATTGTCTCCCTCATGCGAGACTATATAAACATGAAGCGTGTTGATAAACTCGCCGTCCTCCGCATTAGCGTCGCCGCCGGCGCGAGAGGCGTTAAGGTCGCCTATCTCACCGGCTGAGACATTCACCTTCACAGGTACGGCAGAGCCGGCATCGGGAGGACATCCGTCAGCTTCGTCGCCGTAGCATGACGACAGCAAGACGGCGCAGGCCATGGGGACGGCGGCCAGCGCGCACCTTAACATTTGTCTGTATGTATTATTCATGAATTTCATGTTTTACGGTTCGTTACATTGGCAGGGTCTCTTCACGAAGCAGCACCCAGTCTTTCACATAGACATGGGCCATGATTTCCGTGTCGTCAGGCACATCACCGCCGATTGACGCCACGCTGCTGACTCCCACCTTATATATATTATTACGCACAACGGCGTACTCCATCTTTCCGTTTGACACGTCGCTATCGTCGTTGCTGTGGCGCAACCACCATATATAGTAGCACAGGCCTTTGTAATATGTGCGCAGAAGGCCGTTGCTGCTGGCGTACAACCGTGCGCGTGTGTCGGTTACGCTGCCTTGGTTGATTTGCGGGTCGGTGAGGTCGCTCTCGTTAACGCCGAGCGTGGCAAGGAATGCCGTCCACGTTACGTTGTCGAGGGTTGTGCCTACCGCGTCTGTGCCTTGGGCGTCGCCCTGCAAGCCGGTGAAGTAGGCAGCAAGGCCTACGGGGTCATACGACAGAGCATCACAGAACGCCGTAACGTCTGCCCACGTCCCGCTCTTCAGGTTTTCAACCGCAGCGTTGAAGTAGGCAGCGAAGTCGGTCTGTTCATTAAGCTGGCCCATCATTGCCGTGAGCGACGTGTAAAGCCCGTCGCCATAACGGAAGAACGTATGTCCAGGTTCATATCCGGCAAGAGCGCTTCCCGGATTGAACTGTGCCTGGAATGCCAGGCCCGTGTTGTAGGTCTTGGCCGTCTGGTCTTGCGCCGTGGTGTTTTCAAGGGTATAGCCTACGCGCTGCCATTCCTTGTTGTCCTCAGGGTCGGTTATAGGAGTTCCGGCTGTCATGCGGGTGCTCCACCACTCTGGGTCTTCAGAACCTGAATACAGGTAGCTGCCGTCAACATAAAGCCCGGCGGCATTCACCGGTTTGCCGTCAATAGTGGTGAACGAGTCATTATTATCGAGGTCTGCGTTGGTTGAGTTTTTCTCTGCTGTCCATGGGTCTATGACATAGTTGGTAGGCTGTCCGTCCACTCCCGTTTCCTCAATGCCGAAATAGGTAACGTCGCTGCCTGTCTTCTTCGTCGGGTTTTCAGACACCCGCTTAATGAGGTATGAACCTGCATTAAAATCGTTAATGATGGTTGCGCCGAGGATTGTCACCGACGCATCCGCATAATTGGCATCCTTTATATCAAATTTGCCATCGGCTCTGTAATCGACGCGCGCCGCCATGCGTTCTACGTCAACGGTGGTGGTGGCGGGGTCTTCCTCCGAGGAGTTTTCAAGTTTGAGCGTCTGTGTAGGTTCGGCGGCAGACGACATGAGGAAGTCTGTGTAGGCGGTGGTGCCATCGGCATTAGTGGTGGCCTTCCATGCCGTTTTCTGTATATGGTCGCGCACATCACCGAGGTAAAGTGGCGAGACGGTCTCCCACCAGTGGTCGTCGCCGGGGTTAGCCACCACGATGAGGTTGTATTCGCCCGTATCAACGTCGGCCTGCTTCGTCTCGGTTACGTACAGCGGCTTGCCCTGTCCGTCGGGACTGGGCGTCACCGTGCTGAAGTAGACGGGGGTGACGGGCGTAGAAGCCGACCCGTTGACGGTTACGTTCCCGGCGAACAGAAAGGCTACGGCAGTCTTTATTTCATTCTCAGATTGCTGACCTTGTTCCTCACCGTCGCCGTCTTCACCGCCATTCGGGTTGGCTCGCGTACCCTGTGCGCCGGCCATACTGAAGCTGAGCTGTATATATGCCTTGCCTCCGCCTTGCTGCGGCCCGTCAGGAGGACACTCCATGTCGTCGCTCATGCTGCACGATGCCGTCATCGCAGCTAACGACAGGCAAAGGGCGGAGCTTAACAGTTTATTTATGTAATTCATAACTTTATTTTTTAGGAGTTAAAGGAGTTAAGGGAATTTGGGGAGTTAAAGGAGTTAAAGGAGTTAAGACGTATGCCCTGTTTCTTGAGGGTTAAGGCGTATGTCTTTCTCCCCCTTTCACCTTTTCTTTTCCCGCCTTCCTTACAGCTCGTTGAACTGTATGCGCTTGGTCCATCCCAGCACGCTTATGCTGATGTTGATGTACTGAAGCTCGCCGCCCCTCAGGAATACGGTTATCTGGTAATCGTAGCCGCGGTCAAGGAACTCCTGTTCCGAATAGGCGTGCAGCTCGTCGCTCGTGCGGAGGCGCGACAGCACGTCGGGCAGGTTGAAGTCTACCACCTTGCGCCCTGTCTTGTTGTTCACGATGTAGAGGTGCCCGTCCTTCTCCGCGTCGTCATGGAACATGATGCGCGAGGTCATGAAGTCGGCGTGGCCTATCCGCCCTACGCCGTCAAGCACGTCGCCGTTGGGGTCGAGCGCGTTGCCGCGGTCGTCGGTGTTCCATGTGGCGTATGGCGTATATATCACGGGGTCGGTCTCGTCGAGCGAGTTGTCCCAGAGGATACGCGAGTTGTGGTCGGTGATGTACATATCATAGTCGGCTATGTCCATCGTCGTTGGGTCGTCAACCTCGCGCAGCGCCACGTTGATGTGCTTTGTGTCGCGCACCAGGGGCACCGTGGCGTATGCCGCGCGGTTGCTGTTCACGGGGTACACCTCCACCGGCTCCGTCAGCATACCGTGCCACAGGGTGTCAAGCGGCAGCGAGTTGTTGTCTACCGAGTAATAATTTGCACCGTCGGGGCCGGCCACCACGCCGCCCTTGTCAAGGTTTATCTCGATGCCCTGCATCGGTGCCCCGGCCGAAATGTCGGAACGGACGAACTTGGCGCGCCCCGTCTGCATCATGTCGCCGTAAGGCCGCTGCCCGGCCAGGGCTATGAACTGGTAGCGGCCGGGAGCCAGGCCGGTGACGTGCATGGCGTAACCGGGACTGCTGAGGGGCATCGACGCGCCCACGTTGCTTTCCTCTTGTGTTTTTACAAGGTTGCCGTCCTCGTCGAAGATGTAGAGGGTGACAGAACCTACATGGTCGTTGAACATATCGGCGCGTTGCAGGTTGTAGTCATACTTGAAGCTGACGTAAAGCCCGTTGGGACAGTCGGTGAGGTCTTGCTCCATCATGTCGCAAGATGCCACAACTCCGGTGCCCGCCGCCATGACGGCCCACATGAACAAATGTTGTATTAAGCGTTTCATATCTTGATGTTTTTTATATTATTTCTTTTTTAGGAGTTAAGCTAAGGAGTTAAGGAGTTAAGACAATAGCTTTGCTTATGAGTTCTTCACCTTCGTTCTTCACTTTTCACTCTTCACTCTTCACTCTTCACTTAATATATAGTGCCAACCTCGTTGGTCGTTGTCTTCGCTCTTAAAAACCGGCTTTGCCGGCCATGCCTGTCGGCGGGTCAGCCCGCCCTTGTCTCCGGCAGCCGCCCCTAAGGCGCCGCCCCGTCCCCGCAGCGTCGGCATACCGCCCGGGACTTTTTTCTAAATCTTGGCAGCGTCATCACGACGCCGCCAAGACAAAAATTGGAATGATAGTTGTATTATATATAAAAAATTGTTTCTAAAAGTTCGTTTTTACAGTTCTGCACTCTGTTCACGCTTTGTCCAAGAGAGGACGTTGATGCGAGCAGAGATGAAGCTCTCGAGCTTATCGATGGTATCGCCGGTAGCCTTTGATACGGTAGGCTCGCCAAGGCTCCTGATACCGGTAAGCTCAACCTCATACCAGTTGTTGCGCAGCATACCCCAGCGTCCGAGATAGTTCTGGTCGCCACCGGGATAGACGTTACCAGCCGAAGGAGTATCTTCCTCGTCACCGTTCCACGGTGTGCCGTCCTCGCCGAAGTGGCTTACCCATACAGAGTAATAAGCCTCGCCGTTGTCGTAATACTTCAGGTCGATGTTCTCGTTGCCAAGGTCAACGGCATTTGCCGTAGCGAAGTCTGCATCTGCGTTCAGCTTAGCCTGTCCTGCTTCCTTCAGAGTAACGGCTGTAACCGTAGCGTCTCCTGCTGTGTTAGAAAGAGTTACCTCGAGGTCGGTTGACAAGAGGTCTTGTCCTGCCTGTACATTAGTACGTGCCCAAGCCTGGAAAGCAAGGTCAGCCACGATGCGCTCTGCAGCCTCGGCTTCCGCATCCTCGGCAGTCCAAACTGTAGCCCTGTCGCCGTCAACTGTATAGAACGGCTTGCCGCCATTGAACGAAGCCTTTACCACTACGCGGGTGCAGTTGTTCTCAAGCATGGTTTCAAGGTTTGTGGTGTTCTCGAAGCAGTACTGCGGTGTGTTGCCGTCAATGTCACTTATCAGGCTGCCGTCTGCAACTGTCTGGCCACCAACGGTAGTGAGAGCGCCAGCTCCGGTTGCGGTGTAGTTGTAGTCGTCGCCCCAGTATATGCGGTAGTAAGTCTCGTTACCGGCATTACCGGCAACATTCGTGCCTACGGGTGTCGAGCCTACGAAGCGATACAAATCTGCGGGCGCAGTAACTGCGTTAGATGCCAATCCCTTCCATGTGTTGAAGCCGTTGACGGTGCGCACGAGCTTGCTTGTGTTGTTGGTGTTGTCGAGGCACCAGCCGTCTATCTCATAAGCCATGTTCGAACCGTCGGTAGTTGTACCGGTGAGGCTGTTGGTAACGGTAACCTTTGCCTCTGCGCGCTCAACGTAGATGTTGGCGGCGGGGTTGTTGCTTGCCTCAGCCTCCGTGTCGTAGATTTTTTTAGCATCGATGGGCACGAGAGTCTTGGCTGAAC
Source organism: uncultured Prevotella sp. (assembly GCA_944319815.1). Taxonomy (GTDB): domain Bacteria; phylum Bacteroidota; class Bacteroidia; order Bacteroidales; family Bacteroidaceae; genus Prevotella. Next base: position 34,890 of record CALUEX010000020.1, on the reverse strand, counting down.
CTGTAGAAGCGTTAGCTCCGCCGGGAGCCGTAGCCAGCACTGCGTTCGACATCAGGAAACCGTTTTTGTGCCAGTTCCTGTTGGTGCCGATGTTGTCGCTGATAGCCTTGTTCAGCTCGTCGAGAGACATTCCGCGGACATCTGTTTCTCCGACGGTCAACGCGCCTTTCTCTCCAACGGTGAACACGCCGTTGTTGTTGAGCACAACGAGAGCCTCGATTGTACCCGTCATGCTGTTGATTTGCTGCGTTATCCTCGCCGTGGTAGTGATGTTGTCGCTGGAACCGTCTAATGCGAAGTTAAGGTCCATGCTATAGGCACTGTTAACTTTGCCATCACTGAACAGGATGAGCGTAGCGTCCTTAACGTCATACTCTTCGGGCGTGCCGTCGTCATATTCGTCATTGACGCGGCTTGCCGGCTGCGACGGGAGGTTGACGGCAAGGTTGATGTAGCCCTGTCCCTCGGCATTCCATTCAGGACCTGACTGCGGCCCTTCTGCAATGTCGTCGCTTGAACATGCTCCAAGCATGAGCGCTGCAAATGCTAAGGAGAAAAACTTAAACTTTTTCATCTCTAAAAAAATTAAATTAATATAATAATATGGTTGGTTAAAATTTTTACATATTATCGAGGTTCGTCTTTGCCTCGGCCACGCCGGCGTCAGCAGCCTGGCGGTAGAGGCGGGCCGCCTCGTCATAGTTGCCTGTCAAGTAGGCGTATGCCGCACGTGCGTTTACAGCCTGTGGGCTGTCGCCAGCCTTGTCGAGGTAAGGCTTCGCGCCGTCAACGTCACCGGCGTTAAGGCGCGTGCAGGCAGCGTTAAGGTTGGCCGTCTCGTCAGACGGGTACATACGCACGGCAACCTCCATCACCTCGTTAAACTCTGCCGAGCCCGGCTCGTAGGTCTGTGCCACGAGGAACATCTCCTCGAGCGACAGCTGCTGTGGCTTCGTGCGGATGATTTCCTTAGCCTCGTCAACGTTGAACGGGCGGACGGTGTAGTTGATGCGGTAGTCTGAACGGCGCAGCGCCGGATACCATGTGTCGAGCATGAAGCGGTAGTCCTTCGGGTAGTCGCGCTTGATTTTCCACTCCCTTGCATCGGGCGTGAGCTTCGTGTCGGCGATGATGCCGAGTATGGCGTCCTTGTTGTCGAGGTTGCTCTCGCGTATGTAGGTAACGAGGCCGTCCCAGTTCTCCGCCGTGTGCGACACGCTGAACAGTGCGTCGTCAAGGTTGACGAGGTTGCGCACATAGTCCTTCAGCGTCTTGGCACGTTCGCGCGCCAGGTAGTCGTTGTGGTCGTAAGGACTCTCGGGCGATGCGTAGCCGTGGATGTCTATGCCGCTGATGGTCAGGTTGCGGTCTTCCTTTACCATCGTTATCGTGTTGACTATGCTGTCAAGCTCCGAGGGGTTGCGGCGGTAGTCGGCGTGCAGCTCTATGCGGTCAACGGGGAAGTCGATATAGGCCGTCTTGTCAATATGCCTTTCCTTGCGGGCCTCGGCCGCGGGACGGACAAATGCCATAAGCGGCTTGCGCGTGCGCTTCAGCAGGTAAGTCTCGCCGTTGATGCTGTCGCCGCAGCCGCAAAGGTCTTCCTGTATCTCCACGTCATAGTCGGATATTGAGGTTGCGAGTGGCGCAGAGCCTTGGTAGTCAACGCTCTGGGGCTTGCCGTTGCGTCGGCGCACCACTAAGGCACGCTCGTCAACGTCGCCCTTCATGTCGCCGCGCTCGTACATTATTTGCTGGCGGCGGCCGTTGATTACTATTTCAGGCATGGCCACGGTGCCGGTCTTCGTCTTGAGCACCGGGGTGTACACCAGCCGTGTGTTGGTCGGCAGGTCGAGCGAGTCGAGGTTGAGCGTCATGTCGAGCACGACGTTACCACCGGCGCGCGTAACGCTCACGCCGTTGACGCCTATGCCACGGTTGGCCATGCGCGTCTGTGACATGACGGGAAGGCAGGCAAGCGCGGACAGGGCTATGATGGGTATGTATCTTTTATTGTTCATGGCTTACAAAATTTATAACTCTTGATTTTAGAATATGTAAAGCACGCTCAATGCCAGCTTCGTAGGGCCGAAGTAGTTGGTGTGGTCTGACTTCAGGCGCTCGCCGCACTCGCCGCAACGGAACTTGTCGTACTTGATGTAGTCGTAACCGATGCCGAGCGATGCCTCTATGTTCCAATGCTTGGACAGCGGCCACTGGTAGCCAGCCGTGATGCCGCCTCCGGCATACCACCCCTCATAGCGGTGGTCCTCAAGCTCGTTGAACACTCCGAATGGCAAATCTACACTCGCCATGTTGAACTCGCCGCCCATCAGGTGTGCACCGATGAACCAGCCGTTGAAACTCTGGCAGAACCAGTAGCGGTACTCCGGCATCAACAGCCAGTGGCGAAGACTCGTTTGGTCGCCGCCGCTTTGCTTCCACGGGTTAAGGCCGTAGAACAGCTGCACGCTGTGCTTGCGGCCCAACGACGCCTCAATACCAAGGTTAGGAGTTGTCGTAGCCCAGTAAAGGGCGTTGGTTTTAAGGGCGATTTTCTGCCCGTAGGCGGCCGACAGGGCCGACATCGCCAGTACCGCACATATAATTAACTTCCTTGTCATAATATATGGATTTATTGTTTCTTATGCTGGTATAACACGCAGACGACGGGGTATATGGACAAAAGCCCATGCGCCACGGCATATAATAAAGCTCTAGTTGTTTTGTCTTATCAGTTTATAGTCTTATCAGTATATAGTTTTCATCTATCGGCATAGCGGACGGATATTGCCATTCATGTGCCGGTTACAATGATTTTCAGCTTCTATCTTATCTACATTGTCTTATCTATATTCTCAAGTCACGGGCGGAACAGGCATTAAAAAGTATCAACCTCCGCCTGATATACTTTTCATGGGTATTATTCTTATCGTGCAGCAAATTTATAAAAATTAAATAACAAAAAATCCCCCCCCTGTTAATTTTTATTAATTTACGTAACCACAGGTTAATAATAAACGTTTACCAAGGCTAAAAACAATGGATAAGCCACTGATTATCAGGAGATAATAAAATATCAAGCAAAAACAGGCAGGAAATGGTAAAAGTGTAAACCAATAGTTAACAGCAAGGCCGTAGGACACAAAAAAAGCGGCACAAGGATGCCGCTTGCCGTAATGCAGCCCCCTCCCCTTGGGGAGGCTGGGAGGGGGGCTTGCTTATATGCGGCTCACGAGACTCGCCGGCAGCATAGGCATCGCACCGCTCTGCGTGCACACGTATGCCGACACGTCAACGGCCAGCCTGTGGGCGTCGGGCACGGGCAGCCCCTTCAATATGCCCGCACAGAACGCCCCCGTGAACGAGTCGCCCGCGCCAACGGTATCGGCGACCTCGACGCGCGGCGTCTCCTGGAACGACACGTGGCCCGGCGTGAACACGTAACTGCCGTTAACGCCGCACGTCAGCACGAGCATATCAAGGTTGTACTTGCCGAGGATGAGCCAGCACTTGTTGCGCATATCAAGTCCGGGGTAGCCGAACATACGGCCTATGATGACCAGCTCCTCGTCGTTGATTTTAAGCACGTTGCACCGCTTGAGGGAGTCACAGAGAATGTCCTCGTTATAGAAATTCTGGCGCAGGTTGACGTCAAAGATTTTCAGGCGGATGCCGTCGTCGGGCATCGTGTCGAGAAACTTGTGGATTGTCTCGCGCGAAACCACGTTGCGCTGGGCCAGCGAACCGAAGCACACGGCTCGGCAGTTGCGGGCAATCTCCTCAAGCCCCAGCGTGAAGGGTATGTTGTCCCAGGCCACGTTCTCGCGTATATTGTAAGTCGGTATGCCGCTTTCGTCAAGCGTCACCTGCACCGTCCCGGTAGGGTAAGGCACGCGGGCCATGTGGTAGTCAAGCCCCTTCCCGTCGAGGGCGGCAATGGTCTCGTCACCTAACTTGTCATCGCCTACCGCGCTGACGGCCATCGAGCGGAAGCCGAACTGCCCCGCATGATACGCGAAGTTGGCGGGCGCACCGCCGAGTTTCTTTCCTTCGGGCAGGACGTCCCATAACGCCTCGCCCAGTCCTACGATTATGTCTGTATTCATGATTGTAAAATTATAAGCCCCCTCCCGGCCTCCCCGTGGGGAGGTGACAGGATGTATCAGGCAGTCATTGCCACCCTCCTCCCTTCGGGGAGGCCGGGAGGGGGCTTGCTTTTTAGTCTTTAATTCTTTTAATGTAACTGAAAAGATAGATTACTCCGACGGCCATCACAGCCACTGCCCCGGCCTGCCCTGCGGCGTCGGAGGCAAAGCCCATTACGAGGGGGAACACCGTGCCTCCGAACAAGCCCATTATCATGAGGCCCGAAACCTCGTTCTGCTTGTCGGGGATGGCCAGCAACGCCTGCGAGAACACGATTGAGAAGATGTTGGAGTTGCCGTAGCCAACGAGGGCTATGGCTACATAGAGCACAGCGGCCGACGTGCCGAAAAGCATCCCCACCATGCTCAACGCCATCATGACGACGCTAACCGTGAAGAACGTGCGCCCGCTCATAACCCGCAGGAAGAACGAGCCCGTGAGGCAGCCCACGGTGCGGAAGATGAAGTAAAGGCTCGTGGCGAAGGCCGCCTCGTTAAGCGTCATGCCCAAGCGTTCAATCAACAGCTTCGGCGCAGTGGTGTTGGTGCCCACGTCGATACCTACGTGGCACATGATGCCGAGGAACGACAGCAGCACGATGGGCTTGCCAAGCAACTTGAAACAGTTAACAAGCGACGAGCAAACAAGCATACAAGCCGACTTGCCCTGCTGGTTTCCTTGTCTGCTCGTCTGCTTGTCACTCGTCTGCTTGTCGCTCGTCTTCTCCTCCTCTATCGGCGTAACGAAGAGTAAGAGGGCTGACAATACGCCGACGACGAGGTAAACCAGGAAGAGCACTTTCCACCCGAAGCCGAACGAAGGTATGGCCGCCGTGGCGCCCCACATGGCGATGTAAGGCGCGAGGAACGACGCTATGGCCTTCACGAACTGGCCGAAGGTGAGCGTGCTGGCAAGGTTGCCGCCACGGACTACTGTGGAGATGAGCGGATTGAGTGACGTCTGCATCAGCGCGTTGCCTATGCCGAGCAGGCAGAACGATGCCAGCATGACATAGAAACCGTTACCCATGAGGGGTATTACGAGAGACACTATGGTGACGACGAGCGACAGGAGCACCGTCTTCTTGCGCCCGATGCGGTTCATCAGCATCCCCGTGGGCACGGAGAAGATGAGGAACCAGAAGAACACCATCGACGGGAAGACGTTGGCCACGGAGTCGCTAAGCCCGAGGTCGGCCTTGACATAGTTTGAGGCTATGCCCACAAGGTCAACGAAGCCCATGGCGAAGAAGCACAGCATCACGGGCAGGAGCTTCATATAATCAGTCTTGTTGTTCATTGTTATCAGTTTTTGGGGCCGCCCCCTCCCGGCCTCCCCGAGGGGAGGAGCAAGGTTTGCACATCACCTCCCCTGCGGGGAGGCCGGGTGGGGGCTTTTATTTCAGCTTATATATCTCCATCTTTTTCACCGTGAACGAGCCGCGCACGGACTCGAACTTCATCGAGTTGTAAGGCTCGGAGGGGAACACGATGTTAGTCATTACATACTTTCCGCCGTCTACAAAAGCCTCGATGCTGGAACGGTCTACGAACAGGCGCAGCCTGAAATCATCTCCGCCGGTCGCAGGGGACACCGTCATGGCAGGGAAGTCACGGCTGAACGATGTCTCGCCGCTGTTGCTCCTGTCCATGACAAACTGCCTCGTGGCCGCATCGTAGTACATAACGACGCTCTCGCCCTTGCCGTTCTGCAACGTGAAAGCAAGTTTCTCGGCACCATTGTTGCGTATTTCAAGCTCTATCTCGTAAGCTCCGTCGTTGCCGTCGAGCAGGTTTTCAATGCTGTAAACATCGCCTACGCGGAACTGCGGCACGCTTTTTTTCTCCCCACGAGCCGCCTCTATCTCCTTTGAAGGCGCACACCTTAGCAGCAGGTCGCCGTCCTTGCGGTACAGGGAGAGGTCGCGCGCGATGGTGTTAGCCGAGCGGTATTGCTTCGTGGGCACTTGTGCGGCATACTGCCAGTTGCTCATCCAGCCGAGGGCTATGCAGCGTCCGTCGGGCGCATTGCTGAAAGTCACGGTGGCGTAGTGGTCCTTTCCGTAGTCCATCCACTTTGTCTTGGTGGGAAACTCGTTGGTGAACTTCTTTCCGTCAAACGTCCCCACGAAGTATTGCGTTGCGCTTCCGCCGAACGGGCCGCCGGGGTTGATGTTGCATATTAGCACCCAACGCTTCTCGTTTGTGCCCTCTACGGGCAGCTCAATGAGGTCGGGGCACTCCCAAACGCCGCCGTGCGCGCCATGCTTCAGGCCGAAGTCGCTCTCGTGTTTCCACTCTTTAAGATTATCGGAGGTGAAGATTTGCATCTGCTGACCTACCGCGAGCATCATCACCCAATGCTTTCCTGGAGCGTACCAAAACACCTTCGGGTCGCGGAAGTCGCGTTCAGTAGATGTCAGCACAGGGTTGCCGGCATACTTTGTGAACGTCTTTCCGCCGTCGGTGCTGTACGCAATGCTCTGCATCTGGGCGTCACCCCACGGCGTAGGCTTGGCCGACGTGTAGAAAGCTACTATGGCATCGCGGCCGAAACCGGCAGTGTTGTCCTTGTCGACAACGGCCGAACCGCTGAACACCGTGCCCCAGGCGTCGGGTAGAAGGGCGTCGCCCTCATATTGCCAATGCACCAAGTCCGTGCTGGTTGAGTGTCCCCAGTGCATGTTTCCCCATGTAGAGCCGTAGGGGTTATGCTGGAAATAAAGGTGATAAACGCCGTCCTTGTAGAACATTCCGTTAGGGTCGTTCATCCAGCCGTAGGCCGGCGTGTGGTGATATAGCGGACGGTGAGCCTCCTTGTTGCCCATGTCGAACGTGTCGGAGAGGCGCATTTCCTTCCAGCAGAGCGAGCCTTGAGGCATGCCCTGCACGTCAACCTTGACATCGCGGCCGACGAAAGCCGACAGGTCGAGCGGCACGTAATAGTCCACCCTCTCACGTGCAAGGCGCACGTTCATCGTAGTCGTTACGGGCATGTTGGCCTCGACGAGGCACAGCTTGGCTTCGGGCGCATCGTCCTGCACGGGCAGCAGCAGGAATTTCTGCGCTTCCGTAACGGCCACGATGTTCTGTTCGTTGGCCAGATGGCTCACCGTAAGTTTCGACTCCGCCGACAATGCGGCAGGCGCGAGAGCCACTGCGAATGTAAGAAAAATGTCTTTCAGTTTCATGGTTGTCAGTTTTTCAATATTCAGTATTCGGCCTTATGTATGTCGGTTTGCCGCCGTTACGCAAGCAGCTGATTATCAGGCGGTTTGCAATATGCCGTCTTTTGGCTTGCAAAAGGTGGCCTTTCAGGCGGTAAAAGACGGCCTTTTGCAGGCCAAAAGGCCGTCTTTCGCATTACGCCTTGCCGCGCTTAGTAATACTTCACGTCAACATTGCTTACCTCGATGCTGCCGCCATAGTTGTTTATTGACCAGCAGTTCTTCTGGTTTCCGTATATGCGGTTTGTGTAAGCCACGTTGTCATTGATGTAGACTACGCACACGGAGTTGTCCGTATAGACGGTAACGTTGTACACATTGTCCGCCGGAGCGTTGAACAGGTAGCTGTCAATGCCATCGATGAAGCCGATGCCCGACGGGCCTTCTTCTTCGAAGTTGATTTTGCGGCGGCCGTTGCCTTCGGGATTGACTATGATTGAATAGTACTTTTCGGAGTCGGTTCCGCGGCAAAACGATATGCCGAAGCGGTCGTCGGCAGAGGCCGTAGTCACAGTGAACGAAATCTTGTTGTGCGTGTTCAGGCGGCTGAACAGCATGTAAGAGTCGCCCGTAAGAGTGTACGTTCCGTTGGCTTCAGACACTCCTGTCTCGCTTTCCCCCATTACATTGGCCTCGCCCTGCTTTGTGTATTTAGCGTCGATGCCTGCCACCGGGCCGAGTGTCAGCGTGCCGTCATCATGCTGTATGAGCCTGTGTGCAACCAGGTTGCCGGCCCACTCCGGCTCGTTGGGGCTTGCGCCTACCGCCGTGTTGTCCTCACCTGCACGTGTGGGGCACCATCCCCAGATGTAACGGTTGGTGCCGTCGGACGCCGTCTTGCCTGCATAGAAGGCGCGCGAGTCGAGGAAACCCTCGTGGTCGTCGGGCCAAATACCGACGTCGTTGGCCGTGGTTGCCTTCAGTTCGTCAAGCGTGCGACCCTTGAAATACTGCACCTTGCGTATTGCCGCATGCTTCTCCGAGTAGACAAGATACCACCAGTCGCCCATCTTGAACACGTCGGGGCACTCATAGAACCTGTCCCACATCATCGTCATGAACACGCCGGCGTGGCTCCATGCCTTCAGGTCGTCAGAGGTGAACTCGGCCAGGACGCCCTTCGTGCCCTGCTTGGTTGACACGAGCATGTGGAAGCGTCCGTCGTCGCCCTTGAAGACGAACGGGTCGCGGAAGTCGTTGACGGAGTATCCGTAGTCGTCGCCGCGCATACGGAACGCGCGGTTCTTAGTCCACGTCTTGAAGTCTGCCGACGTTGCGTACATAACCACCTCGCGGCTGCTCGTGTGGCCGGTGTAGAAGGTGTAGTAAAGCTTGTCGGCCTCGTTATAGATGGTGCTGCCCGTGCCGATGGCCGCGTCGGGCTCTGAGGCCGTTCCCGTAGGTATCACCTCGCCGAGCGAAGTATAGTTGGCCGCGTCCTTAGTGCTTACGCCCCAGATGGGGTGGTAAGTGTCGGCCGGATTGGGGCGGTAGTCCTGCAGGTAAAGCACCTTGAAGTCCTGCGCCACGGGGTCGTAGAAGGGCATTGGGTCGCCCACGTAGCCTACGTAAGGCTTGTAATATGTGTCTGCCTTGCTCTCGTCGGTGGGAGCGAAGTAGTTGGTCGTGCCGCTCCAGTCGCGCTGGGTGAGCACGAAGTCGTCGTCGTCAGAGCAGCCGCTGAACGCCGTCAGCATAGCCGCCAAAGCTAATGAATATATCATGGTCTTCATAATTTCAATGTTGTTTTTTTATTGTTGGCAAGCGAGCGGGTGACAGGCCCCCTCCAACTCCCCCGAGGGGGAGGGAAAGGATGGGCGTGGGTTAATTCTTAATCGTTAACGATTGATTTGAATGTCCCTACCGCAAGCGGATTGGAAGCCTCCCCCTCGGGGAGGTTTGGAGGTGCTTGTCCACTCGTCTGCCGTGTTTACTTGTCTGCTGTAAGATAATTGATTGCGTTGAGCGTGAGCGTCGCCACGTTGCCGTGATACTGGTCGCCGGTGGTGTCAACGTCGTAAGAATACCAGTCGTATGCTCCCGAGCCGATGCAGAGGATACGGCCTCCGTTGGCGTTGGCGGGATATTCCCATACTACCACCGCTCCGTCGCCGCCGTAGCCGAGGTCGATTCCGCCGTGCAGCGTGCGCCAGTCGTCAAGCGTGGGATAGCCGCCCCAGTCGCTTCCGATGTGCCACTGGCAGGTGCTGTTGGTGATGCGGTAGCCGGCGTCGCAGGTGTAAACGCCATGCTTGCCGTCGATGGTTGTCACGAGTCCGCTGTATATCGGGTGGTCCTCATGCCCGTCAACGTAGAAGCTCCAGGGGCCGGAGGTTATCTCGCCACTTTCCTCTACCTGTCCCCAACAGTTGTTCGGGTTGGCTCCGTCGAGCGTCGCGCCGAGCTTGGCGGCGTAGTATGTGGCGAAGCGTGAGAGCAGGAGGCAGCCTCCGTTGTCGTAGAATTCCTTAACGGCGGGTACGGCCCGCAATGCTTCGGGAGCCGCATTGTCAAACTTCTCCATGTTGTCAATGCCGCCGTCGATGTGCAGGTGCCACCACATTACTTTACATTCGCTAAGGTCTACGTTGCCTGTGCGCACGTCCTCGAACGAAACGTACTGGGCGTTTGCCACGTTAAGCAGCATCCAGTCGGCAGCGGCGCGCTCCTCGAGGCCGAGGCCGTCGATGGTGGCCGCAAGTCCTACGAACACTGCGCTTGGCGCATCTGACTTGATTACGGTCACGGTATATACCGCCGTTGCGGTGTTGTAAGTTACCGTGAACTCAACAGGGTTGGTGAAGTCTACCGCCTGTCCTGAAGCGGGAGTTACCGTAGCGCCCTCTGAAGTGACAATCTCCGTGGTCATGGCGGTTACGTCTGCCGTAGTGGGCACACGCACGGTGATGGTGCGGTTCTGCTCGTTGATAACGCCAATGTAGCCGTTCGCCTTGAACGATGTTATGCGTGCGGCGTCGTGCACCACGTTTACGGTGTACTCGAAGTAGGCGTCGCCGTTGACAACCTGCACGCTCTGGGGCAGCGAGAAGTCGGCCACGTCGCCGACGTTCATCGATGTCGTTGCGCCTTCGGATGCCGTAATGGCCGTAACTTCCATTGCACGTGCGTCGTAAGTCTCGGGCACTCCCACCGTAACAGTCTTTCCGGTGTTGTCGATTATGCCTTCATATCCGTCCAAAGAGAAGGACGTCAGCCATGCGTCCCCGTCCAAACGGAGGTCTGACGTGTTGTCGTCGTCGCATCCGGCAACGGCAAACACCGCAGCAACGGCAAACAACATGGCCGCTAATTTATTTGCAAATAATTTCATGTTATGTGTTTTTTAGTCGGTTAAACATATCACCATCCGCCGCAGTTCTGCGTGTAATGGCCGTTGCTTGCACTGATTTGGGCGAACGGTATGGGCAGATACTCGTTCTTGTTCCTCGTGAACGACGCGCCGGAATATATCGCGCAGTTGTCTGCCTCCTCGGCATAATACTTGTCAAGGACTTCCTTCGCCTCGCCCCAACGCACAAGGTCGAAGAACCTGTCGCTCTCCATCGCCAGCTCAAGGCGGCGTTCCATCTTCAGCATTTTCAACGCTTCGTCATGGTTGTAAGAGCCTGTGTAGGGCTGGATATTGAACGTGCAGCCGTATTCGGCAGGGTAGTTGGCAATCATGCCGGTGCTTTGCTTTGCACGGTTGCGCACCTCATTGATAAGACTTACGGCCTCGTCAATCCTTCCATCATTAAGCTGTATGAGCGCCTCTGCACGCATAAGGAGCACGTCGGCGTAGCGAATTACGATGTGGTTCATCGGCGTTCCCCACCACGCACCTTTTATAAGGTACTCTCCGTCGGGGTCAACATTATGCTTCAACGTGACATAATAGCCGTAAAGTCCGTTGCTGCGACTCCACGTTGACGACCTGTCCATGATGTAGTTCGAGTTGAATTCATACGGGAAACCAGGCATTCCAACGGTAAGGAAGAGGCGCGGGTCGGCGGTTTCGGTGGCCGCGTCGTAGTCATTGTCATTGAAAGTGTCGAAATAGGGATGGCCTTCGGCATCGGTTCTGAACGCGTTTACGAGGTTCTGGCTCGGTTTGTAGAAGTCGCATCCGCCGTCGGTCACGCCTGGAATGTTCGGCACAATGAGTCCGAACGACCAGTTGCAGTTGCCGTTTTTGGTGCCGTCGTTCATCGAATACTGCATCGCCCAAAGCGACTCGCACCCGTTTTCATACTGCGGTTCGGGGCGGAAGTTGTTGTGGAAGTCCGGCTCCAAGCCATAGCCTCCTGCCTGCATGATTGATTTCTCGGTGTAAGTAACCACCTTCTCCAGGTCTTCCGCGTTGATACTCGTCACCTCGTTGTTGTCGGGATTATCCTGACGGTATGCCTTGTAGAGGTAAGTCTTGGCCAGATAAGCAGCTGCCGCTGCCCTCGTAGGACGCCCCTTGTCGGCTTGAGTGTCAGGAAGGTTGTCGAAAGCGAACTGGAAGTCGTTGGCTATTTGCTGCCATCCCTCGTCGTTGGAGTATGTCCTGTTGGACAGATTGTTGTATTCCTCGGGCGAAAGGTTCTCGTCATTGGCAAAGACTATGTTCTTATAGAGTTGCTTCAAGAGAAAATGTCCGTGTCCGCGGAGAAACTTCATCTCGGCGATACGCTGCTGCTTTAGCGGATAAGAGCTTTCATCAAGCTGGTTGAGCTGCTGCAACGCCGTGTTGACACGCGATATGCAGTTGTACAGACGCTGCCACATGTCGCTGATGTTCCAGTCCGTCGTCATGATGCCTTGTGATATTTCGAGCTTGTGGAACACGTCTCCGTCCTCCGTTCCGTTGCCTCCCTTGTAGGCATCGTCCGACCTTACGTCATAATTCCACATCGAGAAGGACGAGTTGATGTCCTCCGCCGAAATCCATCCGGCATAAGCCGAGATGACAAGATCGTCCACATATTCGGGGTTTTTCAGCTGTTCGTTGTCGATAGTTCCCTGCGGCAGCTGGTCTTCCAGGAAGTCGGTACAGCCTGTGAAGAGTACGGCAAGCCCCAAAGCGGTTGTATATAATAACTTTTTCATTGCTTTTTTATTTTACGGTTAGCGTATATTTTAGAAGCCTACATTGATGCCGAAAGTGATGTTCAGAGGTATCGGATAACCGAAGTTCGGGTTTTCCGGGTCAACGCCGGTGAAGTCCTTGCTCTTGATTGTCAACAGGTTCTGGGCGCTAAGGTAGAAACGCAGGCGCTCCATCTTCAACTTATTGGCGAATTCCTTGGGCACGTTGTAACCTATCTGCAGGTTGCGCAGCTTGAGGAACGAACCGTCTTCAACGAAATATGTTGACACACGCTTCTCGTTGTTGACGTCTTCACGCGACAAGGCAGGTATGCTTGAATTGGGATTCTGCGGCGTCCAAGCGTCAAGCACGCGCTTTCCCTTGTTGAGGAAACCAATGTTGAGTCCGCTCCAAAGGTCTGTTTCTTTCTTCAAATCGCTGATAACATCGACACCCTGCACGCCCTGCCAGAACATCGTAAGGTCGAAATTCTTGTACTGGAGGTATATGTTCAAGCCGTAACTGAAGTCGGGCACAGGGTCATAAATCCACTTTTGGTCGGCCTCATTGATTATTCCGTTGTCGTCAAGGTCGCGCCAACGTATGCGGCCCGGCGCCGCTCCTTCCTGCGTTGCGTGGTTGTCAACCTCTTCCTGCGACTTGAATATGCCGTCGGCAACATATCCCACTTGCGCTCCATTGGGATGACCTATGACGCTCTTCACGCCGTTTCCGCCGAAAGTGCCGTTCGCCGCCACCGTGGCAGGCAGCGCGGTAATCTTGTTGCGGTAAGTCGATATGTTGGCGGCGATGTCGTATTTCAGTCCGAATGCCGTCTCGTTGCGGTAGCCGAGGTTGAGTTCGAAGCCCGTGTTTTCCATCTCTCCGGCGTTAATCCACTGCGAGCTGCCCTCGCCCATGGCTGCGATGCCGGCCATCTGGACGAGAATGTCGGTGGTCTTCTTGTAGAACCAGTCGAATGAACCGTAAAGAGTCTGCCTGAACAAAGAGAAATCAAGACCGATGTTTGTCTGCGTTGTGGTCTCCCACTTGATGTCGTCGTTGCCTATCTGGTTGCGCTTGAAGCCTGACTGCAGTATGCTTCCGCCGTTTGTCCCGGCAATGTCGTAAGACGTTCCGTAGCTCTGTCCGCCCGACTCCGTTACTCCATAGTTGGGCACATAGATAGTGTAGCGCGCTATGTTGGATATTTCCTGATTACCGGTTTGTCCCCATGAGGCGCGTATTTTCAGGTCGTCGAGCCATGTAAGGTTTTTCATGAACTTCTCGCGGCTGATGCGCCATCCAAGAGATACTGACGGGAAAGTGGCGTAACGGTTGTTCTTTCCGAAGCGCGACGAGCCGTCATGGCGCACGGTAAGCGAAAAGAGGTACTTGTCGTCATACGTGTAGTTGAGCTTTCCGAAGAACGACACGAGCGAATATCCTTCCCCGGAGCCGTAAGCCTGGGCTGTTCCCACGCCCGCGTCAGGCCACATGAAGTCGGGATTGAGTATTGTGAAGTCCTCCTTGTAGCCGGAGAACCACTCGTCGTCCTCCCTGTTAAGCTCTATACCGGCCATCACGTCGCCGCGGTGCTTGCCTATTTCGAGGTTGTATGTAGCCACCGCGTTCCACATCCACTTTGTCCAGTGCTCCTGCTTCGCCTCAACGGCGTTGTTGTCGTTGGCAACGTTTCCTTCGGTTATGGGGTAGGTGAAGATGCGCTGTTTCTTCTGCGCGTAGTCAAGTCCGAAGGTTGAGCGTATGTTGAAACCTTTGAAGAGGCTCAGGTTTATGTAAGCGTCGCCGAACATGCGCCAGTACGTATAGCGGTTGTCGGCGTTGCGTTCGAGGCGCGCAACGGGGTTTTCCCTGTCGGGATAGCCGCCCACCGGGCCTGCGAACTCGCCGTTGATGTCATACACGGGAAGCGAGGGATTGAACTGGAGCGCGTTCTCAAGGAAGCCGCCGGGTGCCTGCACTTCCGACGTGCGGTTGAGAGTGAAGTGCTCGCCTACGGTAAGCACGTTGTCGATTAGCTTGTACTCGGAGTTCATGCGCGCCGAGAAGCGGTCGAAGTCGGAGTGCTTTATTATGCCGAGGTTCTTGTAATAGCCTAAAGAGAAGTATGAAGAGCCCTTTTCCGAGCCGTTGCTTACGGACACGTTGTAGTTCTGTATCACGCCGGTGCGCGTCGTCTCGTCAACCCAGTCGGTGTCGGCCGATGGCACTGTGTTGGCCGAGTCGAGGAAGCGCGACATCGAGATGCCGTTCAGTTTGGGGTATCCGTTGGCGTCATAACCCCAGTCATAGCGGTAGCCCAGAGGGTTGGTATTGGGGTCTTGGCCGTCATTCACGTATGCCTGCCACATGGCCTGACCGTACTCCTTGGCGTTAAGTATGTCAAGTTTGTTGGCGTAAAGCGACACTGAGAGCGACGCGTCAACGTCGATTTTCAGCTGTCCGGCCTTTCCTTTCTTCGTAGTTATGATGATGACACCGTTCGCCGCGCGCGAACCGTATATTGAAGCTGACGCCGCATCCTTCAAAACCTGTATCGACTCGATGTCGTTTCCGTTAAGCTCGTGCATCCCGGCTTTGGTCGGCACGCCGTCGATTATGTACAAAGGGTCGTTGTTGTTGAGCGTACCCACACCGCGGATGCGGATTGTGGCCTGTCCGCCGGGACTGCCGTCGGCCGTAATGTTCATGCCGGGCACACGTCCCTGAAGGGCTTTCATGGGGTTGTTCTCGTTAAGGTCGGCAATGTCGTCCATGTTGACTACCGACACCGCGCCGGTCAGGTCGGCCTTGCGCTGCGTGGTGTAGCCCGTCACGACAAGCTCTTCCATCATCTGGTTGTCCTCCTTCATTACGATGTCGAGCTGCGGGGCGGCCGTCACCTTTACGGTCTTGTAGCCGATGTAGGTCACCGTAAGCTGCTTGTCGCCCGACACTTTCAGGCTGAACTTGCCGTCAAAGTCTGTTATCGTGGCGTTTTTCGTGCCCTCCTCGGCCACGGTAGCACCGATTACAGGCTCGCCGGCCTCGTCTTTCACGGTTCCGCTGACGTCAACCTGCTGGGCGAACGCCACCGCACCTGAAGCGAGGAACACTGCACTTAGCAGCATTCTTTTAATGTGCTTTACCATAATGTTGTGTTTTTTGGTTAGTAAACAATATTTGTTAAATCTTTCGCCGCAAAGTTATAATCCCCGAAATGTTTGCCGTTGCAATATCATTTCAACAGGTATGAAAAATCGTTCATGCAACAAATTTGATACGTTTTGAACGATTTTTCACAGCTGTAATACATCCTTTGTAGGCTGCAAGGTATATACTTGACAACCAACCACTTACGCAACGCCTTGCAAAAGGTGGCCTTTTACATTGCAAAAGACTGTCTTTTGGAGCGTAAAAGGTGGCCTTTTACCTCCTGATTTGCCGTCTTTTAGATTGAGAGTTGAGAAGGGAGAATTGATAATTATGATTACCTTTGAGGCTGTCCGCCGACAAGTCAAATCATAATTATCAATTCTCCCTTCTCAACTCTCAATTCTTTTGCAAAACCACTGCTTGCCGGCGGCACGTCAGACTGTCTCGCGCGCCTCGCTGGGTTGCACCCCGAAGTAGTCCTTGAAGCATTTTGAGAAGTACGAAGGCGACGAGAAACCCACCTCGTAAGATATTTCGGAGACGGTCATCTGCGTGGTTTTCAGCAGGCGTTCGGCCTTCTTCAGTCGCGTAACGCGGATTATCTCAACGGGCGACTGGCCGGTAAGCTGCTTCACCTTGCGGTACATCTGCACGCGGCTAAGCCCCAATTCCGAACTTATTGTCTCTACGCTCAGGCTCGAGTCTGACAGGTGTTCGCCCACGGCGCGGCGGAAACCGTCCATAAACTGGCGGTCGGGGTCTGCCCCGGCGTGCTCTTCCACGTCTTCCATCGTGGCGTAAACGTATTTCAGCCGCTTGCAGTTCTCCAGGAGGTTGCGCACGCGCGAGAGCAGCACCTTGCCGTTGAAAGGCTTTGTTATGTATGCGTCGGCGCCGCAGTCGTAGCCCTCGGCGCGCTGGTTTTCCTGCGCGTTGGATGTCAGCAGGATTACAGGCACGTGGCTCGTGGCCGTGGCTTCTTTCACACGGCGGCACATTTCGAGTCCGTCCATGACGGGCATCATCACGTCGCACACTATCAAGTCGGGCACGGTTTTCAGCGCCATGGCCAGTCCTTCCTTGCCGTCGGCGGCCTGGCTAACGTCGTAGCCGTCGGCAAGGAGCGTCGCCACGTACTGCCGCACGTCGGCGTTGTCGTCAACAACGAGGACGAGTGGACGGACGGCCGCAGCCCCGTCAGGCTCTGACACCACACCATCGACACCCGACACCCACCCCAACCCTCCCGAAGGGAGGGAGTTTGAAATGCCTTGCTCGTTGCTATCCACCGTATTTCCAACATCTTCCAACCACGCCTTTGACGTATGCATATCAGGCTCCCTCCCTTCGGTCCGGCCGGGCAATGTGCTTGTCTGCTTGTCACTTGTCTGCTTGTCAACTTTCAAAGGCAGTTCAACCGTAAACTCGGAGCCTTTGCCTTCCGTGCTGTTCACTGACACACTGCCGCCGTGAAGCTCGGCAAACGCCTTGACGATGGCCAGTCCTACGCCTGTGCCTCCGCCTCCCGAGCCTGCCCGGAAGAACTTGTCGAAAGCCCTCTGAGCGTTGCCCTTTGACATGCCTATACCCGTATCGGCCACGGTGATGACGGCCTTTCCGTCGCGTCCAGAAAGCTTTACGGTTACCGTTCCGCCCGGCTTGTTATATTTCAGGGCGTTGCTGATGAGGTTGTAGCATATCCGCTCCACCTTATAATAATCAGCACTGACGGTCAGCACGTCGCCGGCTTCGAGCGAAAGGGCCACCTTGCCCGATGCGGCCAGCGGGTTGAAGTCGTCAACCCACAGCCTCAACGCGGCTGCAAGGTTGAACTCCGTCACCGTCATTTCCATCTTTCCGCCCTGTATCTTGCGCAAATCCAGTATCTCGCCGACAAGCTTCAGCAGCAGCGCGGCGTTCCTTCTGACTATTCCGAGCATCTGCCTCTGCCTCGAAGTAAGGTTCTCGTCGTCGAGAATACGCTCCACGGGGTCGGCAATCAGTGTCAGCGGGGTGCGCAGGTCGTGGCTCATGTCGGTGAAGAAAGACAGCTTTGCGTCGGCCGTCGCGCGCTCCATGCGCCGCCTGACGACGGCCGTGCGGTAAAGGGCGGCCAGCACTAAAGCCACAAGCACGAGGATGACAACGCTAAGAATGAAATAAACCTTTTGGTGACTGTATTGTGTAAAGAACTGGTCTACACGTCCGTGGAGCATCTCAAGCTGGTTGCTGATGTGGCCCATCTCCTCCGCCTGCATCAGCATTGTTTCCGCGTTGTCTTTCGTCACGAGTGCCGCCTTCATGTAATTTTCGCGCTCGTAAGGCTTGCCCTCAAGTATGTTAAGGGCCAACTGCATAACGAGGTCACCGCGTGTGGGGTAAATGTACGATGCCTCTAACACACCGTCACGCACCAGGCGGATGCCTCCGCCCTGTCCGGGCAGGGCGTCAACGCCCACGAAGCGTATTCTTTTCTCCAATCCATGACGCTTGGCAGTCTGCCATGCGCCCAACGCCATGCGGTCGTTTTGCGCGAAAACATAGTCGGGCACGATGCCTTTCGCAAACAATGCGGCGGCAACCTGCGCCCCGCTTTGTTGCTGCCAGTTACCGCTTTCGCTGGCCAACAACCGTATGCCGGGATACCTTTCGAGGGCCGAGACGAAGCCTTTGTGGCGCTCGATGGCGGGCGACGACCCTTCAAGGCCGCGTATCTCAACCACCGTGCCGTGGCCTCCCAGCCGCGCGGCGACGTACTCACCGATGGTGCGTCCTATCTTTTCGTTGTCTGCACCGATGAACGCCGTGTACTTGCCCGACCCTGTCTTGCGGTCAAAAAGGATAACGGGTATGCCTTTGTCGAACGCCCGGTCAACCGACTTTGTTATCGTGTTAACTTGGTTTGGGGATACAATAAGAAGGTCAACGCACTCGTCAGTAAGTGCGTTGACCTGTTCAGCTTGCTGCCTGTCGTCGTCTCCGGCAGAGACGAAGCGCAGCCCGACGTTGTCGTGCAGGTAGGTTGCGTCACGCAGCTCGGTGTTGAGCTTCTCGCGCCAGTTGTCCTCGCTGCACTGCGAAACGCCTATAACGTATGTCTTCTTGCCACCGGAACAGGCAAGAAAACAAGCAGACAAGCAGACAAGGGACAAGCAGACAAGGACATTTGACTTACGGATTAGTTCCATAAGCATACATTTCAAGTTCTGTAAAACGGTTGTTTTCATGGCAAATCTCCTCGTCTGCTTGTCACTTGTCTGCTTGTCTACTAAGGCAACCGCCACACGCTGCCGTCCTTGGTGTCGTTGACCTCGAAGCCGGCGGCGGCCAGTTCGTCGCGTATGCGGTCGCTCGTGGCCCAGTCCTTGGCAGCCTTTGCCTTGGCACGGAGGTCGAGCACCATGTCAACCACCTTGCCGAAAGCCTCCTCGCGCTCCTTGCTGCCACCGCCGTCGGCCTCTTGCAGCCCGAGGATGTCGAACGCAAAGAGGCGCATCACGGCCGTAAGCTCGTCAAGGTCGGCAGCCGAGATGGCGGCCTTATGGTCTATAACGGTATTGATAAGGTGGCAAGCCTCGAAGAGGTTGCTGATGACCATAGGTGTCTGCATATCGTCGTTCATGGCGTCGTAGCACTTCTGGCGCAGGGCCGCAACAAACTCGTTGACCTTTGCGTCGCTCTCAGTGGAGGGCTTGATGCGCTTCAGGTCGGCTATGCCGGTAAGCAGACGGGCCAATCCCTTCTCGCTGGCAAGCAAGGCTTCGTCGGAGAAATCCACCGTGCCACGGTAGTGGGCGGAGAGTATGAAGAAGCGAATGGTCATGGGCGAGTAGGCCTTCGACAGGAGCTCGTGCTCCCCCTTGAAGAACTGTTCGAGCGTAATGAAGTTGCCGAGGCTCTTGCCCATCTTCTGCCCGTTGATGGTTATCATGTTGTTGTGCATCCAGTATTTCACCATCTGGCTGCCCTGCGACGCCACGGCCTGGGCTATTTCGCACTCGTGGTGGGGGAAGACGAGGTCCATGCCGCCGCCGTGAATGTCGAAATGCTCGCCAAGATACTTCCTGCCCATGGCCGTGCACTCGCAGTGCCAGCCAGGGAAGCCGTCGCTCCAGGGGCTCGGCCAGCGCATGATATGCTCCGGCTGGGCCTTCTTCCAGAGGGCGAAGTCGGCCTGGTTGCGCTTCTCTCCCACCCCGTCGAGCTGTCGGCTGGCGTCCTTCACGTCGTCAAGGTTGCGGCCGGAGAGTATGCCGTAATGGTACGTCTCGTTGTATTTCGCCGTGTCGAAGTAGACGCTCCCGTTGCTCTCGTAGGCGAAACCGTTGGCCAGGATTTGCTTCACAAGCTCCTCCTGCTCGATGATGTGTCCCGTGGCGTGCGGCTCTATGCTGGGCGGCAGCACGCCCAGGGCGCGCATGGCTTCGTGGTAACGGTTGGTGTAATACTGCGCTATCTCCATCGGCTCAAGCTGTTCAAGGCGCGCCTTCTTCTCTATTTTGTCCTCGCCCTCGTCGGCGTCGTGCTCAAGGTGGCCCACGTCGGTGATGTTCCTGACGTAGCGCACCTTGTAGCCCAAGTGCCGCAGGTAGCGGAAGAGCACGTCGAACGTGATGGCGGGGCGGGCGTGCCCCAGGTGCGGGTCGCCGTAGACGGTAGGCCCGCAGACGTACATACCCACGTTAGGGGCGTGGAGCGGCTCGAAGCGTTCCTTCCTCCTCGTGAGCGTATTGTAGATTAAGAAATTCTGTTCCATGATGTCTCTTGTTTGTTTTGAATGCAAAATTAATGCAAAAATCCGGTTAAACGAAATTAATGACTATAGATTTTCACTGCAAAAAAGTATCCGCCAACACAGTTCACGGCTTGCCGTAATCAAGCTCTTGCTTCAGGAGATTGTAATTATAGCAAGCACTTTGGTAGTAAAGCCCCGTCTCTACGTCGTTCACCTTGTCGTAAAGCGTAGAACCGTAAACCGTGGCCAATGCGTCAACTACGGGCAGGCTCTCGTCTTCCACAAGGCGGACGGCCATGCCTTCCACTACGGCATCGATTAAGAACTGTTGTTGCTCCGTCATATCTTCTTTAGTTTTGATATTGCAAGTTCGGTCCCGAAGAAATACTGGCGGTTGAGTTTCCTGAACGTCAACTCCTTCACGAGCACGTCAAGCGTGATTAACTTCCTGGCGTAACGCTCAAGCTGGAAGGCCACGCCGTCGTCGGCCACAGGGCCTACCACAATGTCATACAGACTGACCGCCTCCGGTTCGCGGGCGTTACGGTTAGCCATCACGAACAATGCCCATTCCTCGCTCGGCCCGTCAAACAGCCTTACGTTCTGTATGTCATCATGGAGCAGACTTTCGTCAAACATGAACGTTGACACTGTAGGTTGGCCGCAGCCGGCTATCCTCGCCCTTCTTTCCGCCATGAATTCCGCCTGTTCCCTGATGTCGGTAAGGTAAAAGCCCCTGCCGAAATCCTTGTTAGGATTGCACAAGGAAAGGTCAATGTCCTTTATTTCGACGTTCGAACCGTGATAAAGCTCCATCATTACAGTTTCCCTCCATTATCCCTGCACACCGCAGCAAGGTCTTCAACGGCATCGGCGATTGACAACTGGTGCTCGGCTTCATAGCACTCGTCAAGGAAAGCCATACCCTTATGGCGGTAAAGGTAAGCAAAGGCCTGCTTCGCACTAAGCCCGTAACGGGCGGCGAAGGCATTGATGCAATATATCATGTAGGTTACCCTTGTACGCAAATCTTCCTGCATAGCCGACTTCACTTGTTGATTTGTTGCAAATTTAACAATTTATCGGCAACAAGGCAAGCATTACCGTGATTTTATTAAGTCGCCGGATGAAATCCATACAAGGTGCCGGACAAAAACGCATCAAATTCCACGGTCATACAAAAGGCATCCTTCCGCAGCGCAAAACACGGCAAACGGCAAGGCGAAAGGCGGCCTTTCGCAAAGAGAGAAGGCACGTTTCGCGGCGACAGACATACCACACTGACTGTCAACGAGTTACAGACATATCAAAAATAAGGGGCTCATAATACCGTGGCAACGCGCGCATTTTGGCAAAAAATTTAGTATATTTGCCGCAAAATACATACCTTACGACTGTACAACCTTAAACACTTGCATTATGGCATACAAACGGATAACGGCGGCCGAAGCCGCCGCAATGATACAGAACGGCGAGAACATCGGCCTCAGCGGCTTCACCCCGGCCGGCACGGCAAAGGCCGTAACCAAGGAACTGGCCAAGCGTGCCGAGGCCGAGCACAAGGCCGGGCGCGACTTCAAGGTCAGCATCTTCACGGGAGCGTCCACCGGACAGAGCACCGACGGCGACCTGGCCAACGCACAAGCCATAAAATACCGCGCGCCGTACACGACAAACTCCGACTTCCGCCGCCACGTCAACGCAGGCGAAATAGCCTACAACGACATTCACCTGAGCCAGATGGCGCAAGAGTTGCGCTACGGCTTCATGGGCGAAATGGACTGGGCCATACTCGAAGTGTGCGACATTGACGAGGGCGCCGACACCTGCCGCGCATACCTGACGGCGGCCGGCGGCATCAGCCCCACGGTGGCACGGCTGGCCAAGCACGTGGTGCTGGAGCTCAACTCGTTCCACAGCCCGGAAGCGAAGTACCTGCACGACGTCTACGAACCGCTCGACCCTCCACTGCGCCAGCCAATACCTATCACCCGCGTGAGCGACCGCATAGGCACGCCTTACGTGGAGATTGACGCAAGGAAGGTTGTGGGCGTGGTGGAATGCGACATCGCCGACGAGGCGCGCGCCTTCAAGGACTCTGACCCAACGACCGACCAAATAGGGCACAACGTGGCCCAGTTCCTGCTCGACGACATGAGGCGGGGCATCATCCCGCCGTCGTTCCTGCCGCTGCAGAGCGGCGTGGGCAGCACGGCCAACGCCATACTGGGCGCACTGGGGCACGAAAAGAGCGTGCCCGACTTCAACGTCTACACCGAGGTACTGCAGGACAGCGTGGTAGGCATGATGCTCGAGGGGCGCGTCAAGGACGCATCGTCATGCTCGCTGACCGTCTCCAACGAGTGCCTTAAGCAAATATACGACAACATCGACTACTTCAAGCAGCACCTGACGCTGCGCCCGAGCGAAATATCCAACTCGCCGGAGGTCATCCGCCGGCTTGGCGTCATCGCCATCAACACCGCCATCGAGGTTGACATCTACGGCAACGCCAACTCAACGCACATATCGGGCACGAAGATGATGAACGGCATAGGCGGTTCGGGCGACTTCGAGCGCAACGCATACATCAGCATCTTCACCTGCCCGTCGACGGCCAAGGGCGGCCTCATCAGCTCAATAGTGCCCTTCGTCAGCCACCAGGACAGCTCCGAGCACGACGTCAACGTAATAGTGACCGAGCAGGGCGTGGCCGACCTGCGCGGCAAGTCGCCGGCAGAGCGCGCACAGCTCATCATTGAGAACTGCGCCCACCCTGACTACCGCCCGCTGCTGCGCGACTACCTGAAAATAGCACGCGGAGGCCACACCCGCCACAACCTGCCCGCAGCCTTCGCCATGCACGACACGCTGGCGCGCAAGGGCGATATGCGCATGACTGACTTCGCCGAATATATTAGATAAGGTAAGAAGGCGGAAAAGCGATAAGGCGGAAAAACAAGACTTCAGTTTTGATGTGAAGCATCGTGTTTTTCCGCCTTATCGTTTTTCAGCCTCATCCCTCTATGGGCATCTGCTTTTTTGATAGAAAAAAGGCAACAAACAAGGCAAAATGGGAAAACTTTATATATATTTTAAGTTTTCTAAATTTTTATTACGCCCCTGCAAAATAAGCGTTCATCGCGTTTTTGCTAATTTTGCGAAGACAAACCATATCGACGTAACGCTTATGACAAAACATTTACGCACCTTGACGAGGGTGTTGTTCACGCTTGCCTGCAATATGTTCGCTGTTGCCGGATACGCCGAAAAAGACTCGTTGACCGTGAACGACACCGTGGCAGAGGAGCGCAAAATATCGCGCGACAGCACGGTTGCGACGGCAAAGGCAAAGATGAACATTTACGACCTGCCCTACTCGCGCAGGACAAGCTGCCCCGACTGGGGCCGACTATGGCTCAACACGGGCGTGCTTTTCGCCGGCGAAGCGACCATGCTCGGCATACTGCAGCTGCTGCCCGAGAACGCGACGGCGTGGAACAAGGAGCGCATAACGGAGCGCCCTTTCTGGAAACGATGGAGCTACCACGTGAGGAACGGCCCCGTGTGGGACGGCGACAACGTCATATTCAACTACCTACTCCACCCCTACGCAGGCGCCGTTTACTATATGGGAGCGCGCAGCCTCGGCTTCAACCAGCTCGGCTCGTTCATCTATTGCACGCTCATCTCGAACGTGCTATGGGAGTACGGCATAGAGGCTTTCATGGAGAAGCCGTCAATCCAGGACCTCATCCTCACCCCGCTGTCGGGACTTTTCTTAGGCGAGTGCTTCTATAGGCTGAAGCGCAAGATTGTCAGCGACGGCTACCGACTGTGGGGCTCGCGCACATGGGGCAACATCGTGGCGTTCCTCATCGACCCCGTGAACGAGGTCATAGGCCTGTTCGCAGGCAACCCGTGCCGTGAAGCGGTGCGCCGCAAGAGCAAGGTCAACGTAAGCTGCACGCCGTGGGCAATCCCGTTTGACGGCGGGGCATACGGACTGACAGTAAGCGTGGCTATGTGACGCACGGCCACTGCATTGTAATAAGTTTGAAACAAAAACCTATTAATCGTTACATTTTCGGTAAATGTCGGATTTTTTGCTTAACTTTGCGCCCGTTCTACGGCCCTGCCGGTAACGAGGGCCGCCATACATCCATACGCATGAAGAAGATATTGATAACGGGAGCAAGCGGCTTCATCGGCAGCTTCATAGCCGAAGAAGCCCTCAGGCAGGGCTTCGAGACATGGGCAGCCGTGCGCAACGGCAGTTCGAGGAAATACCTGCAAGACAGCCGCATACGCTTCATCGAGCTTGACCTCGGCAACCCCGACCAGCTCAGGCGGCAGCTGGAAGGCAAAGGCTTCACCCATGCCGTGCACGCGGCGGGTGCCACCAAATGCCTGCACGAGGAAGACTTCTTCCGCGTGAACACGCAAGGCACGGCCAACCTTGCCGCCGCCCTGGCTGAAACCTGCCCCGGACTGGAGCGCCTCGTGTTCATAAGCAGCCTCAGCGTGTTCGGCCCCGTAAGGGACGACAGGCCCGGCACAGACATCACCGACGGCGACACGCCCCACCCGGACACGGCTTACGGCCGCAGCAAGCTCGCCGCCGAGCGCGAACTTGACGGCATACGGGGGCTGCACTTCAGCGTGCTGCGCCCAACGGGAGTGTACGGGCCGAGGGAAAAAGACTACTTCATGGTAGCCGAAAGCATAAAGAAGCACGTTGACTTCGCCGCCGGCCTGAAGCCCCAGCACCTGACTTTCATCTACGTAAAAGACTTGGTACAAGCCGTATTCCTCGCCCTCGAGCGCGGAAGGGACGGCGCAAGATACATCGTAAGCGACGGGCAGACATACTCGTCGCGCACGTTCAGCGACCTCATACGCCAAGAGCTCGGCAACCCGTGGCTGCTGCGCGTCAAGTCGCCGCTGTGGCTGCTGCGCATAATCACGGCCATAGGCGACCGCATCGGCAAGGCCACGGGGCGAATGACGGCACTGAACAACGACAAGTATAACATCATGAAACAGCGCAACTGGCGCTGCGACATCACTCCGGCCATGACGGAACTCGGGTACAAGCCGCAGTTTGACCTGCGCCGAGGAGTGCACGAGGCCATCGAATGGTACAAGGAAAACAACTGGCTGTAAGGCATATCGGGTTATAAGGTCATGCTTATTGGGTTATAAGGCCATACGGCTTTGCGGTTATACGGTGCACAAGCCACCTGTAGACGGCCGCCTTTGCATTAATGGTTTCACTTCCAACAATCGTAAAATGCCCAACCGCAAAACCCTATAACCGTAAAACCCCATAACCATATAACCGCAACCCCCATAACCATATAACCGTAAAACCCCATAACCATATAACCGCAAAACCACATAACCACACAACCGCATAACCGAAACACGACAAAGATGAAGTTCATCAAGCAACTTTTCACCATAGACAAGAACCCGAGGAAAGGCCTTCTGGCGATGGAATGGGTCATGCTCGGCTACCTCGCGCTGACTCTCCTTATAGTATTCTTCACATACACCAAGGCCGCCAACCCCAACGAGATGATTTGGGGACGCATCAGGATAGCCGCAATCACAGCCGGGATGTGGGCCGTCTACCGTATGGCGCCATGCCGGCTGACGCTCTTCCTGCGCATAACCGTGCAACTGGCGCTGCTCGGCTGGTGGTATCCCGACACCTACGAAATCAACCGTATGCTGCCCAACCTTGACCACGTGTTCGCCCAATGGGAGCAGGACGTCTTCGGGTGCCAGCCCGCCTTGCTGTTCTGCAAGGCCATGCCGTGGCCTATATTCAGCGAGATGATGAGCCTTGGATACGCCGCCTACTACCCGATGATTGTGTTCGTCATCGTGTATTACTTCCTGTTCCGATACAAGGACTACGAGCGTGCGGCGTTCGTTGTGCTGGCGGCATTCTTCGTTTATTACCTTATCTACATCTTCCTGCCCGTCACGGGGCCTACGTTCTACTACAAGGCGGTGGGCATAGACAACATAACGCAGGGCATATTCCCCAACGTGCACGACTATTTCAACTATTACCAGGACTGCCTCAAGACGCCCGGCTATGCCGACGGGCTGTTCTACCAGATGGTGGAAGGCGCCAAGGCGGCCGGCGAACGTCCCACGGCGGCGTTTCCCTCGAGCCACGTGGGCATAAGCACGGTGCTGATGCTCCTGGCCTGGCGCACGGGCGACAGGCGCGTGTGCTACGTCCTTGCGGTGCTTTACGTCCTGCTATGCCTGTCTACCGTGTACATACAGGCCCATTACGCCATCGACGTAGCGGCAGGCCTCGTCACCGGCGTGGCGCTCTATTTCACGCTGATGTGGGTCGGGAAGAAGGTCTGCAGATAAGTAGTTATACGTAATTTATTCAATAGTTAGAGGTAGTTAAAGTAGTTAGGGTAGTTAAAGTCAAATGCTTTTTTGGCCGTAAAGACATCAACCGGCAAGGCACTTGACCTTAACTACCCTAACTACTTTAACCACCTCTAACTACTTAATTAACGTCAGTTCGGTATAAGAACGTTTCCATCCAACCTGTAGGGACGCTCGGTCTGAGCGTCCGGGTAACCATGAAAACAGCCAACGGCTGCAATGCGAAACAACTAATGACTATATGTTTACGACATTACCCGGACGCTCAGACCGAGCGTCCCTACGGGTTGGATGGCAACGTGGTGGAGGATAAATGCCGTGTTTAATGACATTTACGGGACTAAAATTGGAATGTCCCGCATCAGTTTTTATACCGAAGTGACGTTAATTATATTCTTTAACTACAAAAAACAGCCATTTCACGCCAAAATAGACTACTTTTGCAGCCATGGGAACATTCTTCAGATTAATGATATACGCACTTGCGGCCATGCTGCCCCTGGCCGCCTACGCCCAGAAAGGCGGCGACGGGGGAGGCGCGAGGCCTGAAGACAAGGAGGTAGACATGGACAGCCCCACGTTCACGCCGATGGTAAAGGTGGGCAAGGTGCTTGTTGACGGCGACAGCATACAGTACGTCGAGCTGAACAACATCTACGTCTATCCCCAGCCGACGTTCAAGAACGCCAAGCGGCGGGCGGCCTACAACAGGCTCGTTTACAACGTGAAGAAGGTGCTGCCGATAGCCAAGGAGGTGAACAAAATAATCATCGAGACTTACGAATACCTGCAGACGCTGCCCGACAAGCGGGCGCGCGACGAGCACATGAAGCGCGTAGAGGAGGACATTATGCGGCGTTACACGCCGAGGATGAAGAAGCTCTCGTTCTCGCAGGGCAAGCTGCTCATCAAGCTCGTCTACCGCGAGTGCGACTCTTCGGCATACGACTTAATCCGCTCGTTCATCAGTCCCGTGCGCGCGGGCTTCTACCAGGCCTTCGCCTGGGCGTTCGGCGCGAGCCTGATGAAGAAGTACGACCCCGAGAAAACCGACCGCCTGACCGAGCGCGTGGTGCTCATGGTGGAGTCAGGGCAGCTCTGACGCGGCAACGTCAGCAATCACAGGCATAACGGCCTAATACCCAACGCATTACAAAAGGGCATCTTTTACAATGTGAAAGATGCCCTTTTGCATTGCAATTAATGCCTAACGGCAACGTAAAAAGCCACCTTCCACTGTGTGAAAGGTGGCTTCTCATGTTTTTACAACAAATATTACTTCTCTGAATATAGCACCTGTATTACCGTCTGGCCTACCGCGCCGAGCGTTGCCTTGTCGATGTTCTCCATCGTATCGTTGACCGTGTGCCACGTAGGGCCGAAGCTGCTCTCCTTGCAGTCGGGGTAGAACGGTATGATGTCGATGGTGGGTATTTGGGCCTTTTCGTTCACGGGCACGTGGTCGTCGGTAACGTAGCCGCCGTCCTGGTCAACGAAATAGCTGCCGAAGCCTACCGTCTCGGCAGCCGCCCAGACGCGTTTCACGAGGTCGGGGGCGTACTGCATTGACATTCCCTCGCGCCAGAACTGCGCGCCCTGGCCGCCAACCATGTCTAAAAGGATGCCGAAGCGTGCCTTGTAGCCAGCCTTGTGGGGGTTGGCCGACCAGTGTTGTGCGCCCAAGGCCCACGAGTCGCCGTTGTCGGTGGCCGTGCTCCAGCGCGGCACGCCCCAGTCCTCGGCGTCGAAACAAACGAAGTCGACGCCGACGTTGAGCTTCGTGGTGTCGCTGCCGAGCTGCCGCGCCACCTCCAGGAGCACGGCCACGCCGCTGGCACCGTCGTTAGCCCCCATGACGGGCTTGCGCCAGTTGGCGCTGTCGGGGTCGTTGTCGGCCCACGGGCGGCTGTCCCAATGGGCGCAGAGCAGTATGCGCTCGGGCAGCTCAGGGCGGTAGGAGGCTATGATGTTGGTGCTCCGCAGCGGCGTGCCGTCATAGCCGTCGAGCGTCACGCGCTGCGGCGTCACCGTGCAGCCGAACTGCCTGAACTTCGCCATTATCCAGTCGCCGCAGCGGTCGTGCGCCTCGCTGTTCATCGTGCGGGGGCCGAAGTCGCACTGCGCCTTGCAGTATGCGTAGGCACTGTCGGCATTGAACGCCGGGCCTACAGGCTCTGTGGCGATGTCGCTGCCGCCACCGGCAGCAGCCTTCTTGTTGCTGTTGCACGCGGCAAGACAAGCCGCGAGAAAAATAATCAGGATGTTGGTTTTCATTTTTTACACATAAGATTAAATGGTGAAGGAGTTAAGGAGTTATGCAGTTAAGGAGTTAAGACAAATGCTTTGTTGAATGAATAATCAATAATGAAAAATGAATAATCACTGTTTGATTGTTCAAGTAATGAATTATTCACTATTCGTTTTTCACTCTTCACTTGGCAAGTCATTTGTCTTAACTCCTTAACTGCATAACTCCTTAACTCCTGTCGAATTATCGTAAGGTTCATTTTCCCTGTATTTCCGCCATCACCCTTAGCCAGTTGCCGCCCCAGATGCGGGCTATGTCGTCCTCGCTGTAGTGGCGTCGGAGCAGGTTAAGCGTGAAGTTTATCGCCTCCGACGAGTCGGCAAAGCCGCGTATGCCGCCGTCGCCGTCGAAGTCGGTGCCGATGCCTACGTGCTCTATGCCCATCACGTGGGCGGCGTGCTCAAGGTGGGCGATGGCGTCGAGCACGGTAGCCTCCTGCTCGTCGTTGCGCAGGAAACCGTGGTAGAGCGTTATTTGCACCACCCCGCCCTTTGCCGCAAGCGCGCGCAGCTGGTCGTCGGTGAGGTTGCGCGGCACGTCGCAGAGTGCCTTGCAGTTGCTGTGGCTGCACACGATGGGCTTCCGGCTGATGTCGAGCGCGTCGTAAAAGCTCTTTTCCGAGGCATGGCTAAGGTCAACCATTACGCCGCAACGGTTCATCTCGTGGATTACATCGGCACCGAACGCGCTAACGCCGCCGTGGGTTGACGAGCCGCGCGCACTGTCGCAGATGTCGTTGTCGCCGTTGTGGCACAGCGTGATGTACACCACCCCGCGCCCGGCAAAGTATTCAACGTTTCTCAGGTCATGCTCAAGGGCGAGGCCGTTCTCTATCCCGAACATGATTGAACGCAGCCCGGCGCACTTGTTTTCACGCAAGTCGGCCGGCGTGCGGGCAGTACTTATGTAACAACCGTTCTCCTCCACGATGTCCTCTAACCTGTCGAAGATGAGGTCGGCGTATGCCTTCGGGCCGTCAACGGGCAGCTCCACCTTGTCAGTGAAGGCCTCGCCGGGCTTAGGTTGCGGCAAGTAGGCAGCCATGACGACCGCATCCTGGCGGCCGTCGGCCATCTTGTGAAGGTCAACGAGTATGCGTGGGTCACGCCGTTCAAAATTAATGCCTTGGGGAAAGAACATCGGCGTATCGCAATGAGAGTCGAACGTGATGATACGCCGGTGGAGTTTCTTTGCTGACTTGAAGGCTGCCGACTGCCTAACGAGCCATCCGAAAAGTGCCGGGCCGCTGTCTTCAAGCCACTCGGGATGCCACTGCACCCCCATCACCTGCTTGAACTCGCTGCTCTCAACGGCCTCTATTACGCCGTCGGGGGCAACGGCGCAGGCGTCAAGACGCGGCCCCGTGCTGCGTATTGCCTGGTGATGGAACGAGTTGACGGCCAGCCTGTCTGTGTCATACAATGCGTAAAGGGCGGAGCCGCGGCTTATTTCCACGGTGTGCGTAGCCTCCTGGCGCGGAGCGTCCTGACTGTGCTTGACGGGCGACTTGACGCCCGCCGCGCCTATCCGGCCTGCCTCGAAACCCTCGGCGATGTCCTGCTCCACCTCGCCTCCAAGCGCGCTGACGAGCACTTGCAGTCCCCGGCAGATGCCGAGGATGGGCAACTGGCGGTTATAGGCAAGCCTTACGGCCATCAGCTCGGCACCGTCGCGCTCGCTATTGATTGAGTGCAAGCGCGGCGAAGGCTCTTCGCCGACCCATAACGGGTTGACGTCGCCGCCACCAGTGAGCACAAGTCCGTCTATGCGGTCAAGCGTATTGATGATTACATCGGCGTCCGCCACCGGCGGAATAATCAAGGGCACGCCACCGGCTGCCACCACCGACTTGTAGTAACGGTCAACAAGGCGCGCCTCGCCGTCGCCGAAGTTGCCTGTAAGGCCGATTACCGGCCTGTCCTCGGCTTCGGGATAGCGTGAATAGACGTGCTCCAAGCTCCCGTCAAGGTCAAACTTTATCATGGCTTGCGGCGTCATTTCACTTCCTGAACTCCTGCGGAACGGGCACTTCCCTCTTGATGCTTTGCTCAAGGGAGATGAGCGTCTCCGTGGCCACTACGCCCGGTATGCCCTGCATCTGGTTGTTGAGCAAGTCCATAAGTTGCTCGTTGTCGCGTGCGTACAGCTTCACGAGCATGGTGTACGGGCCTGTGGTGAAGTGGCATTCCACTATTTCCGGTATGTGCTCAAGGCGCTCCACTACCGACTTGTACATATTGCCGCGCTCAAGCGTTATGCCAACATACGTGCACGTAGAGTAGCCGAGGCTCTTCGCGTTGACGTCGAAGCCACTGCCGGTGATTACTCCGTTCTCGATGAGATGCTGCACGCGCTGGTGTATTGCGGCGCGCGACACGCCACACTCTGCCGCCACGTCCTTGAACGGGATGCGCGCGTTCTTAGACAATATGCTAAGTATTTTCCTGTCAAGACTGTCAATTCTTTCCATTTTCCGATGTATGTTTATAGTATTCTTGTCAAAGTTGTTAACTCGTTACATTTTTATTAATGTGAGCAAATATAGGCATTTAAAATGATACTCGCAACACTTTGACATAAAAGAATGGGAAATTAACGCATTTTGAAATGAAAAAGGGAGACTTTTAACAGTCTCCCTTTACATCCCATTGTTGGCGTATTGCTATTTCCCATGCTTTGCCTTGGCAGCCGCATTGGGCGTGGTTGCCGCCTTTGGCTTGGTTTCCTTGGTGCTGATGCCAACCAGCTCGAGGTCGAACACAAGCGCGCTGTACGGTTCTATCTTACCGGCCTTGCGCTCACCGTAAGCCAGTTCGTAAGGTATGTAGAGCTGCCACTTGCTGCCTACGGGCATGATTGTCAAGGCCTCTGTCCAGCCCTTAATCAAGCGGTCAACGCGCAGCTTGACCACACCGTCCTTCTGGCGGCTGCTGCTGTCGAACACCGTACCGTCCACCAGGCGGCCTTCATACTTAACCTCTACCTCGTCAGTGGCCTTGGGCACGGCCCCGTTGCCCTTGACGAGCACCTTGTATTGCAGCCCGCTGGGCAGGGTCACCACGCCCGGTTTCATCTTGTTGGCGGCAAGGAAGTCTTCCCCTGCCTTCTTGTGGGCGGCGTTGCGGTCGTCAACCGCACGCTTGAAGGCTGCGTCAAAATATGTCCCGGCAAAAGAACCGGTCATTACGGACGTGTCATTGCGCAACGAAGCCATGAAGCCTTCGTTAAGAACGACCTCGTTGATAGAGTCTTCCCGTCCCTCGAATTCCTCCTTGACCATAGGCAATATGCGCTGCGTCATCATCAGTGCGATTTGTTCACCGGCGTAATAGGCCTTCATCCTCTCGTCGAAGCCCTTGCCCCAAGCGTCCTCGTAGCCACGGATGAAGTCAGCCATATAGGCCGTGTCAACGCCGAAACTCTGCTGGAGGAAGGGCAACAGGCCCTCGGTGCGCACCATTCCGGCGGCATAGCTCAACGAGTCTGACGGCGTTTTCAGCTCAACCTTAGCCTTGGGCGCGGCCTCCTCGTTGTCTTTCTTCTTCTTTCCGGATGCGTCCGCCACATTGAAAAGAACGCCCGCCGCAACGGCGAGCGTAATTGCGATTTTCTTGTTCATATAACCTTTTAAGTTTACGGAAGCCCCACCCTACATCCCGCGGGCGGGAGGGCAAGCCTTGCCGCAGGGCAACTTGCTGCCTTCCCTTCCCCTCAGGGGAGGCCGGGCGGGGCTTCATTCACGACAAATTACTTCTTGTCAGGGCCTAATCCTACAAGCTCTATTTTGAAGATGAGCGTAGAGTAAGGCTTGATTTTGCCCGTGTTACGCTCTCCGTAAGCCTGGTCTTGGGGTATAACGACCTCCCATACGCTGCCTACGGGCATATTGGCGAGGGCCGTAGCGAAGCCCGGCACCATCTGGTTAACGCGGAACATCACCGGCTGCTTGCCCTCGTAAGAGCTCTCGAACACCTTTCCGTCAACCGTCTTGCCCTCATAGTGCACGCGGACGAGCGACGTGTCCTTGGGTGTCTCGCCCGTGCCCTGCTTGATTACGCGGTAGAGCACGCCACCCTTGAGCTTCTTCACGCCGGCCTTCTTGGCATAGTCGGCAAGGTATTTCTCGCCGGCAGCCTTGTTGGGGCCGTACTGGCGCTGCAGCTCCCTGGCCTTGATGGCGGGCACCTTGACCGACAGCACGCTCTGCGCCTGCTCCGGGGTCATGAGGCCCTTCTCGCCCTTGGCACCGGCCATGAAGGCTGCCATGAAGTTCTTGAGCGATATAGTCTTGGTAGAGTCGTCGCCGAAGAGGTCGTGGTTGATGCCCTTGAGCATCTGGTTTGAAATCTGCTGGCCTATTTGCAAGCCGTAGTAGTAGGCCTGCTTCTTCTTGTCGTCGCCAACGTTTATGCCGGCGTTGAGACCGCGGAAGAACTCGTCGATGTAAGCCGTGTCGATAACGTCGCCACGCATGACGTACTCCCTGAAACCTTGTGTGTTCATGACGCCGAGGGCATAGCTCACGGTGTCGATGTCATTCTTCAAGTTTGCCTTGGGCGTTGAGTTGCCGCACGACACGAACGTCATGGCTGCCACGGCCCAAACGGCTGCGAATGTAAGTTTTTTCATTGCTTTATTGTTGTTAATTGATTATACATACAAGCCCACAACAGCCACCTGACACCCACCCCAACCCTCCCGAAGGGAGGGAGTTTGATTACCTTTAATGGTAATGGGCAGTTTGATAATATCCTTTATTTAATACATTTTACCCACCAAGGCATATTAAGCTCCCTCCCTTCGGGAGGGTTGGGGTGGGTGTTCGCTCCCACAGTGCATATTAAGCCCCCTCCCTTCGGGAGGGCTGGGGTGGGTGTCTGGTGGCTGTTTGGTGGGTTTATTACATCACCTCTATCAGTTCAACGTCGAACACGAGCGTTGCGAACGGCGGGATTGACGCGCCAGCGCCGCGCTCGCCGTAGCCGAGGTGGTAAGGTATGAAGAAGCGGTACTTGGCGCCCTCCTGCATGAGCTGCAGGCCTTCCGTCCACCCCGCGATTACCTGGTTGAGGGGGAACACGGCGGGCTCGCCGCGCTGCACGCTGCTGTCGAACACCGTGCCGTCGATGAGGAAGCCCTCATAGTGGCACTTCACCTTGTCCGTGGCTTTCGGCTTATGGCCGTTGCCCTCGCGCAGCACCTTATATTGCAAGCCGCTGGGCAGGGTCACTACGCCCTCCTTCTGTGCGTTGTCGGCGAGGTACTGCTCGCCCTCGGCCTTGGCCTTCTTGCCCTTTTCGGCCATGGCGGCGTTAGCCTTCTCCTCCTGCTTGCGGAAAAACTCTTGTACGATTGTCTGCGCCTCGGCGTCCCCGACCTTCGGTTCTGCGCCGGCCAGGATGTCCTTTATGGCCATGGCGAAATCGTCGATGTCAAGGCCCGTGGCTCCCATCTGTGCCAACTGGCGGCCTATGCCGAGGCCCAAAGCGTAACTTAACTTGTCCATTTCTTAAAGTTCGTTTATTCTTTTACCTTATATTAAAAACCTTGCAAAGGTAATGTTTTTATCCGATTGCAGATGCATTATTATGGAAATTTCACTAATTTTGTGGGAAGAAGCAAATAATAGCACACCAAACAACCAACCTGACACCCACCCCAGCCCTCCCGAAGGAGGGGGCTTAATATGCACAGTGGGAGTAAACACCCACCCCAACCCTCCCGAAGGGAGGGAGCTTGATATGCACAGTGGGAGTAAACACCCACCCCAACCCTCCCGAAGGGAGGGAGCTTGATATGCACAGTGGGAGTAAACA
>CALUEX010000019.1 GCA_944319815.1 uncultured Prevotella sp. | reverse complement strand
TCAACCAACATCTTCTACCTAATATTGAGGGATATGCAGGTGGCCGACGACGACGCACAGCGCATCCTCTGCATGACGGCCGGCGCCATGAGGACGATGAAGTCGCGAATAAACGCAAGGAAAACGGACTGACGGGCACAACCAATAGGCGCATCCCGCACATCCATTTAACGTTTCCATTTTAGCTCGTAACAACACCAAACAGCCCTAAATTGTAACTAATTAAAGGCAAATAACCGTGATATTCTTGCCTTTTTGGCCATTTTCAGCTACTTTTGCATACAAACAACAACATCATGAAAGTCCTTACAATTTGCCTTTTAGCATTATTATCCATAGCCAGTTGCCACCGCAACTACGACAAGACAAAGAGTTTATTGAAAACTATCGACAGCCTTACGCTTGAAGAAAACTATGCCAAGGCAGATAGCCTTTTAGGCAAAATAAAATATTCATCACTGACGAACGAAGAGGACAAGGCCCTTTACGGTCTCGTAAAGACGCAGACGTTCTACATACTAAAAAAGGATTTAAGCGACAGCTTGATAAACTTCAGCATCGAATACTACAAAAAGGCCAACGACAAAAAGCGTTTGGCGTGGTCTTATTATTATAAAGGTGCACACTATTATTCCACCGGGAAAATAAAAGAGGCACTGCTATTTATAAGGGAAGCCGAACATATAGAGAAGGAGGCTAACCTGCCTGAACTACTACGACTCCTCTATGGGAACATGGCCGTATTAAATTCCATGCTGGGCGCAAACATAACAGGTATTGAATATGCACGCAAATCGCTTGACTTGGCGATAAAAAACAACGACGTCAAGTCAATCTGCTTCGCTTACAACTGCATCGGAATGTGCTATTACAGTATGGGGAAAATGGATAGTTCCTTGATGTATTTTAACAAAATACTGCCTTACTTGCCTAAAATCAACAACGACGAGGAACTTGCCGTACATTTCAACAATATAGGATTTGCCTATTATGAAAACAGACGTTACAAAGAGGCAAAAAACTTTTTCGAGAAATCGGAAAGTATTTTCCCAAGCCCGAACGCGGAAATAAACTTGGCAAAAACTTACTATATGCTCGGTGATGACGGCAAAGCTGACTCCATGCAGAAAGTGGCTTGGCCTAATGCCGACATCTCTAACAAGGCCGAAATGTTGCAATTCCTCGCCGAAAGGGCTGACAGGCAGGGCGACTTCAAGGCTTCAGCGCGTTTCTACAAGGAAGCGAAAGCCATGCAAGACAGCGCGGACGCAGTGAAGGAGACGGAGGAGGCAGTAAACGTGCAACGGGAATACGAGACCAAGGAGTATAAGCAAGGAGTGGCAAAAAGTAAGGTTGCTTGGGCTATAACGACTGTTGTCGCCGTGGCGTTGCTCGCCGCATGGGGTGCGGCTTACCACCGGCGGAAGATGAACAGGGCTAAGGAGATGATAGAGCGCGGCAACAAGTTGACTGCCGAATACACGGCAAGGATAACCGAGCTTGAGCGCGCCGACAGCCGCCACTCGCACGAGGCGCAGGAACTGCGGCGCAAGATAAAGAAGCTGAAAGACGAGCAGAACGCCATACTTAGCCGCGGACAGCAGCTATACAACGGCATAATGGCGGGAGGGACTACGGCAACGTGGAAAAAGCAGGACTTCGACGAGTTCATCGAGTTTTACCGCGTCGCCCATCCGCAAGCCGTAGCCGACGCCGAAAACGGCTACCGACGGCTGTCGTCAACCAACATCTTCTACCTAATATTGAGGGATATGCAGGTGGCCGACGACGACGCACAGCGCATCCTCTGCATGACGGCCGGCGCCATGAGGACGATGAAATCGCGCATAAACGCAAGGAAAACGGACTGACGGCCACAACCAATAGGCGCACCCCGCACATCCTTTTGATATTGCCGGCTTTGCCCGTAACAAACGTCAGTTCGGTATAAGGCAATACCGGACTAACGTTAACAACATAAATTTGCCCTTCATCCGCTACTATTAAGGGCAAATAATCGTGATAATTTTGTCGTTTTGACAAATTCAACTACTTTTGCACACAAACAAACAACAATATGAAAGCCTTTATAGTTTGCCTTTTAGCATTATTATCCATAGCCAGTTGCCACCGCAACTACGACAAGACAAAGAGTTTATTAAAAACCATTGACAGCCTCGCAATAAACGGATACCACCTTAAAACAGACAGCCTGTTAAAACGCATAAACTATTCTGACCTAACAAATGACAGAGACAAAGCCCTATACGGACTACTGAAAACGCAAACTTATCTTTCCATTAATAAACCCGTCAACAACGACAGCCTGATAAATTTCAGCGTGGAATATTTCGAGAAGACCGGCGACTACCACCACTTGGCGCGGGCTTATTACTATAAAGGTGCATATTTTTATTCCGTAGGAAAACTCCAAGAGACATTGTTATTCTTCAAAAAGGCCGAAAGTACCGAGCGGGAAGGGCAAGACGTACTATTACGCAGCCTCATATACGGCAACCTGTCATTTATCAATTCCGTATTGGGAGCAAACTTGACAGCTATCGAATACGGCAAAAAAGCATTGCAATTAGCCATTGAAACTAATGACATTGAAAGAAGGTGTTTCGCCTATAATTGCATCGCAACGGCATATTATAGAATCGGGAAGAAAGACAGCGCATTTATATACATTAATAAAATACGCCCTTACATACATCAAATCAACAATAAAGAAGACCTTGCCGGATATTTAAATAATATCGGGTTCATATATTACGAAAATGGACTTTACAAAGAGGCAGAAACCTATTTCAATAAAGCAGAAGCAATACTGCCTAATTCAAATTTCGAAATCAACCTTACAAAAACATATTATATGCTTGGCAAAGACCGCAAGGCGGACTCTCTTTTCAATGCCGTATGGCCAAAAGCCAACTATGAAGAAAAAGCCGAGATAATGCAGTTCCTTGCCGAAAGGAGCGAAAAGAAGGGCGACTTTGCCGCCTCAACACGGTTCTACAAGGAAGCTAAAGCCATACAAGACAGCGCAAATGCTGCAAAGGAGACGGAGGAGGCAGTAAACGTGCAACGGGAATACGAGACCAAGGAGTATAAGCAAGGCGTGGCAAAAAGTAAGGTTGTCTGGGCTATAACGACCGTTGTCGCCGTGGCGTTGCTCGCCGCATGGGGTGCGGTTTACCACCGACGGAAGATGAACAGGGCTAAGGAGATGATAGAGCGCGGCAACAAGTTGACTGCCGAATACACGGCAAGGATAACCGAGCTTGAGCGCGCCGACAGCCGCCACTCGCACGAGGCGCAGGAACTGCGGCGCAAGATAAAGAAGCTGAAAGACGAGCAGAACGCCATACTTAGCCGCGGACAGCAGCTATACAACGGCATAATGGCGGGAGGGACTACGGCAACGTGGAAAAAGCAGGACTTCGACGAGTTCATCGAGTTTTACCGCGTCGCCCATCCGCAAGCCGTAGCCGACGCCGAAAACGGCTACCGACGGCTGTCGTCAACCAACATCTTCTACCTAATATTGAGGGATATGCAGGTGGCCGACGACGACGCACAGCGCATCCTCTGCATGACAGCCGGCGCCATGAGGACGATGAAGTCGCGAATAAACGCAAGGAAAACGGACTGACGGCCACGCGCTGCCGTTCCGTTGCCGGTCGGCAACGGACAACAGGTTGGTTATCAACAGGTTAGCGAAAGGTCATGTTTTGCGATGCAAGACATGGCCTTTCGCGTTGCAATAAGCCCCATTTTGCAATGCAAAATGGGGCTTATTGCAACTTAACGGTGACCAAGCCGCCGCAAGCGTGGACGGAGTCTGGCCGGTCAACCCAAATCGGTCATTAGAGCTTAGACGGATTATGTACTTATGCCTGACGGTTTTTATTCCGTTTTGTCGAAGGCGTAGCGGGCTACGTCGAGACGGAACGGAAGAAAAGACGGCGGCAGAAGGACATAAGACGGCAAGAAGCAATAATATAACTATAGAAATTAGGACATTGCGGTCTAATGACCGATTTGGGGTTAAGAATAAGGATGAAGCAAGAATGTACATAAGTTTGGCATACGCCCACACCCATTGTAGGGACATAATTCATTATGTCCGCACGTTCTGGAAGAACGTTTTTATTGACATAGCCTACTTATACGCCTCTCCGCGGCGTACGGACATAATGAATTATGTCCCTACTGTGGATGTGTACTTATACATAATTCACGTGGAATTCCGTAAAACATCTACTTATATGGCGCGCCGAAAGCACGCACCTACGGGCGGAACGTGACGGCATTGGTATGTGTTATGCCCAACGGACGGCATAAACGAAAAAAATGAATGCCCGCAATCGCCCCATACGTGCATGAACCGTTGCCATTGCTTTCACCCACCGGTAGGGGCGCGCGGTCGGCGCGCCCGGGTAATGTTGTGTGCATCCAACCGGCAGTGAACATTGATATGCCGGGCGCACAGACCGTGCGCCCCTACAAGTGGGTATTAAGCCGTTTGCGGATATTCATGAACGAAAAATCCCTTTTGCGCAGTTCACTGATGAACCCGGCAAAAGGGATTTTGCTGTTTCGGCACGGCGCGGCTGTTGCCGCGCAAGGGGCGTCAGGCCAGGAGGCGCTTCACTATGGCGGAAATGGCCCCGCCCTCGGCACGGCCGGCCATCTGCTTGGTGGCCATGCCCATCACGCGGCCCATGTCTTTCATGCCCTGCGCGCCCGTCTGGGCGATGATTTCCTTGACGGCGGCCTCTATTTCGGCCTCGGTGAGAGGCTTGGGCAGGTATTCCTCGATGACCGCCACCTGGGCCAACTCGGCGTCGGCAAGGTCTTGGCGGTTCTGCTGCACGTATGTGGCAGCCGACTCCTTGCCCTGCTTCGCTAACTTCGAGAGCAGCTTCAGGGCGTCGGCATCCTCAAGGGTGTCGTTAGCCCCGGGGGCCGTCTTTGCCTCGAGAAACACTTTCTTTATGTTGCGCAAGGTCTCAAGGCGTACCTTGTCGCGGGCCTTCATGGCCTCCTTGATGTCGTTGCTTACTTGTTCGAATAATGCCATAACCATTAATATTTTAATGAAAAAATCAACCTAACACCAGCTGACACCCACCCCAGCCCTCCCGAAGGGAGGGAGCTTGATTACCTGTGATGGTGATTGACAGGTTGATAATATCCTTTTATTTAGAACTTTACCCGCCATAGCATATTAAGCTCCCTCCCTTCGGGAGGGTTGGGGTGGGTATCAGGTTGGATGTTTGGTTTAGTTGGTTCTGCTTTTCCCTTACGCAAACTTGATTGTTCCCTGCACGGTCGATGTGTCGTCGGTGTCTTGCTTCTTGACATTCCCTGACGACTGGTTCTTTATTTCCTCAAGCTCCTGGCGCGTGCGCTTGTACGTCGGCGTTGACTCAACAGACGATATTACGTCGTCGTTGTCGAGGTCTTCCTGGCGGAATATGTATATGTGCGGGCGCCGCTTGTACTTCGAGCTTTTGCCGTCGGTGCCGTAATAATGCTCTCGCTTCAGCCTGCGCTCGGCAGCTTTCTCCTCCTCCTCGGCGCGGCGCTCGTTCTCCTCCTGGGTGTGCTTCTTGATGTGGCTGTTCATGCCGTCCACGTCCTCGATGCCGAAGCCCGTCGCGAGGATTGTCACCTTTACCTTGTCACCCAGCTCGGGGTCGGTGGCGAGACCCCACTTGATTTCGAACTTCGGGTCGAACTTGGCCATGAAGTCGTTAACGTCGTTCATCTCCTCCATCATCAGGCCGCCCTTGTTGTTCTGCTCGCTGCTGAACGATATGCTGAGGAGTATTTTCTTTGAGTTGAAGATGTCGTTGTCGTTGAGCAAGGGCGAGTTGAGCGCATCCTCAATGGCACGCTTCACGCGGCCTTCGCCCTCGCCGTAGCCGGTGCTCATTATGGCCACGCCGCCGTCCTTGAGCACGGTCTTGACGTCGTTGAAGTCGAGGTTGATTAGTCCGTGTATGGTTATTATTTCGGCTATGCTGCGCGCCGCCACGCTCAGGGTGTCGTCGGCCTTGGCGAAAGCGTCGAGCACCGTCAGTTCGGGATATATTTCGCGCAGTCGCTCGTTGTTGATTACGAGCAGTGCATCGAC
Source organism: uncultured Prevotella sp. (assembly GCA_944319815.1). Taxonomy (GTDB): domain Bacteria; phylum Bacteroidota; class Bacteroidia; order Bacteroidales; family Bacteroidaceae; genus Prevotella. The sequence continues at coordinate 43,368 of CALUEX010000019.1, read as the reverse complement.
GTGCTTCGACATCTCCTCAACGCCGTCGAGAGCCTGGTCTATCTTCTTCTCGCCCTCGAAACGGAATGGTATTGTGACGATGCCTACGGTCAGGATGCCGAGTTCCTTCGACACGCGGGCTATGACGGGAGCCGCCCCCGTGCCCGTGCCTCCGCCCATGCCGGCGGTGATGAAGGCCATCTTGGTGCCGTCGTCAAGCATCTTCTTGACGTCTCCAATGCTCTCCTCGGCGGCCTGGCGGGCCTTCTCGGGCTTGTTGCCGGCGCCGAGCCCCTCCTTGCCGAGCTGCAAGTGCACGGGCACGGGCGAGTCGTTAAGCGCCTGGTTGTCGGTGTTGCAGAGCACGAACGACACGTCGTGTATGCCCTCGCGGTACATATGGTTGACGGCATTGCCTCCGCCACCGCCCACGCCGATGACCTTTATTATGCTTTTCTCTTTTTCGGGTTCGCCGAAATCGACTATATTACGTCTTTCAGTCATATCTTGTATCTTTTTATCCAGTGGTGAAATATTAGCGCGATGGTCATTCTTCAGGCTCTTTCAGGAACTGGTCCATCCATCTCTTGAACCTCGACATACGGCCTTTCATGCCTTTCTTCCCATCTTTCTCGCCCTCGTCGCCTTCCTCCGTGTCGTTGCCTTCCTTCAGGGCGGCGGCTTCGGCGGCCTTGCGGCGTTGCTCCTCGGCCTTCTCCTTCTCGGCTGCCGTGGGCACTACGCCCGGGCTTATCTCGCCCGCACTGCGCGGTGTAGGGTGCAGGTCGGCAGTAGTCTGGACCGGTTTGGCTGGCTTTTCCATACCGAACAGGTCAGCCGTCTCGGTCTTTTCCTCGCCGGCGCAGTCCATGTCGCCCTTAGCAAGTATGCCGAGAATGGTGTTCATCATGCCGTTGTGGGGGATAATCTCGGGGTCGCCCGACTTGATTGCCTGCGTAACGAACCTGGCAACGCGGATTTTCTCGATGTGGGTGTGGTTGCGGAAGGCCTTGTCTATGTCCTTCATGTTCGAGCCGCCGCCGGTCAGGATGATGCCTCCCAGCAGACGGTCGGTATATTCCGAAGGCACTTGATACCACACGTTCTCGATTATCTCCTGCAACCTGCCCTCCACAATCTCGATGAACTTGCGCGCCTCAACGCTGCGCTCGTTGTCTATCGGGTAGGTAAGCGAGTTGTCGATGTCCGTGTTCTCGGTGTACGCGCTGCCGTATTTCAGCTTCATCTCCTCGGCCACGCTCTCGTCCATCTGCAACGATGCGATGTCCTTTGTTATGTTGTTGCCCCCGAGCGGGATGACCGCCAGGTGGCGCAGCTTGTTCTTATAATATACGGAAACGGTGGTAGTATCGGCCCCGAGGTCAACGAGCACGCAGCCCGAACGCTTCTCTGCGTCGGTCAGAACGCTGTCAGCAAGGGCCAGCGGGGCAAGGTACATCTCGGCGATTGCCACCTCGGCGGTGTCGAAACACTGGTTAAGGTTACGGTAGAACGTATTGCGCCAGATGATGTTAAGGAAGTTGCCTTCGAGCCGGCTGCACTGTATGCCGACGGGGTCAATCTGCAACTGGTTGTCAACCTTGTACTCCTGCGGGGCCACGTCAAGGATTTCGTTGTCCTGGTAGAACATATTGCGGTTCTTGTCCATCAGTTCGTTGACCATCTCCTGCGACACGATTGCGCCGCCGGGCAACTCCTTCACCACGACATTCTTGACGCTGCGGATTGACTGGCCGCCAACGCCCACGTAAACGCGGGCTATCTCCGACTTGAGTTGCGACGACAGTTTCCTCACTATGTTGGATATGCACTGCACCGTCTGGTTTATGTTGTAAACGACTCCCTTGCGGATGAATGACGACGAATCCTCCTCCACCACGGCAAGCACCGATATGCTCCCGTCGATGTTTTTCCTACCCGCTATGCCAGTCATTTTAGATGAGCCAAGCTCTATTGCTACGATAAAATCCTTTACTGCCATACGTTTCTTATTTATATTCCTTGTTTTTTCTTTCCCTGTCGGTCACTTCTTCTTGCATATTATCTGGTTGTCGAACTCAAGGTCTATGCACGAATACTTGTTCCATCCCGCCTGGCTGAGGCCATACTTGTAGAACTTCCCGAGCCTGTCGAGCTTCTTCGCCACGAAGCCGCACACCAAGTCCTTGCGCCGGTTGACGTATTTCGTCTGCGGGAGGGCACCTAAGTAGACGACATGGTCGCCCACGCGGGGCACCAACTCGACGCCCAAGTCAGGCAGGATGTTGATTTGCACCACCTGGTTGCGCCAGAAGTCATCGCCCATTATCTGCATGGCGAGAAACGACAAGTAGTTCCGCGCGTACCACTTTGATATGTACCCCGTGGCTATGATGAGGTCGGAAGTATAGTTTGAATTGGGCATTATGCCCCCGTGGTCGTCCAGGTAATAGTCCTCGCCGGCAACGTTCTTCACGCGGATGATGGGCAGGCGCTGCGTGATTGATATGCTTACGCAGCCGTCCTTGGCCTTGTAGCACTGTGCCGTCTTCACGAAGGGGCTGTCCTTTAGCTTGTCCTCTATGTCGCGCGGGTTCACGTCCTTCATGAGCTTCTTGTACGGGTACAGCCTCGCACGCTCCAGGATGCTCCTTACCTCGGTCGTGCTCAGGAAGCCGTTGGTGCTCTCGTCCTCGATGTTGATTACCACCTTGGTGCACAACGGGTAAGCCTCCTTCGGGTGGTTGAAGGCGGTCATGGCGAGCACCACGTAGCCGGCCAAGGCCACGCAGAGCGTAACGGTAAGTATTTTCTTAAGCCTCAACTTCATTACTTGTACTTTTCCAAAAGTATTTTCTCGATTTGCGGCACATAGTTGTCAAGGTCGCCGGCCCCCAAGACCACGAGCACCTCGAAGTCGTGGGCCTTCACGTATGCCGGCACGTCCTCCTTGTGGAGCATCGTCTTGGCGACGCCGGGGGCGAGGTTGTCGTAAATCAGCTGCGACGTCACGCCCGGTATCGGCTCCTCGCGCGCAGGGTATATGTCGCAGAGCACCACCTCGTCGAGCAGGCTCAGGCTCTCGGCGAAGTCTTTGTAGAAGTCGCGCGTGCGGCTGTAGAGGTGGGGCTGGAAGATTGCCGTTATTCTCTTGTCCTTGTATAGCTCGCGTATGCTGGCCGCGCTCTGGCGTATCTCCTTGGGATGGTGGGCGTAATCGCTGAGGAACACGATGCGGTCGGTCTTGATTTTGAAGTCGAAACGGCGGTCTACTCCGCGGAAAGTCCTCATGCCGTACTTCAGTTCCTCGCCGGTGCAACCAGCCAGCTGGGCCATGGCCATGGCTGCCACGCCGTTCTCTATGTTCACGGGCACGGGCTGGCCAAGGTGTATTCCGGGCACGTTGCCGAGCGGCGAAACGAAGTCGAACGTGATTTCGCCGCCCCCGATTGCCACGTTCTCGGCATGGAAGTCGCCTCCGTCGCGGCCGTAAGTGTACACCTTCACGCCGTCCTGCACGCGCGGCTGCACTTCGAGGCCTGTGTGTATGATGAGCGCGCCGCCGGGCTGTATCAGCTCGGTGTAGTGGGCGAAGCTCTCGAGGTAGGCCTCCTTCGTGCCGTAGATGTCAAGATGGTCGGGGTCTGCCGACGTGATGACGCTCATCCAGGGGCGCAGCCAGTGGAACGAACGGTCGAATTCGTCGGCCTCGACTACCACGTAGTCGCTCTCCTTGCTCAATATGTAGTTAGAAGAATAGTTCTTGGTTATGCCGCCGAGGAAGGCGTTGCAGTCAACGTGGCTTTGGTGCATGATGTGCGCGCACATGGCCGACGTCGTGGTCTTGCCGTGCGTCCCGGCCACGCAGAGGCCCTTGTGGGCGCGCGTGAGCATACCGAGCACCTGGGCGCGCTTCTCCACGTCAAAGCCCTTCTCGCGGAAATGTGCAAGTTCCTTGTGGTCGTCGGGTATGGCGGGCGTGTAGATTACGAGCGTTGACTCGCGGTTGCGGCAGGCGTGCGGCACCTCGTCGATGTTCTCGTCGAAATGGAGCAACATCCCCTCGCGCTCCAACTGCTCGGTCAGGGCGGAAGGGGTCTTGTCGTAACCGGCCACCACCACACCCCTGTGGAGGAAGTAGCGGGCTATGGCGCTCATGCCGATGCCGCCGGCGCCAACAAAATACACTGCTTTTATGTCGTTCAGTTCCATTGTCGTATGTAAAGTTGACACCCACCCCACCCCTCCCAAAGGGAGGGAGCTTGGTATGCTTTCCGTGATACCACGATGGGTGCATACCCTTATTCTTATTGCTCAATTATCAGTAAACCGGGCCTCTCAGCCCTTTCTTGCTTGCCTGTTTGCGACACTCACCCTCAAGGCACATCAAGCCCCCTCCCCTCGGGAGGGCCGGGGTGGGTGTCATTTCCTTGCCAACTTGATTACCTCGTCGGCTATGATGTCGGCCGAGTCGGGCAGGCCTAACTTCTTGATGTTCGCCCCGAGGGCTGCCAGCCGCTCGTCGTCCTTCACCGTCTTTATGGCCAGGGCTATAACCTCGGCCGGGGCGTCGGCGTCCTTGACGTACAGGGCGGCGTCCTTGGCAACGAGGGCCATGGCGTTCTTCGTCTGGTGGTCCTCGGCCACGTTGGGCGAGGGCACGAGGATGACGGGCTTGCCTATGAGGCAAAACTCCGATATGCTGCTTGCCCCGGCACGGCTGACTACGAGGTCGGCGGCCTTGTAGGCGGCGCCCATGTCGCTGATGAAGTCGGTCACCTTGAGCATCGGCAGGTCGTCGCGGCCCTTCAGGCGCTCGTTGATTGACGCGCTGTAATACTTGCCCGTCTGCCAGATGAACTGCACGCCTGACGACTTTATGTCGTCAAGATGCTGCAAGACGCTCTCGTTCATCGTCCTTGCGCCGAGGCTTCCGCCCACGATGAGCACGGTCTTCTTGCCTTCGTCGAGGCCGAACGAGCGCAGGGCCTCGGCCTTCGTCAGGCGGCTGTCGAGCAGCGACTGGCGCACGGGGTTGCCCGTCTTCATGATTTTGTCGGCGGGGAAGAAGCGCTCCATGCCGTCGTAGGCCACGCAGATGCGCTGCACTTTCTTGGCGAGGATTTTATTGGTCACGCCGGCATACGAGTTTTGCTCCTGGATGAGGCATGGCACGCCGTGGCGGGCGCACTCGTTGAGCGTAGGGCCGCTGGCATAGCCGCCAACGCCCACTGCCGCCATGGGCTTGAAGTCGCGTATTACCTTGCGCGCCATGCGCTGGCTTTTCCATATTTTCAGCAACACGGCGAAGTTGCGCAGAAGGTTCTTGCGGTCGAAGCCGCAGATTGGCAGCCCCACTATCTTGTAGCCGGCTGCCGGCACGCGCTGCATCTCCATGCGCCCCAACGCGCCCACGAACAGTATGTCGGCATCAGGATGCTTAGCCTTTATGGCGTTGGCTATTGAAACGGCGGGGAAGATGTGCCCTCCCGTACCGCCTCCGCTGATGATTATCCTTAGTTTTTCGTCCATAAAACCTCGTACCTTATTATTCGGCAAAAGTAATCAATTTTTTTCTTATCAGCCAATTTTAAGGGATATTTTTCCGGCTTGCCGGCAAAATAAGCACCGCCGGCCGTGGGCTGCGGCACGGGCGGTTTCGGGGCGCGCCATGGCAGGGCACGGCATGGCATACGGCCATGCGGCTTTTACGTTTTGTCGCTTATTTGCCGGTTTTGCTTTCTTTGTGATTTCGCACGACGTCTCCGGAAGGGCGTTTCGCGGCAAGACGAGGGACGGCGAAGCAGGAAACGGCGGGAAAAGTGTGCAAGCGTAACTGGCTGGGGGCGTGGCATCTACGCGGCACAAGGCGCGCAACGTGCAGCAAAGCGTGCCCGCCGGCCGTGCAAAAGGCCACATATTGCGCTGCAAGACATGGCCTTTTGCACGGTAAACTATGGCAAAACGCAATGCCGCAAGCCACAACGCTGGCACTAAAAAACCGCCAACCGACAGCTAACGGCTGTCTTGGCGGTATCTTTTACCATAAAAACACCATTGAAACTACGGCAAACTGCATCACTCCCCTCGGGGAGGTCGGGAGTGGGCTACATGAAGCCGCACCGCAACCTGCCGACGGCGGCACCGCGCACGGCCTGTTTCAGCCGTTGCGGAGGCATCGCGCAGTTTGACACATTGACAGCAAAAGCGGGGCGGCAGGTGTCATCTTGCCAAAGCCGAGGCGTCACCTGCGCAGCCATCTTTCGGGGTTCAAGGCCGACTTCCAGTTCCTTAGCTGGAACTGCAGGATGTTGTCCGACCCGATAGTTCCAAGCCGCTGTCCCGTGCTTACGGCCTGGCCCTTGCTCACGCTGACGGCACTAAGGTTGATATAGACCGAGATGTAGTTGCCGTGGCGCACCATGACCATCGTCATGCCGCCCACCTCGCTGACGGCACTGACCACGCCGTTGAACACGGCGCGCACCGCCGCACCGGGCTGCCCCTGTATGTTGATGCCGTTGCTGTTGAGCCTTACGTTCTTCATGCCGGGCACGATGTACTGCCCGAAGTGTGATATTATCTTGCACGAGCCGGCCACCGGCATGGGCAGACGGCCACGGTTGCGCTCGAAGCTGCCGCTCAGCTTGCGGTCGGCGGCGTCGAGCTCGGCAGCCTCCGTGGCGCGCTTGCTCTCCTTGGCCACCTCGGCGCGGCTGCGCTCCTTGTCCACGCGGGCCTTGCGCTCGGCAGCAATGCGGTCGGCCTCGGCCTCCCTCGCCTTGCGCTCGGCGGCCTCGCGGGCGGCTGCGTCTTTCTTGGCAGCCTCACGGGCCTCGGCCTTCAGCCGCTCCTCGCGCTCCTTGGCCTCGGCCACCCGCCGCGCGTTCTCCCTCGCGCGGGCTTCTGCCTCAGCCTTCTTGCGCGCCAGGGCCTCCGCCCTGCGCTTCGCCTCGGCCGCAGCGGCGGCCTTGCGCCTTGCCTCGGCTTCGGCACGCGCCTTGGCGCGAGCCATCTCCTCGGCCACGAGGCGGTCAATCCTGGCGTTCAGCTCGGCGTCCTTCTTGCGTTGCTCGGCTATGATTTTCTCTATCGTCTTCTGCTGTTTCTGCAGCGACTTCACCATCTCCTGCTGCACGGCTTGCTTGTCCTGCAGGGCTGCCTGCTCCTGCCTGCCGCGGTTGAGCAAGGCGTGCTTCTGCCCCCTCACGCGCTGCAGCTCGGCGTTCTTGGCCTCTATCTGCCGCTGCTTGGCCTTGACCATCTCGCCCTGCGAGCGCTGGTAGGCGGCGTATTCGCGCACGAAGCGCATACGGCGGTACATCTGCGCAAAGTTCTTCGCGCTGAAGATGAACATCAGCTTGTCTTGCACCGTGCGCTTGGCGGCAAGGTATCGCATCGACTTTATGTATTTTGCCTTGCGCTCCGCAAGCTGTCCCTCGAGCGTGGCGAGCTGGCTTTTCAGCATACTTATGTTGCCGTCGATGTGGGTTATCTCGCCCTGGATGGTGTCTATGGCTTTCTGGTGACGGTCAATCTCCGAGCCGAGCGCCACCAGGTTGCCGAGCCTTTTCTTGACGTCGGCCTTGTTGGCACGCAACAGGCGCTCCTGCTGCTTTATTTTGCGCTGCACCCCGGCACGCTGGTTGCGCAGCCCCTTTATTGAAGAATTGGAATAGTTGGCCGTGTTCTTTTTCTTCGTCGTGGTGCGTTTTTTCGTCACGCGCGTGGTCTTTGCCTTCTTCCGCGTGGTCTGTTTCTTTGTCTGTGCCACGCCGGGGAAGGCTATCGCGAATGCAAATAGTAAGATGAGGAGCTTTTTCATTTACTGTTTCAAAAGTTTGTTGGCCAGTTCCTTCACGTCTACGGGCCTGTACTTGCCCGACACCGTGGTGAAAGTTTCCCAGTCGGCAGAGGTGTCGAGGTCGCTCATTGATATGTTCAGCTGCTTCTTCTTGCCGTCTTTCAGGGCGTCGCTGCTTACGTCAAGCGTGATGTCCGTCGGGAACTGCTTTACCCCCAGCGGCTTGAACGACCCGTAGTTGCAGGTCACGGTGGTCGTGCCTGACGTCTTTCCGCTGTACGTCACGCTCACGGCCTTGATTTTGCCGCTAGCCTTGTCGGCGCTCCATTGGTAGCCCATGTTGCCTCGCCGCAACGAAATCAAGGCGTTGACGGCTGCCTCGCCCAGCGTAACAGAGAAGTTTTTTAGCGATGAATCCGTTATTTTTTGCGTTCCCGGAACAAAAAGCTGGTTCCAGAACAATGCTTGCAGGGCATAAAAGTCAAGGCCGTTTTCCTGCAAGAACTCAACATCGGAATAGCTTGCCTTGACGTATTCCTTGTTAATCCGGTCCATAAAGAGCACATAGTCCTTGGTAAACTCTATGCGTCCGACCTCCATCAGGCCGAACGGCGTAATCTGTATGCGGATTACTTCGTCTTTCTTCATCTTCAGCGAACCGCCGATTGACAAATCCTTAGAGCCGGTGTTGACCGTCAACTTGATTTTCGAGGATATGCTGTTTGCATAAACTTCGTTGTCGTAGACTTTCCTCATGAAGTCGAGGTTTCGGCTTTCCACCGACTTTGCGCCGCTTACCTTACCCGCAGCCGGCGACGATGCGTCAACCAAAGCCTTCTTTGTGCCGCAAGAGACCACCGTAAACGACAGCACTGCAAGCACCGCCATAGACAACAATTTAACATTAGTCTTCCACATATTTCTTCTCTTTTATCTTCCTCCTTATGGCCTTGCCGTTCGCCGAACCGGCCTCCAAGGCCTCGTTCCAATACTTCAACGCCCCCTCGATGTCGCCGTTCACGGCGTGGATGTCGCCCGCGTGCTCTATGATTACGGAGCTTCCCGTTGTGTCGTTGTCCACCGCCATGTCGATGTATTGCAGCGCGTCGGCGTATTTCTTCTGCCTGAACAGTATCCACGCATAAGTGTCAAGGAACGTGCTGTTGTCTGGTTCCGCCTGCACCGTGCGGTAACTCATCTGGGCGGCCTTCTCCAGCTGCTTGCCCTCCACTGACAGGTAATAGGCATAGTTGTTAAGGCAGCCGAGGTTGTCGTCCTTCCATTGCAGGCAACTGTCATACGCTGCATAAGCCTCGTCGGCATAACCCTTGTCATGGAGGATGTCGCCCATGATTGAATAAAAGTCCGAAACGAGGGCCGGGCTGCTTTGGTCGTCTATCTGGCTGACGCCCCGCCTGAACACGTCAAGCGCGCTATCGTCGTCATCTTTCTGGATGTAAGCAAGTCCAAGGAAGTAATAAAACACCATTTCATCGGGATTATAGTCGAGTCCTTGGCGTGAAAGCTCCACCACGCGGTCGTAGTCCTGTTCGCTCCACACTATCTGGAGCAACTGGAAACGGGCCGCCGAATTGTCGGGGGATATGGCGAGTACGTTCTCAAGAGCTTTCGATATGGTGTCTTGGGGCATTCTTTTCAGCGTCATGTATGCCGCATACATTTCGGCAATGTCTGACGTTTCCTGCGGTTGGCTGAGTATTTTACCGAAGATGTTGAGCACCTCCGTGCTGTCGCCTCCTGTGTCTTCGCTGTCAGCAACGACCTGGCGCATCAGCGAGACCTTGTTTTCCACGGGCGTCTTGGGATTAACGAGAAGAGCCTCTTGCAGCGAGTCGGCGCGCAAGGGCTGACCACTCGTGCGGTAATAGTCAATCATCGACATCTTGGCCATCAGGTTCTCAGGGTCAACAGCCAACACTCCCAGGTATTCGGCATAAGCCTCGTCGGGCTTTCCGTTCTGCAAAAGCCAGTTGCCCGTCATCACCCGGTAGTTCAGGTCGTTAGGATGCTTGTCGGACATTGCCTTCAACGCTTCGAACTCCTCTTGCTTCTTGCCCTGCAAAGAATAAGCCCTCATCTTGGCAAGGGTAAGGTCTTCGCTGTCGCCTTCAAGCGCCTCCATGCGCTGAAGGACGTCAAGCATACGGTCGTAGTCCTTTTGCTGGCCGTACAACTGCACAAGGATGTTGAGCACATCGGCACGCTCCGGACTGTTGGCCGCGAGTTTCTCGTATGCCTTGACGGCCTCGTCAACGTCACTGGTCATTAGGTAACCCGTGGCGAGACGCTCAAGATAAGCGTTGTTGCCGGGGCTTAATTCCGAGGCTTTCTTCACGTAGACAAGGGCCGCAGAGTCTCCGTGCAGCGCTCCTTCGTATGAAGACAGCATGAAATAGGCCTCGGCCGCATTTGGGTTGATGCCAAGACAATGGCGGAACAGGTCGTAAGCGGCGGCATAGTTGCCGTCAACCTGCTGCCTGACGCCCTCGTAATAATACATCTTGAACCGCAAGCTGTCGTTATGGCTGATACTCGGCACCGGCCTTGCGGAACGCTCCACGCCAGCAAGCCGCCGTGACACACCGCCCGACACGCCGCAACCGGAAATGGCCACAGCCGCCGACAGGCAAACGACAATATGCAAAAACATCCTTTTCATCGGTTCTTTTCAGTATGTATAGGACAGTTATTTAACGCCGGTATGGCCATAGCCTCCCTCTCCGCGCTCCGTGGCGTCAAGCTCGGCAACTTCCGCAAACACGGCCGTCTCGTGCCGTGCTATGACCATTTGGGCAATGCGTTCCCCGTCGTTCACCACGAAATCGCTGCCCGACAGGTTGACCAGGAGCACCATCACCTCTCCCCTGTAGTCGGCGTCGATGGTTCCCGGTGAGTTGAGCACGGTAATCCCGTGCTTCAGGGCAAGGCCGCTGCGCGGACGAACCTGCGCCTCATACCCCTCCGGCAACGCCATATAAAGCCCCGTGGGGATAAGCCTACGCTCCATGGGGCGCAACGTAACCGGCCCATCGATGTTAGCGCGCAAGTCCATCCCGGCACTCTGCGGGGTGGCATACGCGGGCAACTGCTGGTGCCCTTTATTGATGATTTTGACCTGTACCATTGTCGTCTGCTAATATTTATAAGGTGCAAAAATAGCGAATAATATCCAGATAACAGCTATTTTACAATTAAAAAGAAAGAATTTAGCCATTTTTAGATTACTTTTGCGCAGTAATATGGAGCAAAGGAGAGAAGGAGTAAAGGAGCAAGTAGGCTTGCATAGAAGTAACAGACAAAGCAATAAAGCTGCATGAAGGCCGCCGAACAGGCACATATACTTATCTCCTCTACTCCTTCTCTCATTACTCCTGACAAAAGAAAATAATAATGAATTGGGAAAGACTAATATCAAACAAGCGGCTCGGGCAGGAGCTTCGGCACACGGAACGCCACGACGACCGCCCGGAATTCAAGCGCGACTATGACCGGCTCATATTCTCCGCACCGTTCCGAAGGATGCAAAACAAGACCCAGGTGTTCCCGTTACCGGGCAGCGTCTTCGTACACAACCGCCTGACCCACAGCCTCGAGGTTGCCAGCGTAGGGCTTTCGTTAGGCAACGACGTCGCCCACGCCATAATGAAGACGCGCCCCGAGCTCGGCAACACGCTGCTGCCGCAAATAGGGACAATCGTCAGCACGGCGTGCCTTGCCCACGACATGGGCAACCCTCCGTTCGGGCATTCGGGCGAAAAGGCAATACAGACGTTCTTCACCGAAGGCGCGGGCAGCACGCTGAAAGACAAGGTCAGCCCGGAGTTCTGGGCCGACATAACCCACTTCGAGGGCAACGCCAACGCTTTCCGCCTGCTGAGCCACCGCTTCAAGGGGCGGCGCGACGGTGGTTTCGTCATGACTTACACGACCCTTGCGTCAATCGTGAAGTATCCCTTCGCATCAACCCTTGCCGACAAGGGGCACGGCAAGTTCGGCTTCTTCTGTTCGGAAAGCCGTACATTCATGAAAATCGCCGATGAATTGGGCATAATCCGCAAGTCAGCCGACGGCCAACCACTTGAATATGCACGCCACCCATTAGTGTATCTCGTAGAGGCTGCCGACGACATTTGCTACGAAATAATGGACATCGAGGACGCCCACAAGCTAAAGATTGTATCATTCGAGGAAACGGAACGCCTTTTCCTCGGTTTCTTCGACGAGAAGACGCAAGGCCACATACGCCGACGCATCGTTGACGAGGGCATAACCGACGACAACGAGAAGGTGGTATATATGCGCGCCTGTGTAATAGGAGTGCTTGAGAATGCCTGTGCAGAGGCATTCATACGCCACGAGGAAGACATCATGAACGGCACCATGGAAGGGTGCCTTATTGACAACATCGAGCCGAAACTTGCCGAGGCATACAAAAAATGCACCATTTTATCGAAGCAGAAGATTTACAAGAGCAAGCCCGTGCTTGACGTCGAGTTGAGCGGTTTCAAGATAATGGCCACACTCATGGAGGCAATGACCGAGGCCGCCGTCAACCCGTCGCGCTTCTACTCGCGCCAGCTCATCAGCCGCGTGAGCAGCCAGTACGACATTGACTCTCCCGACCTCGAGACGCGCATCATGGCCGTAATCGACTATATCAGCGGCATGACCGACGTCTACGCACTCGACATTTACCAGAAAATCAACGGCATAAGCCTTCCAATCGTATAATAATTAAAAGTTAAGAATTAAGGGTTAAGAGTTAAGAAAATATGCTTTGCCTGCAACAACGCTATAAAGCACGGCATATTTTCTTAACTCTTAACCCTTAATTCTTTACTCAACAGATTCTTAATATCCCTACTCCTTCTCCTTGTAGATGACGGTGTTCGCGCCGGAGGTTATTTTCAAGGCCTCGGGATGCTCCTTTATGTATGAGTCGATGTGACGGATGCGCTTCTCCTCGAGTATTTCGTCAACGGCAATAAGTATGCCCGTCTCCTCCACGTCGCCGAAACCGTAGTTTATTGCCGTGCCGAACATCCTCATCGTCGGGCTAAGGCCCATGTACGCATTGACAAGAGGCGGTATGTTATAGCCCAGCTTGCGCACCTCGCGGTTAAGTATCCTGTAGTCGTTCTTGAACGTATCCTCGCAGAAAAGTTGCTCCAGTTCAGCCTCGTCAGTGTCTATTTTCAGCGGTTTCATCGGGATTACGAGGTTGTCGGAATCGCCAAAATGCTTCTTGAGGAAATACAAAATCATGTCCCTGCCCTTGCGGACATAAGAGGGGTACATGGTCATCTTGCCGAACAGATACTTTATGTCGGGGCGTATTACGGTAAGCGCGCCGAGACCGTCCCACAGGTTGTCGAGGGCGAACAGGCTCTTGGCGCCCATCTTGGAACTCTGGTATGCCGGGGCAACGAACGACCGGCCAAGCTCGACGGTCCACGGAAGGTACTCCTTCATGAACTTGTCAGAGAAGTGGAACATATGGCTCGTGGCGAGCACGGGCTGCCCCTCGGCGTCTATGTCGGCCTCGCTCCCGAGCAGGTAACGGTACCCTCCGATGATTTCTTCTTCCTCCGGGTTCCACACGATGAGTTGCTTGTAGCAGTTGTCGCACGTGTCAAACTCGTCAATGTCCATGCTCTTGCCGCTGCCTCCGCCAGCTTCGCGGAACGCAGTCTCGCGCAGTCGGCCGATTTCCTTCATCACGTTTGGCGAGTCGTGTGCCGTAACGATGTAGATTTCGTTGTGGCTCTTGTTCGTCATCCTGAGCTGCTTGTCGGGCGTAAGCTCGTCTTTCAGCAGTTGCGTGTCTATCGGCCGTATTATCTCCTGTTCCATTTTAAGAAATGTTGAATAATGTCTTTGTAGTCTGTTTCGCGCATCGCGCTGTCCCGGTCATAGCCTGTAGACGATGTCCTGGACGTATTGCGCCCATTGCGCCGGCGTCCTCGACTTGTCGAAGGTCTGCCACGGTATCGGCTTGCCGAACGCCACGCGGAACGTCTTGTTGCGGTTCTTGTACATCTCGTCGGCAAGGAACAGCATCGCTACGTTGAACTTGATGCCCAAGCGCTTGCAGGCGTTGGCGAGGTTGTAGAAGAAGTCGGAGTTGCGCCCGCCGAAGTGTATGGGCACAACGTCACGGTGGGTCTCGACGCTCTTGGTTATGAACGTCTTTTTCCACGGCAGGTCATGGATTACGCCGCCGTTCCTGCGCGAGCAGATGCCTGCCGGGAACATGATTACATGGTTGTCGCCGCGAAATCCGGCCTCGACCATCGCCGGGAAGCTGCGGCTCTGCGAGCCGGTCTTGTTGATGGGGATGCAGAGTGGCGCAAGGCCTGGCAGGTTCATGAGCAGGTCGTTCACGAGGTAGCGGAAGCGCCCGTCGTAACGCCGCCCGATGATGGCACCGAGGGCTACGCCGTCCTGGCCGCCGAGCGGATGGTTGCTCACGAAGGTGTACAGCCGCCCGTCACCGGGCTCGGGAAGGTTCTCCTCGCCCACGATGTCGAGCGTCATACCGAGATACTTGACGCAAGACTCGAGCCAGGGGACGCCCACAAGGTCGCGGTTGTCCCAAAGAAAGCCGTTCACCTCGTCCTGGTGCAGGATGCGCTCAAGCCATTTCACGGCGAAGCCGGGCACATACTTGGCCTTGGCACCCATCTTGCCATTGAGGATTTGCCTTACGTCAATAGTCTTTTCGGTTATTTCATTCATGCTTTCTCTACTAACACAATGCAAAAATAACGTAACTTTTCCAAAATCAGACGCTTTTCATGAAAAAACATCAGAATTAATACAAATTTGTAACAAAAGCACAACGGAAACGTCGCGGCGGCAACATAATTATATGGCCGAAGCAGAATTTACCGGCACGCGACGCCACGAAAGCAGGAGGCCGTTGCGCAGTGTGCGGGCACGGCGGCGGTGAAGGTCGCGCCCGTGCTGCCGGGAGGAAGTTCACGCAGGGACGGGGAGAATGGGCACACACGTGCCCACAAGAACAAAAACCAACGACAAGGCGGAACAGGAGAGCGGAAGCGGAACGAGCGAAAAACACCGATGAAATGGCCGAAAATGGCCGCCACTCCGCCAAAGGCAACTACGGCAAAATGCAAAAGACGGCCTATCGCTACGCAAAAGATGACCTTTTGCACGCCAAAAGATGCCCTTTCACAGGGCAAAAGGCCACCTTTTGCCATACAAGGGAACGACGAGACTGCAGGAAGCAATACGGAAGTTGCTGAAAATAAGACATTGCGGCCTAATGGCCGATTAGGGTTTAAAGTGCCCGGGAAACGCCCGTTACTCCTTAATTAAATAAAAAAGAGCAATTTTGTGGGGAAAAGTGGTGCGATGTGGGGATTTTTACTTATCTTTGCCGAACAATGACGGAGGTAGACAAACAATGCGTTTTCTTGGCAACATAGAAGCTAAAATCGACTCGAAAGGGCGAGCTTTCCTGCCGGCTTCGTTCCGCAAGGAACTGCAAGCGGCCGGCGACGACTGCCTCGTCATGCGCAAGGACATTTTCCAGCCGTGCCTGGTGCTCTATCCCGCAAGCGTGTGGAACGCGCAGATGGACGCGCTGCGCTCGCGCCTCAACCGCTGGGACAGCACCCACCAGGCCGTCTTCCGCCAGTTCGTGGCCGATGCCGAGACCGTCACGCTTGACGCCAACGGGCGTTTCCTTATCAGCAAGCGGCATATCGAGGCGGCAGGCATCGAGCAGGCCGTGAGGTTCATCGGCATGGACGACACCATCGAAATATGGAGCGACAGGCGCGCCGACGAATCGTTCATGGAGCAGGAAGACTTCGCCAAGACCCTTGAAAGCCTTATGAAGACAGAGCCTGCCGACGCCGACACGCAAGGAGGCGGACAGCAGGGAGGCAACCGATAAATGAGAATGACAACAACAGCTGACACATACCACGTGCCCGTGATGCTCAACGAGAGCATCGACGGACTGGCCATACGCCCCGGCGGCGTCTACGTTGACGTAACCTTCGGCGGAGGCGGACACAGCCGCGGCATCCTCGCCGGGATGGACGGCGGGAGCCGCCTGTTCGGCTTCGACCAGGACGCCGACGCCGAGGCGAACATCATCGGCGACGAGAGGTTCACCTTCGTCAGGAGCAACTTCAGGTACCTGAAGAACTGGATGAGGTACTACGGCGTAGAGCGCATCGACGGACTGCTGGCCGACCTCGGCGTGTCGAGCCACCACTTCGACGACGCCGCGCGAGGCTTCTCGTTCCGCTTCGACGCCCCGCTGGATATGCGCATGAACAAGCGCGACGGCATGACGGCCGCCGACGTGCTCAACAAATACGACGAAGGCCGGCTGGCCGACGTGCTCTACCTCTACGGCGAACTGAGAAACTCGCGAAGGCTTGCCGCATCCATCGTCAAGGCAAGGGCAGCGAAGCCCATAGCCACGACGCAAGACCTCATAGACGCGACGGCCCCGCTCTTCAAGCGCGAGCGCGAGAAGAAGGACATAGCCCGTATGTTCCAGGCCTTGAGGATAGAGGTGAACCACGAGATGGACGCCCTCAGGGAGATGCTACAGGCCGCCATAGAGCTGCTGAAGCCGGGCGGCAGGCTCGTGGTAATAACCTACCACAGCCTTGAAGACCGCATGGTGAAGAACATCATACGCACGGGCAACGCCGAGGGCGCGGCCAGGCAAGACCTATACGGCCGCACGGAGACCCCGCTCGCCGCCGTGAACAACAAGGTGATAACGCCGTCGGCGGACGAGATGGAGGCCAACCCGAGAAGCCGGAGCGCAAAACTGAGAATAGCCGAAAGGAAGGACGACGACAGATGAACGACAAAGAGGAGAACAAAGACATCCAGGAAAAGATTGAGGAGAACCGCGACAGGGACGACAAGGAGACCTCGCAGCTTACCGAGGCGATAAGGGAACAGGCCACGGAGGACGAAGCCCCGCTGTCGGCGGGCTACACCCTGCGCAAGATTTTGGGCGGCGACTTCCTCACGGCTGACGTGATGAGGAAGCAGATTGGCGTAATAATACTCATCGCCTTCATGACGCTCATCTACGTGTCAAACAGGTACAGCTGCCAGCAGGATATGCTCGAGATAGACAAACTGGAAAAAGACTTGACCGACGCGAAGTACAAGGCTCTCGCAAGTTCAAGCGAACTGACCGAGATGTGCCGCGAGAGCAACGTCCTGGAGATGCTCAAGAACAACAAGGACAGCGTGCTCAAAATCCCCAACCAACCACCATACATTATAACCATACCCGAAAATGAGTAGTATGTTCGACAGGAAGAAAATAATAAAGCGTTACAAGGTCGTGGCCTACGCAATGCTTGCAGTCAGCCTGGCCATACTCGTGAAAATCGTCTACATCGCCACCGTGGAGCGCAGTTACTGGATGGCCGTGGCCTCGACGCTCACGAAGGACAGCGTTGACGTGAAGCCCATACGCGGCAATATCCTTAGCTGCGACGGGCGGCTGATGGCCAGCTCGCTGCCTGAGTTCAGGCTGTTCATGGACTTCAAGGCCGGGGGAGACGACAACGAGACGCGCGACTCGCTCTGGAACGCCAAGGTTGACAGCATCTGCATGGGCCTCCACGAGATTTTCCCGGAAAAGACCGCGGCCGAATTCAAGAGCCACCTGGAGAAAGGACGCGCCAAGGGCAGCCGCCACTGGCCCATCTGGAAGCGCAGGGTGAGCTACGACGTATTCTCCGAAGTGAAGAAGTTGCCGGTCTTCTGCCTGTCAAGCAACAAGGGAGGCTTCCACTACGAGAAGTTCAACGCACGCCAACGCCCGTTCGGTTCGCTGGCAAAGCGAACCATAGGCGACCTCTACGGGGCGAAAGACACGGCCCAGTTCGGCCTCGAACTGTCATACGACTCAATCCTGCGCGGCAAGAACGGCAAAATCCGCCGCCAGCGAATAAGGGGCAAGAACCTCAACATCACGCAGATAGACCCCATTGACGGTGCCGACATCGTGACCACCATAGACGTCAATATGCAAGACCTCGTGGAGCGTTCGCTCATCAACGAGCTGAAGGAAATCAACGGCAGCGTGGGCGTTGCGATGGTGATGGAGGTGAAGACGGGCGACATCAAGGCCATAGTGAACATGACGAAGTGCGCCGACGGCGAGTATTACGAAATCAAGAACAGCGCCGTGTCAGACCTGCTCGAGCCCGGTTCGGTGTTCAAGACGGCATCGCTCATGGTTGCGTTGGACGACGGCGTGGTTGACACGACGTACAAAGTTGACACCGGGAGCGGCATCTGGGATATGTACGGGGCCAAGATGCGCGACCACAACTGGCACCGCGGAGGCTACCAGGTGCTGACGTTGCCGCAGACGTTGGAGTACAGCTCGAACATCGGAGTAAGCCGCATAATAGACAAATATTACGGGAAGAACCCGGAGAAGTTCGTCCAAGGACTCGACCGCATAGGCATACGCGAGGACCTGAAGCTGCCCATCGTGGGCTATGCGCCGCCCCGCATCCGTATGCCGAAGAAGAACAAGCGCGGCCAGTACGTAAACTGGAGCAAGACGGCGCTGCCATGGATGAGCATAGGATACGAGACGCAGGTGCCCCCAATATCGACCCTTACGTTCTATAACGCCATAGCCAACGGCGGCACGATGATGCGCCCGAGGTTCGTAAAGGCAGTGATGAAGGACGGGCAGGTCATCAGGGAGTATGCGCCGGAGGTCATCAAGCAGCGCATCTGCAAGGAGAAGACCCTGCGCGAAATCACCACCATACTGGAGCACGTTGTCAGCCAGGGCCTCGGGAAGAAGGCCGGCTCGCCGTCGTTCAAGGTCGCAGGAAAGACGGGAACGGCCCAAATATCGAAAGGCGCGGCAGGATACAAGTCGGGAACGATGAACTATCTGCTCAGCTTCGTCGGCTTCTTCCCCGCCGATGCGCCACGTTACAGCTGCATCGTGTGCATACAGAGGGCAGGACTGCCGGCCTCGAGCGGCTTCAGCGCATCGGTGTTCCACGACATCGCGGAAGGAATAATGGCGCAAGACCTGAAGCTCGACGTCACGGACGCACGCGACTCGCTCTCCATACTAATACCCGACGTCAAGTCGGGCGACATGAACGCCGCAAGGTACGTGCTGTCACAGCTGGGCATCAACACAAGTCTCAACTGGAACGCGACCGGCTCCGACGACTTGCCCGTATGGGGAACGGCAAAAAACAGCACGTCGGCCGTATCGCTGGCAAAGGGCAGACAGTGGGCAAGCAACGTCGTGCCGGACGTGAAAGGCATGGGGGCGAGGGACGCCGTCTACCTGCTTGAGAGCCGCGGGGTGAAGGTAAGGCTGCACGGACGCGGCAAGGTGAAGAGCCAGAGCCTCGCGCCGGGCAAGACGGTAAGGAAGGGCGAGACCTGCACACTTAGCTTGGAAATATAAAAACAGACATATATGACACTTGGAGAAATCATCAGGAACATCCGCCCCGTAAGCATAACGGGCAGTACGGACATTGAGATAAAGGGCGTGAACATCGACTCACGCCGCATAGCCGACGGCCACCTGTTCGTCGCCATGAAAGGAACACAGGTAGACGGGCACACCTTCATAGGCAAGGCCGTTGAGCAAGGGGCTGCCGCCGTGATGTGCGAGGAGCTGCCCGAGACGCTTGCCGAGGGCGTCACCTACGTGCAGGTGAAGTCAACGGAGGATGCCGTGGGCGAAGCGGCGACGCAATTCTACGGCGACCCGTCGCGCAAACTGAAGCTCGTGGGCGTAACGGGAACGAACGGGAAGACCACCATCGCCACCTTATTATATAATATGTTCCGCAAGCTGGGCTACCGTTGCGGACTGCTCTCGACCGTATGCAACTACATAGAGGACGAGCAAATACCCGCCGACCACACGACGCCCGACCCCATCGAGCTTAACCACCTGCTGCACAGGATGGTGGAGGCCGGATGCCAGTATGCCTTCATGGAGTGCAGCTCGCACGCCATAGCGCAGAAGCGCATAGGCGGACTGAAGTTTGCGGGGGGCATCTTCACCAACCTGACGCGCGACCACCTGGACTACCACAAGACGTTCGAGAACTACCGCAACGCCAAAAAAGCCTTCTTCGACAGCCTGCCCAAGGGTGCTTTCGCCATAACCAACGCCGACGACAAGAACGGCATGGTGATGGTGCAGAACACCAAGGCTACGGTTAAGACGTACTCGACGCAGCGCATGGCCGACTTCCGCGCCAAAATCCTTGAGTGCCACTTCGGCGGTATGTACATCGAGATTGACGGTCGCGAGGTGGGCGTGCAGTTCATCGGCAAGTTCAACGTGAGCAACCTGCTGGCCGTTTACGGCGCGGCGGTGATGCTGGGCGAGAAGCCGGAGGACGTGCTCGTGGCCATGAGCACGCTGAAAAGCGTCAGCGGAAGGCTCGACCCCGTACACTCGCCCGAGGGCTTCACGGCCATAGTTGACTATGCCCACACGCCCGACGCGCTGGAGAACGTGCTCAAGGCCATACACGAAGTGCTGGGCGGCAAGGGGCACGTCATCACCGTGTGCGGCGCCGGCGGCAACCGCGACAAGGGCAAGAGGCCGCTCATGGCGCAAGAGGCCGTAAAGCAAAGCGACCGCGTTATCATAACGAGCGACAATCCGCGCTTCGAGGAGCCGCAAGCCATCATCGACGATATGCTGGCCGGGCTCGACGCAAAACAGATGAAAAAGGTGGTCAGCATCGTTGACCGCAAGGAGGCGATACGCACCGCCTGCATGATGGCTCAGAAAGGGGACGTCATCCTCGTGGCCGGCAAGGGGCACGAGAACTACCAGGAAATACGGGGCGTAAAGCACCACTTCGACGACAAGGAGGTGCTGGAGGAGATATTTGCAGGAGAATAAACACCAAATTACAAATCCCCAAACACCCACCCCAACCGGAAGGAACACCTACCCCACCCCTCCCGAAGGGAGGGAGCGTGGCAACCTTTTGCGGATGGCAACGGCGCAGTTATCCCAACACTCCCAGCCCTCCCAGCCCACATAAAGAGCGCCCCGCGCAACCGCCTGACAGCCAGGCACTTTGCAAAAGGGCACAAACGAGGCTGCAAAAGGATACCTTTCAGCCCCTAAAATGGCACCTTTTACAAGGCGGAAGGACATGGATTGCGAAATTAAACATTAACAGGTAAAATTTAAAAATTCTGCAAACGGCAAAGCATTTGTCTTTAGCTCCTTAGCAAACGAAGCGAACGTTAACAACTTTAACTCCTTTAATTATCAAAAATATCATGTTATACTACCTATTCCGGTTCTTAGAACAGTTCGGCATCCCAGGTTCCCACGTCTGGGGATACATATCGTTCCGCTCGCTACTGGCGCTGATACTGGCGTTAGTCATATCGGCATGGTTCGGCGAGAAGTTCATCAAGTACCTCAAGGGCAAGCAAATCACCGAGACGCAGCGCGACGCCAAAATCGACCCCTTCGGCGTACAGAAAATCGGGGTGCCGTCGATGGGCGGCGTCATCATCATCGTTGCCATCCTCGTGCCCGTGCTGCTGCTGGGCCGTATGCGCAACATCTACCTCATCCTGATGATTATAACGACCGTGTGGCTTGGCTTCCTCGGCGGCCTTGACGACTACATCAAGATATTCCGCCACAACAAGGAGGGGCTGCCGGGACGCTTCAAAATCGTGGGACAGGTGAGCATCGGCCTCATCGTCGGCCTGATGCTGTGGTACAGCCCCGACGCGAAAATCAACGAGAACCTCGCCATCGAGAAGCAGGACGGGCAGGAGATGGTAGTAAAACACAGGCCCGAGGCACGCAAGTCGCTCAAGACCACCATCCCCTTCGTCAAGGGCCACAACCTCGACTACTCCAACCTGATGGGCTTCTGCGGCAAGTACAAGCACATGGCGGGCTGGATACTGTTCGTCGTGATGACCATACTCGTGGTGACGGCGGTGTCTAACGGAGCCAACCTCAACGACGGAATGGACGGTATGTGCGCCGGCAACTCGGCCATAATAGGCGTGGCCCTCGGCATCTTCGCATACGTATCGAGCCATATAGAGTACGCCGCCTACTTGAACATAATGTACATACCGGGCTCGCAGGAGCTTGTGGTGTTCATGTGCGCGTTCGTCGGCGCGCTCATAGGTTTCCTGTGGTACAACGCCTACCCGGCGCAAATCTTCATGGGCGACACCGGCTCGCTGACCATCGGCGGCATAATAGCCGTGTGCGCAATCATCATCCACAAGGAGCTGATGCTGCCCATACTGTGCGGCATTTTCTTCGTTGAGAGCCTTAGCGTAATCATCCAAGTGTGGTACGCCAAGCTGGGCACGCGCCGCGGAGTGAAGCAGCGCGTCTTCAAGCGGGCCCCGCTGCACGACACGTTCCGCACGCAGCAGAGCCAGCTCGACCCCGAAACCAAGTACCTTTTCAAGAAACCCAAGGGCGCAGTGCACGAGTCGAAAATCACCATCCGCTTCTGGATTGTGACCATCATACTCGCCGCCCTGACCATCATAACGCTGAAAATAAGATAAAGCGGAAGCCCCCTCCCGGCCTCCCCGGTGGGGAGGGGACTGACAAGTAAAGACAGAAAGAGCAACAAAAGAAACTTTACCCCTCCCCATTGGGGAGGTTGGGAGGGGCTAAATATTCACAACATGAAACGAATAGTAATACTCGGAGCAGGAGAAAGCGGTGCCGGAGCAGCCGTGCTGGCAAAGAAGCAGGGCTTCGACGTGTTTGTGTCGGATATGTCGGCAATCAAGGACAAGTACAAGAATATGCTCGACTCGCACGGCATATCGTGGGAGGAAGGCCGGCACACGGAGGAGAAAATCCTCTCGGCCGACGAAATAATAAAGAGTCCCGGCATACCTAACGACGCACCGATGGTAAGGAAATGCACCGAGAAAGGCATCCACATCATCAGCGAAATAGAGTTCGCCGGGCGCTACACCGACTCGAAGATGATTTGCATCACGGGCAGCAACGGCAAGACTACGACAACTTCGCTCATCTACCACATCTTCAAGAGCGCCGGCTACGACGCCGGACTGGCCGGCAACATAGGCAACAGCCTCGCGCTGCAGGTGGCCGAGGAGCCGCACGAATACTACATCATAGAGCTTAGTTCGTTCCAGTTGGACAATATGTACGACTTCCGCGCGAACATCGCAATATTGCTAAACATCACCCCGGACCACCTCGACCGTTACGGCAACTGTATGCAAAACTACGTCAACGCGAAGATGCGCATACTGCAAAACCAGACCGAGGACGACTCGTTCATCTACTGGAACGACGACCCCGTGATACGGCGCGAACTGAAGAAATATGACATCCGTGCCATACAATACCCCTTCTCGGAGCTGAAGGAGAAAGGTTCAATAGGCTACATCGAGGAGGGACAGTACAAAATCGAGAAGCCTACGCCCTTCAACATGGAGCAAGAGGAGCTTAGCCTGACGGGCAAGCACAACATCTACAACTCGCTGGCAGCCGGCATCGCGTCAAACGTAGCCGGCATAAAAAAGGAGTTCATACGCAAGAGCCTTAGCGACTTTCCCGGCGTGGAGCACCGACTGGAGAAGGTGACGAAGGTGGCCGGCGTGCAATACGTCAACGACTCGAAGGCCACGAACGTTGATGCGTGCTGGTATGCGCTCGAAAGTATGAAGACGCCCGTAATACTAATACTCGGCGGAAAGGACAAGGGCAACGACTATAACGCCATAAAAGAGCTGGTGAAAGAGAAGTGCGCAGGCCTCGTCTACTTAGGGGCTGACAACACGAAGCTGCACGACTTCTTCGACGGGATGGGCATCCCGGTGCGCGACACGCACTCGATGAAAGACTGCGTGGCAGCCTGCTACGAGATGGCCCGCCCCGGCGACACCGTCCTTTTAAGCCCCTGCTGCGCCAGCTTCGACCTGTTCAAGAACATGGAAGACCGCGGCGAACAGTTCAAGGAACTTGTAAGGGCACTGTAAGTTATACCGAAACCGGGGGCACATCCGGCCCTCCGGCACACAAAGACAACAAGATATGTTAAAAGACAAGACTTCCGAAGGCAAATTCAAGGGCGACGCCGTCATCTGGACGGTGTTCCTTTTCTTGTGCATCATCAGCATAATAGAGGTATTCAGCGCATCGAGCAACCTGTCGTTCAAGAGCGGGAACTTCCTCAGTCCCGTACTAAAGCACTGCGCACTGCTCGCCGTCGGAGTGGTGGTGATGGTCGGCACGATGAACATAAAGTGCCGTTACTTCAAGATAGTGACGCCCTTCGCCCTGCTGCTTTCATTCCTCATGCTGGTCATTGTGCTGTGTATCGGCGAGAGCACGAACGGCTCGCAGCGCTGGCTTGACTTCCTCGGCATCAAGTTCCAGCCGTCGGAAATAGCCAAGGGGGCACTCATCCTCGCCACGGCACAGGTGCTTAGTGCCATGCAGACGCCTACGGGAGCCGACAAGCGGGCGTTCAAATACATCCTCATAGTGTGCGCTTTCATCGTTCCGCTAATCATGGTCGAGAACCTTTCTACAGCCGTGTTGCTGTGCACGGTGGTGTTCCTCATGATGTTCATAGGCAAGGTTCCCAAGGCACAGCTCGGCAAGTTGCTCGGCACGGTGATGCTGCTGCTCGCCTTCGTGGTGTCGATGGTGATGGTGTTCGGGCACGACAAGGAGCGCGAGGCCGCCGCATCGCCCAAACAGGTGATGGTGCAACAGGTGGAGAAAGACAAGGACGAGACCGTCTTCGAGAAAGTGTTTCACCGCTTCGACACGTGGAAAGCGCGCATAGACAACTTCCTGAGCAACGACTACGTGCCGCCGTCGGAGGTTGACATCCTGGGCAAGGACGCGCAGACGGCACACGCCAACATAGCCATAGCGTCGTCGAACATCATAGGCAAAGGGCCAGGCAACTCGGTCGAGCGCGACTTCCTGTCACAAGCCTTCTCCGACTTCATCTATGCAATCATCATCGAGGAGCTTGGCATCATCGGCGCCGTGATTGTCTGTATGCTATACATCGTGCTGCTGTTCCGCACGGCAACCATCGCCAACCGTTGCGCCAACACCTTCCCCGCGCTGCTGATTATGGGCTTCGCCATGCTCCTCGTGGTGCAGGCACTGTTCAACATGGCCGTCGCCGTGGGGCTCGTGCCCGTCACGGGGCAGCCCCTGCCGCTCATCAGCAAGGGCGGAACGTCAACCATCATCAACTGCGTCTACATCGGGGTAATCCTCAGCGTAAGCCACTCCGCCAAGAAAAAAGACAAGGCGGAGCTTGCGCCCGAGCCCGCAGTGGCAGCCTGAAACGCCGCACGGCGCGGCAAGACCGGCAACAAGAGCGTAACAACAATAACCAAGATACACATGGACGTAAAGATAGAAGAGAGCTGGAAGCGGCACCTCGAACCGGAATTCAGCAAGCCATACTTCGCGGCATTGGCTGCGTTCGTGCACGACGAATACCGCAAGAACACGTGCTACCCGCCGGGAAGGCTCATCTTCAACGCCTTCAACCTGTGCCCGTTCGACAAGGTTAAGGCCGTAATCATAGGCCAAGACCCCTACCACGAGCCGGGGCAAGCACAAGGGCTGTGCTTCTCGGTGAACGAGGGCGTGCCCTTCCCGCCGTCACTTGTCAACATATTCAAGGAAATACAGGCCGACACGGGCACGCCTGCGCCGCAGAGCGGAAGCCTCGTGCGCTGGGCCGAACAGGGCGTGCTGCTGCTCAACGCCACGCTGACGGTGCGCGCCCATGCCGCCGGCAGCCACCAGAGGCACGGCTGGGAGGAGTTCACCGACGCCGCCATCAAGGCACTGTCGGCCAACAGGGAGCACCTCGTCTTCATTCTCTGGGGCAGCTACGCG
This sequence comes from uncultured Prevotella sp., assembly GCA_944319815.1. GTDB lineage: Bacteria > Bacteroidota > Bacteroidia > Bacteroidales > Bacteroidaceae > Prevotella. The sequence goes on along the minus strand of CALUEX010000019.1, from coordinate 17,617 downwards.
CAAGGAAAGGCGCAGCTCATCGACGCCTCGCGCCACCTCATACTGCGCTCGGCCCATCCGTCGCCACTGTCGGCCCACCGCGGTTTCTTCGGCAACCACCACTTCAGCCTGACCAACCAGTACCTACAGAAATACGGCATAGAACCGATAAAATGGTAGGATTTAGTTTAAATATGGATTTACCTATAATACAAGTGGGCGACGTGCTCGTGTCGCCCGACATCATAACAAATACTTTCTGCTGCGACCTCGACGCCTGCAAGGGTGCGTGCTGCGTGGAGGGAGACGCCGGCGCGCCCGTCACGCTCGACGAAATAGCCGAAATAGAAGACTCGCTCGACACCGTGTGGAGCGGTATGTCGGCCGCAGCACAGGCCGTTGTAGACCGCCAGGGAGTGGCCTACAACGACACCGACGGCGAACTCGTGACGAGCATCGTGGGCACGAAAGACTGCGTGTTCACCTGCCACGAGGGCGGCGTGTGCCTATGCCTGCTGGAGAAGGCCTACCGCGGCGGCAAGTCGAAGTTCTGCAAGCCCATCAGCTGCGCGCTCTACCCTATCCGCGAGAGGCGGCTGAGCAACGGCCTCACGGCGCTGAACTACCACAAGTGGAGCGTGTGCGAGGCTGCCCGCATGAAGGGCGCGGCCCTCGGGCTGCGCGTCTACGAGTTCCTGCGCGAGCCGCTCGTGCGCCGCTTCGGCCAAGAGTGGTACGACGAGCTGGCGGCCACCGTGGACGAGCTGCGCCGCCAAGGATACGTAAAGTAAGGCGGGGCCAGCCCCCTCCCGTCCTCCCCGAGGGGAGGGGAATAAATGAAAAGGCTAATGTCTTAACTCCTTGTTACTACATAACTCCTTAACTCCTAAAAGGAACGGCATTTGTCTTTAACTCCTTAGCGAGTAAAACGAGCGATAACTACTTTAACTACTGGAGAAAACTACTTTAACCCAAATCGGTCATTAGAGCTTAGACGGATTATGTACTTATGCCAGACGGTTTTTCTTCCGTTTTGTCGAAGGCGTAGCGGGCTACGTCGAGACGGAACGGAAGAAAAGACGGCGGCAGAAGGACATAAGACGGCAAGAAGCAATAATATAACTATAGAAATTAAGACATTGCGGTCTAATGACCGATTTGGGTTTAACTACTAATGAATGGGAGCTTTGCGGACATTCATTTTAAAATAGTTACCCGGACGCTCAGACCGAGCGTCCCTACAGGTTGGGTGGCAACGTGGCGGAGGGCGAATACCGCTTTTTTCCGACTTTTACGGAACGGAACTTGGAATATTCCGCATTGACCTCATACCGGACTCACATCAAAAACAAGTTCAGCAAAAAGCCTATACCATGCCTTATATTTACCCCAAACGTGTAATAGGCCACGTTTTGCACGGCGAAAGGCCGTCTTTTGCAATGCAAAAGACGGCCTTTCGCCGCATAAAAGGATATATGTCTGTAACTTGCTGACCGTCAGCCCAATGGCATACGGCCTCGCGGCAAGGCGCAGCCGTGGCCAAGCCTCACCACTTCAGCCGCCCATATTTCTCCATGCACCACAGCTGCCAGGAGTTCAGCGAGTTCTGCCACACTACGTATGCGCACGGGGCTATGGCTATAACGGGGTTCAGGTAGGCCATGACGAGCCAGATGCCCACGGCCGTGTTCTTCTGCCCGAGGGCCTGTCCGCCGTCGACGCTGCAGCCGTAATGCCGCCCAACGCCCTTGCCTATGCCGAAGAGCACGAACGTGACAAGGAGCGGCGTAACCACCAAGGCTGCCATCGACAGCCACGATATGCCGGCCGTGAAGATATTGTGCAGCGTCACGCCCATCACGATAGACAGGTTGACAGCCCATAGGTAGAACCCGAGGTTCTTGCGCTCCTTCACCCTGCGTGCCACCCCGGGCAGCCAGCGGCGCGTGGCCATGGCGCAGGCGAAGGGGAGGATGAGCACGACGGCTGTGCGCTCGAGTATGGTGACGAACGACGACATGAACTCCACGTCGGCGTGCCCCTCAACCATCGGGAAGAGCAGCGGCACGAGCAGGGCCGCCACGAGGTTGTCAATCAGCGTGTAGACGGTCATCGAGGCTATGCTGCCGCCCAGCTTCTCGGTCACCACGGCGGCAGCCGAGGCCGTGGGGCAGATGACGCAGGCGAACGCCCCTTCAAGCGCGAAGCGCGCCGTGTGGCCGGGCGCGGCCTTGATTGCCGCCACCAGCAGGACGGCCAGGGCTATGCGGATAACTTGCATCCAGACGTGCCACGTGTGCAGGCGAAGGTCATGCAGGCGTATCTTGCAGAACGTGACGTAGAGCGTAAGGAAGATTAGCACGGGCATGATTTCTATGAAAAACGGCCCCACGGCGTTGCCCACAGGTTCAAGGAAGGCAACTTCCGAAAACAAAAGGTAGACGCTTGCGCCGAACACCATGGCGCACGGCAGCGTCCATTCCTTGACGAACTTGATTATTTCCATGACGAAACATTGCTTAAAAACGCTGCAAAAGTAGCAATAAATATCGAGCCGAGGCCGTCAACAAGGCCAAAATGTACGCTTTTGCGGCAAGGCGGCAGGTATATGGGAACAATCAAGGAGCAGGCACGGACGCCGCTGCGCCGCCAACATGGCGGCAAGGCTGTCCGGCCTGCTCCTTGATGTAGTTTATCCAGTTCCCCGGCTACGGGGCCGTAAGTCAGTTGAAGTAGTACTTCACGCCGATTTGCAACTGCCAGCACTGCGAGTAGTTGCGGTCGAACGACCACGTCTTCGTCGGGGCCACCATCTCGCCCTCGGCGTTCCTCGAGCGGAACATCGAGAAGTACGGCGTGCCGTTCTCTATCCTGTCAACATTGAGTATCGCGCCGTTGTTGCACCCGCTCAAGTTCTTCTCCACGCCCCACTTCGAGTTGAACAGGTTGCCGATGTTCATGAAGTCGGCCGTCAGCTGCAGCTTGTGCATCGTCTTCCCGACCTTCAGGTTGAAGTCGTGCGCCCAGCGGAAGTCGAAGCGGTGCACCCACGGAGCGTGTGCCGAGTAAGCCTCGGCGTATTCGCCCTTGTGGTTCTTCAGGTAGCTGTCCTGGTTGACGAGGTCCCAGAAAGCCTGGCGGTCGGCCTCGGATGTGAAGTTAATCTCGCTGTCGTCGCGCGGGATGTATATCAGGTCAGTCTTGTTGCCGTCGCCGTTGATGTCGTCGGCATAAGTGAAGCTGTAGCCCTGTGGCCTGTAGCCGGTGTAGAACAGCGTGAAGTGGTCGTTGTGGTAAGTGTAGCTTGCCGACGCGATTACGCGGTCAGGGATGACGTACTGCGAGTTGTGCAGGTCTACGTGGTTCGGGCCGTTCACCGTGTAGATGCCCGACCATGCCGACGAGGCGTTGCTTCCGGGCATACCCGACATCTCCTTCATCACCGTGTGGGTGTAGGCAGCCATGAGGTTGAGGTTCTTCACCGGCTCGGCCGTTGCCGTGAGGTTGAACGTCCAGCCGTAACCCTTGTGCGTGTTGGTAAGCACGCAGGCGTTGCTGAAGTTGTCGTAATACCTGTAATCTGTCGGGTAGATGAGGCGGTTGTCGGCTCCCTGAAGCCTCTGCCACGTGTCGTCCACGGGCTTGATGTTGTAGTTGTCGAGGATGACGTCGTTGATTTTCTTCGTATATGTGAACTCGGCCGAGAGCGTCAGCGGGAACTCCACCGGCACTTGGTAGTCAACAGCAATCGATGTTTTCCATACCTGTGGCATCTTGAAGTCCTTGTCCACGCCCGCAATCTCGCTCGGCACGGTGCCCTGGTCGGGCGTTATCGAGGCCGGTGCGCCGAGCAGCTCGCGTATCCTGTCAGTGTCGGTGATTATGCCGCCGGCGAAGTTCTGCAGCCTTGGGTCGCTGCTGGTCACCACGCCGTTGCTGTCATAGCGCGTGTCGGCGTGCACGAGGTTCTGTATCATGCCCGAGTTGGTAGGCATATTGGTGAAGAACACAAGGGGAAGACGGCCGGCAAAGAGGCCCGTACCGCCGCGCACCTTCAGCCTCTTGTCGCCGAAGACGTCCCAAGTGAAGCCTATGCGCGGCGAGATTTGCACGTTGCTGCCCGGCCATGCGCCCGTGTCGATGTGGCGTCCGCCGAAGTCGAGGGCGTAGATTGCGTTGTTGCGCACGAGGTCGTCGCTGTCGAACGTGAGCAGGTCAAAGCGCACACCACCCGTGATTTTCAGGTTCTCGAGTATGTTCCACTCGTCTTGCAGGTACCATCCGTACTGGTTGAACCTAACCTCGGCGTTTGGGTTGTCGTCGCCGTTGTACCCATAGGCCAGGCCGACGGTCTCCGGCGCCGCGCCGTTGAGGAAGTCGTCGAGCGAGCGGTAGCGGTAGTAGCCCGTGCCGCCACGCATATAAGAGTTGTTGGCCATCTGGTGCTCGAAGCTGAAACCAGCCGTCAGCTTGTGTTGCCCGAGGTAATAGGTGAAGTTGTCGGTCACGTTGTAGATTTGGTTCTGCACGCGGTTGTTGTGCGTGAACAGCTCGTAGCCAAGGCTCATGTACGGCTGCAGCACCTGCGTCACGGTGCCGTCGGCGGCCTCTTCATAGTCATACATGATGTCGATGAACGGGAACGGCGACGAGTCAGACCCTCGCTTGTCGTCGATGTCGGTGTACGTGAAGAGCAACTGGTTGGATATGTTGTTGCCGAAGCGGCTGTTCAAGTCGGCCGAAAGCGTGCCGACGGTGTTGTCCATCGAGTACATCGTGTTGGCAAAGGCCATTGAGTATTGCGAGAGACGGTCCATGTCACGCAAGCGGTAGCCCGTGTCGGCGGAGTTGCCGTTCACCGGGTTCCACGTCGTGTTTGCCGTATAGTTGTAGCGCACGGCCAGGTGGTGGTTGTCGGTGATGTTCCAGTCGATGCGGCCGAGCAGCTTCAAGTTGTCGCCCGTTGCCGGGAAGTTGGTGTACGAGCCAGTGTCGTAGCCGTAGCGTTCCATCATGAAGTCGCGCACGCGCTGCAAGTCTTCCACCGTAGTGCGCGATATGTAGTTCTCGGGCGATGCCACCCCGTTGGTCGAAGCCTGCCAGCGGTTGACCACGGTAGGCATTTTCGAATACTCGGCGTTGGCGAAGAAGAAGAGCTTATCCTTCAATATCGGGCCGCCGAGGGTAAATCCGTAGGTCGTGGTGCGGTTGGTTCCGCGCTCGCCGAGGTCCTGGTTGTTCACCCTGTTGCCGTGCATATTCTCGTTCGTGTGGTAAATGTAGGCCGTACCCTTGAACGTGTTGGTGCCTGACTTGGTCACGGCGTTGATGCCACCGCCGATGAAATTGCTCTGGCGGACGTCGAACGGGGCGATGACTACCTGCACTTCGTCGATTGCGTCCATTGAAATCGGGTTGCCACCGCCGGGCAGACCGTCGTTCAGGCCGAAGTTATTGTTGAGGTTTGCACCGTCGAGCGTGAAGTTGGTAGAGCGCCCGTCGCCTCCCGCAAAGCTCATCCCGTTGGCGTATGGCGACAGCCTGGCTATGTCCTCGATGCTGCGGCTTACCGTAGGCAAGGCCTGTATCTGGGCATTGGAGATGTTGGTGGTGGCACCGGTCTTCTCGTTTGAGAACTTCGACGCACTGCCCACTACGACTACCTCGCCCAGCTCGTTCACGTCCTCGGCCATGCGTGCGCTGAGGTTGTACGTCTCGCCGAGCTGCAGGTTGATGCCCTTGTAGTCTTTCTCGCCATAGCCGATGTACGAGATTTTCACCGAGTACGGGCCGCCGACGCGCATACCTTGTATGGCCCAGCGCCCGTCGGCATTGGTCACGGCGTTGTAGGTCGTACCTGAAGGTTCGTGCGTCACCCTGACTGTAGCGCCGATGACGTCCTCGCCGGCGGTGTCGGTCACTTGGCCCGACATTGCCGAGGTGGTCACTTGCGCGCTTGCTGCCGTCACCGCAAGCGTCAGTGCGGAGACGAGCAATAACCTAATCTTTTTAACCATAATGTCTGAATGAATGTTTAAAAACTTTAATTCATCGGCAAAATTAAGCAATTCGACCAATCAAAGTGTTACAAAAAGTTTAAGAAAAGGATAAGATTGCAACAACGCCTGTAACTTTTGGCGGCAATAAACGCGCAAAACAACGCCCAAATCGGGATGCGGAAGCTCCTCCATCCACGCCGCCGCGTGGCTGGAGGCGTCAAGGGTCAGGCAGCCAAGAAAAATGCCTTGCCGGACTGCACAAGGCATCCGGCAAGGCATTTACACCCGGCTTACGGGCCGGCACGACGCGCCACGGCCCACTGTCGCGCCCCACGGGGCACGGCATCAATTAAGCAGAGCCTGCACCTCGGCGTCGAGGTCGCGTATCTGCGAGTCGCGCTTCCTTAGCGTGTTGCTCTTGTCGATGAGGAAGAACGTCGGTATGGAGCGGACATTATATAGCGCGAGACTGCTCGACTGCAGCCCCTCGGGGTCGCGCACGCTGACCCAGGGCAGGGCCGCCGTCTGCGTCTTCCAGAAGTGCTCGTCAGGGTCGAGGCTAACCTGGTAGATTTCGAAGCCGCGCGAATGGTACTTGTTGTACAGCTCGCGCATCTGCATTATGCGCTTGGTGGAGCCTTCCGAGCCGAACACATGGAAGTCGAGCAGCACCACCTTGCCTGCAAGGTCGGTCAGGCTGCGCCTTTGCCCCTTGTTGTCAAGCAGCGATATGTCGATGAGGTTGGCCTCGCGCACCTTGCTTGCGTCTATGGCCTGTGCGGCGCGCTGGTTGCGCACGATGCGCACGTTGCGCATACCCTGTATGGCAATGTTGTGCAGGTTCTCGCCGCGCAGCGACTTCGGGTGGTAAGTGTCCCAGCTCGTTGCCACTGCGGCAAAGGCCTTTATGTCCTCCTCGCTTTCGCGCGGGTTGAAGATGAGGCGGTTGCCGAGCGTCTGGAACAGGGCGAAATACGACGAGGCGCGCATCGGGGCCTTGTAGATATAGTTCAGCTTAACGTCCTGCTTGTAAGCCTCAACCATCCGCGCTATGCTGTCGCGCGTCAGGTCGAAGCCGAGGTTGCCGTTGCGTTCCACGGCGACGACGCGGTTCAGCAGGTCGATTTGCTTGAGGGACAGTTCCTTGATAGTGGCGCACTCAGCCGAGCCTTCCACCGTGTAGCCCGTGGCCATCGTGGGGTAAGAGGCGTTCACGACGATGCTCTCCGTCGAGTCAACGCTCAGGTTGATTATTTGCCCGGCTATGCGCAGGCGGTAGAACTCGGGCGCCTCGGGCGCCTTGTCGGTGAAGCTGAACTCTCCCTTGCCGTCGAGCTTCACCGAGTCAACGGTCACGGGGCCGTCAAGGCTCATGTTCTCGAAGTAGAGCACGGAGTCCTTGGCGTCGGCCAAGGTGCCGCTTACGCGGAACTTCCTGTTGTCGCACGAGCCGAACGCAACGGCCATCATGGCCGCCGCGGCAAAAATCATTATGCGCGTAGCTTTTGTCTTCATTGCTGGTATAGTTTAGATATTAACAGTCCGCCCGCCACCGCGGCCAGTCCCAACGCTACGCTCGCGCCGACGTAGACGGCGGCGAGCAGGGCGTCGCCGGCCTTGCAGAGCGTGAGCGACTCGTTCATGAATGTGCTGAATGTCGTGAAGCCGCCGCAGAAGCCAACGGTAAGCAGCAGCTTGAGGCTGTGCCCGACGGGCGGGTTGGCGCCGGCCGACAGCCCGCAGACGAGGCCTATGGCCAGGCAGCCGAGTATGTTGGCCGTCATCGTGCCTACGGGGAACGAGCCTAAAGGCGTGTCGTGCAGGGCGCGCGACAGCAGATAGCGCGCCACGCTGCCAGCCGCACCGCCGGCGGCCACGAGCAAGATGTCCTTAATCATCGCTGCAAAGTTACTTAAATTCTGTATATGTGCAATGATTATGGCGGTTAAAGTTGCCATGACACGGCGTAAATTTTGCCCAAGACTGCCACGCAAGCCGCCTGCGCCGGCTGCCGCCGACCATGCAGTAAAATACCGTCTCCCCATTCATTTAATCAATACCCACTCGCGTGTAGGGACGCTCGGTCGGAGCGTCCGGCGCGGATTATGCCGAACTCATGTCGGCTCCGCGCCGTGCGCCTAACCAGCTGGCTGTCAGGCGCTTGCCCGTTTGCCGCCTTTTACGCTGCAATACGTGGCCTTTTACAACACAATACATGGCCTTTTGCAGCGCGTTTTGCCGCAAATTGCAGCAAGCCTCGCGCTTCGCGGACGCTCCGGCAGGGTAAAGTTTGAAAACAGCCAACCGGTCACCCAACCTGTAGGGACGCTCGGCCTGAGCGTCCGGGTAACCATGAAAACAGCCAACGGCTGCAATGCGAAACGCCATAGGATATATGTTTACAACATTACCCGGACGCTCAGACCGAGCGTCCCTACAAGTGGATGGCAACATGGCTGAGGGCGAATGTCTTGCTTTATCGGCTTTTACGGGACAAAAATTGAAATGTCTGCATCTGTCTTATATCGAACTGACATTAAAAATAAATACATTTGCTTTCACCCCGTACCCGGAAAAACCAAAGGGAACAGGAACCAACCATAACCTTATTATATATGAAGAAGAAAACCGTATCCGAGATTTACCGTGAATGGCGCATCGTAAAGCGCCACTTGGTGAAAGAGTCAAGTTTCGCAACGTATTCAATCAACATCGAGACCAACTGCGACTGCAAGACCGTCAGCTCCATACTCGGGCACGCCAACATAAACACGACCCTAAACCTGTACGTACACCCCGACATGGGGCTGAAGCGCAAGTGCATCGACCGTATGCTGCGCTCGCTGAAGTGACGCAGGGCCAAAGTGTTATATAAGGCGACGGCGGATAGTCAAACTTTGTCCCGTAAAAACCGATGAAGCACGGCATTCGCCCTCTGCCACGTTGCCATCCACGTGTGTAGGGACGCTCGGTCTGAGCGTCCGGGTAATTCATAAAAAGATAGTCATTGGTCGTTTACATTGCAGCCATTGGCTGTTTTCATAGCTACCCGGACGCTCAGACCGAGCGTCCCTACAAACGTGGGTGGCAACTTGGCGGAGAACGAATGCCGTGTTTTATGCCGAACTCACGTAGGAGTTAAGGAGTTATGTAGTAAAGGAGTTAAGACATTAGCCTTTTCATTCATTCCCCTCCCCTCGGGGAGGTTGGGAGGGGGCTGCCTTTTCATTCTCGGGGAGGTTGGGAGGGGCTGCCTTTTCATTCTCGGGGAGGTTGGGAGGGGCAGGTTCACAATCCATAACCGACGAGACAAAATGCGGCCGTTCATATAAAAAATTATCTTTACTCCTGTTAACGCCCACAAGTTTTTTAACCTGCAAATATAAATATTTATGCAATTTAATTGTAAATATACACCTTTTATGCAGTGACGCGCTGTACAAAGTGAAAGGTTTTTTGGTGTAAAAATGTCACTTATCGACAAAAAGACGGAATTACACTGATACTTTTGTTAAAAAACGGATGCCTAACCACTTTTTTTTCATTTTTATTTCTTACTTGTTTAATTTATCTTTAATTTTGCAACTTGTAACAAAAGTATAACTTATTTATTAGAGAGTATTTTTATGGAAAAAAGACTAACTATGATTTTAGCCTGCCTTTTCCTGTCATTGGGGATTGCGCTGGCTCAAACGTCAGTCACGGGAACCGTGGTGTCCCAGGAGGACGGCCAGCCCGTCATCGGCGCCACAGTCAGGATTGTCGGCGCGAACACCGGCACCGTAACCGACGCTGACGGACGGTTCTCGCTATCCATGCCCGCCGGCCACAACACCATCACGGTGTCTTACGTCGGCATGGAGACGCAAGAGGTAAGGGTGAAAGGCAACACTGTCAACGTGGTGCTCGTGCCTGAACAGACTGCACTTGACGAAGTGATGGTCGTAGCTTACGGTACTGCAAAGAAGTCGGCCTTCACGGGTTCGGCCGCGGTAGTAAAGTCTGACGACATCAACCGTGCGCAAGTGTCCAACCCTGTAGACGCACTCGTCGGTAAGGTATCCGGCGTGCAGATGTACAGCAACTCTGGACAGCCCGGTAGCTCGTCAACGTCAATCAACATTCGAGGTATCAGCTCAATCAACGCCGGCAGCTCACCGCTCATCATACTTGACGGCGCACCGTTCGACGGCGACCTCAATACCATAAGCAACCAAGACATAGAGTCTATGACAGTCCTCAAGGACGCCGCCTCGGCAGCCCTCTACGGTGCCCGCGGTGCCAACGGTGTCATCCTTATCACGACGAAAGCCGCAAAGAAGGGAACTGCCTCTATCACGGTTGACGCAAAGTGGGGTTCAAACTCACGCGCAATACCCGACTACTACACAATCGACAGCCCGGCCAAGTATTACGAGACATGGTACGGCGCACTCAATATGTACGCACAGAACGAGCTTAACTACAGTGCCGACCGCGCTGCCCTGTTCGCCAACCAGCACCTGACCGAGGTTTCGGACATGGGCCTCAGCTACAACGTCTACACCGTGCCGCAGGGTGAATACCTCATCGGCGCCAACGGCAAGCTCAACCCCAACGCCACGCTCGGCAACGTAATAAGCTACGCCGGCAACGAGTATATGCTCCTGCCCGACGACTGGAGCGACGCAGCCTACAAGAACGGTCTGCGCCAGGAGTACACCCTCACGGCTACGGGCTCTACCGACCGCTCTTCGTTCTACGGCTCGGTGAACTACCTCGACAACGAAGGTATCTCCACAAACTCTGACTATACACGTCTCTCCGCACGTTTAAAGGCTGACTACCAGCTCAGGCCTTGGCTCAAGCTCGGTGCAAACTTCAGCTACGCACATTACAACCAGAACTACGTGGAAAGCGGCGATGCCGCCTCGTCGGGCAACATCTTCGCCCTCACGCAGATGGCTCCAATCTATCCGCTCTACATCCGCGACGGACAAGGCAACATCATATTCGACAACAACTCGGGCATCAATATGTACGACTACGGTGACGGAAGGGTCATCGGCCTGAAGCGTCCGTACATGGCACAGTCTAACCCGCTGTCAGACAACCTGCTCAACGTAAACAACAGCGAGGGTAACGCCATGACCGCAACGGGTACGGCTGAAATCCGCTTCCTCAAGGACTTCAAGTTCACGTCTGTGAACACGGTATCTACCGACGAGGCACGCCAGACGGCAACCGTCAACCCATACTACGGCCAGTATGCCACGCTGAACGGTTCAGTGTCAAAGAGCCACGTCCGCACATGGGCATACAACTACCAGCAGTTGCTCAACTGGGTTCACTCTTTCGGCGACCACAACGTTGAAATAATGCTCGGCCACGAATACTACCGTACACGCACCTACAGCCTCTCGGGCTCTACGAGCAACCAGTTCCTGCCGAGCAACACTGAGCTTGCAGGCGCCGTAATCTCAGGAAGGCCGAACTCTTACACTGGCGACTACAACGTAGAGGGTTACTTCGGACGCGCCCTTTACAACTACGACGAAAAATACTTCGGTTCATTCTCATACCGCCGCGACGCTTCGTCACGCTTCCACCCGGACAACCGCTGGGGTAACTTCTTCTCTGTGGGCGGTGCCTGGATTATCAGCAAGGAAAAGTGGTTCACAGCTCCTTGGGTTGACGAATTCAAGTTCAAGGCCTCTTACGGTGAGCAGGGTAACGACAACATCGGTGCCTACCTCTACACCAATACATACATAGTTGAAAACCAGAACGACCAAATCGCGCTCGTGCCCAACGGCATCGGCGAGAAGGGCATCACATGGGAGAAGAACGGCAACTTCAACACCGGCTTCGAGTTCTCGTTCTGGCGCGGAAGGCTCTCAGGTAGCGCCGAGTTCTTCTACCGCAAGACCTCTGATATGCTCTTCAACTTCCCGATTGCGCCGTCATACGGCTTCACCGGCCACTACGCCAACGTAGGCGATATGCGCAACATGGGCTTCGAGCTTGAGCTCTTCGGCGACATCATCCGCACGAAGGACCTCACATGGTCGGCCAACCTCAACCTCACGGCTTACCAGAACAAGATTACAAGGCTGCCGGCAGAGCGCCGCACAATGGAAGTTGACGGCGTTGAGGGATACAGCAGCGGCACTTACTTCTACGGAGAGGGAGAACCTATGTACACATTCTACATGAAGCGCTACGCCGGCGTTGACCCCGAGACGGGTGAAGCCCTCTACTGGATGGACGTAACCGACGCTGAAGGCAACGTGGTAGGCCAGGAGAAGACCGCCGACTACAGCAAAGCCGACTATCACCGCTGCGGCACGGCCCTGCCCGACGTTTACGGTGGCTTCGGCACAAGCATCAGCTGGAAAGGCCTCGAGATTTCGGCCAACTTCTCTTACCAGATTGGCGGAAAGGTTTACGACTCAACCTACGCAAGCCAGATGGCCGGTACACGCGGTGCGGCATTCCACACCGACCTGCTCAACTCTTGGACGCCGACCAACACCAACACCGACGTACCGCGCCTGCAGTACAAAGACACCTATACGGCAGCAACGTCTGACCGCTTCCTCACGGATGCGTCTTACCTCTGCTTCCAGAACTTCACCGTGGCTTACAACCTGCCCAAGAAGTGGCTCTCTGGCATTGGTATCAACAACGTCCGCCTCTACGTAACAGGTGACAACCTCTGGACATGGAGCAAGCGCCAGGGTCTTGACCCGCGCCAGAGCATTTCCGGAACTATCACATCTGCTTACTACGCACCGATGCGCACCATATCAGGCGGACTGTCAGTAACTTTCTAACATAACAAACAAAGAATAGGATACAACTATGATTAAAAGAAATATCAAACTGTTGGCAGGTGTCGCCGTATGCTCGGCTTGCCTCTCCCTGACGGGATGTATAGAGGAGACCATACCCACCGACGGCTTCACTCAAGACCAGGTGGACGAATCCGACAACACCATAACCGGCTTGATGATGGCCCTGCCGGCACGCTTCAACATAATGGACGCGCGCACGCTCAACTTCACCGACTACGCTTTCGGATACGGAGCTTTGATGCACATACGCGACGTGCAAACCGAGGATATGGTCATTCCTTACTCTGGCTATGACCACTTCCGCGCTTGGGAGGCAAATATGCAGATGGGCGAGAACTCTGCCTATATGCAGTATATCTGGAACTACAGCTACGCCAACATCATGGCTTGCAACAAGCTCATCGCGGCAGTTAACGCCGTTGAGGAGCCTACGGCCATAGAGCTCGGGGCTAAGGGCGAGGGCTATGCCTTCCGCGCCATGATGTACCTCGACCTTGCACGCTGCTACGAGTTCCTGCCCAACGACATCTTCACGACAGGTGTCAACAGCGACGGCAACGACGTGACCAACCTCACCGTGCCCATCACAACCGAGACAACGACCATCGAGGAAACCAAGAACAACCCTCGCGCAACACGTGAAGAGATGTTCAACTTCATCCTCAACGACCTTAACCAGGCCGAGGAGCTCATCCCCAACCTCAACGGCACGACGTATGCCGCCGACAAGACGCTGGCAAGCCTTGCCGTTGTATACGGCCTGAAGGCACGCCTCTATATGTGGGTGGGTGAATACGCATTGGCTCTTGAATTTGCACAAGACGCCATTAACGCCTCTGGACAGAAGCCGATGTCTTACACAGACTGTCTCGCATTCGACGACCAGGGCTACTTTACAGGAGGATACACGAAAACCTGCTTCAACGACATAAGCAAATGGATGTGGGGTGTTTCGCAGACAGCCGACAACTCAACGGTAACGTCGGGTATCGTCAACTGGACTTCATGGATGACGCCGGAAGTAGAGTTCGGTTACTCTGGAGCAGGAGCTTATCCCTGCATCCACATACCGATGTACAACCGCATCAGCGACTCAGACTGGAGAAAGAGACTCTGGGACGGCGGAAAGGCAGTAGTGCCCGGCCAGTCGCACAAGTTCCAGCCGAATGAAGGCAACACCAGCGTTCCTACCGTGGCAGCCGCCACATCGTACCCGCTGATGCGCGTTGAGGAGATGTACTTCATCCGCTTTGAGGCTTTGGCCGAGTTAGACCCGGCATCTGCACGCAATGAGCTCAACAGCTTCATGAGGAGCAACAGGATGGTATTCCAGGGCCCCACATATAATGCTCCGAGCGGCAAGGATGAGTTGATAGATGAAATACTCTTCCAGAAGCGCGTGGAACTTTGGGGCGAAGGCCAGGCTTTCTTCGACATCAAGAGGCGCGACATCGCTGTTGACCGCACACAAGACGGTTCAAACTTCTCTGACGACACACGTTTCGTGACTACAAGGCGCCCGGCTTGGATGAACTATGTAATAGTGCAGACCGAGGGCAACAACAACAGCGCATTGGTAGGTTGGAACAACCCAGACCCGACAAACAGGTACACAGCTGTTCCGCTTGACTAAACCTATTAACACAACAAAAGTAAAACATCAACCATGAACAGAATATTCAAAAACGGCTATGCGGTGGCCTTGGCAACATTGGCACTGGCTTTCACCGCCTGTACCGACGAGTACGAGTATGACCCCGCCGCGCCCGAAACCGGTGCCGCCGGAGCCTATATCTCGGCCGACGAGACAACCTTTATCTTCACACAGGACGAAGAGCCAATAATCACGTTCACCGTAGAGCGCCACGACACCGAGGAGGCCAAAAGTTACAAACTCTTTTACACATCCGACGACCCAGATGTAAGTATAAAGGACTTTCCCACAGAGGTTAGTTTTGCCGCAGGCGAGGAGAGCAAGACTCTCCCGGTTAACCTGACATTGCCCGCCGGCACAATCGGCAAGGAGATTGTCATCGGCGTTAACGACGAAGACGCCTATGTGTACGGCAGCAAGTCGATGACCTTCACCGTCAGCGTATGCCGCCGCGTACCTGGAGCCATGTTCTACACCCGGTTCATCGGCGACGGAACACACGGCTCACTGTGGGATGCAATCATCTACGAGTACGGCAAGACCACTTCGCAGCGTACCGACACCGAAGGTAACCCTGTAACAATAACAAAGTCTACGTTCTACCTGAAAGACCCGTACAACTTACAGGCAACCGACGAAAACGGCAACCCGCTCTACAACGAGGACGGCACGCCGCAGACCATCTTCGGCGACAACGGCGTAGGCTACGGCCTGACCTTCACCATCTCAAGCTCGTCACACCGTGCAGAGCTTGGCAGTAACCCGACGCTGTTCTATGCTGACGCGACCGTGACAGACGACCCCGCATTCACAGGCACAATCATCCCGAGCGGCGATGGAACGTACTATCCCGAAGGCGAGCAAGTTACGCTTGAGCCAGGAGTTACGGCTGAGAACGTCGTAGTGTTCTCATGGATGCTTCAGATTGGCGACACGGGTGCCGGCTACAACGGCGTGCCCCACGCCATCCTGTTCCCCAAAGGCTATGACGTGATAGACCAGAGCGGACTGCCGGTACAGGGAGAAGAATAAGCATTAACACTATCGGAATAACCGAAAAACAAGGCCGGGCGGAATATGTTTCCGCCGGGCCTTGTTCACTTGAAAAGACTAACCAAACTTCAAACTCTTATTTATGAAAAAACGTTATTCTATCATCGCGCTCGCACTGCTCGCCGTGCTCGGAACGAACGCAGCCGAGCGCACCGCACAACAGAAACGTGCAATAGCAATGAGCGTGCTCGGCAGCAAGACGGCACGCGCTAACGTAGCCATAAACGAGCTCAAGGTGATGAACGAGCTCACCGTGATGGGTGGCAATGGCGTAGGATTTGCCGTAATATCAAACGACGACCGCAACGAGGCCGTGCTGGCCGTTGCCAACAGCGACTTCAACGCCGAGAACATCCCCGACGGACTGCAGTGGTGGCTCGATGCAGTCAACGCATCGCTCGAGGACGGCAACGGATACACCCGCGAGACACGCGCAGTGCCCGCCGGACTGCCCGAGACCGTTGCCCCGATGCTGACCTGCACATGGGGACAAGGCGAACCGTTCAACAGGCTCTGCCCCATGGACGGTAATTCAAGGTCGCTCACGGGATGCGTTGCCACGGCAATGGCACAAATCATGTACTACCACAAATACCCAACACATGGCCAGGGCACGAAGTATGACACTTATAACCACACACAGATAGACTTCAGCCAGCAGACATACGACTACGCCAACATGAAGGACAGCTATCTCGACGGTTCCTACAGCGACGCACAGGCATCGGCCGTTGCCACGCTGATGTACCACTGCGGACTGACTGTTGACATGGTTTACTCGCATATTTCCAGCGGTTCTCACGGCATCTTGGCAGCCCAAGCCGTAGCCACTTACTTCGGCTACAACAAGAACGTAGCCTGCCGTATGCGCGACGGCCACAGTGACAGCGATTGGAGCCAGATGATTTATGAAGAGCTTGCCGCAGGGCGTCCCATCCTCTACTCGGGCACCGACGTCAGCATGGGCGGCCACGCCTTCGTATTCACCGGCTACGACGCAGAAGGAAAAGTGTACGTCAACTGGGGATGGGAAGGCGAAGCCGACGGTTACTACGACTTCAACATCCTCGACCCTCACCCATACGAAAACAGCTATGCGTTCACCAGCGGCCAGAATATGCTGACGGGCTTCGCAAAAGCCGACGAGAACATCCCGCACGTAAGTGAAGTGGTATGGTACAGCAATGACCCCAACGACCAGGGCCTGAGGATGAGCACACGCGGCAGCAGCTACATAATCCCCAACCTCACGGGATGCTCAGTGGCCAACTACAACTGGTACGACTTCACCGGCAAGATACACGTCATAGCCGAAGGCAACGACGGCGTCATGCACAGCCTGGGCAATTATGACTTTGCCAGCAACTTCATCCCCATGATTTATCGCGACGGCAACGCTTACTCTATAGGTTTGGGCTTCTTCACCCAAGGCGACATAGCCTGCAACACAAGAGACCTGGCCAACGGCACATATACCGTTTACCTCGGCGTGCAGGACTCTGGCTATGACGAAATCACGCCTATGAGCTTCGGCGAGGGCAAGACTTCGCGCTACACCCTGACCAAGACGGACGACGGCATCACGCTCGACGCCCAGCCGGCAACGGGTATAGCCAACGCCGTGGTTGACACGACAGCCGACGACGGCATGGCACACGTCTACACAGCCAGCGGCGTAGAGGTTTACTCTGCACCGGCATCCAGCTTCAACATCAACGACGTGCCCATGAACGGCCTGCTCATCATCAAGAAGGGCGGTGAAACCACGAAGGTGATGAAGAAATAAGAATAATTTTCTCCAGTAGTTAAAGGAGTTAAAGGAGTTATCGCTCGTTTCACTCGCTAAGGAGTTAAAGACAAATGCTTTGTTGGGTGTCTTCACCCAGCAAAGCATTTTTTTAATGAATGTTCGCAAAGCTCCCATTCATTAGGAGTTAAAAGAGTTAACGCTCGTTTCACTCGCTAAGGAGTTAACGACAAATGCCTTTTTCTTTAGGAGTTAGGAGTTATGTAGTAAAGTAACGTGAGTTCGGTATAAGACTGGTGCAGGACTTTTCAATTTTAGTCCCATAAATGCCGATAAAACGGCATTTCGC
>CALUEX010000018.1 GCA_944319815.1 uncultured Prevotella sp. | reverse complement strand
CGCACCGTGATGTACGTAATCAGGATGCGCAACGAGGTCTACATCAACGACCGGCTGGCCGAACTGAAAATCCGCTTCTTCACAAACGTCAGCCACGAGCTGCGCACGCCGCTCTCGCTCATAAAGGGACCCGTGGAGGAACTGAAGGCCACGGAACATCTCAGCCCCTCAGGCAAGGAATACCTGAACCTCATCGAGCGCAACTCCAACAAGATGCTGCAGCTTGTCAACCAGATACTCGACTTCCGCAAAATCCAGAACGGCAAGATGCGTATGCACGTATCGTTCGTTGACGTCAACAAGATAATAGAAATGCTCATGGACGAGTTCAGGGTTATGGCCGACGAACGCGACATCGCCTTCATGTTCGAGAAGCCCGACGAGCGCGTCATGGCATGGTGTGACGCCGAGAAGATTGGCATCGTGCTCAACAACCTGATAAACAATGCCTTCAAGTACACATACGACGGTGGCACCATCTGCGTCGCGCTCGAGTACGACCACGACCGCGACACCTGCACAATCAGGGTTGAAGACGACGGCGTGGGCATACCTCCGTCGCAGCTCGAGCTGATTTTCGGCCGCTTCTCGCAGGCCGACAACAAGACGTCTGGCGACACTACATACGCCGGAACGGGCATAGGCCTGTCGCTGTCGAAGGAATATGTCAATATGCACCACGGCCGCATCTGGGCCGAGAACATGGCAAACGGCAAGGGAGTGGTGTTCTCCGTGGAACTGCCTACTGGCAAGGAGCACTTCAACGACAAGGACATCGAGGTGTATTTCGACGACAACACGGCAGAAAACAACGTACAAGAAGAACGGCAGGCTGAAACCGACAACCATAAGGCACCGGCTGAAGCAAATGCCACGGACGACGTACCGACCGTGCTGCTGATAGAGGACAACGTCGATATGTGCCGTATGCTGAAACTCCAGATAGGCAGCCAGTACAACGTGCTGACCGCCAACGACGGCAACGACGGCATGAAAAAGATTAACCAGCACCATCCTGACATTATCGTGACCGACCTCATGATGCCGGGCATGAGCGGCCTTGACCTGCTGCGCTGCGTGCGCCAGGACTTCAGCATAAGCCATATACCGGTAATCATGCTGACGGCAAAGAACACCGAGGAGGACAAAATCAAGGCCGTGAAGGCCGGCGCAAACGCATTCATAACCAAGCCGTTCAACAGTAGCTACCTCATCGCCCGCATAGACCAGTTGCTTGAGGAGCAACGCATCTTCCAGCGCAAGATGGTAGTGCAGACCACCGTTGACAGTGCCGGCGAGGGCAGCAAGGACGACTACGAGCAGCATCTCGTCAAGAAGGACATTGAGTTCATGCGGAAAATCCATGAAGTAATAGAACAGAACCTGAACTCTGACGACTTCAACATCGACACCATCGCGGGCACAATAGGCCTGAGCCGCTCGGCGTTCTTCAAGAAGCTGAAGAGCCTGACGGGCTTCGCCCCGGTTGACTTCGTGCGCGAAATCCGCCTGACAAAGGCAGCCCGAATGATTGAGACGACCGACAACAGCATAACCGAAATAGCCTATTCCATAGGCTTCCGCGATGCCGGATACTTCGGTAAGTGCTTCCGCAAGAAGTACGGCAAGACGCCCAAGGAATACCGAAACGAACTGCGTAACAAGGGCTGACGGCAACCAGAATTACAAAACGTGGCCTTTTGCCCCGTAAAAGGACACGTATTACAACGCAAGAGGGCACATTTCGCAATGCGAAATGTGCCCTCTTGCAATTAAGGACGTAACCCATTGAGGTTCAACAAGATAGCGACAAGATGACAGGTATTGCAAAATCACGTAAGTTCAGCATGATGTTAACGCCTTTAAATATGAGGATTTATCCCTTGTAGGGACATAATTTAACGTGAGTTCGGTATAAGAAAACACCCCTCTGTAGGGACATAATTTATTATGTCCGCACGCCGCGGAGAGGCGTATAAGTAGGCTATGTCAATAAAAACGTTCTTCCAGAACTAAGGACACGATTGCGTCTTAATGGAGCAATCTTCAAAATTATGTCCCTACAGAGGGGTAATTTCCCATATCAATGTTGCATTAACATTATACCGAACTCACGTATTTTTTCGCTATCTTCAAAATTCTGTCACGCCTTTTTGCCCGTTAACCATCATTTTGACAACAAAAAAGAGACGGAACCGTAGGCTCTCTGCCTGCGGCTCCGTCTCCCTATTTCAAGAAGGATGAAAGCAGTCTTTCACCTTCTCACTTTCTCACATTTTCAACCTTTTATTACTCTGCCAGCGGGTCAAACGTACCGTTTGCAGCACCGTTGTTGTAGTCGTCCCAGCCGATTGTCTGCAGCACTTCCTTCATGTTGCTCTGCGCACCACGCGGAATACCGAGGAGATAGTAGCGCGGCAGGAAGTTGATGTAGAGGTCTTGCTGGTTCTGGTTGCGGTCGTCACCCTTCTTCAGCTTACGCACGAGATACTGGTCGTACCAGTTCTTCAGCGTCTCGAGCTGCGACGTGAGGTCTTCCTGGCGCAGGTCAACAGCGGCGCAACGCTCTGACGGGTCGAATGGGTCAGTGCCGTAAGTAGTGCCGCCGAGACCGTCGTTGTGGTTGTTGTTCACGCGGAACACCATGTTCTCCCTGCGCTGTCCGTTGAGCTGTGCGAAACCGAGCCAGTCGCAAGTGTTGCCGCCCCATCCCGTGAGCGTCCATGTGCTGGGTGCGCCTTCTATTTCGTTGAAGTGTGCACCACCATCATAGAGCAGCCAACGGCGCAGGTCGTCGAAACGCTTGCCCTCATAAGCGAACTCGATTTGGCGTTCGTAAAGGATTGCAGACATACAAGCTGCCTGGTCTGAAGCCAAGTTGGCGTCAAGTCCGTAGTTGTTGTCAGCCGTGTAGCCAGCGCGTGCGCGGATTTGCTGCAGGTAACCTACGGCCTCGCTCAACTGCCCTGCGCCGCAAGCGGCCTCGGCAAGGTTGAGCAATACCTCGGCGTAACGTATTTCCATGAAAGGAGCCGCAGAGTGGGCAAAACCACCATTATCTTCCGTAGCGTCGAAACCTGCGTACAGCGGCGACGAGTTCACGTCAAGGTCGTCGGAACGCTTGCGCACGTAAACGCCGCTGTGGCCGTTAGAGCCCAGCAAGTTGTCGGCACCATACTCCACTTCGCTTTCCGCACGCGGGTTGTCGCGGTCTTCTTCAGAGTTATACCATACGTAGTTCCACAACTCGTAGTCCTGGCCGTTGTTGTACGACGGACTGTTGGGCTGGTTTTCCTGCAAGGTCGCGTTGCCGCTGTAAGCCCAGCGGAAGCCGGGGAAGGCGAACGTGCGGTAGAAGCGCGGGTCGCGGTTCATGAACGGGTGCTCGCTGTCGTATGTGTAAGAAGAAGCCGACAGCTTGGTGTATGTGTTGGCCGTGGCCGGGCGTTTGCCATCTGCCATCGGGAACATATCTATGAGCATTGCAGAGGCATTCTTGCCCGAACCGGACGTGTTGGCCGGACGTATATAGCGCTCCCAGTTGCTGTTGCGCACGAGGTCAGAGTTCTGGTCTTCGCCGTTGTTGTAGAGTGTAACGAACACGGCTTCAGAATTAAGGCCGCGCACTGTGAACATCTTGGCGAAAGCAGAACCGTTCACGTTGCCGGCGTCTTGGTAGAGGCCGTAGCCGCAAGCGTTGATTGAGTCGAGCTCCGCCTTCATCTGGGTGTAGGCGTTAGTCCAGCGGGTCTGGTCGTTGGCACGGTTGAACAGCGGGCTGGCCCAGAGCAGCAGCACACGGCCCCTGAGGGCGAGCGCCGTACCTGTGGTTACACGGCCCCACTCCATCGAGCCTAATGTACCGGTCATTGACTTATCGGCAAGCATCTTGGCAGCCTTGTCAAGGTCGTCGAGTATGAACTCAATGCACTCTTTCGTAGTGTTGCGCGGGTTCTCGATGCCCTCTACGGGGTCTTGCACCTCGGTAACGATGGGCACACCGCCGTAAAACTTCACCAGATTATAATAACGCCATGCGCGGAAGAAGTAGCACTGGCCGAGCAGCTCGTTCTTCTCGTCGTCCGAAAGTGTACCACCCTCGATGCCGGCTATGGTCTCGTTGATGTTACGGATGTGGCCGTAAGTGTTCTCGCGGATGTTGTTGGCCGAGCCGAAGAACAAGTCGGGAGCGTTGTTCGTGGCGATGGTCAGCGGGTTCTGCGTACCGTCAACAAACTTGCTGAAGCCGCTGTATTCCTCGGTTGACTTGCCGGCCTCGTCGTTACTGCCTGACGACGTGTAACGATAAGACATATCCGCATTGACGGTTGGCAGACAGCGCTCATAGATGTCGTTGACGCGCTGCAGTGCACCCTCATAGTCATTATAAATCTCCGGGCCGGTATAGTCATAGTTCTGCTTGTCCTCAAGGAACTCGTCGCTGCACGCCGTCAGCGCAAGGCTTGCGGCAAGACCGAAACCGAACAGTTTGATAATATTTGTTTTCATCATTGTTTTCTGTTAGAATAAAGTTTTATCCTTAATGAATTAGAACGTAAGGTTCACGCCGACCGTAAACTTGCGGAGCGTCGGGTAAGAGCCGTAGCTGCACATCGGGTCCATGAAGTTGTCGGGATACGGGTTGCAGAAGCTCAGCAGGTTCTGGCCTGTGAAGTTGATGCGCGCACCCTGGAGACCGATTTTCTTCACCCAGTTGGTCGGGATGGTGTAGGCCAGCGTCAGGCGGCTGAGCCTGATGCGTGTGCCGCTTACGCGCCAGAACGACGACTCGATTGCGTTGACGCTCTGGTATTGCAGGTTAGGCAGCCATCCGTCACGGTTCTCGGCCACTACGAGGTGGCCCTGTGCGTCATAGACGTCTTGGTAAGAATACATATTGTCAACGTTCCAGAACGAAGGCATATTGGTGAACTCAAGGTCGCCAACGCCACTGCCTGACTTGAGAGCCTGGCTGTCGATGAAGCTGTAGCCACCCCACTGTGCGCTGAGCTGTGCAGTGAGCGAGAGGCCCTTCCACTCTGCGCCGAGGTTAACGGTCACGCTGTACGGATTGTTGCGGTTAGACAGGCGCACTTGGTCTTCGTCGCGGTCAACCACGCCGTTGGGCTCTGCGTATGTGCCGTCAG
This sequence comes from uncultured Prevotella sp., assembly GCA_944319815.1. Classification (GTDB taxonomy): domain Bacteria; phylum Bacteroidota; class Bacteroidia; order Bacteroidales; family Bacteroidaceae; genus Prevotella. The sequence goes on along the minus strand of CALUEX010000018.1, from coordinate 46,188 downwards.
CCTGCTGCTCGCCGCGCACGTCCTTGTAGATGAGCATACCGGGACGCACCTGGTCCTTGCTCATGCCGAGGTAAGAGGTGATGTTGTACTTGTCGAAGTATTCCTCGATGTCCTGGAACGAACGGAACATACCGATGCACTGCAATCCCCAAAGACCGATGTCTGTGCGTCCGCCCTGGCGAATCTGGCGATAGATGTATTCTGTTTCCCAGTCCATATTGAGCACCTTGTTGTCATAGTAACCTGTGTTCAGGCCGATGCGGTACTTGAAGTCCTTGCCAATCTTGTCTTTCCAGGTAACTCCGAGCTCGTAGCCCCAGCTGTCCATCTCGCCGAGGTTGGTAGAGGCAGACTGCGTACCGATTGTGGCAGAGATTGCCTGGCTGATGTTCATCAACATCTCGCGGTTCCACTCACGGAACATATCGAACGTTACGCTCAGGCGGCTGTCGAGCACGTTGAAGTCAAGACCGAAGTTTGCCTTGTACACCTTGTCCCAGTGAACATCAGCATTCACGGCCGAGTTGTTCTTGTTCAGCGAGATTATGTTAGAGGTGTTGGCGCCGGCATCTGTACCGAACACGGGACCCTTGTTGGCGTCCATTGCGTAATACTGTGCCCACTGCCATGCCACGATGTTATCACGACCGGTGAGACCGAACGAAGCGCGGAGCTTCAGGAAGTCAACCCAAGGCAGGGCTTTCTTGAACCAGCTTTCCTCTGACATAACCCAACCTAAGCTACCTGACGGGAACACGCCCCAGTAGTTCTCGGGCGCGAACTTCGTTGATGCGTCCGAACGGATGAGGAACTCGGCAAGGTACTTGTTGTTGTAGGCGTAGTTGATACGGCCGATGTAAGAGAGTGTACCTGACTCGGCACGCTTGAAGTTCATGTCGATTTCACCGCCGGCACCATTTGACTGGCCGTTCGTGAACGAATACGGGTCATTCTTCTGGCCGTAGAGATACTCGCTCTCGGCTTCTGACTTCTCGATTGAGAACAAGGCACCTACCGAGTGGAGACCGAAGTCGCGATTATATGAGGCCGTGAAGTTCATCTGGTAGTTATCCGTGCGCACCATCGAACGGTTAAGCTGTGCCGTACCGTTGGAGATTGTCCTCATCAAGAGGTTGCTCTCGGCGATGAACGAGTTGTAGTCTTGTCCGTCTACCGGTGTGTAAAGGTGCTCGCCGCTACCCGTGCGGGTCTGCATATAATAGATGTCATAGTCCGAACCGAACTGGTTGGTCTTGTCCGTGTTGATGCTCTTCGAGTAAGAGAAGCGCAGGTTAAGACCTTTCAGGATTTTGCTCCAGCCGAAGTCGTAGTTAACACTGGCGTTGATGTTCAGGTTCGACGTCATCGAACGGCTGTAGTCACCGTTGTTGCGAAGCGCGCTGTAAGAGTAAGCCTGGTCATCGTCTACCTGCGCGTTGGTGATACCGTAAGCCGCGATGGGCAGTCCGTTGATTGTCTCCGGGATATAACGGGGACGGGTCAGAAGGATGTTGTAGTCCTTCTCGTTAGAAGTTCCACCTATCTTAATATAAGGAGTGTTCTTCTTTCCATAGTCGCCCGATACGTTCAGGTTGGCAGAGAGCCACTTGCTTACCTTAACGTCAACGCCCGCACGGAAGTTCCAACGGTTGTAGTCGAGGTTGCCGAGGTTACCGTCCTGGTCGAAGTATGACAGGCTTGCGAAGTAGCTTGCCCTCTCCGTGGCACCGCTAAGGTTGACGCTGTGCTTCATGGTGAAGCCAGTTTCCCAGTATTTGTCAAGCAAGTCGTAGTTCAACCCGCGCATTGCCTCAAGCTCGTCGGCCTGGTAAAGACCGAGACGATGGTTAAGGTCAACATTTTTCGGGTCGGCTGCTGCGACTGCGTTGTAGAGCCTTCCGTACTCGTAAGCGCTCAACATCTTCGGGTGAGACACTGCGTCGGTGAAACCGAACGTGCCGCTATAAGAGATGCGGGGTGCACCGAGCTTACCCTTCTTGGTGGTAACGAGGATGACACCGTTGGCCGCACGTGCACCATAGACGGCTGCCGAGGCGTCCTTCAGCACAGAGATGCTCTCCACTTCCGACGGGTCGAGGTTGTTGAAGGCCTCCGCTCCGAGGTTCTGGGTTGTGTTACCAACCTTTATGTCATTAGGATAGATGTATCCGTCGATGACGAACAGCGGCTGCTGCGCCGTGCTTCCGATGTCGCCGAGCGAGTTGGTGTCACGGATGTACATCTGCGCATTCTCTCCCGGACGTGAGTCGCCGCCACTGATGCTAAGACCGTTGACAAGGCCTTCAAGCGTACTTGCAAGTCCGCCGGCTGCCAAGTCCTGAATGTCGTCCATGGGGACTGTGGCTACAGAACCCGTCAAGTGTGCCTTCTTCTGCACGCCGTAACCAACGACTACGAGCTCGTCGAGGTTCTGCGCGTCCTCCTTGAGTTGCACGCGACCGCCGGCGGTGACCGTCTGCGGGGTGTAGCCGATGTAGGATATTGTCACCTTTGCGCCCTTGGGAGCCTTGATGACGTAGTTACCGTCGAGGTCGGTGATGACGCCGCCCTCCTGCCCTTCGACGCGGACTGACGCACCGATGACCGGTTCGCCGTTCTCGTCTACGACGGTTCCCTTAATCTCCGTGTTCTGAGCGAACGCCGGAGCGGCCGACATGGCCATGAAACCGATGCATAAGCTGATTATGAATTTCCTTTTCATATCTTGTGTTTTCTGTTATTACTGATTATTCATTGGTAGGAAGCCAGCGTGGGTCGCCCGTGCCGAAACTTATCTGTGAAGCTCCGCTGACGGTGAAGTCACCCTGTGACGGGTTGGCGAAGCCCGGGTCTTCCTCTATGGCTGTACCGCTGTCGTCGTAACCGGCGCATGAACCGTTGGTGCTTTGGAACGAGCCGTCGGCATTCATGTAAGTGTTGTATGAGAACGATGCTTTTGCGCTACCCACACGTCCGGCAACGATACGGCGTGCTACATTGTCGCCGCAACTTACGAATATGTTGCTTGCAACCGTGAAGTTTGATGTTTCACGTCCGGCCAAGCCACCATAGTTGCAGAACTGATCGCAACCGAAGTTGTAGAACGTACAGTTCCTGAAGTTTACGTAGTCTGACAGGTAACCGGCGCGGTCAGCACGTCCTGAGTTGTTGTAACGCAGGAAATACTTGACAGTTTCAGCTCCCGTGTTATAACACGTTGAGTTCTGGGCGGTGAAGTTGTTGATGTGTCCTGCGTAAGCGTTGATGAGCGAGCCTTCATCGATTGTTCCCGTACCGTCAAGGTTGAAGTGGATAACGCTGTTGGTAATGAGGAACGTCCCGGCGCAATACTTCACACCGTTGTCCGTGTAGAGCGAGCTCTTCAAGTTCTCGATGTTACATCCGTTGATTGTAATCGGCTGCAAGATGTTGTAGTAGTCGCCTGAGCCTGTTGCGCCCTTGATGCTCTCGTCGGGCGTTGCGCTCATCTTGATGAGCGGTGCAGTTGAGGCAGAACAGTCGATGTCGAGATACTTCAGCACGAAACCGTTAGCCGGCACGAAGCTGGATGCACCCGTAACCGTAATCTTGGCCGGGTTAGTGCGGCTCGTCGTGCGCAGGGTAACCTGGAGGTTGCCAAAGTTGACGTCGCCTGACATGGTGTACTCTGCACCGGCCTCAAGGTCGAAGCAAAGCTCGCCTTCGCCACTTGCGGGCAGGTTGCTTGCAAACCACTGCGCAAGGTCCGTGTTTGCGGGTATCGAGGCGTAAGTCTCGGTGAAGGTCGTGAAGTCAACCGTCGTGGCCGTCTCAGCCTCCTTGTTGTTGTACTTTTCGTTGCCGGCAGTCCTTATAGACAGCTGGTAGTTGGTGTCTTCGGTGCGGCTAACGACGAGCTGGCATCCGTCAACCAACGAGTCTGCCACCTCATCCACGGCAACAGGATTGTCAGGGTCTGACACGTCGTAGACCGAGCAGATGTAACCGCCAGCACCGTGAACCACAGGCCATGAGATATTGGTCTGCGACCCATCGGCCGAGGCCTCGATGGTGATGTCTTCGACGGCGGGGCTTTCCAGCGTTGTGTTGGTGACATCGCTGGTGAACCTTTCGTCATCGTCATAACCATCTTGGGCACACGAGGCTAAAAGCAAGGCGCCGACCGCAAGCGGCAGCATGGCGCAAGCCTTTCTCCGTAGTGAAAAATGATTGTTCTTCATAAAACTTGTTATTGATTAATGTTATAAATTAATTAAGATTGATTATCCGTGCACATCAAAGCCGCTGGACGCATGGCCGACTTTTGAACGGTAAAAATCCTTCATCCACCAGATGTTCAATCCGACGTGGACAAAGGATTTTAGGTCAATGCCGCCGGTGCATTACCTGCGTCATTCCGTAGGAGCATCAGTTGCCGGGAGCCAGCGTGGGTCGCCGGTCTTCTTGGCATACTGCTCACAGTCAGCTCCGAGGGTGAAGTCGCCGTTCTCTGCATCGGCAAACGTCGGGGCTGTACCTATTACGGTGCCGCTCGTGTCATACGAGGGGTCAGTCACCGTGCCGTCCTCGCCTTCCGTCGGCATTTCCTCAAATGCAGCCTCGCCGTCGTATGTGTTCATGTATGTATTGTTGGCGAAGGTCATCTTGCCGCCCTGGCGTCCGCCCATGAAGCGGCGTGCCACCTGCGAACCGCAGTTGACGAAGATGGCGTCAGTAATCTCCCAAACAGACGACTTCTGGCCTCCGAGACCGCTGTAGTTGCCCCACTGGCCGCTCTTGTCGAGCAGGTTGTAAAGCGTGCTGTTGTTTATCGTCATGTAGTCGTTGGTGTAACCGAACTTGGTTGACCTCTGTCCGTTTACGTACTGGACGAAATACTTGGCATAGCCTTCGCCTACGTTGTATATTGTAGAGTTTTTAATTGTGTTGTTGATGATGCATGACTGGTAGAAGTCGATGTATCCCTTGCTGCCGAGTTCGTTCTCGGCAGGTATGTCGAGCTGTATGTTACAGCCGTCTATGTCAAGAGTCTCTACCGTGTAATGTACGCCGCCGTCGTAGAGGATGCGGTCTTTCAGGCCCTTGACGTCAACGTTGTCAAGGCTGATAGCGCCCATGATGTTATAATATTCGCCTTGGCCGGTAGCTCCCTTCAGTGCCTCGTCGGGTGTGGCCGACAGGGAGATGAGCACGCCCGTTGATGCCGTGGCGTCGATGTCAACATTGCTGATAGAGAAAGCGTTGCCAACTACGAAGCCTGCGTCGGCCGTGAACGTCAGCTTAGCCACGCCGTCGGCCTCGCCTACGATTGAAGCCTTCTTGCCGGCAGGTATCTCTATTACGGCGCTCTGGGTATATTCGCCGTCGGCCGCAAGTGGTATGATTACGTTGTCGTAGGTATCGAACAAAGTCTTGTTCTCCTCGTACCATGTAGCGAGGTCTGTGCCCGTAGGTATGGCCTCAGCCGTATAAGGTTTCTGTGCGAAGGTTACTTTCGCCACTTTGTCTGCGTCTATTTCGGTTACGGTGCCGTCCGTCTGGCGTATCTGCATCAAGTAGCTCTGCGCGCTTGCAGGTGCGGCCATGCCCAGCATGGCGGCGATTATCGGCAATAAATTCTTTTTCATAATATTTTAATAAAGTTATTCGTTTTCGTTGATTATGTTACTTGTTCAAGATTTTGTATCCGGCTGACGGGGTGCGCAGGATGTACACTGTGCCCTTCTCCAGCGAGCCAAGGTCTATGCTGGCCTTTCCGTCGCTTCCGGCGGCCACGGTCAAAGCCTGTACGCCGTCAAGCGTGTAGACGCTTATACGCGCACCGGGCTTCAAGCCCGAGAAATACACCTTGCCGTCGGCAAACTCCGGCTTCCCGCCGTTTTCGCTTACTACCGTCTGGTCTATGGCTGACGGGGTGTCTTCCTTGTCCATCAGTACGTAGTCCTTCACGTCGGCAATGGCCACCATCAATGTCTGGTCGCCGGCCGTGACGGTCATCTCCGTGACGTTCTCGCCATCGGCGGCAGCCGCAAAGGTAATTGCCGGGCTGTCGGCGAGCTTGAACGAAGTCTGCGTGCCGTCCATCTCGGTTACGACGAGATACTTGCTCACCGTCACCTCCTCCGTCTGTGCCATAACCGACGGTGCGGCCAGCGTAAGGAGCGACAGGGCTGCAGTTTTCATTAATAGGTTAGTTTTTTTCATGATTTAGAAAATGTAATTAAATGAGACTCCAGTTTTTTAGCAGACAAGCGACGAGCAAACACGCATACAAGGGGGAATTGCCCTATTGTTTGTAACATATAACCCGTTTACTCGTCACTTGTTCTTGTCAATTTGCAGCTTGAGGGAAACGGCTTGCCAGCCGTTCCCCGTCTGCTTGCGTCTAAACTTACTTGCGTATGAACTTCTTGCCGTTCTGGATGAGGATGCCCTTGGCGTCCTTGCTTACGCGCTGGCCGGCGAGGTTGTAGATAGGAGCGTTCGGGTCGTCCTGGCTCTCTACCTCAACACCGGCGATGCCTGCGCCGCCACCTGCGGTGAACTCAAAGCCGCTGAAGCCGATTTGAGTGTTCTTGTTGAAGATGTAGTAGGTCTCGTTAGCCGTTGCGGCAAACGTCAGGTATGCCCAAACAACAGCACTGCCAGTGCCTACCACATAAGCGTCAGAGCCTTCAGTACCTTTGGCAGGTATGTTCTCCTGATACATCGGATAACCTGCAAGCGGGCTGCCTTCTTCTACTTCGTTGTTCTGGCCGTTAATGTAGCCTGAAGCTATAACGTCCGTGCCGAGAGTAAGGGCCTTCATGTCGCTGCCCTTCACTACGTAAACGTCGCGGCTTCCTTTGTTAATCCATACTCCAACTTTCAGCGTGCCGTTAACGGCCGGGGTCAGCGTTACGTAAGTTCCGTTGGTAGGCAGACCGTTAGTTCCGTCGGGGCTATAGTAAGCATCTTCCCAATAAGCCCTATACACTCCGGTAGGAACATCGTCGGTAACAATCTCCTCCCATGTCACTTTCTCTATGTTCACGGGGTTACCCTTGCCCTGCACGTAATAGAACGGGGCTACGGAGCCGTCGCTGCTAAGGTCTTTCTTGTTGATGTTGCTCCAGCTGTTGTCATATTTCGCTTCGAGCTTACCGTCAACCAGCTCACCGTCAGTGTATCCGGCTACCGGGCCTGAAACGTGAGTACCCTTAACGTTAGTCGTAGAGAACTCAACGACAGATGCCTGTGATGCGTCTGAGTTAGCAACATACTCTGCCTTGAGCGTGCCGTCCTCGTTGTTTACGTACCAGCTTTCCTGTGCATTCACCGTCATGGCGGCGAGTGCGACAGATACTAAAGTAAAGATTTTCTTCATAATCAAAAGTTTTTAAATCGTTAATTGGCATAATTAGCGACAATGCGCTACGACTAAAGAACGTATGTTTTATATAAATGTAACCAAAAAGCAATGTAATATTGACGTTTATTAACATTTAATGATTAAACCTTGGCTTTTTAAGGTATCGAAAATACACTTCTAAACAAGCCGCCGCCTATACCTTATTATATTATAATAGATGAATGGCCGCAATCTGACAACATCCACCGTAGGGACATAATTCATTACACTACTGTCCCTACAGTTGGCATTTTTGCGGATTTTCATTCTCAAAAATAAGGTACAATAAAGATGTCTTGCCGTCGTTATAATATATAATGAGGTGTCAGCCCAAGGCAGTTTTGGCGTGCAATGACCGCCAACGGCATCGCACGGAAACACCAACGGACGTGCAAAACATGGCCTTCTGCCCCACGAAAGGGCACCTTTTACGCTGCAAAAGGGCATCTTTCGCAAGGCAAAACGTGGCCTTTCGGCAACACGCTGACATCCAGGAAGATAGAAACGGGAAGTGAGATGATGAAAAGGCTAATGTCTTAACTCCTTTACTACATAACTCCTTAACTCCTAAAGAAAAAGCTATTGTCTTTAACTCCTTAGCGAGTGAAACGAGCGATAACTACTTTAACTCCTTTAACTACTGGAGAAAACTCCTTTAACTACTGGAGAAGACACCTTTAACTACTAATGAATGGGAGCGTAGCGGACATTCATAAAATATAATAAGGTATATGACGAACGTATGAAAACGCAAAAGATATGAACAAATCATTTACAAAACGCTGCCTGGCAGCCGCACTCGTCATCGGCGTCTGCGCCGCGCACGCCACGGCAGGGAAACCCAAGAAGGAGCTTTACGTCCCCATGGACTACTCCACCTGCGGCTACCGTGCGTCAGAACAAGCCATACCTGACGTAAGCAACGCCGTCTACGTGACGCCGACAGACGGCGACAGCCACGCCGCCTTGCAGCGCGCCATCGACTATGTGTCGGCACTCAAGCCCGACAAAAGCGGCCACCGCGGGGCCGTGCTGCTGGGTGCAGGCACGTTCTACATCGACAAGCCCTTGCGCGTCAAGGCATCGGGAGTGGTGCTGAGAGGCTCCGGGCGCGACAAGACCACCATCGTGAAGCGCGGCGTCAGCCGCGGCGCGCTGCTCTACTTCGAGGGGAGCACGGCCATGACCGGTGGCGACACCATAGCCCTCAGCGGCGAGAAAGTCATGGCCGGGGCAACTACGCTGGCCCTGAAACAGGCCGGAAGCCTGAAGCCCGGCGACCGCATCAGGGTGATACGCCCGTCAACGAAAGAGTGGATAGAGTCGCTGGGCTGCTACGACTACGGCGGCGGACTCGACTACACCGGCTGGAAACCTACCGACATAGACATAACATGGGAGCGCACCGTGACCGCAGCCGGCGGCAACACCATCACCATTGACGCCCCCATAACGACGACGCTCGCCCCGGAATACGGCGGTGGGTACATCGTGACGGGATACAACAAGGGTGAACTGACGGAGTGCGGCGTGGAGAACCTTACGCTCGCGTCGGAACACAACACATGGAACCCGAAGGACGAAGACCACTGCTGGGATGCGGTTTGGATGGAAAATGTGCGCGACTGCTGGGTGCGCCGCGTGGTTTTCAGGTACTTCGCAGGTAGCGCGGTCAACCTCCAGAAGCATACGAGCCGCATAACCGTAGAGGACTGCATAGCCGACGAGCCTGTATCGGAAATAGGCGGATGGCGCAGAGGCGTCTTCATCACGCGCGGACAGCAGACGCTGATACAGCGATGCGTGTCGCGCCACGGCATACACGACTTCGCGGCAGGATACTGTGCGGCCGGGCCTAACGCCTTCGTGCAGTGCGAAGGCGAAGAGAGCCTCGGCTTCAGCGGCAGTATAGGCTCATGGGCCGCAGGCCTGCTGTTCGACATTGTGAACATCGACGGTAACGACATAGCTTTCAAGAACTTAGAGCAATTCCAGTTCGGTACCGGATGGAACACAGCCAACAGCATGATGTGGCAGTGCACGGGCTCTACGCTCTGGTGCTACTCGCCCGATGCCGACAACCGCAGCAGTGCCCACGGATGCTGGGGAACACTGACGGGCAACGGCGAATGGACCAGCAGCAACGACCACGTGCAGCCCCGTAGCTTGTTCTACGCACAGCTCGAGAAGCGTATGGGCGAGGACAAAGCCATTGACGGGCACATACTGCCGATGAACACCAACGAGACAAGCAGCCCCGAAATACCCGACGCACAAAGGATGGCCCAAATGTCGCTGACCGTGCCAAGGCTGACCATGGAGATGTGGATAGACTCTGTGCCCTACACTGCAAGCACCGACCCTGCCGGCGTAAAACATATAAATAAGGTGAAAACCGCTTCTGCCGACGCGAAAGAAGCCGGCACAAAGGCTAAATTCGCCATCGCTGACGGGCGACTGACCGTAGACGGACGGCTCGTGACGGGTAACAGGTACCAGATACCATGGTGGTCGGGCCGTGTGAAAGACAACTTCGTAGCCAAGAGCGCAAAGCCCGCCATAACACGCTTTGTGCCCGGACGTGAGGGCACTGGCTGGACTGACCGCATAGACTCCGTTGTCAACTATCTCGACAAGAACGGTTACTGCCTGTTAGACCACAACTACGGCTTGTGGTACGACCTGCGCCGCACCGACCACGAGCGCGTGCGCCGTGCCGACGGCGACGTCTGGGCACCGTTCTACGAGCAGCCGTTCGCACGCTCAGGCAAGGGCACAGCATGGGACGGGCTCAGCCGTTACGACCTAACGAAGCCCAACCTCTGGTACTGGGCACGCCTGAAGGAGTTTGCCGAAAAGAGCGCTGAAAAGGGCATCATGCTGTTCCACGAAAACTACTTCCAGCACAACATCCTCGAGGCAGGTGCCCACTGGGTAGACTGCCCGTGGCGTCCCGTGAACAACGTCAACGGCACAGACTTCCCCGAACCCGTGCCATTCGCCGGCGACAAACGAATATTCATGGCCAGGCAGTTCTACGACATAGACAACCCCAAGCTGCGGCCGCTGCACAGGCAGTACATACGCCAATGCCTTGACAACTTCAAGGACGACGGCAACGTCGTGCAACTGGTAAGCGAGGAATACACCGGGCCGCTGCACTTCACGCGCTTCTGGCTCGAGACCATTGCCGAGTGGGAACGCGAGACGGGCCGCCACCCGCTCATAGCCCTAAGCTGCCCGAAGGACGCACAGGACTCAATCCTGGCCGACCCTGAACTGTCGAAGGTGGTTGACATAATCGACATAAGGTATTGGCACTACAAGACTGACGGACTCTACGCCCCACCGGCCGGGCACAACATGGCCCCGCGCCAGTTCATGCGCAAAATCAAGGTGGGCAAGACGGGCTATCCCGAGGCCTACAAGGCCGTGAAGGAATACCGCACGAAGTACCCTGAAAAGGCCGTAACCTTCTTTGCGCAGCAATACCCGCAATACGGTTGGGCAATACTGATGGCCGGAGGCTCATGCCCCAACGTGCCCGTCAGGGACGCCAAGTTCCTGAGCGACGTGGCCAAGATGAACTACGTGAGCGGCGAGGGCGACTCGGAGCAACAAGTAATAGGCTCACCCGAAACGGGATACGTAATCTACTGCCACGGCGGCACGCCGTCGTTCACCGACGTCAAGCCAGGCACATACGCCATACATTCAGTCGGAATAAAAGACGGCGAGGTGAAAACACTGGTGAAAAAGCAAAAAATCAGCGACGGGAAAGTGACGCTTGACACTGGAGGCGACACAATCCTTTGGTTGGAAAGATTATAACATAGCCATAGAATTTATTGATAACAGGTATTGATTTTATACGTCAATACCTGTTTTTCGTATTTATAAACCAATTTTTACCAAAAAATTCGCCCCGTACCAATTAAATTTGCAGCGAAAGAAACGAAGACCTATGATAAACTTTACCGACCTTTACGACAAAACCATTGACAATCTCTTTGAATTCGGCATGAAGTTCACGGCCGACAGGGAGATGATAAAAGACTGCATCCAGGACGTCTTCGTAAAGCTGTACACTAAAAAAGACGAATTGAGCAATGTGGTAAACATAGAATCGTATCTTTACGTTTCGTTAAGGAACAGGATAAACGACGAGTTCCGCCACAACAACCACATCTGCGACAACGAAGTGAACGACAACCAGATGAAGGACCTGTACGAAGACGAGGCACTCGACATGGAAACAATCGAAGAGGAGCGCAAGAAGCACAAAAGGCTGCACGACTACGTAAAATGCCTGTCGCCCCGGCAACAACAGATAATACATCTTTATTATATAGAGCAGCGCAAGTATGACGACATCTGCCGCATAATGGGCATCAACTACCAATCGGTAAGGAACCTTATGCACCGCAGCCTCTTGAGATTGCGCTTCCTCGCGGCAAGAACTTCGTAAGCACAAACAGGCAGGGCAATAATTTTATGCAGGTTTAGGATTGCCAAAGAGAGTACATAAGCGACCGTCCGCCGTCATAATAAAAAACACGGAAGATGGCAGACAAACATAACATAAAAAAGAAAATAGGCAAACTAATCTGCATAAAAAAGATTAAAGTGCCCTCACTCAGCAAGGAAGAAAAAGAAGAGCTGAAACAACGCATACAGATAGCCATTAAACAGCTTCAACACGAGAATGCGTGAACACACAGACATAAATCCAACGACCGAAGACGCGACAAGCAATCTTCGGTCGTTTTTATGTGATATACCGCCAAGCCTGTACAAATGCTTGCAAGGAGAAGTGTTAAACACCGGCAACAAAGTTTAACACGCATTTTGCCATAAATCAAAGTTCCAAGGCTGGATGTATCAATAATCAAAGACCGATATGGCGGCGAAAGCAACGCCCAAAAGCCAAATATGATGTGTGAAAATAGTACAAAACGACACGCCGCACGTCTATAAAATGTTATGAAACGTTTTTTTATCACCTTATTAATATTGACAGCCGGACTGATTGTGCCGGAGTCAATCTTGGCGCAGCAGCGCTACAAAATCGGAGTGTGTGACTGGATGGTGCTCAAGCGCCAGAAGCTGGGCGAGTTCAAACTGGCTAAAGAATTAGGATGTGACGGCATCGAGATGGACATGGGCGGGCTCGGCGTCCGCAACTCGTTCGACAACAAGATGCGTGACCCTAAGTTCGTAAAGCTGTTCAACCACACCGCCGACAGCCTCGGCATCGAAATAGGCGCGGTGGCCATGTCAGGTTTCTACGGCCAGAGCTTTGCCAAGAAAGAGAGCTGGCGGTGGCTGATACAGGACTGCGTTAACACGATGGAAGCAATGGGAGCCGACGTCGCATTCCTGCCTCTCGGGGGATGCGGCAACAACTGGACGGACTCACTCCCGCTCCGCCAAGAGATTGTATGGCGGCTGCACGAGGCCGGCGAAATGGCTAAAGCCCGCGGAAAGGTCATCGGCATAGATACTCCGCTTGACGCCGAGGGCAACATCAAGCTGCTTGAAGAAATCGGCTCTGACGGAATAAAAATCTTCTATAAGTTCCAGACGGCCATCGAAAACAAGCGCGACATCGCCAAGGAAATAAAGAAATTGGGCAAGGAACGCATCTGCGCAATCCACGCAAGCAACACCGACGGCGTATGGTTGAGGAACGACAAAGCCGTCAACATGAAGAAAATAAAGAAGGCACTTGACGAGACAGGATGGTCAGGCTGGCTCTTCGTTGAACGCAGCAGAGACGTCAACCAGGTGCATAACGTAAGGGTAAATTACGGCGAAAATGTTAAATACTTAAAAGAAATACTGCAATGAGAATTATTTTAACTATTTTTGTAACGCTAATAACATTAAGCGCTACTAACGCACAGACATTCAAACTCAACTCGGACGGTCGTGACAAGGATTACGTAAATACAATCCTGGGCCGTGCGAAGAAAGTGACTGACGCCTTGAACATAACCGGGACGGAGAAAGGCACACAAGTGATGAACATCGTAGCGAACAGGTATTTCGAGCTCAACGACATCTACGAGGAGCGCGACAGCCTGAAGGAAGCCGCTTCTGCACTGGCCGGAGACGCCAAGAAACAGGCCCAGGCTTTCGCTGAAGCCCAAAAGGACAGCAAGCTGTACCGTTCTCACTTCGCCTTCGACTCCAACCTTTCATTATTCCTTGATGCCGCTGGCATAGAGACCGTGAAGGATGTCATGACGTACAACGTTGTAAAAGTGACATACGATGCCCAGTGCGACATGATACCGACCCTTAAAGAGGAAGAAAAGGCACAGATACTGGCATGGCTCAAGGAAGCACGCGAGTTCGCCATTGACGCCGAAAGTTCGAAAAAGAAACACGAAGCCTTCGGCAAGTACAAAGGCCGCATCAACAACTACCTCAGCAAACGCGGATACAACCTTACGAAAGAGCGCGAAGAATGGGCAAAGAGGGTAAAAGCAAGAGGCGGCACACTTTGACAAGGGGAAATGTAGCAAAAGCCAAAAGCTGAAAACCTAATAAACAACAGAATATAGCATAAACAACAAGCCAAAAAGGTAAAAGAAGGGCGGAAAAGCTGAAAAAGCAAGAGTATGCGACACGCACATCCCGGGCATTTCCAGCTTTTCCACCTTTCCGCCTTTAAGCATAACCTGACCTTGTATGAAAAAGAACATCTTGTCAAGCATCCTCGTCTTAGCGGCAGCCACACTGCCCGCGACGGCGCAGCAGAACGGCATCACGGACACACGCAACAGCAAGTACGCCGTAATTAACTCAACGCCCATCGACGCAGTGAAATGGACTGGTGGCTTCTGGGGCGAGCGCTTCGGTGTGTTCAGCGGCACGTCTGTCCAGAGTATGTGGGAGACTTGGAAGTCTGACCGCGGCCACAGTTACAACAATTTCCTGATAGCGGCCGGAGAAAAGAAGGGCAAACGCCACGGCCCGGCATTCCACGACGGAGATATGTACAAGTGGCTTGAAGCCGTGGCAGCCGTTTACGCCGTAAACAAAGACCCTGAACTTGACAAGATAATGGACGAGGTCATCCGCCTGATAGCCAAGGCGCAACGCCCGGACGGATACCTGCACACCCCTGTGATAATAGCAGACAAGCTGAAAGCCGCCGGCGGCGGTGCACAATCGGCAGCCGACATGGCAGCCGCCGAGGAAAAGGAGAACGAAGCATTCGGCACGAAACTCGGCACAAGCAAGGACGGACGCTTCGGCAATCCGCTCAACTTCGAGGCCTACAACCTCGGCCACCTCATAACAGCCGGCATTATCCACAAGCGCGCAACAGGCAAGACAACACTGTTCGACTGCGCCGTAAAGGCCGCCGACTGCCTTTACGACTTCTACATGAACCCAACAGCCGACGCCTTGGAGAAAGGCGTCATCTGCCCGTCTCACTATATGGGAGTAACTGAGATGTACCGTGAGACAGGCAATCCGAAATACCTTGAACTTTCAAAACAGCTCATCAACATACGCGACAGCGTAAAAAACGGTACCGACGACAACCAAGACCGCATACCTTTCCGCCAACAGTACAACGCCATTGGGCACTCCGTCAGGGCCAACTACCTTTACGCCGGAGTGGCCGACCTGTATGTTGAGGACGGTGAGGCGCAGCTGAAAAAGAACCTCGACTCTATCTGGAACGACATAGTTTACCGCAAGATGTACATCAACGGAGCGTGCGGCGCACTGTACGACGGCACATCTCCCGACGGCACCGAATACAAGCCGGACCTCATACAGAAAGTGCACCAGAGCTACGGACGTCCGTACCAACTGCCCCACTCCACCGCACACAACGAGACTTGCGCCAACATCGGCAATATGCTGCTCAACTGGAGAATGTTCCAAGCAACGGCCGACGCCAAATACACAGACCTCGTGGAAAACTGTTTTTACAACAGCATACTCTGCGGAATAAGCCTCGACGGCACAAAATACTTCTACACAAACCCCCTGCGCAAGTCTGACGACCTGCCTTATTCGCTCCGTTGGCCGCACGAACGTGTTGACTACATCAGCTGCTTCTGCTGCCCGCCCAACACGCTGCGCACGCTTTGTGAAGTGCAAGACTATGCCTACAGCGTAGGTAAGGGCGAAATATACGTCAACCTGTACGGAGACAACACTCTGACAACCGAGCTTGACGGAATAGGGAAAATCACCATCGAGCAAAAAAGCGACTACCCATGGGACGGCAACATCGCCATGACCGTGGCACAGCTGAAGGGCAAGAAGGAAATTACGCTTAAACTAAGGATACCAGCATGGTGCGACAACGCTAAAATCAGCGTGAACGGCCAGGCTGTCAACACCGAAACAAAGAACGAAAGCTACGCTGCCATCACGCGGCAGTGGAAGAAAGGCGATGTCGTAACCCTCGAAATGCCTATGGAAACGAAGCTGATTGAGGCAAACCCACTCGTCGAGGAATGCCGCGGACAGGTAGCCGTGCAGCGCGGCCCGATACTCTACTGCCTCGAGAGCAACGACCTCGGAGGCGTTGACATCGACGACATTGCCATACCTGCCGACGCAAAATTCCAGCCTGTAGAGGTGAACATCGAGGGCAGCAGGATTATGGCACTTGAAACCGAAGCCGTCAACCGCGCCGAGGCCTCATGGGACAAGACCCTATACAGGGAGCTCGGCAAGGGCAAGAACATGACAAAGATACGCCTCATCCCCTACTACGCATGGGGCAACAGGGGCAAGAGCGAAATGACGGTATGGATACCCGTTGAACTATAACTACACAAACCTATAATTCATGAACACCCGTAAATCTATTTTAACCTTATTCACGGCCACATTGGCCTGTGTCGGCGCATTTGCCACTGACATCGTGGTAAAGCCCGGCGCATACACAATAGAACAGGCTTTGCAGCAAGCCCGCGAGGAGCGCCGCCTCAACCACGCCACCGACGTCTGCCTACGCTTGCAGGCCGGCACATACTACCTGAACCAGCCAATCATCATACGTCCCGAAGACAACGGCACGCGCATCGTGGCCGACGGCAACGCCGTAATCAGCGGCGGTGTTAAAATCAGCGGTTGGAAGAAAGAGGGGAAATACTACGTTGCCGACGTGCCCGACTTCAACGGCCGCCCCCTGGAGTTCCGCCAGATGTGGGTCAACGGCAAGAAAGCCATAAGGGCGCGCGACGTGGCCGACTTTGACGATATGTACCGCATAAAGAGCCTCGACAAGGCGAAAGAAACCATCTACGTGCCGGCAGCCGCCGTGAAGAAAATCGCGGGCGCACGGTATGCAGAGATGGTGCTGCACGAGATGTGGTGCGTGGCCAACCTGCGCATAAAAGACATCAAGATAATGGGCGACAGCGCGGCCGTGACGTTCCACCAGCCCGAAAGCCACGTGCACTTCATGCACCCGTGGCCGTCACCTATGGTAACGACCGACGGACACAACTCGGCCTTCTACCTGACCAACGCCAAGGAACTGCTCGACGCCGAGGGCGAATGGTACCTCGACGCGAGGGCATCAAAGCTGTACTACATACCCCGGAAGGGCGAGGACATGGCCCAGGCCGAAGTCATAGTGCCGGCAGTTGAGACGCTGCTCAAGGTTGAGGGCACGCCCGACAGCACCGTGAAGGACGTCACATTCGAAGGCATCACCTTTAGCCACGCCACATGGATGCGCCCGTCAATAAGCGGGCACGCCCCACTGCAGGCAGGTATGTACATGACGGAGGCCTACAAGCTGCGCCCGAAAATGGAGCGGCCAAACGGTGACCACAAGCTCGACAACCAGGGATGGGTAGGCCGCCCGGCGGCTGCCGTGAGCCTCAACTGCGCCGAGGACGTGTCGTTCACGCGGTGCACGTTCGAGCACAACGCATCTACGGGCCTCGACTACCACCTATATATAAAAGGCGGCAGCGTTGACCGCTGCACCTTCCGCGACATGGGCGGCTCGGGCATACTGGCCGGCAGCTTCGGCCCTGAAGCCCATGAAGCCCACCTGCCCTACGCCCCGACCGACGAACGCATCATCTGCACCGGCCTGAGCATAACCAACAACCTCATAACCGACGTGACCAACGACGACTGGGGCTGCGTGGGCATAGGCGCGGGCTTCGTGAAAGACATAAAAATCTGCAACAACGAAATCAGCGAAGTGTCATACACGGGCATATCTATGGGCTGGGGATGGAACCAGCAGGTATGCTCAATGTCGAACAACTTAGTGAAAGGCAACCTCATCCACCACTACGCCAAGCATATGTATGACACGGCGGGCATATACACCCTCGGCTCGCAACCCCACTCGTTCATAATCGAGAACGTAGTGAGCGACATCTACACGCCGAGCTATGCCCACGCCCCCAACCACTGGTTCTACCTCTATACGGACGAAGGCTCGTCGTACATCACGGTGCGCGACAACTGGACACCGGCCGAGAAGTTCCTCAAGAACGCCAACGGCCCCGGCAACACGTGGGAGAACAACGGGCCGGCCGTGGCCGACAGCATAAAGGCACGGGCCGGAATAACGCCCGAAAGCAAATAAGCGGCAACGCATATAGCGACAACGCCTGTGGCCATAGCAAAACACAAGGCTTGTGAAAGGCGGTCTTTTACCCAGTAAAAGGCCACCTTTTACCGCTTGAAAGGCATCCTTCCGCAATGCGAAAGGGCACACATCGCGCAGCAAGGCATAAACCACTGATAATCAAAACTTTACGACATAAACAAGAAATCTAATATATGGGACAGAAAAAAAGCAGCTTGAAAAGCACGATTGCCGTGTCGCTTACCAACTATCTTGACGCGGGAGCAATCGTTGCCGGTGCCAGCGGACTGACACTCTGGCAGAATTACCTTGGACTGACGGAAGGCCACCTCGGATGGCTCAACGCCATAAGCGCCAACTGCCTCGGCGCGGCCATAGGCGCAATCATCGGCGGCTTCCTCGCCGACAAGTACGGGCGCAAGGCCATTTACACCTACAATATGCTGGTTTACATGACGGGCGTGGCCCTCATCATGCTCTCCGTTAACTTCCCCATGCTCCTAGCGGGCTTCCTCGTCACGGGCATATCCGTAGGCGTGGGCGTGCCGGCATCATGGACTTACATATCCGAGAACTCCGAGGTGGGCAACCGTGGCCGCAACATCGGCATCTCGCAGATGGCATGGGGCATAGGGCCTACCATAATACTCATACTCGGCACGCTGCTCGCACCACCCACGAGCGGCAGCGACAGCGCAGGAGTGCTGTTCGGCCCGGTTGTCGAAACGCTCGCCACGGCCATAGCCGGCAGCGGCATCGAGGGCACTGCACTCAACGTATTCAGCAGCCGCCTGGTATTCGCCTCGCTGTTCATCGTGGCCTTCATCGCATGGCAACTGCAACGCCGCCTTGACGAGTCGGCAGAATGGAAGGCCGAGAAGGCCAAGCAGGGGAGCCAGAAGGGAAGCGTGTTCTCGTCGTTCGGCTCTCTGTTCACCAACAAGGTGAACATCCGCACTATCCTCTTCCTCGCCGGAATTTACCTCACGTGGAACTTGGTAAGCTCCGTGATGGGCTTCTTCCAGCAGCACATCTACGAGACGGCAGGCGGACTTTCAAACCAGCACGCCAATATGCTGTCCGTTGCCCAATGGGTCATCATCATCGTGACCACGTTCTTCTTCTCGATGATTGTTGACAAAGTAAACCAGCGCT
Organism: uncultured Prevotella sp.; assembly: GCA_944319815.1. Lineage (GTDB taxonomy): Bacteria > Bacteroidota > Bacteroidia > Bacteroidales > Bacteroidaceae > Prevotella. The sequence goes on along the minus strand of CALUEX010000018.1, from coordinate 27,046 downwards.
GGCTCTACTTCTTCGGCGTAGGCATGGGCGTCCTGGCGTGGGTTATAATAGTAACCATCGGCGTGAACAGCATCGCCGGCCTGTTATTCTTCACCCTCATCTGGGGCATCCAGGCAGGAGTCTCCGTGCAATCGTTCTACGCCCTGTGGGCGTCAGAGCTGTTCCCTGCCAAGTACAGGGCGGCCGCCCAAGGCGTGATGTTCTTCATCGTGCGCGGCGTTTCGGCACTGTGGGGCCTCGGCTTCGTCTACATCTACGGGCCTAACGGCGAGGGCTTCACCATCGCCGCCTACATAATGATGGGCTTACTGCTCATCTCGCTCATCATCGGCACTGTATGGACACCGCAGACACGCGGCAAGACACTCGAACAAATAACAAAAGAAAGATATGGCGACAACATCTAAAGCTACATGGATTTGGTACCCGGGCGACTACGAAATATGGCTCGGCAACAAAATGAACAACCGCCGCACCGACCGCGGAGCATACTTCCCGCCCTTCTGGAAGCAGGACAGCCACTACGTCACCGTGGAGTTCAGCAAGGCCGTAAACCTTGCCGATGAGGAAACGTTGACCGTAGCCACCGAGGGCGACTATAACATAAAGATTGACGGCAAGATGCTGTTCGGGATGCCCAAGCATTTCACGCTGGCAGCCGGCAAGCACAACATCAACATAAAAGTGCACAACCAGGCCACGCCGCCGGCCCTCTACGTCAGTGGCAAGACGGTGAACACGGACGAGACTTGGAACGTAACGTTCGAGGACAAGGAGTGGATTGACGAGAGCGGAAAGGCCAGCGACACGTCGTCAACGGTATACATGAAGGCCGGACGGTGGAACTTCGACGCCCCCGAAAAGCTCCCGTCAGGGTTCAGGCTCGCACGTCGGCACGAGACACCTGTAAGCAGCGACAACGGGCTTTACGACTTCGGCAAGGAGACTTTCGGCTTCGCCATACTCCACGGCATCAGCGGCAACGGCACAATCGACATTTTCTATGGGGAGAGCAAGGAGGAGGCATTGGACGAGGAGCATTGCGAAACCCTTGACAAACTCCTCGTCGAGAACGGTGAAATAACCGACCTTGCAACGGGAAAGACGGCCAACCTGGCTGACAAATACACCATGGGGAACAGCAAGGCCTTCCGATACATCTATGTGAAAACCAGCGGATGCACCGTGGCCGACGTCAGCATGGACTATGAATATATGCCCGAAACAGAGCACGGCACGTTCAAGTGCAACGACGATGAGCTGAACAAAATCTGGGAAGTGGGCGCATACACAATGCAACTGACCTCGCGCGAGTTCTTCATCGACGGCATCAAGCGCGACCGCTGGGTGTGGAGCGGCGACGCGTCGCAAAGTTACCTGATGAACTATTACCTGTTCAGCGACAACGAAATGGTGAAGCGCACCACGTGGCTGCTCGCCGGCAAGGCCCCCATAACAAGCCACATCAACACCATAATGGACTACACCTTCTATTGGTTCAATTCCATTTATGATTACTATCTTTACAGCGGCGACAGCCATTTCCTGACGCAAATCTACCCGACGATGCAGACCTATATGACCTACGTGCTGGGACGCACCGACGAGGACGGCATGGTTGAGGGGCAGACGGGCGACTGGGTGTTCATCGACTGGGCCGACAAGCCCATGGACAAGCAAGGGCAGCTGGCCTTCGAGCAAATCCTTTTCAGGAAATCACTTGAGTCAATAGCCGCCGTGGCCGCCATTGTCGGTGACAAAGACGGAGCCGCAAGATACAAGGAACTCGCCGACAAACTGGGCGAAAAGCTGTTGGCTTACTTCTGGAACGACGAAAAACAAGCCTTGATGCACAACCGCAAGGACGGACGACAGAGCACGGAAGTGTTCCGTTACCCCAATATGTTCGCCATAATGTACGGCTATCTTGACAAGGAAAAGCAGGAAACCGTGAAGCGTTCGGTGATGCTCAACGACGACGTTCTCAAAATAACTACGCCGTATATGCGTTTCTACGAGCTTGAAGCCCTGTGTATGCTCGGCGAACAAGACCAGGTGATGAAAGAGATGAAGGCGTATTGGGGCGGAATGTTGCGTGAAGGCGCTACATCGTTCTGGGAGAAATACAACCCCGACGAGCACGGAAGGGACAGGCTGGCGATGTATGGCCGCCCATACGGCAAGAGCCTCTGCCACGCCTGGGGAGCAAGCCCCATCTACCTGTTGGGCAGGTATTACCTCGGCGTAGAGCCCACGAAGCCGGGCTTCGAGGAATACACCGTGAAGCCGACGCTCGGCGGACTGGAATGGATGGAGGGCAACGTGCCCACTCCGTTCGGCACTGTGTACGTCAAGATGGACAGGAAATCTGTCACTGTAAAGGCCGACGGAGGCCACGGCACGCTTGTTTTAGGCAATGGAGAGAATGAAAGAAGAATAGAAATACAACCCGGAAAAGAAACGATTGTGAACTTATGAAAACAGCACGCAACCTACTGCTTTCAAGCATCGCGTTAGCTTTGGCGAGTTGTGGAAGCACGACAACGAAAGTAACAAGCCAGGAAGGAATACCGCAAACGCAATATGCGGCATCCTTGGTAGAGAAGTATGTCCCTGCAATGCAAAAGGGATATAAAATCAACATCAACGTTGCAGACGCCTCGGCCAACCTTCCCCAAGAAGGTTTTACCATCACGAGGAAAGGCAAGAGAATAAACATCACGGGCAACGATGCCTCAGGTGCAATCTACGGCACGAACCGCCTGCTCGAGTATTTCGGGCAATACGGCAACCTCGAGACGCCCGAAATAATAGTTGACGCTCCCGAAATGAAAATCCGCGGAGCGTGCGTAGGCCTTCAAAAGACGGTCTACCTGCCCGGCCACAAGGTGTACGAATACCCTTACACGCCAGAGAACTTCCCTTGGTTCTACGACAAGGAGCTGTGGGTGAAGTACCTTGATATGCTCGCCGCCGACAACATGAACGCCGTGTTCTTGTGGAACGGCCACCCGTTCGCCTCATTGGTGAAACTCGAAGACTATCCGTTCGCCGTGGAGGTTGACGACGCAACGATGGAGAAGAACCAAGAGATGTTCACCTTCCTCACCACCGAGGCGCAGAAACGAGGCATCCGCGTAATCCAGATGTTCTATAACATCATCGTTTCAAAGCCTTTCGCCGACCATTACGGCATCGTTACGCAAGACCGTAACCGCCCCATCACGCCGCTAATCAGCGACTATACGCGCAAGAGCATTGCCGCCTTCATCGAGAAATACCCCAACGTGGGTTTCCTGATTTGCCTCGGCGAGGCTATGGCGACAATCGAAGACGACGTTGAATGGATGACCAAAACAATCATCCCGGGCATCAAGGACGGCCTGAAAGCATCGGGAAGAACCGACGAACCGCCCATCATCCTGCGCTCACACGACACTGACGGGCCGCTCGTGCTGAAAAAGTCGCTGCCGCTTTACAAGAACATATACACCATGACGAAGTATAACGGCGAGTCGCTGACGACATACCAGCCCGGCGGACCATGGGGAGAGACGCAGAAACAGCTTAGCAGCGTGGCACCAATCCACATCAGTAACGTGCACATCCTGGCCAATCTCGAGCCGTTCCGCTGGAGTTCGCCCACCTTTACGCAGAAAGCCGTACAGGCAATGCACCGCGTACACGGCGCAAACGGCCTCCACCTGTACCCACAGGCAAGCTACTGGGACTGGCCTTACACGGCCGACAAGCTGCCCGGAGGCGAACGCCAGTTGCAGATTGACCGCGACTGGATGTGGTACGCAGCCTGGGGACGCTACTCGTGGAACTGCCACCGGGGCGACGACAAGGCATATTGGGAGAAACGCCTGGCCGACTATTACGGCACTGACACGCTCACGGCAAAGCGCATCATCGAAGCATACGACGAAAGCGGGGAAATTGCGCCCAAGCTGCTGAGACGCTTCGGCATAACCGAAGGCAACCGCCAGACGCTCCTTCTCGGCATGAAGATGAGCCAGCTCGTGAACCCCTACAAGTACACCGTTTACGAAGAGTTCTACCAGAGCTGCGGCCCTGCCGGCGAAAAGCTCATCGAATACGTAGAGAAGGAATGGAAGCACGAGAAGCATTCGGGCGAACTGCCGCTCGACATCGTTGACCAATGCGTCACGCACGGCGACAAGGCAGTGGCTGCAATCAGCGGGATTGGCGATAAAATCACCAAGAACAAGGACGAGTTCAACCGCCTCGTGAACGACATTAACTGTTACAAGGACTTCGCATACTCCTTTAAGTATAAGGTATTGGCAGCCCAGCAAGTGCTCAACTACAAGTGGAGCAAGGACATAAACTACCTCAACAAGGCCGTGCCCCTGCTTGAAAAGAGCAACGACTACTACGCGCAGCTCGTCAACAAGACCAAGGACACGTACCTGTACGCCAACAGTATGCAGACGTCGCAACGCCGAATACCCGTAGGCGGAGATGACGGTAAGTTCAAGACATGGACTGAAATGGTGCCCGTCTACGACGAGGAACTGGCTGCCCTCAAGTCGAACATCAAGATGCTGACATCCCCAAAGCAGGAGACGAGCAACGACAAGGACATCGTAAAGGCCGAGAATGCCGACGTGAAGCTCATCAGCAACTACAAGAGAGTTAAGCTGACGAAGGGCGCTAAGCTGTTCGAGAACCGCGACGAGGCAATCGACTCTCTCGCCCCCGAGCTTGAAGGACTTGAAGCGTTGGTGCTCAACCGCGACACCACACGCATCAACGGCGGAGTTGTCGAGTTCGAGACCGACAAGCCGGTCAAGATGCTCGTGGGCTTCTTCATCGACGACCAAAACAAGTTCGCCAGCCCACCAAAACTCGAAACCGACGCGACAGGCAACGAGTTCGGCCAAGCCGAGCCTGTAATAAGCAACGCCATCAGTATGTCGAATATGCCGATTGTCAACATACACGCATACCACCTGCAGCCCGGACGCCACACAATCCGACTGCCGAAGGGTATCATCATGGTGGCCGGATTTACCGCTACCGACCTGAAAATCAGGGACGCACGCCTCAACGGACTCAGCAATGAAGTTGACTGGCTGTTCATGAAATAACACAACCAAAATCATACGGGCCTGCAAAAGGTGTCCTTTCACGATGCGAAAGGCCATCTTTTACAAGGTAAAAGAGCACCTTTTGCAGGCCAATATGCCACGTTTTACGACCTCGGCGAAAACGAGGCGAAACATATCTGACAAACGCCAATATCACACAAGAAATGGTTAGAAACATAATCTTCATCCTATTGCTACTAATCGCGAGCGACTCACAAGCGCAAAGCAGGAACCGCCGCCGTGCCAAGGCACAACCGACGGTGCAGACGGTAGTGAGCCAACAGGAAATGCGCAAAGTGTACGAGGCTGCAAGAACCCCCTATAAATACGGATTGGTTGTAGCCCCTGAAAGCAACAACCGCAAAATAGACTGCCCCACTGTGTTCCGCAAAGGCGACACATGGTACATGACTTACGTATGCTACAACGGCTCCAACGGCACCAACGGGCGCGGATACGAGACATGGCTCGCCAAGAGCGACGACCTGCTGCATTGGGAAACCTTGGGGCGCGTCCTCGCCTTCGGCAACGAGGGTTGGGACATGAACCAGCGCGGCGGCTTCCCTGCGCTGATTGATTACGAATGGGGCGGAAGCTACAACATACAGAAGTTCAAGGACCGTTACTGGATGACCTACATCGGCGGGGCGGGCACCGGCTACGAAGCCGTAAACGCACCGTTGAGCATCGGGCTTGCATCCACCGACGGAGACGTCACTAAGCCACACCAGTGGGAGACCTACAAGAAGCCAATCCTGTCGTATAACGACAAGAACGCGCAGTGGTGGGAACAGATGACCCAGTACAAGAGCACCGTCTACATGGTAGACAAAAAGATGTTCGGATACCAGTTCATGATGTTCTACAACGCCGGAGGAAAGGACGAGACACACCCGAAGGGCGAGCGCGTCGGCATCGCCTTCTCGAACGACATGAAGAAATGGCGCCGTTACAAGGGCAACCCCGTATTCGCCCACGACAGCGACGGCACCATAACGGGCGACGCACAAATAGTAAAGATGGGCAACCTGTACGTGATGTTCTACTTCTCGGCGTTCAACCCCACACGCGAATATAACGCCTTCAACACCTTCGCCGCCAGCTACGACCTCATACATTGGACTGACTGGCAGGGCGAAGACCTCATCATTCCGTCGAAACCTTACGACGAGATGTTCGCCCACAAGAGCTGCGTTATATACCATAACGGAGTGGTGTACCACTTCTATTGCGCCGTAAACAACCACGACCAGCGCGGCATTGCCGTAGCCACGAGCAAGCCTATGGGCAAGAGCGAGGTGAACTTCCCCACCCCGAACGCCACGGGCAAACGCTTCACGGCATCGCTGAACGATGACTGGAAAATAACGTTCGACCGCAAGACGTTCACGAGAGACATACCCTACAACCTCGACGACTACTACGGTGCTTTGCAAAAGATACACGGCAACCTGCACGGCAGGGCCACTTTTGAAAAGACGTTTACCGTGCCCAACATGGAGGGTAAGCAGTATTTCATCCGCTTCGAGGGCGTTGGCACATACGCAGAAGTGATGCTCAACGGCAAGCGCATCGGCCGTTACGACATTGGGCGCACGACAAAGACCATCGACATAACCAAGTTCGTGCGCAAGGGCGGCGAGAACCTGCTTAGCGTAAGGGTGTCACATCCGAAGGGAATAACCGATATGCCATGGGTGTGCGGCGGCTGCAGCTCCGAGTGGGGGTTCAGCGAAGGCTCGCAACCTTTCGGCATTTACCGTCCAGTAGTGTTCGAAATCACCGACAAGACAAGAATTGAACCCTTCGGTACTCACATCTGGAACAACGCCGCAGCCGACAGCCTGTTCATTGAAACGGAAGTGAAGAACTACGGCGATGCCGTGGACACAGTCAGCGTAATAAGCAAAATATGCGACAAGGGCGGCAAACAAGTAATACGACTGACCGACAACATCACCATCAAGCCAGGCGAAACAAAAGTGATAAGGCAGTCGTCGGCCATAAAAGACGCACGCCGCTGGAGTCCCGACGACCCATACCTCTACACGCTTAACACCATAATCAAGCGCAACAACAAGGCAACGGACGACCTTGCCACGCCGTTTGGCGTGCGCACGTCAAGCTGGCCGCTCAACAGGAACGACGGCGACCAACGCTTCTACATGAACGGCAAGCCTATATTCATCAACGGAGTGTGCGAATACGAGCACGAATTCGGCCAAAGCCATGCCTTCTCCGACGCGCAGATTGATGCACGAATAAAGGAAGTGAAGGATGCCGGTTTCAACGCATTCCGTGACGCCCACCAGCCCCACAACCTGCGTTACAAAGACCTGATAGACAAGGAAGGCCTGTTGTGGTGGCCGCAGTTCTCGGCCCATATATGGTATGACACGCCACAGTTCCGCGAGAGCTTCAAGCGCCACTTGGTGCAATGGGTCAAGGAACGCCGCAATTCGCCCTCTATTATACTATGGGGACTGCAAAACGAGAGCACCCTCCCGGCCGACTTCGCAAAGGAATGCACCGACATCATCAAGTCGCTCGACCCGATGTGCGAGACCATGCGACTGGTGACGACCTGCAACGGAGGCGACGGGGCAGACTGGAACGTGGTGCAGAACTGGAGCGGAACATACGGCGGAAAACTCGAGAACTACGCCAACGAACTGAAACGCCCAGACCAGTTGCTCAACGGAGAATACGGAGCATGGCGCACCTTGGGCAACCATACGGGTGAACGCTACACAGAGGAAAAGCATTGCGACATACTCGAACGCAAGGCCCAACTGGCCGAGAGCGTAAAAGACAGCGTGTGCGGCCAGTTCCTCTGGATACTGCAAAGCCACGACAACCCGGGTCGCCGCCAGGCAGACGAAGGCCTGAGGCGCATCGACAAGGTCGGCCCGTTCAACCACAAGGGCATCTTCACGGCATGGGAGCAACCCAACGACGCCTTCTATATGTACAAGTCGCGCTACACTCCGAAAGACGAAGAGCAAATGGTCTACATAGTGCCGTTCGACGTTGAGAAGTTCATGCGCAAGCAAGCGAACAAGGCAAACAATGTTATTGACTCGTCACTCATCGACATCCCAGAGGAAATCCGCGTCTACAGCAACTGCGACTCTGTGGCCTTAAGCTGCGGATGGTGGAAAGAACAGAAGACCAGGGACGACAGTACGACGCTCTTCAAATGGCAAGACCCCGAACTAAAAGGCGACTTGCTCATAGCCACGGCTTACCATAACGGCAAAGTGGCGGCGTCAGACACGCTGGCGATGCCCTCGTTCCGCAGCTGGGACGAAGACATACTGAAGCCGGCCGACGGCTATTTCTACCTGTACAACATCAACTGCGGAGGCGACACCTACACCGACATCTGGGCTACGGAGTGGACGCAAGACAACCGCAAGTGGTCGCGCTCGTGGGGCGACAAGTTCCCAAAGGAGACGAGCCCGTTCCAAGCCAGCCAGACGTCAAACCAGCTGTTGCCCGTATCGCCGCTGTTCCGCACGTCACGCTTCGGCCGCCACGAGCTGTTCTACTCGTTCCCCGTGCGCCCCGGCGACTACCGCGTCGAGCTTTACTTCATCGAGCCTTGGTACGGCCCCGGCCAGAGCGAGAAGACCGACTATGAAGGCCTGCGCCTCTTTGACGTGGCCATCAACGACAGCACATACATCCACGACCTTGACATTTGGGCGCAAGCGCGCTACGCAAAGCCCTACAAGCGAGTGCTGGACGTACACGTGCCGGGCAACAGGCTCAAAATAAACTTCCCCAAGGTCAATGCCGGACAAGCCATCATCTCGGCCATAGCCATCGCCTCGAAAGACTCGACTGCCGCTGCCGACTATCCCGAAATAGAAGACCCCGACTTGTGGAAGAACTTTGACAAGGACATCCTCGTGCAGATGCCCGACAGCCTGCTGCCGCCCCGCAACACTGGCGGCATAAGCGTTGACGGCATGATAAAGGACGGCACGATGACGTGGAACTTCAACGTCGGCGTGGCCAGTGTCTACGCCATACGTTTCCGCTACTACAACCCGGAAGCCGAAAGGACGCTGCACGTGAAGATTACCGACCTGAACGGGGTTGTCTACAAGGAAGACGACATCACCTTCGTCAAGACTCCGGAGAAGAAGACCAAGCGCCGCAACACCAGCATAACGACAGGCTCGCAAATCAATGCGGGCAGCTACATCGTGACGCTTAGCGGCGAAGGAATTGACAAGATGCTGTTCGACAAGCTGACGATTGAATAAAGCACTGACACTCAACGCATTGCAAAAGGCGGTCTTTTATCATGCAAAAGGCCACCTTTCGCCGTATAAAAGACCGCCTTTTGCAGCGCGTTTTGCCACCTTTCATGCAACAGGGCGTAACGCCATGGAGCAAGAGACATATAACGTAACAAGAAAAAAGACATACAACGATGAGAAACTTTATACTGACAGCTGCGCTCGCCGCAGTCTCGGCCACGGCCGTAGGGCAGGCGCACGACTGGGAAAACCAGTACGTGCTGTCAATCAACCGCGAACCGGCGCGTGCCGCTTTCACGCCTTACGTGGCCACACCGGGCGATATGCAGATGTCGCTCGACGGTATGTGGAAGTTCAACTGGACAAAGACGCCCGACGAACAGCCCGAGGGCTTCTACCTGAAAGACTTTGACGACAGCTCGTGGACAACCTTCCCAGTGCCTGCCGACTGGGAGGTGAACGGCTACGGCACACCCATCTACAGCAGTTCAGGCTACACGTTCAAGATTGACCCGCCATACGTCATGAAGGAACCGAAGAAGAAATACACGGCCTTCATCGAGCGCAACCCCACGGGGTGCTACCGCCGCACCTTTACGTTGCCTGACGGCTGGCAGGGCAAGGAGGTCTACATCCACTTCGGCGCGGTGTCGAGCGCGTTCTACGTTTACGTCAACGGCAAGAACGTGGGATACTCCGAGGGCAGCATGGAGCCGGCAGAGTTCCGCCTGACGCCCTACTTGGAAAGCGGCGTCAACCACATCGCGCTAAAGGTTTTCAAGTATTCTGACGGCAGCTACCTTGAAGACCAGGATATGTGGCGACTCGCCGGGATACACCGCAGCATATACCTCTACGCCACACCGAAAATACGCATCCGCGACCTCGGCGTGCGCACCGAGCTTGACGACGACTACCGCGACGCCACACTCGTCATCCATCCCGAACTAAGCGTTGTCGAGGGGCAGCGCGGCGAGGGCTTCCACGTGGAGGCGCAGCTATACGACGCAGCCGGCAATGCCGTGCTTGACAGCACCCTGAAGCAGGACGCCGTGCCCATGCTCAACCTTGAGCACAAGGCCAAAATCATGAACGCACGCAATCCGCAGCGTGGCTATGCCGCCTACGGATGGATGAGCGCAAGGCTCAAGAATCCACTGAAATGGACGGCAGAGACGCCCAATTTATATACCCTGAAGCTGGCCTTGGTTGACTCCACCGGCACGGTTGTCGAGCGCGTGGAGACGAAAGTGGGCTTCCGCAAAGTAGAAATAAAGGACGGCCGCTTCCTCGTCAACGGCGTGCCGACACGCTTCCGTGGAGTGAACCGCCACGAAATGGACCCGACAAGGGGCAAGGTGATGACCATGGAGCGCATGGAGCGCGAGATAAAGCTCATGAAACAGGCTAACATCAACGCCGTGCGCACGTGCCATTATCCCAACGACCCGTGCTGGTACGAGCTGTGCGACAAGTACGGCCTGTACGTTATGGACGAGGCGGACATAGAGGAACACGGGCTGCGCGGCAAGCTGGCAAGCGACCCGACGTGGGCTGCCGCCTTCATGGACAGGACGCAGCGCGTCGTAATCCGCGACCGCAACTACCCTTGCGTAGTGTTCTGGTCGCTCGGCAATGAGTCTGGCTGGGGTCCCAACTTCGCCGCAACCGGGGCATGGATTAAGGAGTATGACCCCACGCGCCCCGTGCACTACGAGGGTGCACAAGGGCCTGACAACAAAGACCCGGAGACGGTTGACGTAATCAGCCGCTTCTACCCTCGCGTGCAGGACGAGTACCTTAACCCCGGAGTAAAGGACAACAACATGGAGCGACCGGAAAACGCACGTTGGGAACGCCTGCTCTCCATCGCCCGGAAGGCCAACGACAACCGCCCCGTGCTTACCAGCGAATACGCCCACGCAATGGGTAACGCCCTCGGAAACTTCAAGGAATACTGGGACGAAATCTACAGCCACCCGCGTATGCTGGGAGGCTTCATCTGGGAATGGGCCGACGAGGGCATCTTCAAGAAGCGCGACGACGGCAAGACGATGGTTGCCTACGGCGGCGACTTCGGCGACGAGCCCAACCTCAAGGCATTCTGCATAAAGGGCATCGTCACGTCAACCTGCGAGCCGACGCCCAAATATTATGAGGTAAAGGCTGTCTACGCACCCATCAAACTGACGCTCGACGGCAATAAAATAAACGTGACGAAACTCGACGAACACGCCGACCCGAACAACTACACATACACATGGAACGTCACGGAGAACGGCAAGGTGACGAAGAAAGGCACACTCGAAGGCTTCACCCTGCCCTCGCTGAAATATGACACAGACAAGGACGTGCGCCTCAACGTCAGCGTCCGCCTAAAGAATGACACACCATGGGCTGCCGCAGGGCACGAGGTATGCAACGAACAGTTTGCCCTCAACGACCGCCTCTCAACCGCCTTCAAGGCCAAGGAGCTGAAGACTGGCCGCCAGGCCGACGTGGAAGAGGCTAAGGAATGGTTCGCGATGGTCAGCCCGCACTTCTTCCGCGCACCCACGGACAACGACAAGGGCTTCGGCAACTGGATAGCGAAAGACTGGAAGAACAACCGTCTCGACTCGCCCGAGGTGTCGGTAGCCAAGCCCCTTGAAGCCGTAAGGAACGCCGACGGCACCGTGACCGTGACCACATCGACCGTATGCAAATACGCCAACGGAAGCATCCGCACGGATTACACGTACACGATGGATGCAGAAGGCTCGGTTGACTTCCACGCCGTCTACACCCCCGAAGGCTCGCTGCCGCCGCTGCCCTGCATGGGCAACACGTTCACCCTGCCGGCCGACATGACGCAGCTAAGCTGGTATGGCATGGGCTTGCAAGACACATACCCAGACCGCTTGGAGGCTGCTTGGATAGGCAGATGGAGCAACACGGTAGACAAGGAATACGTACATTACGCCCGCCCGCAAGACTCGGGCAATCATGAGCAGACGGCAACCGTGACCATCACCGACGGCAAGGGCCGCGGATGGACAGTCACGGCAGAAGGCGGCAAGCCGTTCTCGTTCTCCGCCCTGCCCTACTCCATACGGCAACTTTCAACCACGGCACACGACTGTGACTTGGCGAAAGACGGCAACGTATACCTTAACATCGATGCTGCCGTGATGGGACTCGGCAATAGCAGCTGCGGCCCTGGCGTGCTGACAAAATACAGCATACAGCAAAAGCCCCATGAACTGCACATAAGGTTCACGAAAACCAAATGAGACACATGGGACTTCGAATAAACGACATAAAAATATAAAAACAAGAATAATATGAGAAAGTTATTGATTTCAACGTTATTATTAACGTCGGCCGTGTCAGGGGCTTACGCCCAGGGCAGCGTCTACACGCAACGCCAATACCTCAGCGGACGCGGCAGTGACGACATGGTGCAGTGGGACTTTTACTGTACCGGCGGCAACAACTCCGGCAAGTGGACAAAAATCGGCGTGCCGTCGTGCTGGGAGCTGCAAGGCTTCGGCACTTACCAGTATGGCATGAAGTTCTACGGCAAGGCTTTCCCTGACGGCGTTGCCGACGAGAAGGGAATGTACAAATACGAGTTTACGCTGCCCGAAGAATGGGCCAACCACCACATCGACCTCGTATTCGAAGGCTCCATGACCGACACGCAGGTGATGATTAACAAGCGTAAGGCCGGCGACCTGCACCAAGGAGCGTTCTACCGCATAACCTACGACGTGACCGACCGCGTGTTCTTCGGCGACAAGAAAAACCTGCTCGAAGTAACCGTTAGCAAGGAAAGTGCCAACGCTGGCGTCAACCTTGCAGAGCGCCGTGCCGACTACTGGAACTTCGGCGGCATATTCCGCCCGGTGTTCATCGTCTGCAAACCTGCCATAAACATCGAGCGCACGGCCATTGACGCCAAGGCCGACGGGTCGTTCAACGCCTACGTATTGCTCAACCATACGCTCGAAGGGGCAAAGGTGCGCACCACTATCAGCGATATGGACGGCAAGAAAGTGGCCGAGAACACCACCAACGTGAGGACTGGCAGCGACCATGCCGACGTGTCTTTCAACGTGAGCAACCCCAAGCTGTGGACTGCCGAGACGCCCAACCGCTACCAAGTGGAGTTCGCCCTGGTTGACGCCGACGGCAAGACGCTGCACATAGAGAAAGACAAGTTCGGCTTCCGCACCATCGAGACACGTGCCGGAGACGGCCTCTACATCAACGGCAAGAAGGTAAACATACGCGGAGTGAACCGCCACAGCTTCTGGCCTGAAAGCGGACGAACGCTCAACAAGCAGTTGAATATCGCCGACGTGGAGCTTATCAAGAGCATGAACATGAACTCGGTGCGCCTCTCGCACTATCCTGCCGACCCGGAATTTTATGACGCTTGCGACAGTCTCGGCCTCTACGTGATGAGTGAACTGAGCGGATGGCACGGTCACCACGAGACCATCAACGGCCAGAAACTCATCAAGGAAATGGTCATCCGCGACGTTAACCACCCCTGCGTGATATGGTGGAGCAACGGAAACGAGAAGGGATGGAACACCGAACTGGACGGAGAGTTCCATAAATGGGACATACAGAAGCGTCCAGTCCTTCATCCACAAGGCAACTACGGCGGCTACGAGACAATGCACTACCGTTCTTACGGCGAAAGCGAAGAGTATATGCGCAGGCCTGAAATATTCATGCCTACGGAGTTCCTGCACGCCCTTTACGACGGCGGAGCAGGTGCCGGACTTTACGACTATTGGGAGTTGATGCGCTCATGGCCGCGCTGCGCCGGTGGGTTTATATGGGCTTACGCAGACGAAGGAGTAGTGCGCACCGACCTTAACAACATGATTGACAATGTAGGCAACTACGGGGCTGACGGCATCGTAGGGCCTCATCACGAAAAGGAAGGCAGCTATTACACCGTAAAACAAATCTGGAGTCCCGTGCAAGTGTCAATGCCTGCCAACTTCAACGGCACGCTTGACGTCGAGAACCGTTACAACTTCCTGTCACTTGACAAGTGCAAGTTTGATTATTCATACGTGAAATATGTGGGCGACGACACCAAGACAGTGAAAAGCGGAACGGTCAACGGCGCAAACATAGCCCCCGACTCAAAGGGAACTATCAGCATTGCGGCAGCTCCTTCGGATGCCGACGCACTTAGCGTGAAGGCCACCGACCAGTATGGCGACGAGCTTTTCACGTGGGTATTCAAGCTGAAGAACGCTGAAAACATTTATGAAGGCACGGCAAAAGGCAACCGCCCGACGTTCAGCGACAACGTAGTTAAGGCAGGAAACGTGACTTACACGTTCTCGGCTACTGACGGAACGCTCTCAAGTGTCACGACGTCAAAGGGTGACTACAAGTTCAGCGGAGGTCCCAAGTTCTTCGCTTACCGCCGTTCCGACAGGTCGTTCGACCAGTTCTACAACCATGACGACCCCGAAGCCGAAAAGAAAAAGACCACTTATACAGAGTACATGGACCAAGGTAAGTTCGTCAAACTTACGAGCAAGGATGGCGAAAACGACACTCTCATAGTAACAGCCGAATACGCCCTTGGCTCACTCCAGAATGTAGAATGGCACATTGCACCAGACGGAGGGGCACGCCTTGTCTACAAATACATATTCAACGGCGTGGTAGACCTTATGGGCGTGAAGTTTGACCTGCCCGAATCCGAAGTGCAAAGCAAGCAGTGGCTCGGCCATGGGCCTTACCGTGTATGGCAGAACCGCCTGCATGGGCCGCAGCTCGGAATATGGAGCAACGACTACAACGACCCCATCCCGGGCGAAAGTTTCACTTACCCGGAATTCAAGGGATACTTTGCCGGTGTACAATGGATGAAGTTAAAGACCAATACCGGCACTATAACAATTCAGCCGGACACTGACAACGACTACGTAGGAGTGTTCCAACCGCGCGACGGACGCGACCAACTGCTCTACACCCTGCCTGAAACAGGCATCAGCCTTATGCAGGTTATACCCGCAGTTCGCAACAAGGTCAACACAACCGACCTCAACGGACCGTCAGCGCAGCCTGTATGGGCACGCGGAACACACGTTGGCGAAGTCACATTACACTTTGAATGACCATGAAGAAGATAATGTCATTACTCGTTGCCTGTGCCACGCTGGCACCAGCAACGGCGCAAACTACCATTCAGGAGAACGCTCCTGAATGGTACAAACGTTTTAATTCACCCTCACAAGAAACAGCTCCCTGGACGTTCTGGTATTGGATGTACGGTTGCGTTACGGACGAAGGCATACGTTTAGACCTTGAAGCCATGCACGCCGCTGGCATCAAGGGATGTTACCTTATGCCGATAAAAGACGTTAGCGACGGGCCGCAATACAACGGCACATCACGCCAGTTGTCACCCGAATGGTGGAAACGCATGGACACGGCGTTCCGCACCGCCGACAAGCTCGGCCTCGAAATAGGCATCCACTTCTCTGACGGCTTCGCCTTGGGAGGCGGCCCGTGGATAACGCCCGAGGAGTCAATGCAACGCATAGTGTGGTCTGACACCATCGTTTCAGGCGGCGAACAAGAGATAACCTTGCCCCGTCCCGAGGGCAAGGAAGGATATTACAGGGACATAACGGCATTTGCCTACCCTGCCGAATATGCCGACGACCGCAAGCCGAAGTCGTCAGTTGAGTTCCCGTTCCGCTCGTCCGAGCCCTGCGACATCATCATGTCATACGACGAGCCATACACCCTGCGCAGCGTTGAGGTCATCACCGGAGGCAACAACTACCAGGCGCACAGATATAAAGTTTACGCCTCCGACGACGGCGTAAACTACCGTTTCATACGCGAAATCAGCCCTGCGCGCCAAGGCTGGCAGAACACCGACGCCTACGCAACATACGCAATACCAGCAACGACGGCACGTTACTTCAAGTTCCATTGGACTCCCGAAGGCAGCGACCCCGGCTCTGAAGACATGGACGCGGCAAAATGGAAGCCCACGCTGAAGGTCGCCAACCTCGTGCTTGGCTCCGAACCCGTGATTGACGGATATGAAGGCAAGTCGGGAAAGGTATGGCGCGTGTCTGAATACGTCCCCGTTGCAGACAACGAATGCGTACCAAAGGACAAGGTCATCAACCTCACGGGCAAGTTGCTCTCGTCCGATTTTCTTGACAAGCCGTTCACAATCAACCTGCCCAAAGGGCGCTGGCACATCCTGCGCATGGGGCACACCACGACTGGACACACCAACGCCACGGGCGGAGGAGGACGTGGACTGGAGTGCAACAAGTTCTCACGTGAGGCGATAAAGAAGCAGTTTGACAACTGGTTTGCAAACATCTACAACCATGCCCCGGCAGACATCGTTAAGCGAGTGCTTACGAGAATACACGTTGACAGCTGGGAATGCGGCAGCCAGAACTGGAGCGACAACTTTGCCGACGAGTTCCGCCGTCGCCGCGGTTACGACCTTATGCCATGGCTTCCGCTCTACGCCGGAGTGCCCATCGGCACTTCCGAAGAGTCCGAGAAGGTGCTGCGCGACATACGCCAGACCATCGCCGAACTTATCAACGACATTTTCTTTGACGAAGTGGCAACGCTCGGCAAACAGTACGGGTGCAAGCTCTCTACCGAGTGCGTAGCGCCAACGATGGTCAGCGACGGCCTACTTCATTATCAGTACGCCGACTACCCGATGGGCGAGTTCTGGCTTAACAGCCCCACACACGACAAGCTCAACGATATGCTCGACGCCGTGAGCGGCGCACACATCTACGGCAAGAACATCATACAGGCCGAAGGCTTCACCGAAGTGCGCGGCACGTGGGACGAAGACTTCGCCCTGCTGAAGCCACTGCTCGACCGCAATTACTGCACGGGCATCAACGCCATAGTGTTCCACGTGAACACGCACAACCCCTGGACAGACCGCCGTCCCGGCATGACACTCGACGGAATAGGCACATTCTTCCAGCGCGACAACACGTGGTGGAGGGAGATGCCGGCATTCACCGGCTACATCTCGCGCTGCCAGTCGTTGCTGCAATACGGCAAGCCCGTGGTTGACCTTGCCGTCTACACTGGCGACGAGACCCCCCGGCGCTCAATCCTGCCCGAACGCTTGGTTACGTCACTGCCCGGACTTTACAGCGAAACGACCAAAGAACGCGAGCGCAAGCGCCTTGCCAACGTAGGCCAACCGCTTGAGGTAAGTCCCGTGAAAGTTACCCACACGGCCAACATGACCAAGGCCGAGCACTGGGTCAACCCGCTGCGCGGCTACCGTTACGACTCCTTCAACCATGACGTGTTAGGCAAGTCGCAGGTAAAGGACGGCAAGCTCGTCACCCAGAACGGCATGGTTTACTCCGCCCTCGTCATCCCACAGGCACGCAAGATGAACCCGGGACGCATCGTCTCGAGCTGGAACACCATAAACGCCATCGAGAAATGGGGCGTGCCCGTGCTGAAAGAGCCTTGGGAGGAAGCCGACCTGACAAGCCTCGGCATCAAGCGCGATGCCGACCTTCCCGAAGGAATAGACTTCACCCACCGCACTGCCGAGGATGCAGACATCTACTTCCTGAGCAACCAGACAGACTCCGCCGTAACCTTCTCGCCCGTGTTCAGGGCAGAAAGGGCACACCGCTATCTCGCCGACGCCGCAACTGGAAAAGTCTACACTGCCAGTGAAAGCGTAACACTGCCCGTCGGAGGCTCCATCTTCTACATCCTGTCAGACAAGGCAGTACCGGCCAAACTGACGGCTATGCCCACGCAAAGCTCCACGCTGCTCACGCTCGACAAGAACAAGTGGAGCATCGCCTTCGAGGAAACGGGCAAGCGCATCAACGCCACGCCGCTGATTGACTGGAGCAAGTCTGCCGACAACAGCGTGAAGTTCTACTCCGGCCACGCCACTTACCAGACCACATTCCGCCTGCAACGCAAACCAAAGGGCACAATAATGCTCAACCTCGGCACCGTGGCCAACACGGCAACCGTCTACGTAAACGGTAAGAATTGCGGCACGGCATGGACAGCCCCGTTCGCCGTTGACATAACAAAGGCCGTGAAACGCGGAACAAACACGCTCAAAATCGTCGTCGTGAACACATGGGCCAACGCCCTGCAAGGCTACGACTTAGGCACACCACCGTTTGAAGGCATCTGGACTAACGGCAAGTACCGCCGCGCCGAACAGGAACTGTTGCCCGCCGGACTGTTAGGCCCGGTCACGGTCGTAAACGCATATTAACAGCCCCTCCCCGTCCCTCCCCGAAGGGAGAGGGGAAACATTACCCTTACAAAACACACCAAGCTCCTCCCGGCAAGGGAAGTTGGGAGGAGCTTACAAAATCAATTTACGAAATGAAGAAATTAACATTACTGCTTACCGCGCTGCTCGCAACCACGGGCATCAACGCGAAAGTGACGCTGCCGAAGATGTTTTCAGACGGCATGGTGATGCAGCGAGAGACTAACGCAAACCTCTGGGGCACGGCAAAAGCGTCGGCCACGGTGAAAATCACGACCTCGTGGGACGGCAAGACCTACGAGGCCAAGGCCGGGAAAGACGGCAAATGGAAAACTGCCATTGCCACGCCGAAGGCCGGAGGCCCTTACTCAATCACGCTGACGGACGGCGAACAGACCGTACTCGACAACATCCTCATCGGCGAACTGTGGTTGTGCTCCGGCCAGAGCAACATGGAGATGCCGATGAAAGGCTTTAAGAACCAGCCCGTCGAGAACGCCGTCGAGGACATTTTGCACAGTGCCGACAAGGAGCTGCGCCTGTTCACGGTGAAGCGCAACAGCCAGTTTGCCCCGGTTGACACAGTCAGCGGCAAATGGAGCGAGGCCGCGCCGGCATCGGTGCGCGAGTTCAGCGCAACGGCCTACCACTTCGGACGCGAGCTGCGCCGCATCCTCGGCGTGCCCGTGGGCCTCATCGTAACGTCGTGGGGCGGCTCGGCGTGCGAGGCCTGGATGCGGGCCGACTGGCTGAAGGCCTTTCCCGACACCAAGATACCAGCCTCGGCAGACGACATAAAGTCGAAGAACCGCACGCCGACGGTGCTCTACAACGGTATGCTCCACCCGCTCATCGGCATCACCATGCGCGGCGTCATCTGGTACCAGGGCGAAGACAACGTGCCGCGCTACAAGACCTACGCCGATATGCTCTCAACGATGGTGCGCGGCTGGCGCACCGAATGGGGCCAGGGCGACTTCCCCTTCTACTTCTGCCAGATAGCCCCTTACGACTACAGCCTCATCGACTGGACTACTAACAGCGCACTCCTGCGCGAACAGCAGTCGAAAGCTGAGCTCATGATACCCAATTCAGGCATGGCGGTGCTCATGGACGCAGGTCTCGAATACGGCATCCACCCGCGCAAGAAGCACCTTGCCGGGATGCGCCTTGCCCTGCTCGCGCTGAAGAAGACTTACGGCGTAGAGGGCATTACGGCTGAAAGCCCCTACTTCCGCGACGTAACGTTCCAGAACGACACGGCCGTGGTGCGCTTCAACCGCGCCGATATGTGGGTGTACGGAAGCAACGGCCTGAAGAGCGACCTGTTCGAGGTGGCCGGCGAGGACCGTGTGTTCCACCCCGCAAAGGCGTGGATTGAGCGCAGCAAGGTTTACGTAAAGAGCGACGAAGTGAAGCATCCCGTGGCCGTGCGCTACGCCTTCAAGGACTGGGTCAGCGGCGACCTGTATTGTGACGGACTGCCCGTAAGCTCGTTCCGCACGGACGACTGGGATGAGTAAGCCCTGCGCACGCCGCTGCAACAACGCTTGCCGGCGGCACTAAAATAGGCAAAAAAGCAAGGTTTTTCTTGCATATAACTAAGCATTTACGTATCTTTGCGTCAACGCATTGACTATCAACACGTTGCAAAAGGCCGTCTTTTGGTAGGCAAAAGACGGCCTTTTAAAGTACAAGACATGGCCTTTTACAAGGCCGAAAGGCACAACTTGCATAACATCTATCAAACACTGACACAATGAAACACAACAAACGCAACGCCGTGAGCGCGGCAATCGCAGCCTTGGCCGCGGCTTTCTGCATGGCAACGGCAACGCCCGCCGCAGCCGACGACTATGTGCCGGCTGACTATGTGTGGACGTCGCCGAGCCTGAACTCTGCCGGGTCGATGCCCTGCGGCGGCCACGACGTAGGCATGAACGTATGGGTCGAGGGCGGCGACGTGCTGTTTTACGTCGCGCGCAGCGGTATGTTCGACGAAAACAACACCCTGCTGAAGGCCGGACGATGGCGTCTCAGCCTGTCGTCAGCCCCGTTCGGTGGGGACGACGGCAGCTTCAGCCAAACGCTCCGCCTGGCCGACGGAGCTGTATACATAAAAGGCCGCGACGCCGAAGTGCGCCTCTGGGCCGACGTCTACACGTCGGCGGTGTATATGGAGGTAACGTCGAAAGCCAAGACCGACGCCACGCTCTGTTACGAAAGCTGGCGCTACAAGGACCGCCCGGTGAGCAAGGCGGAGTGCCAACAGTGCTCTTACAAGTGGATATTGCCCAAGGACTGCACTACGTTTGCCGACTCCATCCGCGCCGACGGCTCGCGACTCGACTTCTGGCACGAGAACCGCAGCCAGACCGTCTTTGACTTCACCGTTAGCCGCGAACAGCTCGACGACATAAAGCAGCAACTTTACAACCCCATCGGCAGTCTGCGTTTCGGTGGCCGTATGTCGGCCCCCGGCTTCACGTTCACGGGCACGCGCGACGGCGTATATGCCTCGACCGACTACCGCGCATGGCAGTTCAAGGCCACGGGCATCAGGAAGTCTGTTGTCACCATAGCCCTCTACACGGGCGACGGGCCTGAAGACGTGCCCACGGCCAAGGCTTCGCGCAAGCGCAGCGCAGAGTGGTGGCACGCATATTGGCAGCGGAGCAACATACAGTTAAGAATTAAGAATGAAGAATTAAGAATGAAGAACGAGGAGTTAAATGGCAACAGACTCACCGGAAATGCCACTGCCGACGGCGTAGCCGATTCTGCATTCTGCATTCTGCATTCTGCATTGCCCAAGGCCGTGCGCAACTATGAGCTGTTCCGCTATATGCTCGGCTGCAACGCTTACGGCCAATGGCCAACGAAGTTCAATGGCGGACTGTTCACGTTCGACCCTGTTTATGTAGACCCCAAGACGCCGTTCACCCCCGATTACCGCAAGTGGGGCGGCGGAACGATGACCGCACAGAACCAAAGGTTGGTCTACTGGCCGATGCTGAAGAGCGGTGACACGGACATGATGACCGCGCAGTTTGACACATACCTGCGCCTGTTGCCCACTGCCGTGGCGCGCACCAAGCACTATTGGGGGCACGGCGGGGCGTCGTTCTGCGAACAGATTGAAAACTTCGGACTGCCCAACCCCGCCGAATACGGCAAGCACAAGCCCGGCGACGACCCCGGCATGGAGCGCAACGCATGGCTGGAATACCAGTGGGACACGGTGCTCGAGTTCTGCTCGATGATACTCCAGGCACATTTCTACACCGGCATGGACATTACGAAGTATGAACCGCTAATCACGCAAAGCCTCAAGTTCTTCGACGAACATTACCAGTATCTTGCAAAAAAGCGCGGCGTCAAGGCGCTCAACGCCGAGGGCAAGCTCGTGCTATTCCCCTCGTCGGGATGCGAAACGTACAAGATGGCTTACAATCCGTCGAGCGTCGTGGCCGCGTTAAGGGTTGTTACGGAGCAGTTTGAACGCTATAAGGCAATGAAAGGCTTTGCCGACGTCTCAGCATACGCCCTCGACTCGACATTCAAAAACAGGCTGCCGGAAATTCCACTGCGCGCCATCGGCGGCGACACCTGCATAGCCCCGGCCTTAGTCTGGGAACGGATACAGAACGTGGAGACGCCACAGCTCTACCCCGTTTTCCCGTGGCGAGTGTACGGAATGGGGCGCGACGGCCTCGAGATAGCACGAAACACCTACACGAAAGACCCTCACGCCGTGGAGATGCGCACGCACATAGGCTGGAAACAGGACAACATTTGGGCGGCGTGCCTTGGCCTGACGAACGAAGCCGTGCGCCTGAACACGGCAAAACTGGCCGACGGCCCATATCGCTTCCCTGCTTTCTGGGAGCCCGGTTACGACTGGGCGCCAGACCATAACCGCGGCGGCGGCGCGATGATTGGTTTGCAGGAGATGCTCCTTCAGGAAACTCCCGACGGCGAACTGCTGCTGTTCCCGGCATGGCCGAAGGACGTTGACGCGAGCTTCAGGCTGCACGCCACTGGCGGACGCATCGTGGAAGCCGAAATCAAGGACGGCAAAATTAAATCTAACGTAATTGTAGAATGTAAATAAAATATACCAAGCAATATGAAGTTAAGAACCTATCTAACCGCCATCGTGGCTTTTGCCGCCGTAAGCGTAAGCGCAAAGCTGACGGTGACGCGCCTCACCTGCAACTACCAAGGCGACCCAGCCGCACCCGAAAGCGGCTACATCAACGACATGGCCGTTACCGAAGGCGACATACGCCTTGGCTGGCAAATGGCGGCAACGGCCAACGGCGAAAGCCAGTCGGCTTACGAAATAACCATACGCGAGAACGTTACCGACAAGACGGTGTACGCCTCAGGCAAAGTAAAATCGAGCCAAAGCCAGCTCGTAAGCGCACCCGCGCTGAAACCAAACAGGCACGGATACTACTGGCAAGTGCGCGTTTGGAACGACAAGGACGAGGCTTCAGACCTGAGCGGGAAACAGGAAATCCGCGTAGTACCCGACAAAATCGACGCAGAGTGGATAGGAGCCATCACCAAGAAAGACGCTAAAATTCCGGAAGGACGCTTCTCGAACGCCGTATTCAAGAAAGATTCGTTCAAGATGAAGTGGGCCGACGTTGACACGCTCTCGACCAAAAGCATAATCCTGCGCAAGGAGTTCAGCCTCGAAGGGAAGCAAGTTGCCGACGCCGTGCTTTACGTCAGCGGCATGGGGCACTATAAGTTGAGCATCAACGGCACGGGCGTCGGCAACGCGGAGTTTGCCCCCGTGTGGAGCGAATACGACAAGACGGTGTACTATAACGTATTCGACGTCACCCAGCTCCTTGCCACTGGCGACAACGCCATTGGCGTATTGCTGGGCAACGGTATGTTCAACGTGCAGCGCATGGGGCGCTACAGCAAGCTGCAAACCAGCTTCGGGCCGCCCCAGATGCTCTTCCGCATGGAAATCAACTATGCCGACGGCACGCAGCAGGTAATCAAGAGCGGGCAGGATTGGAAGTATGACTTCAGTCCGATAACGTTCAACACCATCTACGGTGGCGAATCATACGACGCACGCCTTGAGCAAACGGGATACGACCGTGCCGGGTTTGACGACACGAAATGGCGCAACGCCGTGCTGACAGAAGGGCCTAAAGGCCAGCTGACAGTACAGACAGTGCAGCCTGTGCGCATCATGGAGCGTTACGACATAAAGTCGTGGAAACCTATTCCGGCCGACTCTCTCGCCGCAGCAAGCAAGGCGACGAAGCGCGACATACATCCGTCGGCGTTCGTGGCGGACATGGGACAGAACCTCGCAGGCTTCCCCGAAATCGTGGTAAGCGGCAAGCGGGGGCAGAAAGTGACAATGCTCGTGGCCGAGAAGCTGACGCCGCAAGGGGCGTGCGACCAACGCCAGACAGGCCGGCAGCACTATTATGAATACACGTTGAAAGGCGACGGCCAGGAGGTGTGGCATCCTCACTTCTCTTATTACGGCTTCCAATACATACAGGTGGAAGGCGCAGTGCTCGAAGGGCAGCCCAACCCAGACGGCCTGCCGGTGCTAAAGAGGCTTAACAGCTGCTTCATATACAACTCGGCAGAGGAGGTGTCGTCGTTTGAATGCTCAAATCCGTTGTTCACCCAGACGCACAGGCTCATCGAGAGAGCCGAGCGCAGCAATATGCAGAGCGTGCTCTCCGACTGTCCGCACCGCGAGAAACTCGGTTGGCTGGAGCAAGACCACCTGTGCGGGCCCAGCCTTCTCTACAACTATGACATGACCCGTTACGCCCCGAAAGTTATCCGTGACATAACCGACACGCAGAAACCAAACGGCATGGTGCCGACCACCGCGCCGCAATACATATCGTTCGGCAACCTGTTTGACGACTCACCAGAATGGGGAAGCACGCTCGTCATCCTGCCGTTCATGTATTACGACCAGTACGGCGACAGCACCCTCATCACGCGCAACTACGAACCGATGCGTCGCTACGTTGATTACCTAACGTCGCGGGCCGACAATGGCATCGTCAGCCACGGCCTCGGCGACTGGTACGACTACGGCCCGTGGCGTGCGGGCTTCTCGAAGAACACACCCGTACCTCTCGTGGCTACGGCTCATTACATCTTCGACCTGCAACTGCTCACCCGTGCCGCCGAGATGACCGGACACAAAGCTGACGTCGAGAAATATTCCGCGCTGCTCAAGGACGTCACCGACTCATTCAACCGCACATTCTACAAACCCGACTCTTGCTACTACGGCACGGGCAGCCAGACCTCGAACGCACTGCCGTTATACCTCGGATTGACTGGCGAGAACAAACAAAAGGTGATGCAAAGCCTCATAGCCGACATCGCGGCTCACGGCAACAGGCTGACAACCGGCGACGTAGGCAACCGCTACCTCTTCCAGACGCTCGCGCAGAACGACCTGAACGAACTGCTCTACACCATGCTCAACCACTACGAGACGCCCGGTTACGGCTTCCAGCTGCGCCATGGCGCAACGACCCTGACCGAACAATGGGACCCGCGCCAAGGCTCGTCGTGGAACCACTTTATGATGGGACAGATTGACGAATGGCTGTTCAAGACCCTCGCCGGCATACAAAACCAGCCCGGCACGCACGGCCTTCGCCACCTGCTCATCACCCCGACACTCGTAGGCGACCTGCAATACGTCAAAGCGTCAACAGCATCACTCTACGGCAAAATCAGCGTAAATTGCTCGCGCACACAGCTTACCGTAGAAATACCCGTAGGCAGTGACGCCACAATCGTATTGCCCGACGGCCAACGTAAACAAGTAGGCAGCGGACGGTACACATTCAACTATTAACACAAAGACAAGCCCCTTAGGAACGGACATTGTAGTCCGACCCTAAGGGGCTTGTTCGTAATACACCCGCTTACCCAACTTACAACTTCGACAACCAACGCATCCAACCAGCCTTCCATACATCAAAGGCTGCAGCTATGCGTGAAACGAAGCCACTAACAGCGAAATCCAGCTATACCCAATATACGTCCACAACCAAAAAGCAATAGCCGGTGTCACATAAATCCACAATCATCCGTTTCACCGACTTTTACCACCCTACCCTCACATTAACGACAAAAAAACTTTGAGTATCGGAAAAAAATGTTACCTTTGCAGACGGTTTACATATCATCGGCCCCGTAGCTTAGCTGAATAGAGCGTCAGATTCCGGTTCTGAAGGTCTTGGGTTTGAATCCCAACGGGGTCACTTTCCACCGCAAGCGCATAGAAACAAAAGCACTTGCGGTTTTGTTTTTGCACATAAAAAGGCTTTAAGCAGATGGCAACATGGCAAAGAACGCATACCGTTTTCCTATCCGCTTTTATTGGATGAAACTTGAAATATCCCGCATCGGTTTATATCAAACTTACGTTATATTACCTGCCCTTGTACATTTCGTCGTAATACCGTTGGTAGTCGCCGCTCGTTACATTGTCCATCCACGCCTGGTTGTCCAGATACCAGCGGACGGTCTTCTCTATGCCCTCCTCGAACTGCAGGCTCGGTTCCCAGCCAAGTTCACGCTGGAGTTTCCTTGAGTCGATGGCATAGCGCATATCGTGGCCCTTGCGGTCGGTAACGTAGGTGATGAGGTTCATGTCTTCGCCCTCCTTTCTTCCCAACAGACGGTCTACGGTCTTGATGACGACCTTGATTATGTCGATGTTCTTCCACTCGTTGAAGCCACCGATATTGTATGTATCGGCTATCTTGCCCTTATGAAAAATCAGGTCAATCGCCCTTGCGTGGTCCTCCACATACAGCCAGTCCCTTACGTTCTCACCTTTGCCGTAGACAGGTAACGGCTTCCTGTGGCGGATGTTGTTGATGAACAGGGGTATCAATTTTTCGGGGAACTGGTAAGGTCCGTAGTTGTTTGAGCAGTTGGTTACTATGGTAGGCATTCCGTATGTATCGTGGAAAGCACGTACAAAATGGTCTGAACTTGCCTTTGAAGCTGAGTATGGAGAATGCGGATTGTACTTCGTTTCCTCGGTAAAGAACTCCGTGCCGTAGGCGTGGTGGTGCTCCGATGATGCTTTTGTTGTAAATGGAGATTCTATTCCCTCGGGGTTCGTCAACTCCAATGCACCGTAAACCTCGTCGGTCGAGATATGGTAGAAGCGCTTTCCCTCGTAACCTTCAGGACGGCTCTCCCAGTATTCCTTTGCTGCTTGAAGTAATGTCAGCGTACCTATTACGTTTGTATGTGGAAATTACGAAAAAGGTCTAAGTGATTGAAAATGAGTTGCAGTTACCAACTCATAGTAGTAATAGGTTACGAATTAG
>CALUEX010000017.1 GCA_944319815.1 uncultured Prevotella sp. | reverse complement strand
GAAACCCTCACTCAATATTGACATCATCGATAAAAGCAGGCTTATTGCATAAGGTAATTATACCGAACTCACGTTAAACTAAGGTAAAAAACAAAAGGCGTCGTCATTCCAGGAAGGATGGCGACGCTTTTTTGTTTTGATTTTTGTTGTTTTGTCCATATCATTCGAGCATTCCCAAGAACGTGTCTTCGTCCACCAATGGTACGCCGAGCTTCTCTGCTTTCTGTAGTTTTGCCGGTCCCATGTTGTCGCCAGCGAGAATAAACGATGTCTTTCCGCTGATGCTGCCCACGTTCTTGCCGCCGTTTTCCTCAATCATGCGCTTGTATTCGTCGCGGCTGTGTCGTGTGAACACGCCGCTGATTACGATGCTCTTGCCCTGAAGTTTCGTGCCCGACTGCTGCATCTGTTCCTCGCTTAGCTGCATTTGCAGGCCATAGCCGCGCAGGCGGTTTACTATTTCCATGTTCACGGGGTTGTGGAAATACGTTATTACGCTCTTGGCGATGACCTCGCCGATGCCGTCAACGTCGGTAAGTTCTTGCAGCGAGGCGGTGGCGAGGGCGTCGATGCTCTTGAACCGGCGGGCGAGAAGGCGTGCCGACGTCTCGCCGACGAAGCGTATGCCGAGGGCGAACACCACGCGCTCGAACGGCACTTGGCACGATGCCGCTATGCCGTCAACCACCTTTTGTGCCGACTTCTGCCTACTGCCGTCGCCGTTAATCTGCTCAACGCGGATGTCGTAAAGGTCAGCCACGTTGTGTATAAGTCCGCGACGGTAATAGTCGTCCACCGTCTCCGGGCCGAGACTGTCGATGTTCATCGCCTTGCGCGATATAAAATGTTCGATGCGCCCCTTAATTTGTGGCGGGCATCCGGCGTCGTTGGGGCAGTAGTGGGCAGCCTCTCCCTCGTAACGGACGAGCTCTGCGCCACATTCCGGGCACTGCGTGATGAACTCTACGGGCTTGGCTTCAGGCGAGCGGCGCGACGTGTCAACACCGACTATTTTCGGAATAATCTCCCCGCCTTTCTCAACATATACATAGTCGCCCTCGTGCAGGTCAAGACTGCGGATGAAGTCCTCGTTGTTCAGCGTGGCGCGGCGCACCGTAGTACCTGCCAGCTGCACCGGCTCCATGTTGGCCACGGGCGTTATCTGCCCCGTGCGTCCTACCTGGTAAGTAACCTCGTTGAGTCTTGTGCACTCGCGTTCGGCCTTGAACTTGTAGGCTATTGCCCAGCGTGGGCTCTTTGCCGTGTAGCCCAAGGCGCGCTGCTGGCGTAGCGAATTGACTTTCAGCACGATGCCGTCCGTAGCCACGGGCAGGTTCTTGCGTTCCGTGTCCCAGTAGTTTATGAAGTCGTAAATTTCCTGTAGCGTCTTTACTTTACGCATACCGTCGCTGATTTTGAAGCCCCACGCCTTTGCCCTCATCAGGTTCTCGTAGTGGCCGTCGCCCTCTATGCTGTCGCCGAGCAGGTAATATAGGTAAGCGTCAAGGTGGCGTTCGGCAGCCACGGCAGGGTTCAGGCTCTTCAGCGTGCCGCTGGCCGCGTTGCGCGGGTTGGCGAACAGCGGTTCCTCGGCTGCCTCGCGCTCGGCGTTGAGGCGTTCAAACTCCTTCCATGGCAACAGTATTTCGCCGCGTATTTCAAACTCGCGGGGCCAGTCGCCGTCCTTGAGCACGAGCGGTATTGAGCGTATTGTGCGCACGTTTGCCGTAACGTCGTCGCCGTGCACGCCGTCGCCTCGCGTCACGCCCTGTACGAGCCGTCCGTCAATGTAGGTCAGTGAAATAGACAGTCCGTCATATTTCATCTCGCAGCAAATCTCGAAATCCTCGCCGCCGAGGCCTTTCTTCACGCTGTTGTAGAAGTCGGCCACGTCCTGTTCGCTGTACGTGTTGGCGAGCGAAAGCATCGGGTACTTGTGTGCCACCTGTTTGAACTCCGTGCTGACATCGCTGCCCACGCGCTGCGTAGGCGACGTCGGGTCGGCCATTTCTGGGTGGCGGGCCTCGAGGTCTTGCAGCTCGTGCATCATGAAGTCAAAGTCTTGGTCGCTGATTGTGGGCTGGTTCAGCACGTAATACTTATAGTTGTGTTCGTTCAGTTCCTTCCTTAATTGTAATATCCGTTGTTTCTCGTCCATATCAAAAATGTTAGTTTTCAGTTTGCCTTGCATTGTTTTGCTTTTGCAAAGATAAGCGAAAGCTGCTTAAATACAATGCCTAATTTGTGCCAAATTGAAAAAAGAAATGTAACTTTGCCGTCGATAAGACAATATAAAGCTATGTTTTGGCAAGTAAAAGTTAAATGAATGTCCGCAAATAGCCATCATCCCTTGTAGGGACATAATTCATTATGTCCGCACGTTCTGTAAAGAACGTATATTGTTAGTATTGCTTGGTAAATACGCCTCTACGTGGCGTTCGGACATAATGAATTATGTCCCTACAGTTGGTAATTTGCGGACATTCAAAAAAGTTATAAGAAAATGAACGTTATAGTATCACAGGAAATCGAGCAAGTGTGCCCCGGCTTCGTTGGCGCGGCGGTCGAGGCCGAGGTTGTCAACAGCGAATACAGTGCCGAGCTATGGGCTGAAATAGAGGCTTTGGGCGAGAGATACAAGGCAATGTACACCACGGAGACAATAAAGCAAATCTCAGGCATAGAGGCCACGCGCCGCGTTTACCGTGCGTGCGGCAAAGACCCCAGCCGCTACCGCCCTGCGGCGGAGGCCTTAATAAGGCGTATGTTGCAAGGCAAGCGGCTCTATCAAATCGACACGTTGGTAGATTTGGTCAACCTTGCGAGCATTGCCTACGGTTACAGCATTGGCGGATTTGATGCCGACAAGTTCGTCGGCGACACCCTGACGCTTGGCATCGGCCGCGAGGGTGAGCCTTATGAGGGCATAGGTCGCGGCGCAATCAACATCGCCGGACTGCCCGTTTACCGCGACGCCGCTGGCGGAGTGGGCACTCCAACGAGCGACAACGAGCGCATGAAAATCAGCATCGACACACGCCGCGTCCTTGTTTTAATAAATGGTTACGACGGGAACGAGGCGCAAGTAACGGCCAACGCCGAATACCTTATCAGCCTTTTCGAGAAGTATGCGCAGGGAAAGGGCTGCCGGTACTTTATATATAGGTAAATAGATGGATGTCAAGGAAATTATATATTGGCAGGAAAAAGGTTGAAACTTTTGCAAAATGTCATTTGTGAAATGTACGAATGTTCCGCCGAACCGTGTAAACGGAATTGGGAAAAATGCCGTTATGTAGGTTAAGATGCTGTTGGTCGTATCATGATTGATGGCAAACGGTGATGCAAAACGCCACCTTTGGCGATGCCAAAGGTGGCGTTTTGTTATTCAGTTGGTTGCCAATCACGGTATAACTAACGGCATTCTCGTGCCTGAAAGGTGGCCTTTCGGTGATGTTTCTGCGGTTTTCCGTGTTGTTTTTGGCCGTTTTTGTTGCACATAATGTCGCCGCTGGATGCAATGCCGTGGGCGTTAGGCGGTTGCGTTTGCACACTCTATATTGTCGTATTCCCTCATGAAAGTTTTTCGTTCGGAAATGACGGCGTTGTGGAAGCTCAACGAAATTCAAAAAGAAAGCGGAATGGCAAAACCTGTTACGTTGTGTCAAGTAGCGTTGTTTGCGTGCAAACGAAGGTGCGCAGTGCGCGTTTTTTACTGTAAGCGGCGGGCGAATACAGGTGCGTGGACGCTGCTTGTGTAGTGGGGTGGTGGGCATGGATGTGTGCAATCGCTGCAACGGGGCGTTTTGCCAGCCGAAATACATTAATCTTCCTTAATCGTTCGTATATGTCGGCGATTATTTGTATTTTTGCAGGAAATAAGCTGCGCCCCTGCGGAATGCGGCTGTTATAGGCTGTGCCGCTCGCGCTTGCAAGGGCGGTGAGGAGGGGCGCTTTTTACGCACAGAGAAAAAGGTATTATCTAAGTATGAACGTTTTAGAACTGAGTGAACAGGAAATTGGCAGACGCCAAAGTCTCGACGAACTGCGCGCGATGGGCATTGACCCGTATCCGGCCGCAGAGTATCCCACCAATGCTTTCTCAACCGACATCAAGGCGGATTTCAACGATGACGAGCCGCGCCGCGAGGTGTGCATCGCCGGGCGCATGATGAGCCGCCGAGTGATGGGCAAGGCTGCCTTTGCCGAGCTGCAAGACTCGAAGGGCAGGATACAGGTGTACATTACACGTGACGACATTTGCCCCGGCGAGGACAAGGACTTATATAACAAGGTGTTCAAGAAGCTGCTTGACATCGGCGACTTCATAGGCGTGAAGGGCTTTGTGTTCCGCACGCAGACGGGCGAAATCAGCGTGCACGCGCAGAGCCTGAAGCTGCTTTCGAAGAGCCTGAAGCCGCTGCCAATAGTGAAATACAAGGACGGCGTGGCATACGACAAGTTTGACGACCCGGAGCTGCGCTACCGCCAGAGGTACGTTGACCTCGTGGTGAACGAGGGCGTGAAGGACACCTTCTTGCAGCGTGCCACGGTAATACGGACAATACGCAAGGTTTTAGACGAGGCCGGCTACACCGAGGTGGAGACGCCTACGTTGCAGACAATCGCCGGAGGCGCGAGCGCAAGGCCGTTCATTACGCACTTCAACGCGCTCGACACCGATATGTATATGCGCATCGCAACGGAGCTTTACCTGAAGCGACTCATCGTGGGAGGCTTTGAGGGCGTGTATGAAATAGGCAAGAACTTCCGCAACGAAGGCATGGACCGCAACCACAACCCGGAGTTTACCTGCATGGAGTTGTACGTGCAATATAAGGACTACAACTGGATGATGTCGTTCACCGAGAAACTCTTGGAGACTGTCTGCATAGCCGTTAATGGCAAGCCGGAGCGCGAGATAGACGGCAACATCGTAAGTTTCAAGGCTCCTTACCGCCGCTTGCCCATCCTCGAAGCCATTAAGGAAAAGACGGGCTACGACCTTACGGGTATGGACGAGGCCCAAATACGCGAGGTGTGCAAGAAGCTCAATATGGAGATTGACGACACCATGGGCAAGGGAAAGCTCATTGACGAAATATTCGGGGAGTTCTGCGAGGGTACGTTCATCCAGCCCACGTTCATCACGGACTATCCCGTGGAGATGTCTCCGCTGACGAAGATGCACCGCTCGAAGCCGGGACTGACCGAGCGTTTCGAGCTGATGGTGAACGGTAAGGAGCTTGCCAACGCTTATTCAGAGCTTAATGACCCAATAGACCAAGAGGAACGCTTCAAGGAACAGATGCGCCTTGCCGACAAGGGCGACGATGAGGCAATGATAATCGACCAGGACTTCCTGCGCGCCTTGCAGTACGGTATGCCGCCGACGAGCGGTATCGGTATCGGTATCGACCGCCTCGTGATGCTCATGACGGGCAAGACATATATCCAGGAGGTGCTCTTCTTCCCACAGATGCGACCCGAAAAGAAAGCTCCCAAGAGCAACGTGGAGGAGTGGAAGGCCTTGGGCGTGCCCGAGGAGTGGGTGCCTGTGCTCAACAAGTGCGGTTATTACCTTGTGTCGGACATAAAGGAAGTGAACCCGCAGAAACTCCAGATGGACGCTTGCGGAGTGAACAAGAAATATAAGTTGGGCTACGACAACCCGAAGGTTGACGAGTTCGCAAAATGGATAGAAGCTGCAAACAAAATTGAAAATTCATGATTGAAAGTCGGGAATTATGATTACCTTTGCCGATATAGAGCTACACCAGCGAAACGGACAAAGGTAATCATAATTTTCAATTATCAATTCTTAATTGTCAATTACGACTAAAATGTACGACTGCGGAAGAATAGCGATTATCGGTGGAGGTAGCTGGGCTACCGCCATTGCCAAGATTGTAGTGGAGCATACGCACCATATCGGGTGGTATATGCGACGCGACGACCGCATCGAAGATTTCAAGAGGCTTGGCCATAATCCTGCCTACCTTACGAGCGTACACTTCAACATAGATGAAATCAGCTTCTTCAGCGACATCAACAAGATAGTGCAGGCATACGATACGCTAATCTTCGTTACGCCTTCGGCTTACATAAAGAACCACCTGAAAAGGCTGAAGACACGTATAAAAGATAAGTTCGTAGTGACTGCCATCAAGGGTATCGTCCCTGACGAGAACCTCGTTTGTTCGGAGTATTTTCACCAGGTATATGACGTCCCGTATGAAAACCTTGCGTGTCTTGGTGGCCCGTCGCACGCTGAGGAGGTAGCCCTTGAGCGACTGTCTTACCTCACCGTTGGGTGCAGCGACCGCGATAAGGCCCAGGCTTTCTCTGAGTTGCTCGTCTGTGACTATATCAAGACGAAAATAAGTAGCGACGTCATAGGCATTGAGTACGCCTCGGTGTTGAAGAATGTGTATGCCATTGCCGCAGGAATATGCAACGGATTGAAGTACGGCGACAACTTCATGTCGGTGCTTATGGCCAACGCCATACAGGAGATGTCACGCTTCTTGAAGTCTGTTTACCCGCTCGACAGGAACATAACCGACTCCGTTTATCTCGGTGACTTGCTTGTTACGGGATATTCAAACTTCTCCCGCAACCGCACGTTCGGCACAATGATAGGCAAGGGGTACAGCATAAAGAGCGCACAGATAGAGATGGAAATGATAGCCGAAGGTTATTTCGGGACTAAGTGCATGAAGGAGATTAACCGCCACAGTCACGTAAATATGCCCATCCTTGACGCTGTTTACAACATCTTGTATGAACGTATTTCCCCACAGATAGAAATCAAATTATTAACCGATTCTTTCAGGTAAGAATCATAATACCTATAAACAATGAAAAATATCACATTAGACGTAACCAAGGCAGTGCAGTTCCTCGCAGAAGGAACGGTAAAGGCTTATGAGCCGAAAGTAAGGGAAGCGCAAGACGCTCTTGAAAAAGGAACCTGTCCGGGCAATGATTTCTTGGGTTGGCTTCATCTTCCTTCGTCAATCACTCCTGCTTTCTTGGATGAAATACAGGCGTGTGCAGACGTGTTGCGCGAGAACTGTGAGGCTGTGGTAGTTGCCGGGATAGGCGGCAGTTACCTTGGTGCGCGTGCCGTAATCGAGGCTCTTAGCAACTCTTTTGCATGGCTTGTGGGTGACAAGAAGAACCCGACAATCTTGTTCGCTGGCAACAACATAGGTGAAGATTACTTGTCGGAGTTGACCGAATACCTCAAGAACAAGAAGTTCGGCGTTATCAATATATCCAAGTCTGGCACAACAACTGAGACCGCGTTGACGTTCCGCTTGCTCAAGAAACAGTGCGAGGAACAGCGTGGAAAGGAAGAAGCCAAGAAGGTGATTGTTGCCGTAACGGACGCCAAGAAGGGTGCTGCAAGGGCTGCGGCCGACAAGGAAGGCTATAAGACTTTTGTCATCCCAGACAATGTAGGAGGACGTTTCTCGGTATTGACACCGGTAGGTCTGCTGCCGATAGCTTGTGCTGGATTTGACATCAGGCAGCTTGTTGCCGGAGCGGCTGATATGGAGAAGGCGTGCGGAAGCGACGTTGCATACGAGGAGAACCCCGCAGCCGTTTATGCGGCGGTGCGCAACGGGCTTTATGAACAAGCCGGCAAGAAGATTGAAATAATGGTAAACTACCAACCGAAGCTGCACTTCATGAGCGAATGGTGGAAGCAGTTGTACGGCGAGAGCGAAGGAAAGGACAACAAGGGCATTTTCCCCGCATCGTGCGACTTCACTACCGACCTGCATTCAATGGGCCAGTGGATACAACAGGGCGAGCGAACAATATATGAAACTGTCATAAGTGTCGAGAAGCCAAATCGTGAACTGTTGTTCCCGAACGACGAGGAGAACCTCGACGGGCTGAACTTCCTCGCAGGAAAACGTGTTGACGAGGTGAACAAGATGGCAGAGCTTGGCACGCGCCTTGCCCACGTTGACGGCGGCGTTCCTAATATCCGCATCAGCGTTCCGGAGCTGAACGAGTATTATATCGGCCAGTTAATTTATTTCTTCGAGAAGGCTTGCGGCATCAGCGGCAATATCCTTGGCGTAAATCCGTTCAACCAGCCGGGTGTTGAGGCTTACAAGAAGAATATGTTTGCATTGCTCGACAAGCCCGGATATGAGGCCGAGAGCAAGGCAATCAAGGAAAGGTTGGCTAACGAGAAATAACTTACGGTTTGCGGTTGTACGGTTATGTTGTGACAGGGGGCTTCTCGTCCTTCCATGTCCGTATGGCCTTATAACCGCAAAACCTTAAAACCGTAAATATAAATGTTTGAGAACGAAATCAGTAAATACATGAAAAAGCACGGCCTTGAGGCATTTACGCCCAAGGCCGTGCTTTTTGACATGGACGGCGTACTTTACGACAGTATGCCCAACCATGCGCGCAGCTGGCATTCGTCGATGGCCGGTTTCGGCATAGACATGGCCCCGGAGGAGGCTTATAAATATGAAGGTATGCGTGGCGTGGAGACAATCAAGCTGTTGGCCAAGCGTCAGTGGGGCAGGGACTTGTCCGACGACGAGGCGGCAGCGATGTACGAGAAGAAGGCTGAGGCTTTCCGTGCTTGCCCGAAAGCGGAAAAGATGGAGGGCGTGGAGGTGCTTATGCGTAAGATAAAGGCCGACGGACTGAAAATAGTTGTGGTGACAGGCAGTGGGCAAAAAAGCCTGCTCCACAGGCTTGAGGAGGAGTTCGCAGGGCTTGTCCGTGGAGACCTGATTGTTACGAGCTTTGACGTAATGCACGGCAAACCTGACCCTGAACCATATTTGCGTGGCCTTGAAAAGGCTGGGATAACCCCCGGTGAGGGCATTGTCGTTGAGAATGCGCCCCTCGGCGTGCGTGCTGGCGTGGCGGCAGGTATATTCACGATAGGCGTGAACACGGGGCCGCTGCCTGATAAGGCTTTAATCGACGAGGGGGCAAACTTGGTGTTCCCGAGGATGACGGCATTGAGGGACGCTTGGGAAGCGTTGTTTTCGGCAACCCGTAACAGTGCAATGTGAGCATTCGTAGAATAAGTATAAGCATTTGTTTTGCGGCAAGAGCCAATGCGGCTCTTGCCGTTTTTTTATGTTTAGGGAACAACGGTCGTCTATTGTACCGTGACTTGCCGAAACGTGTTGGTAATCAGTTGATTATGATGCGATGGCTACAGCTTGAGGTGAATGTCTATGCCGGCCTGTACTGGGGTACCCTTTTGGGCGAACCAAAGCTCTTGGCCTGACGCTGAACTACTGAATGCGAATGTGGCGTAGCGTGTGTTCGTTACGTTCTTGCACCACAGGCGAACCACTGTCTTGCCCCATTGCACCCCGGCGCGGAGGCCGAGCAGTGCGTAGAACGGCTGCGATGCTGTGTTAGCTTCGTCCCAGTACGTGCGGCCTTGGCCGGTGGCGTCAGCTCCCAGCAACAAGGCCAAGTTCCTGTTTTTGGCTATGGGCAGGCGCACGTCGGCGCGCAGGCTTACAGTGTGTTGTGGCACGTAGGGGATATAGTTGCCGTCGTAGTTGATGTGTTTGTCCCCGTCCGTTTCGCTGTATTCGGTGAACTTGGCCGATGTCAGGGCGTATGTTGCCGTCCACGAGAGCTTGTTGTCAAATGCGCTTCCGCGCAGTGCAGTTTCTATTCCGAGGCTTCGGCTTCGCCCTGCGTTTACCATCATTCGCCCGAAACCGTAACCCTCGGCCATGACCGACAGTTGTTGGTTGCGTATAGTCATGCAGTATGCCGCAATGTCGGCCTGCATCATTCCGCCCAGGATGTTCAGGTGGGCGCCGATTTCGTAGTTCCAGCTTTCTTCGGGATTGTAGGTTATGGTATTGTTCACGTTCTCGTAGTCGTCAGCCGTGTGCTCTATGTCGTAGCTTCCGCCCATGGCCTTGTCGGCGTTGTTGTTAAGTTCGGCTTGCAGAATGTCCGAGAACATCTGTATGTTGTATCCCCCTGCGCGGTATCCCTTGCTTGCCACGGCGTAGACAGTGCTTCCCTGTCGGTCGATAGTATAGCTTAGGCCCACTTTCGGCAGCAGTTGGCTGTAGCCGTCGTGTGTGCCAGAGACGAGTGACGAGGTAAGCGCGTTGGACGCCTCGGTGCCCATCACGTTGGCGGTGACGTTCATTGCCGCGCTCGTGTCATAGTTTATGTCAACCCGGTTGTAGTCATACCTTAGTCCCAATGTCGCCGTCAGTCGGTCAGTTATGGCAATGTTCGACTCGTGGTAGACGCCGATGTTGGCTTGCGGCGTATGGAACAGCGCCGGCACTTGCATCCCGATGCCCACGGATACGCCTCCGGCTTGTTCTATTATGCTTTCGGCCACGCTGGCCGGCATACCGCTTGAAGTCATAGATTGCAGTATCCCGGAGTAGATAGCGCCTTGTATGCCGTTGGCGATGCGTCCGGTGAAGTCGTCGTCGAAGAACACCGGCGCCGTGGTTTTCAGCCATTGGTAAGAACCGTAGATGCCAGACGTGTGTCGCCAAACGCCCTCGTGTGTGCTTTTTACGGTAAACTCTTGCGTCAATGCGTTCATCAGCTGCCGCTGTTCAAGGTGCATATAGTCCTGCGGAAGATAGTCTTGGTCCATCTCCATGCAGTCTTCCAGGAACTGGTATGACGTTTGTGAGCCAAACGCAAGTCTTTCCGTTTGGTATGTCAGGCCGACCCCGGTGTTCAGCATATTGCGCTTGTAGCTGTTGTCCCTGTTCGTGGCAGGTGCTGCGATGTGCCTAGTCTCGGTGTCGAAAGTTCCGTAAGGGAACGCCGCTTGGCGCGCATACTGGTAGTCTACAACAAAGTCTGCCGTAAATTTGCTGTTCGGCCTGAATATCATTCGTGCCTTTCCGCCCGCTTCATTTGATGTGTCGGCGCGTCGTCCGGTCGTGGAATTGCGGAAAAAACCATTCTGCCCGTTGTAAAAACCGGCTATTGACATGGCGAAAGAGTCGTTAGGCTTCATGTAGTGCGCGGCCTCAATGTTGCGGTAAAAGTGTGTGCCGACGCCGAGGTTGATGTCAGTCCCTTGGTACGTCATGGGGCTTTTCGAGTAAAGGCGAACCAGTCCTCCTTCGGTGTTCATGCCGTACAGCGTGCCTTGCGGACCGCGGAGCACGTCTATTCGGCTAATCTGATAAGTGTGGAAGTTATATGAATTCTTGCTTACAAGCGGTATTCCGTCAACATATATGCCAACGGCAGGGTTGTTGACGCGCGACCCTATGCCCCTGACATATACCGACGACGTAAGCCGTGAGCCGTAAGCCGGCATTGCGAACGACGGCACGTAGGCGGCTATGTCGCTCAGGCTGTTGGCCCCGAGCGAACTCAAGTCGTGCCCGCTCAGCACCGTAGAACTTAGCGGCTGTCGCCGCAAGGTTGTTATTTCCTTGGGTTGTGATACGATTACAACCTCGTCAAGGTCATACACTCGCGACGTGTCAAGCAGCCCGGCCTTGTCGGTATTAGTGTAGATGTCCCGGTTGGGAAGTGTTGCAGATGTGC
Organism: uncultured Prevotella sp.; assembly: GCA_944319815.1. Lineage (GTDB taxonomy): Bacteria > Bacteroidota > Bacteroidia > Bacteroidales > Bacteroidaceae > Prevotella. The sequence goes on along the minus strand of CALUEX010000017.1, from coordinate 43,025 downwards.
TTACCCAGGCCGTGAATGCCAGTCCGGCTATGATGGTGAGTGTTTTGTATGCCATTGATTTTGTTACCTTTATTGATTTTTGGTTTGCAAAGGTAGCAATAAAGTGGATTTTTCACAATCATCATTTATGTGGATTTTTAAAGGTGAAGAGGTGATAAGGTGAGAAAGTGAGGCTCAAAACAGTTATTACATCATTGATGTTTTCTCGCCGTCTCACTTTTTCACCTCCTCATCTTTTCTCATTCGTTCATGGTTCCGCACACCGGGCATCGCCCTTTTTTGTTCATTCGTGCGCCGCATTTGCCGCAAATATAGGCACATCGGAACCGTGTGAAATACATCCGAAGGGCAAAATAAAGGTATGCTGCGAACATCGGATAGCCGATGTAATAAAGCGTTGAGATGCTGAAGACGATGTAGTTGACGGCACATACACTGGCGAGTCCGCAGAGATAAAGTAACGCCTCGCCCGTTGGCAGGATGTTGCGTACCACGTCAACGACGGCCAGTCCGACGATGAAAATGGCCCATACTGAAACGAGGAACATACCGATGACCGGCTGGACGTTGAACGGGTTGAGCGTCGGATGGTAATAGAAGTGCTGCCAAGCGTCAGGGGTGAAGGTCTGTATGCTGGCGTAGAGCGTTGCACTCAATGCCACTATCACGGCCAGAAGGGTAGGGTAGAATGAGTTTATGTCGTTGAAATGAACAATCTTGGCATTGCGCCTGAACATTGTGCGCATTAGATAAGCCACTGATATGAGGCTTATTATGATTAAGAATACCAGCAGGTGTGTGTCCGAGAATGTTGAAATGAACTGTGAGATGGGGTCGTCGGGTACAACTGACTGCAACAGACTTGTTTCATGCAGCCAGCCGAAGGTGTGCTGGTCGCGTGCAACTTGTACCCAAACGGAGTCGATAGAGTCTGTCGGTATTATCCTTATCTCCGCTACGGCGATATGGTCGTGGCGGTAAACGGTCACGGTGTCTGTCATCATGCGCCCCATGACCTCCTCCGGCTGCTGCCTGATGAGGTTTATTGAGTCCGCCTTTACGATGAAGTTATAGTTGACCGAATAATGGTGCTTTTCTGCGAATTTCAACGAATCGAGCTGTTTTTGGCTGTATTCTGCCGGCGTTCCGGGGATGGCCTTATGCTCATGATTGCAGCCTACGACAAGGAGTGACGCCGCAATTAAGCATAACACGGTGTGCAGTGTGCGTCGTATGTTGTTTTCAGTTATCCGCATATATGTCCATTTTACAGTTGTTGCAGTCAAAACGTAGCTTAAATCGCCGTCCGTCAGGCAATCTTAGATATAGAGGCTCGTGCCATTCGGAAATGTTCCCGCCACGCTTCGGGCAGCGTCCGAGAGAGTAGCGCAGGCAGTGTCGGCACTGCATCAGCAGGGCGTTGGCGGGCCGTTTCAGTTCAAGTGCATCTTCTACGCCGGTCAGGCCGTCGTCTTCGTAAAAGCTGCGGGCCAGCTTATTCGACACGTTCAGCAAGTAAGAAGTCTTCACCTGTTCGCCTGAAAGGGGGTTGACGGTCGTTGCCGCAGCCTTGTCTTGCCGCTCGTCATCGCCTGTGCGTTCGTCGGTTATCGTCTTTTCCAACAGCGAAACAACCTCTCGGCGCATATCAGCAAGCACACTTGAAGGTATGAAATAGTTGAATGTTTCAGGCTGGAACTTTACTTCTTGGCATTCAAAAGGCGTGTTGCCGAGTTTCGACAGCTGTTTTATTATGTTGTCGCGTTGTGGCTTCAAGGCTTCATCTTTATCGGTTTTGATGCTTACTGTAGGCCTCTCCGTCGCCGTCTTGCCCTGTGTGCCGGTGCCTTCCGTGGCGGAAGCGGTAAGCTCAAAGCCATCGTCGGTAGCGCTCAAGGTCATCCATATACCTATTTTCCTCGTTGCACTTTTCTTTGACAACAAGTCTTCGAAGGCCTTGTCGTTGTTCCTGTAGAGGCTTGTGCCGCGTTTAAGTGTTGCCGGCATCTTCAGTGGATGTATCCTGTTGCCTTCCGCCTTGTTGACGCGGAAGCCTTCAAGTTCGCGCTTCTCGTTGATGAAACACAGCCCGTCGCCGTTTGCGAAGGCTGCTGTTCCGGCCACTGTGAATGTCTCGCCCCTAATCTCTTTTACTTTTCCGACATATTCCCCCATAGCCTTGGGTGTGTCGAACGATGTTATGTCGTCGTGCCTTCCTGTCAGGAAGTAGTCGGTAAAACCACGGTTGAAGGTCTTGTTGAGGTTGGGCGTGAACGTATACCTGCATTTGCCGAGCGATGCGCGCCGATATGTTTCCGGGGCGTGCCTTACTATTTCGTCGAGTTTTTGGCTGTAGGCGGCGGTCACGTTCTTGACATAAGCAATGTCTTTGAGCCTTCCTTCAATCTTGAACGAGGTCACGCCGGCTTCGGCCATTTGCTTGATATGGCCAATCCGGCAGACGTCTTTGAGCGAGAGCAGGTGTTTGTCGCGTATGATAGTTTGTCCGTCGGTATCTTCGAGGTTGAACTTCAGGCGGCAGAACTGTGCGCACTCACCGCGGTTGGCACTGCGGTTGAAGCAGTATTGCGAGGCGTAGCATTGCCCCGAATAGCTCACGCAGAGCGCCCCGTGCACAAATGCTTCAAGTTCAACATTGGGCACTTTGCTGTGTATTTCGGCAATTTCGTCGAGCGAAAGCTCCCTTGCCAAGACCACGCGCTTGAACCCGTGGGCTGCGAGCCATGCCACTTTCTCGGCCGTGCGGTTGTCGGTCTGCGTACTGGCGTGCAGCGTTATTGGCGGCAGTTGCATCTTCAGTATGCCCATGTCCTGCACGAGTATGGCGTCAACGCCCGCCCTGTAAAGTTCCCATATCAGTTTTTCCGTGTCCTGAAGTTCGTTGTCGTATATGATGGTATTTACCGTTACGTAGACTTTTGCCTTGAATACGTGGGCATACTTACACAGTTCTGCGATGTCTCTTACGGAATTTCCTGCCTCGGCCCTTGCCCCGAAGCGTTCTGCTCCGATGTAGACAGCATCCGCACCGTGGTCAATCGCGGCAATGCCGCACTCAATGTTCTTTGCCGGAGCAAGGAGCTCTAAGTAATTCATAATTTGCAATTAATAATTCATAATTGGCTTGACGCCGAACTTCATGTCACGAAACGCGGGTGCTTTATTGTTTCTTGTGCGTTTGTCTCTTGTTCGCTGGCAACTTGTCCCCTGTTTGTTTTCCTGCTGACTGCACGTTGGCCGGTATCAGCCAATCTTGTTTATGTCGTAAGGAGTTTCCTGGTAGACGTAGTAGTTTATCCAGTTGTTGAACAGCAGGTTGGCGTGTGCGCGCCATCTTACTATCGGTTTGTTCCTTGGGTCGTCGTCCTTGTAGTAGTTCTTCGGCAAATCCACGTCGTCGCGCTTGCCTATGTCGCGCTTGTATTCTTTGTCGAGCGTGTCGGGGGCATATTCTAAATGTCCCGTGATGAAGAACTCCCGCCCTTCGCGTGCCATCACCATGCTTACGCCGCTTTCCTGCGATTCGGCTATTATGCTGAGGCTCGTGTTGGTCTCGATGTCGCTGCGACGTATCTCGGTGTGACGGCTGTGCGGCATATAGAAGTAGTCGTCGAAGCCGCGGAATATAGGCAGCAGCGGCGCGTTGATGTATTGCTTGAATACGCCGAACATTTTTTTCGGAAGGTGATGCTTGGGTATTCCGTAATGGTAATACAGCCCGGCTTGTGCCGCCCAGCAAATGTAAAGCGTACTGGTGACGTGGTTCTTCGCCCACGAGAATATGCCCGTCACCTCGTCCCAGTAGTTTACGTCCTCGTATTCGAGGTGCTCCACGGGGGCGCCGGTTATAATCATTCCGTCAAACTTCCTGTCGCGCAGCTCGTCAAAGTCCTTGTAGAACATCATCATGTGCTCTATCGGCGTGTTCTTTGGCGTATGGCTTTTCAGCTTCATGAACGTCACGTCCATTTGCAGCGGCGTGTTCGATAGCAGCCTTATGAGGTCGGTCTCGGTCGTGATTTTAAGCGGCATGAGGTTAAGTATTACTATGCTTAGCGGCCTGATGTCCTGGGCGTGCGCCCTTGACGTGTCCATCACGAATATGTTTTCGCGCTTCAGCGCGTCTATTGCAGGAAGTTTGTCTGGTATTCTTAACGGCATTTGTAAGTTGTTCCTTTCTTTTTATCAGCCTACAAAGATACGTATAAATAATGAAAATGCAGCATTCTGCGGCAAAAACATTGCAGTATGTCAAAACGTAAGGTTGCGTCTTGGATTGCAAAATAGGAGAAACGCGCGCCGGCAGGTTGTCCTTTTTGTAACGTTGGCAGTGATTTTTTGTCCTGAAACGCCACAAACGGGACAACAAAAGATTCCCAATTCCATAGTCAAAGGCCACATTTTAGCCTTTCAAAGGCCGTCTATAGTATCACAAAATGCCATAAACGACGTGCCCAAAGGCTACCAATCACGCCTTTATTGGTGCCCTTTCATGGCGAATTTGTCCTCTGTTGATGCACAATGATGTCACGTTGCGGCGTAAGCCCTTATGTGTGTGGATGTTATGGTTGCACACTCGTGGCGCGCATATTCACGTGTGCAAGGCTGGTTTTTCTCGCCGTGGCCGTTGTGGAGCATCAAGGAAAATCATGGTGTAAGCAAAAGGGCGGATATTTAAACAAAATGAAATATGCGCTAAAACGAAGACGTGGCTTGCGGATTTCGTTCCGCAAGCCACGTCAATCTGTAGTTAGTAGTTGTGTCTGTTACCACATTTTCAGGCGTTCAGTCTCAGGAATGAACATCTTGTCGCCCTGCTTTACGTTGAATGCCTCATACCATGCGTTGATGTGCTGCAGTGCGGCGTTCACGCGGTTTACGCCGAGAGAGTGGGGGTCCATCTTCGTGAGGTTGCGTATTTCCTCGTCAGTGATGTTTGCAGCCCACAGCCCTGCGTAGGCAACGAAGAAGCGCTGCTCAGGCGTGAAGCCGTCGATGTCGCCCAGCGGAGCGTCTTTCGTGGCGTTCTTGAAGGCGTTGAACGCAACCTCAAGGCCTCCGTGGTCGGCCAGGTTCTCGCCGAGGGTGAGCTGGCCGTTGGCGTTGAGGCCCGGCAATACTTCTATGGCAGAGAAATAGTTGACGAACACTTCGGCCTTCTTGTTGAAGTTCTCGGCGTCGGAAGCCGTCCACCAGTCGGTCATGTTTCCGTCCTTGTCGTAGTGACGGCCCTGGTCGTCGAAGCCGTGGGTCATCTCGTGGCCTATTACTACGCCTATTGCACCGTAGTTGAAGGCGTCGTCAGCCTCGGGGTCGAAGAACGGGCGTTGCAGTATTCCTGCCGGGAAGCAGATTTCGTTGGTGGTCGGGTTGTAGTAAGCGTTGACCGTCTGCGGCGTCATGAACCACTCGTCGCGGTCAACAGGCTTGCCTGCGCGGTAGTCGATGTCCCACTTGTTCCAGAACTTACGGCAGTTCTGTACGTTCTCGTAGTAAGAGAGTTTAGGGTCGATGGTCAGTGCCGACATATCCTTCCACTTGTTTGGGTAACCGATTTTTACGTAGAAGTTGCTGAGTTTATCCAGCGCTGCCTTTTTGGTCTCGTCGCTCATCCAGTCTTGGGCCTTGATGCGTTCGGCAAGTGAGACTTGCAAGTTCTTCACGAGTTTTTCCATACGCTCCTTTGAGGAGGCCGGGAAGTAACGCTCAACGTACATCTTGCCGAGTGCTTCGCCCATCTGTCCCTCTACTTGGCTGGTAGCGCGCTTCCAGCGTGGGTGGTTCTCCTTGCGGCCTGACAGGGTGCGTCCGAAGAAGTCGAAGTTTGCTTCAACGACGTCGTCGCTCAAGTAGCTTGCCGCCGAAAGAATGGCGTCCCATTCCATATATGCGCGCAGCTCGTCGGCTGTGATGCCCGCCAGTACGGCGTCGGCTCCCTTAACGAAGTCGGGTTGTCCCACAACGAGCTCCTTGCAATAGTCAATGTTGATGTCCTGGGCCGTGAGCATCTTCGTAAGGTTTACGTTCGGATAGTTTTTCTCGAACTGTTCGAGGGTCGTCTTGTTGTAGTTAGCCTCTACATCGCGCAACTCCGTCCTTGACTTTGATACCTTGGCGAGAGCCGTCTCGGTCTTGAGTATGCCTTCCATCTTCTTTTGTGCGTCGGCGTCAGAGAAGCCGAAGAGCTTGAACATACGCACGATGTGCTTTTTGTAGGCTTCGCGTATGGCCGTAGTTGCAGAGTCCGTGTCTAAGTAATACTCCTTTTGTCCCAGTACAAGGCCACCCTGGTAAACGTTCAGGATGTTCATCTTGGCGTTCTTCTCGTCAGCCCCGAAGCCTATGCCCATGGGCACTCCGTAGCCGAACGTGGCATACTTGAGCTGCAGGTTGCGCAGGCCGGCAACAGTCTTTGCGCCTTCCATCTCATTGATGAGCGGCATAACAGGCTGTACGCCCTCTTTGTTGCGGCGCACGGAGTCCATCGCCAGCTTGTAGAAGTCGCTCAGCTTTTGTTCCGTCGAACCTGCCTGGTATGTGTTTTTGAGCAGGTCAGTCAGGATAGAGTTAATCTTTTCGTTGTTGTTCTGGCCAAGTTGGTCGAAGCTGCCGAAGCGCGAATATGCCGCTGGCAGCGGGTTGTTCTTCATCCATCCGCCGCAGGCGTACTGGTAGAAGTTGTCAACGGGCCTGACGCTGTTGTCCAGGTTGGTAAGGTCGATGCCCGACTTCAGTTGTGTTTGTGCGCCTACCGTAAGCGATGCAGACGCGAAAAGCACAACGGGAATGATGTGTTTCATTTTCATGTTTATACCTTTTTAATGGTTTATATTTGTTTATGGTCGTATCGTGTAGACTGTGTCTTGTTTTTCATATACGGAGGTTTTGAATGTGGTGTGCCGTCAGCCTTTAATCTGTTCAAGCTCTTCCGACAGGCGTTCCCAGCGTTCCACTTCCTCGTCAAGGGCACGTTTAGTGTCGGTGTATTCATTTACGATGGCCATGTCGCTTGCATTTTCGGGCTTTGAAAGTTCCATGTCGAGTTCTTTCAGGCGTGTCTCAAGTTTGTCAATCTTGGCCTCGGCCTCCTCAACGGCTTTTTCCGCCTTGCGTATCTTGCGCTGTTGCTCCTTGCGCTCGATGTACGACAACTTACTTTCCGACATTTCCTCGGCCTGTGCCGGGGCGTCGGCATTGGTGTCCTTTGCCCGTTGTTGCCCGAGCAGCGCATCTATCGAGGCACTTGGCTTGGTGGCGTCGTCGATGCCAGGGCGTTCTTGTTGCTTGCTGATGATGAAGTCGTAAATGCCTCCGAGGTGCTCTTTCACCCGTCCGCCTCCGAACTCATACACCTTTGTGACAAGCCCGTCGAGAAACTCACGGTCGTGACTTACAATGATGGCCGTGCCGTCGAAGGCCTTTATAGCTTCCTTCAATACGTCTTTGGAGGGCATATCCAAATGGTTTGTAGGCTCGTCGAGGATGAGCAGGTTGACAGGTTCGAGCAGCAGCCTAATCATCGCCAGGCGGCTGCGTTCGCCACCACTGAGCACCCCGACCTTCTTTTCGGAAGCCTCGCCGCCGAACATGAACGCGCCGAGTATGTCGTTAATGCGTAGTCGGATGTCGCCCTTGGCCACGTTGTCGATGGTCTGGAACACCGTGAGCCGTTCGTCGAGAAGCTGTGCCTGGTTCTGTGCGAAATAGCCTATCTGTACATTGTGCCCGACTTTAAGCGTGCCCGTGAAGGGTATTTCGCCCATGATGCACTTTACTAACGTTGACTTTCCCTCGCCGTTCTTGCCCACAAAAGCTACCTTCTCGCCCCGCTTTATTGTCAGCGTGACGTCGCTGAACACGGTGTGTTGGCCATAGTCCTTGCGCACGCCGTCGCAGATTACGGGATAGTCGCCGCTGCGCAGGCATGGCGGAAATTTCAGGTGCATGGCCGAGTTGTCAACTTCGTCGATTTCAATCGGCACGATTTTCTCGAGCTGCTTTATCCTGCTCTGCACTTGTACGGCCTTTGTCGGCTTGTAGCGAAATTTCTCGATAAAGTCCTTTATGTCTGCAATCTCCTTCTGCTGGTTCTCGTAGGCGCGGAGCTGTTGCTCCCTGCGCTCGGCGCGCAGCTTCACGTATTCGTCATATTTTACCTTGTAGTCAATGACTTTTCCGCAACTTATCTCCAACGTGCGGTTGGTTACGTTGTTGATGAAAGCACGGTCGTGACTTACGAGGACGACGGCCTTCGCGCTTTGTGACAAGAATTGTTCAAGCCACTGGATGCTCTCGATGTCGAGGTGGTTAGTAGGCTCGTCAAGCAGGAGCACGTCGGGGCGTTCAAGCAGGATTTTAGCCAGTTCTATACGCATACGCCATCCGCCGCTGAACTCGCTCGTCGGGCGGTCAAGGTCGTCGCGAGTGAACCCCAACCCCATAAGCGTGCGCTCGATGTTGGCCTCGTATCCTTCGGCCCCCATCATCATGTAACGCTCATGCTCGCGCGTGAACTTTTCCACAAGAGCCATATATTCAGGGCTTTCATAGTCAGTACGTTCTGACAGTTCGGCGTTCATGCCCTCTATGCGTGCCTTTAACTCCGTGTTCCCGGCGAACGCTTTTCGCGCTTCTTCGCGCACCGTAGTGTCGTCTTGCAGCACCATTACCTGTGGCAGGTAGCCTATCGTTGTTCCCGACGGGATAGCGACGGTGCCGCTGGTGGGCTTTTGCTGGCCGCACAGTATCTTTAACATTGTGGACTTGCCGGCGCCGTTCTTGCCCACGAGGGCTATGCGGTCGCGGTCGTTGATGACAAAGCTCGCGTTACTGAACAACGGCTTAACCCCGAATTCCACTTTTAGTTTCTCTACTGAAATCATTTCTCACAAATTAGGTTGGCGTCGAGACGTTGGTGCATTGATGCGGCAAACACTGCCTGCGGATGCTTCTTATACGCCCTCTACGGCCTTTCCTTCCATATTGTTCAGCTCGCAAAGGTACGTATTTTTCTTATCTTTACAAATAGTTGCATAAAAAAAGAATTTTATATCATTTAAATGAACTTAAAATAAATGGGCGGACGGGGTAAGCGACATTTCTGTTTATTTAACAGTCATGGCTTTTTCAGGCTACAATATTTAACATTATAAATTCAGCCTTCGGTCTTCGTTCCGTGTGTTAAGATACTGCCTGCTGTGCAATTCATGGCATATCGGTGCATAAAATGCCGTAAATGGCGATGCAAAAGGGCATCTTTCGCATCGCCATTTACGGCATTTTACAATGCACGTGCTATATTATTGATTTACAAGGAGCTATATTTCTACGGAAAAGTCGTTGTCTTTTATGTAAAAATATAACTGTGTTATGTTGAAGCGTGCTTCTTTAATATTGCGGTGTTAAAATGTTCTTGGCTATTTAGGAATGTTTAACCATGACATCTCATGCAATCATTAAATCGCTCATAATCATGTCGCTGATGAAAACCCCGTCACGTGTCAGCCTGAGATATTTGCCGTCTGAGGTTAAAAGGCCATTCCTTACGTGCTGTGCGGCGTTTTCCAGCAGCGTGTTCTTGTATTCCTTGCCAAGCGCGTTTTCAACATATTCCAGGTCAATGCCTTCGCAGGTGCGCAATGAAGTCGTTATTATGTCATTGAACGTCGTGTCCGTATTGAGTGTCTCACGCTCAAACGGTATTACGCCATCGGTTATTGCGGAGATGTATTTACGAACGTCGGAGATGTTCCACTGCCGCGACTTCAGGTCGAACGAGTGGGCAGCTGCGCCTAACCCTATGTAAGGCACTTGTCGCCAATAGCTGCTGTTGTGTTGCGAGCGGAACCCATTTCGTGCAAAGTTGCTTATTTCATAATGCTCGTATCCCGCCTTGCCGAGACGTGCCACGAGCGTGTCGTACATGGTGCGGTACATTTCGTCTCCCACATCTTCAACAACGCCTTGCTCCAGCAGGGCTGTCAATGGCGTGCCTTCTTCGTACATCAGGCTGTATGCCGAAATATGCTCTACGCCAAGTGCAACGGCCTCCTCTATGTCTGACGCCCATTCGGCAAGCGTCTCCCCGGGGAAACCGAACATCAGGTCTATACTTATGTTCTTTATTCCAGCCTCCCTCAACAGGTTTACGGCGCGGCTTACGTCGTCGGCATCGTGCCGTCTGCGCAGTAGGCTTAACCGTTTGTTGCTGAACGTCTGCGCACCCATGCTTATACGGTTTACGGGTAGGCGTGACACGGTTTCGGCGAAGTCTGGCGTCACGTCGTCAGGGTTGCACTCCATGGTAACTTCCGCATTCGGGGAGACGGGGAATACCTTATATATATATTGGTAAAGGGTCTCGAGTTCGTCTGCGTCCAATATTGATGGCGTTCCGCCGCCTATGTAAACCGTGTTGAACGTTCCGTGGATGTAGTCTTTTCTCAGCTGCATTTCCTTGCACAAGGCTTTTATGTATTGTTGGCGTAGCCCGAGTAGCGTGGTGGAGTAAAAACCGCAATAGATGCAACGGCTTCGGCAGAATGGGATGTGGATGTAAATACCTGGCATGGTGTGTGTGCTTGTTGTGTTAGGTTCCTTTATTTTACTGCAAAATTACTAATATGTTTTAATTTTTGTAGTCTTTTTGTCAAATTGTTTTGCCAGTTCGCTTAAAAATTAGTAATTTAGAGGCCGTTATTTGTAACAAACTTAAATCTATATCAATATGAGAGTTTATCAAACAAACGAAATCAAAAACATCGCGTTGCTTGGCAGTGCGGGTTCAGGCAAGACTACTCTTGCCGAAGCTATGTTGTATGAAAGTGGTGTAATCAAGCGCCGTGGAAGCGTCGAGGCGAAGAACACGGTGAGCGACTATTTCCCGGTTGAGCAGGAATACGGCTACTCAGTGTTCTCAACCGTTTTTAACGTAGAGTGGAACAATAAGAAACTTAATATCATAGACTGTCCCGGAGCTGACGACTTCGTGGGCGGAGCCATTACGGCACTTAACGTGACCGACCAGGCCTTGCTCCTGATTAACGGCCAGTATGGCCCGGAGGTAGGCACGCAAAACAACTTCCGTTATACGGAAAAGCTGAAGAAGCCGGTAATCTTCCTTGTTAACCAGCTTGACAGCGACAAGTGCGACTTTGACGTGATAATAAACAGCATGAAGGACATTTACGGTTCCAAGTGCGTCCAGATACAATACCCCATCGAGACAGGACCGGGCTTTAACGCCCTCATAGACGTTCTCCTCATGAAGAAATATTCATGGAAGCCGGAAGGGGGAGAGCCAATAATAGAGGACATCCCTGCCGAGGAGATGGACAAGGCGATGGAGTTGCATAAAGCTCTCGTGGAGGCTGCCGCCGAGAACGACGAGACGTTGATGGAGAAATTCTTTGAGGAGGAGACGTTGACGGAGGACGAGATGCGCGAGGGAATACGCAAGGGACTTGTTACAAGGTCTATTTTCCCCGTGTTCTGCGTTTGTGCCGGAAGGAGTATGGGCGTGCGCCGACTGATGGAATTCTTGGGCAATGTTGTTCCGTTCGTAAGCGAGATGCCGAAGGTGCATAACACTCGTGGTGAGGAAGTGCCTGCTGAGACCACTGGGTCGGAGTCGCTTTACTTCTTCAAGACTGGTGTTGAACCTCATATCGGTGAAGTATCTTACTTCAAGGTTATGAGTGGTTGTGTGAAGCCGGGTGACGACTTGAGCAACGCCGACCGTGGTTCAAAGGAGCGCATAGCCAACATTTACGTTTGTGCCGGTGCCAACCGCCAGCCTGTTGACTGCCTGAACGCCGGTGACATCGGCTGTACGGTCAAGCTGAAAGACGTCAAGACGGGTAATACTCTCAACGGGAAGGATTGTGACAATAGGTTTGATTTCATTAAATATCCAAATTCAAAGTATTCGCGTGCAATAAAGGCTGTTAATGAGGCGGATACTGAGAAGCTGATGGCAGCGCTCACCAAGATGCGCCAGGAGGACCCGACGTGGGTTGTTGAGCAAAGCAAGGAATTGAGACAGACTATCATCCACGGACAGGGAGAATTCCACCTGCGCACGCTGAAATGGCGTTTGGAGAACAACGAGAAACTGCCCGTGAAGTTTGTTGACGCCAAGATACCTTATCGTGAGACCATTACCAAGGCAGCGAGGGCAGACTATCGTCACAAGAAACAGTCTGGTGGAGCTGGTCAGTTTGGTGAGGTTCATCTCATCGTGGAGCCTTATGCAGAAGGAATGCCCGACCCTGTATCTTACAAGTTTGACGGCCAAGAGTATAGGATGAACATCAAGAGCAAGGAAGTTATCGACCTTGAGTGGGGAGGAAAGCTCGTGTTCATTAACTCGGTTGTAGGCGGAGCTATCGACACGCGCTTCATGCCGGCTATATTGAAAGGTGTCATGGAGCGTATGGAACAAGGCCCGCTGACGGGCAGTTATGCTCGTGACGTTCGCGTTGTGGTGTATGATGGCAAGATGCACCCTGTTGACAGTAACGAGCTTTCGTTCATGTTGGCTGCACGTCATGCGTTCTCTGATGCGTTCAAGAATGCCGGGCCGAAAATTCTCGAACCTATTTATGACTTGGAAGTATACGTCCCGTCTGACTTCATGGGCGACGTGATGAGCGACCTTCAGGGACGCCGCGCCCTTATAATGGGTATGGATAGTGAGGCTGGCTACCAGAAGTTGCAGGCCAAGATACCGCAGAAGGAACTTGCAAATTATTCCATTTCGTTGAGTTCGTTGACTGGTGGGCGCGCTTCGTTCACGACGAAGTTCGCAAGCTACGAGCTTGTTCCGAACGAAATACAGCAAGAGCTTATCAAGGCGCATGAAGCTGAAATGACAGACAAGGAAGACTGACGAATTAGTATTGCGTCCCTTTATCCTGCCTGTCGGCAAGCCGATGGATGCATGAATGTTTATTATTTGTGGCAAGGATGTGGATTATCTGCATCCTTGCCTTTGTTTTTGTTTATGGTAACGGTATGTTATGAGCGTGGCAAGTAAACTTTTGGTTTACATGAGATAGTCACCAGGTGTTGATTGATACTTGACGAATATTAAATAAATCGCACATTTTAGGTTAATATAGATAAATTTTACCGATTTTATTAACAAAACCGGAAGACCGCGTTTCTTTTTGCAATATATTTGTTGTCATGAAGAAAACAACTATTTGGTTAGTGGCAGTAGTTATGGGACTGTCGTTCCTCGTTCTGTTGTTTATGCAGCTGAAGTATATCGAGGCGATGGTTCACATGAAGAAGGAACAGTTTGACGAATCTGTCAATAAAGCCCTTTACCAGGCTTCACGCAACCTTGAGCTTAACGAGACGTTGAGGTATCTTGAGAAAGGTGTTAACGCTACGGGGCGCAGGGCGAATGATGCAGACTCGGTAAATGTCGGGGTTAGCAGTGACGGTGAATTCACCCAACACTCCCACCAGTCGCCGATAACGGTGCATAACGGTGCCGCTTACTCAACGTTTGAGCTCAAGACGATAAGCATGAAGCCGTCATCGATGCCGAAGGCGGTGATTTTGCGAAGCGATAAAAACTCCATTTCCGCGGCAACAAAATCCATGCGTGAAATGGTTAAGAACCGGTACATATATCAAAAGGCCCTTCTTGACGAAGTTGTCTACAGCATTTTGTACACAGCCTCTGACAAGCCTTTACGTGAACGCATAAATTTCAAGATGCTCGACCAGGACATAAAGACCGAGCTGATGAATAACGGCATAGACATTCCGTATCATTTTACGGTGTCAACGCAAGACGGGCGCGAGGTTTATAGGTGTCCCGACTATACAGGTGAGGGCGAGGACTATACGTATTCGCAAGTCCTTTTCAGGAACGACCCTTCAAATAAGATGGGTGTAGTGCGCATACACTTTCCTGACATGAGCAGCTACATCTTCAGTGGGGTGAAGTTCATGATACCTTCAGTGGCGTTTACCATAGTTTTGCTTGTCACCTTTATCTTTACTATAGTCGTGATTTTCAGGCAAAAGAGGTACACTGAAATCAAGAACGACTTTATCAACAACATGACCCATGAGCTGAAGACGCCCATCAGCAGCATTTCGCTCGCGGCACAGATGCTTAACGATGAGGCCGTGACCAAGAGCCCCGTCATGATGAAACATTTAGGGAATGTAATCAATGATGAGTCTAAACGTCTGCGTTTCTTGGTCGAGAAAGTGCTGCAGATGTCGATGTTCGACCGTAAGAAAGCTATCTTCAAGAAGAAGGAACTCAACCTGAACGAATTGGCGGAAAGTGTTGCTAACACATTCACTCTTCGTGTGGAGCATACCGGCGGGCACATCACGACAGAGCTTAACGCTGTTGAGCCTACGATATATGTTGATGAAATGCACTTTACGAACGTTATCTTCAACTTGCTTGACAACGCCGTGAAATACCGTGACCCCGACCGTCCTGTGGAATTGCACATCGCCACATGGAACGACAAGGATAAACTGTATTTTTCAATAAAGGACAATGGCGTGGGCATAAAGAAGGAAAACTTGAAGAAGATTTTTGAGAAGTTCTACCGTGTGCACACCGGGAATGTGCATGACGTTAAGGGCTTCGGCCTCGGCCTTGCCTACGTGAAAAAGATGGTTGACTTGCATAAAGGCGAAATTCACGTGGAAAGCGAAAGGGGAAAAGGAACGAAATTCATAATATCATTACCAATAATTAAAAAGTAGAAAGAATATGGACGAGAAACTGAAAATCCTATTGTGCGAAGACGACGAGAACCTTGGAATGTTGCTTCGCGAATATTTGCAGGCCAAGGGGTACAGCGCGGAACTCTGCCCGGACGGCGAAGCCGGCTACAAGGCTTTCTTGAAGAGCAAGTTTGACATTTGCGTCCTTGATGTAATGATGCCCAAGAAAGACGGTTTCGCATTGGCGCAGGAGATACGTCAGGCTAACGCCGAAATCCCGATAATCTTCCTTACGGCCAAGACTTTGAAGGAGGACATCCTTGAAGGTTTCAAGATTGGTGCTGATGACTATATTACAAAACCATTCTCCATGGAAGAACTCGTGTTCCGTATCGAGGCAATCCTGCGCCGCGTGCGTGGCAAGAAGAACAAGGAGAACACCATTTACCACATCGGCCGCTTCACCTTCGACACGCAGAAACAGCTCCTCACAATCGGCGACAAGCAGACGAAGCTCACTACGAAGGAAAACGAACTGTTGGCGCTTCTTTGCTCTCATGCAAACGAAATATTGCAGCGTGACTTCGCACTGAAGACAATCTGGATTGACGACAACTATTTCAACGCCCGCTCAATGGACGTTTACATCACCAAACTGCGTAAGCATTTGAAGGACGACGACCAGATTGAAATCATCAACATCCACGGTAAAGGCTATAAGCTCATCACTCCCGAACAGGATTGACGAGCCGTCAGTAAAGTTAGCCTTTCGTTTTTATAACTTAAAATCAATTTAAGCGGGCAAACATTTGGGGAATATGCGCCTCAATGTTTGCCCGCTTATCGTGTCGCATTATTGGCATTTTTATGTCATGAAGTCTTTGCAAAGTATGGATATAATTTATTATGTCCATACGTCACGAAGGAGCGTTTAACTTCCTGTATGACAGCGTAATACGTTTTAAATGAAACGTGCGGACATAATAAATTATGTCCGCACATGGGTACATTCAATTTTTGTTTGATTATATTCCAAAAAATATTTCTATCCAACAGATTTGCGGATGAACAAAAAAAACTATATTTGCAGATGACAACCGTTACTTATTTGTTGTTTTTATGCCTTGCGGATAAATAAATTTGCAGTATGGATGGATTGGATTTGCGCATTAACAGTATATTAGCAAGGTGGAATCCTTTGGCCGTGCCTGTCAGTTTGGCAGAAAGCAAATATTCTTCTTATGTTCCGGCATTAGCCGGTGCTGTAAGAAATAAGTGCGTTGTAAGATGTGTCTTGTTGCATATGTTGGAACAAATGGGTATGGAAAAACCTTATTGTGATGATTTAATGAAAGATGTAAGTAGGGTAAGCAGACAAATTGAAGGGCTTGAATGCCAGTGAATATAACCGAAGCGAATTACAAATAAATTCTTTGTGCAATGATAAAGTCATATATTTTACTTGTCTTTTTATCGCTTTTATTATGCCAATGTGCTTCAAACAATCGCGGTGATGACGATGATTTGAATAATATAATGGTACGGATTGATTCGTCAAGTGTCGTTCCAACGCTGAATGCCGTTGTCAGAGAGTATGTTGCGACGTATCCCGAATACAAATATTTGGCTCTTGAAAGCGGCGTCGTCTTACGTGAAAATCCGGGTATTGATGCGGAAAACATATATTCATTAGGTCCGGCCACGCTGATGAGATACGGCGAATACTATGGTAAAAAGCCTTTGTATCCGTCTTCATATATGGTTGTTGACGGGCGTGTTGTCTTTGTCAATTCATCAAATGACAAACTTGCAAAGCAAGATTTGTGCCGCAATGTTTACATGAAGCATCTCGAAATCAAGGAAAACGCCAAAGTCCCATTGCGCAAGTTCTGGCTCGTAATGGTGGGGGACGACGGTTTTGTGTCAGTGTTATCCAAGGATGCAGGCAAGGACACAGGCGTAAAAAAGGTTGGAAACTCGGTGCGTGGTGAGTTAATGGAAAGTATGTACGGTGCAGGGACGACTGAAAATAAGTGACATTTGATGTTATAATGTAACGAAATGGACAAATATGTAATCAATGAAAGCCTTGCTTACCCGATAATATTGTGGGTTTCATGTGCGTTGTGCGTATATCTTTCATATATTGCCGACTACTATTTTTGGTGCGTTGCCGGCGTCGTTGTTTTCTTTGTTCTTGCCTTGTGTAAATCAGTTGTGCTTATTACGCGCAGGCAAAAGCTGGTAGTTGATGCCGACGGAATACATTATGCCGAGCGAAAAGGGCGTAAACTTGTATGGCGGCATTACTATTGGAAAGATGTGGAATGTTGCTATTTTGATTATGAAATACGCAATTTTGATTATGAAATACACAAGGCGCTTTACCCATTTGCTTTTCGTCAACTTTACATTTTGACAACAGACGGTATGGGATGGAAAAATTGTAAAGTTATAGAACTTGTCGATTTTGAGTTGGCTTTCATGTTAAGCCATCTTAAACAGGCTATCGTTTCGTTTAGTGGTGATAATGGGATAATTGACGAGGAAAAGACTTCTGTCAAAAAGAAAGCCTGCCTCAGGGTTTATCTTTTTGCCTGTTTGATAATGATATTAATTTTAATTATGTGTGTAATTATGTCGTATTGAAAAATGAATATCAGCCTATTACGTAATGGATTGATATTCAACACGTTGCAAAATGACTTTCAGTGTGTTAGCTAAAGGATACCTTTTGGCTTGCAAAAGGTGCCCTTTTACCTTGCGTTTTGTGCCCTTTTGCATCCTAAAAGGATACGGATTGTAACTTTGGTTGTTACGTCTTGTGTTAATATTTGCTTTCTTTCTTTATGAAATACACGTGTAGCACGGCTCCGACCACAACCAAAGCGGCGGCTGTGATGGTGAAGGCGTTATTGTCGGTCCAGCCTGAGGTGTAGCCGAGAAGTAACATTAAGACGCCAAGGCAAAGCAATGTAAAACCGGAATGGTGTATGTATTTCTTCATTGTCTATATGTTTGTGCAGATGCAAAAATACAGAGAAAAATCAATATTGCGAGCAATAAAGCTCTAAATTATAGCGTTTTATAAGGCAATAAAGGCAAAAATAAGTTAAAACTTTGTGTCTTTCACATTATAAATGAATGCTATGTCACGGGAAAAGCGTACCTTTGCACCGCATTTTGCAAAATTATAAACAAATTAATCATTTAAGTAGTATGAATCAATACGAAACCGTTTTCATTTTAACTCCCGTTTTGTCTGATGAACAGATGAAGGAAACGGTCGCAAAATTCAAGGGCCTGCTTACCGATAAGGGTGCGGAAATCCTGAACGAAGAGACCTGGGGATTGAAGAAGATGGCTTACGCTATCCAGAAGAAATCGACAGGTTTCTACTGCCTGCTCGAATTCAAGGCTGAGCCTGAAGTAATCAAGACGCTTGAGACCGGATACCGCCGCGATGAGAAGGTTATCCGTTTCATGACAGTGAAGCTCGACAAGTACGCCGTAGAGTACGCCGAGAAGAGAAGAAACAAATTAGCTAAAAAAGAGGAGGCTTAAACAATGGCAGCACAAGAATCAGAAATAAGATATTTGACTCCGCCCTCAGTTGACACAAAGAGGAAGAAGTATTGCCGTTTCAAGAAGAGCGGCATCAAGTACATCGACTACAAGGATCCAGAGTTCCTTAAGAAGTTCTTGAACGAGCAGGGCAAGATACTGCCCCGCCGCATTACCGGAACATCGCTGAAATACCAACGCCGTGTGGCCCAGGCTGTCAAGCGTGCACGCCAGATAGCATTGCTTCCATACGTTACGGACTTGTTGAAATAATTAAGGAGGAGACACGATGGAAATAATACTGAAAGAAGACATCATCGGCTTGGGATTCAAGAACGATATAGTAACTGTTAAAGACGGCTATGGCCGCAACTACCTTATACCTACGGGTAAGGGCGTTATTGCCTCTGCATCTGCCAAGAAGCAGCTCGCCGAGACTTTGAAGCAGCAGGCTCGCAAGCTGGCCGCTATCAAGGCCGAGGCCGAGAAGAAGGGCGAGGCTTTGAAGGATATAGCCCTTGTCATTCCTGTTAAGGTCAGCGCGAACGGTGTTGCTTACGGTGCGGTTACGGCCAACACCGTTGCAGCCGAGTTGCAGAAGCTGGGCCATGACATTGACCGCAAGATTATCACTATGCACGATGCAAAGAAGGTAGGCGACTATGTTGCCACTGTACACTTCCATAAAGAAGTGCTTGTTGAAATACCCGTGAAGGTCGTTGCAGAGGGTGAGGAGAAAGTGGAAGAAGCTCCCGCCGCAGAGGCCGAGGCTCCTGTAGCAGCAGAAGAGGCCACAGTTGAGGCTCCCGCTGCCGAGGAGGCAAAGGCTGAAGAAGCTCCCGCAACAGAATAATTTTTGCACTGTAAAGCAAGTTTATTATACAAGTCCCCTGAAGCACACGGTGTTTCAGGGGATTATTATTTTACGTTTTTTGCGGCTTTGGCCTTTGCTTTTTGTCAATAAATCATTATATTTGCAAAACAATATTACTTGTAAGCCCGTCAAAGCCTATGAAAACAAAATGTATATTGCCCTTGGTCTTGTTCTTGTCGGTATGTCTCGGCATGGGCGGGAGCGTGGCTTTTCATGGAGTTGCGGACCTTGATGTGCAAGACTCAACCATCGCAGCGGTTGCATATTTCTGGAAAGGTGATACCATGAAGTATGTCCGCACACGCACGGTGCTCACGGTTGATGATGGCGACACGTTGAGTTCAGACACCACTTTCAGTGAGGAATTTATGATAACCGTGCGCGATTCAACGGCCAAGGGTTACAAGATGGAGTATATACCGATAAGTTCGGAATTTGCGGAAGCCTCTACCGATGACGTCGGTAACAGGATGATGGCCACCTTGCAAGATTATTTTAAGGATTTGAGAGTTGTTTTCACCACCGACGAATACGGTACGTTGAAGGGGCTTGACAACTGGAAAGAGATACGCGACCGCATGAAAGGCGGTATAAAGATTATGCTCGATTCGCTTTATTCCACTACAGACAGTTTGGAAGAGTTCATGCCGCGTAACCAGTTTGAGGGGCTTCTTACGCTCATGTATTCCACAGAGGCCGGTGTATTGAAGGCATACGACGAGTTGACAACTCTCTTTTTGCTGCACGGTAACGTGTTTGACATCGGTCGGACAACCGTTGACGATACCGATAAAGACTCGTCGTTCACAACGTTTTACGTGGGCTACGAGCCGTTTGATGAATACGGCACGGAGCTTGATTACAACATTTTTGGGACTACGGTTACAAAGTACACTGCTGACGAAACGGGCGATATGTTAAGCGGAGTGTTTAACATTCTATTAAAAGATACCATAGCCGGCGGATTGAACAAAATACTCAAAGACAGTCTGGACTTTGGTATGACCGTCACGCAACTTGAGGATTACCATCTGTTTTTCAACGGTTGGCCAAGCCTGATGCGTACTCAAAAGATTGTAAAGTTCGGTCCTCGTACTAAGATAATCACTGATGAAATCGATTGGAAATATCGTTCGTGGCGGCAATACGCCGTGAAGAACGAGGAATATAATACGACATCATTTTGACAAACCAAACACTTAAAGATATGAAAGCACATTTTTCAATATTGGTTTTTGCATTGCTGGCACTTTCAGCCTTGGCTACCGGTACGGGCAATTATATGGATGCACGTGCACGGATAGCGTCAGACCTTAACAATGCGCTTTTGAATACGCTGGCCGAAAACGGCCGTTCATGGGTGAACAACGACACTATACGTGTCTGCAAGCAGTTGAACGCGGTGTCGTCTGAAGTCGCGGCCATGCTGGTACGCGATAGGCGCTTTACCGAAAGGCTGTCAATCCCGGAGCTTCGCGGTAAGTCTTATATCTCGTTGGCTGTGCTTCCGCAGGGCAGTGGGCAAGAGGTTGCATGGTGCGACAGCATGACCATAAGCGGCGACACAATCATAATATACCCGCAGACGGCACGTTCCGAAGGCGTAAAGGTTGCATTGCGGGCCAATGCCGACTGCTCTTTCGCCACCGTTTTAAGTCTTTCAGACCAAAGTCTGCCCGTAACTTTGTGGTTCGTGGCTATGCTGTGGGGCGTGTTCTCTATGCGATATATGCGTAAGCGCGAGGCTGACGGCGTAGCCGTTGCCTGTGTCCGTGAAAATGTTGCGCTGCATTATGACGAAAGCATGGATACCTTTTACAATTCGTCAGGCGAGGAAGTTCGCTTCACTCCGATGCAAGCGGAACTCATGCGGATGTTCCTCAACGCCGAAGGACACAGGTTGTCAAAAGACGAAATATGCTCAACGCTATGGCCTGGTAAGGACGATGCCAGCGAGACGCTTTACACATTGATACGTAGGCTGAAGCCAGTCATAGAGCAACGCACCGGCATGAGGATTGAGTCAGAGCGCGGGCGTGCGTATAAATTGGCATATAAGGATTAGTGAAAGAATATCATTAAGGCCAACCGGGCCGGCTACCATTCGCCTGTTCGGTTGGCTTTTGTTTATGGGGTAATTGCGTCATATACCATGTTTTTCGACTTGTTGTCAGTGAAATGTCAGTAAGTTGTCAGCCTTTTTGTTTCATTCTTCGCGTTGTGTAAGCCTATCTTTGCACGAAAAAAGCAAAGATGGGAAGATTGTTTTTATTCATTGTTTGTCTCGCCTTGCCGTATTTATCGGTAGCCCAAGTCACTGGCGGCGATGACGACGGCGGCAAGCAAGTAAGCGACTCGATAGCCCTGAAGGAGGTTGTAGTAAAAAGTTCGCGCATAATCAATAACGGAGATGCCCTGCACCTATTGCCAACCAAGGAGCAGAAAGAGGCCGCCACCACCGGCTACGGTCTGCTCTCGCGCCTCGCATTGCCATTGGTTACGGTTAACGAGGTGACGAAAACAATATCAGTGCCGCCCAACATGGGGCAGCTTCAGGTACGCATCAACGACGTTGTGGCCGACAGGCACGACCTGACGTCGCTCGACCCGAAGACAGTCAGGCGCGTTGACTTCCTGCAAAACCCCGGTGCCCGTTACGGCACGGACATCGATTTCGTAATCAACATCATTACCGACAAGCCCGAACGAGGCTACACCGTTGGTGCGGAACTCATGCAAACGCTCACCGCGAAGAGGTCGAACGGGGAGGTGTTCGCCAAGGCCAACCGTGGAAAAAGCGAGTTCGGAGTAAACTATTCGTTCCAGTTTACCGACACGGAAAAGCAGAAATATGAGGAGACTGCCGACTACTTGATGCCCGACAACTCTGTTTTCACCATGCAACGCACCGACAACGACTGGCGCACAAGACTGGTTTCGCACGACCTGCAACTGCAATACACCCTTGCCGACACGTCGCGCTACACCCTGCAAACAACCATCGGCGGTACGCTTTCGCGCACGCCGAGGAACACGAGGACGCGCACGGAGACGTCTGGCGGCGTTGAAGAAACGCTGCCGATAAGTTCGACAGACGACACGAAGACTGCCTTGGCCGACCTGTACTTCAACTACAACCTGACGGAACGGCAGAGCCTGACGGTCAATGCGTCAGGAAGTTACACCGCGTCGGACTACGATTATGCCTACGGCGGCAGTTCGCCATACGCCTATACCTCTGCAAGCAAGGCACGCACGCTGTTTGCCGAGGCCGTATATGAGAACCGCTTGCGGCCTTTCACGTTGTCAGCCGGGGCTACGTTCGACTACGGTTTTACTGACGTTGACTATCGTGGGGACACCGAGGCCAGCAACTCCATCCTCACGCAGGGCGTTTATCTGTTCGCACAAGTAAAAGGTAGGCTTGCCAACCTGTCGTACACCGTCGGCACTGGCGCAAGCTATCGCCACTACCGCCAAGGCTCCCAGCGCAACGACTACTGGCTGTGGCGACCCGAGTTGCAGCTGTCATGGTCGCCGTGGCGGCCCTTCCGGCTTAGTTATGATGTGTCGATGACGCAGAAGCCTCCGCGCCTTGCGTTTTTAGGAGATGCCACGGTGAAGGACAACGCCCTTGAGTTTACCGCGGGAAACCCGGCACTTCGGCCGAACAAGGTTATTGAACAGTCGGTCACGGCATCGCTACAGCTGCCGTCGCTGTACACCCAATTCATGACGGCATACCGCAAAAGTCCCGACTGCACGATGCCGAAAATAGAGCGCATGACGGCAGACGACGGCGGCACGTATTTCCTTTCCACCCGCACCAACCAGCCCGCCGTCAACCTGTTTTACGTAGACAACTACACACGTTACGACGTGCTGCCGGGCAAGCTGTCGCTCAATTTCATGGGCGGACTGTACAGATGCTTCAACTACGGCGACGACTATACCCACCATTCGTCGGCCTTCAACTGGAGTGCGGGTGCCGACGCATACCTCGGACGGCTGTCTCTTTCGGCATACGTTGACAACGGCTGGAATTTCCTTGAAGGCGAAACAAAGAACCGTCAGGCCACCGTCTACTACCTTACGGCATCATACCGGCTGGGCAACTTCAACATTTCGCTCTATTGGCAGCATTGTTTCCAAGACCGCGTGAAGACGAACGACGCTGAGCAGCTTAACCGTTACGTGCATAAAACCATGCGCGCATATAGCGGCGACATGGGCAATATGCTCACGCTTAGCCTGACATGGCGACTCTCGAAAGGGCGCGAACGCAAGACAGTGGAGCGCAACGCCATAAGGCAAAACGTCGATACGGGGATAATGAAGAATTAGACCGGCTGCCGAAAGGGCATCTTTTAGCTTGCTTTTCAATACCTTTTGAAAGCTAAAAGATGCCCTTTTAGCCGTTAAAAGATGCCCTTTTGCAAAGACTTGACAGTCAAAGGGTTATGCCATGCGGCGCAAGCCGTGCATCAAGTTGTCGTTTCCGGATAGCAAAGTGAATATTAAAATGAATATTCGCGAACTGCCCACCGTAGGGACATAATTTATTATATGAATGTCCGCAATTAGCCAACACCTGCTGTAGGGACATAATTAGCTTACGCTGACCTTTGGTTCATTATGTCAGCACGTTTCGCTGAAACGTATTGCGTAGTATTATTTGCCAACATACGCCCCTTCGTGGCGTGCGGACATAATGAATTATGTCCCTACAGTTGGCGGTTTGCGGATATAATAAATTATGTCCCTACA
This sequence comes from uncultured Prevotella sp., assembly GCA_944319815.1. Taxonomy (GTDB): domain Bacteria; phylum Bacteroidota; class Bacteroidia; order Bacteroidales; family Bacteroidaceae; genus Prevotella. The sequence goes on along the minus strand of CALUEX010000017.1, from coordinate 19,090 downwards.
GCAGGTGTTGGCTAATTGCGGGCATTGATAATGTTAAAAGCGTTCAAGAACGCTTGTTTTCAGGCTGTATTGGCGTAACTTTGCCTACACTATTTTTTTTGAGGCTGTGTCACGATAACGATACACCCACGTTGTAGGGACGCACGGCTCGTGCGTCCGCTGCGCCGACAGGTACATATATACTTAAAAGCATGGCTGTTTAGAAGCATATCCGGCACACGGACGCACGAGCCGTGCGTCCCTACAACGTGGCTATTCCTACATTTGACACGTCTCGTTTACGTGACGAAAACATATATTTCAGTTATGCAGTACATATATAAATACCGCTCGCCGCTGGGCGGCATGACGCTCGCCAGCGACGGCACGGCACTAACGGGGGCGTGGTTTGACGGGCAAAAGTATTTCGGGGCAACGCTCCGTGGCGACGCGCGTGAGGCCGACCTGCCCATATTCGGCGAGGCGGCGGCATGGTTAGACGATTATTTTGCAGGCTCTCGACCAGCTGCAATGCCGGCGTTGCGGTTAGAGGGCACGGCGTTCCGTATGGCCGTGTGGGACATATTAAGGCAAATACCCTATGGCGAAGTCGTGACATACGGCCATATAGCAGAGTTGGTAGCCCGTAAGTTCGGCGTTGGGCGGATGCCGGCGCAAGCCGTAGGCGGCGGCGTTGGGCATAATCCCATAAGCATATTCGTGCCATGTCACCGCGTCGTTGGCAGTGGCGGCAGCCTTACGGGTTATGCCGGAGGACTTGACAAAAAGGCCCGTCTGCTTGAGCTTGAAGGTGTAGACATGGCACGCTTGTATGTGCCAAAGCGTTGAGCCAGGCCTCGGTTTGTGGCCTGTTAAAAGGCAACGGCATGATGAAAGTGGACGGATTATTTCAATATTACGCAAAAAATGTGTAAGTTTGCATCCAAATTAGGATAAACAAAGCATTTTATCATGGCTAAAGAACTGAAAGACTTGACTAAAAGAGCTGACAATTACAGTCAGTGGTATAACGACCTCGTGACCAAGGCTGACCTTGCCGAGCAGTCCGCCGTGCGCGGCTGCATGGTGATAAAGCCCTATGGCTATGCCATCTGGGAGAAGATGCAGCAGCAACTTGACAAGATGTTCAAGGAGACAGGCGCGCAGAACGCTTATTTCCCGTTGCTCATACCAAAGTCGTTCCTGTCGCGTGAGGCGGAGCACGTGGAGGGCTTTGCCAAGGAGTGTGCCGTCGTGACGCACTACCGCTTGCGCGCGAAGGAGGACAAGAGCGGCGTTGAGGTTGACCCTACGGCCAAGCTCGAGGAGGAACTCATCATACGCCCGACGTCAGAGACTATAATCTGGAATACTTACAAGAACTGGATACATTCTTATCGTGACCTGCCGCTGATGTGCAACCAGTGGTGTAACGTGATGCGCTGGGAGATGCGCACGCGCCCGTTCCTCCGCACGTCGGAGTTCCTCTGGCAGGAGGGGCACACCGCCCACGCCACCCGCGAGGAAGCTGAGGCCGAGGCACAGAAGATGTTGCACGTGTACGCCGACTTCGCCGAGAAGTGGATGGCGGTGCCCGTTGTCCAGGGAGTGAAGAGCGAGACCGAGCGTTTTGCAGGTGCGCTTGACACTTACACCATAGAGGCTATGATGCAGGACGGCAAGGCCCTGCAGAGCGGAACGAGCCACTTCCTCGGCCAGAACTTCGCCAAGGCTTTCGACGTGACCTACCTTAACAAGGAAAACAAGCCCGAGTATGTGTGGGCAACGTCGTGGGGCGTGTCTACGCGACTGATTGGTGCGCTCATAATGACCCACTCTGACGATAACGGACTTGTGCTGCCGCCTATGCTTGCGCCCATACAGGTGGTTATAGTGCCAATCACCAAGGGGCCGGAACAGCTGAAGGCTATCACGGAGAAGTTGACGCCTGTCATCAATGCGCTGCGCGAGGCCGGCATATCGGTGAAGTACGACGATGCCGACAACAAGCGCCCGGGCTTCAAGTTTGCCGATTATGAGCTGAAGGGTGTGCCAGTGCGCCTGGTAATGGGTGGCCGAGACCTTGAGAACAATACTCTCGAGATAATGCGCCGCGACACGTTGGAGAAAGACACTGTGCCCGTTGACGGCATTGTGGAGCGCGTGGAGCAGTTGTTGAAGGACATACAGCAGAATATGTTTGAGAAGGCTAAGGCCTACCGCGACTCACGTATCTACGAGTGTGACAACTACGACGAGTTCAAGGAGCGTATCAAGGACGGTGGCTTCTTCCTCTGCCATTGGGACGGCACGGCCGAGACCGAGGCTAAAATCAAGGAGGATACTCAGGCAACAATTCGTTGCGTGCCCTTCGGAGTGGAACAGACCGAGGGTATAGACATGGTGTCTGGCAAGCCCGCCAAGCACCGCGTAATCATAGCAAGAAGCTACTAAGGTGATTAAGAATTAAGAGTTAAGAATTAAGAAAATATGCCTCGTTGTAATTTCAAGGCTGTTTTTCTTAATTCTTAACTCTTAATTTTTAATTTAATTTTCAATAATAAATCGCTTGTTCGTGCTTTCGCCTGTTGATTTTATCGTTAGTTTGTTCAACCTAATATCGCCTAAGCAGTGTGTGATGTGTGGTTGCAGGCTTGCCGCAAGCGAGGATGTTATCTGTACGTCGTGCAATATGGACTTGCCACGTACAGGTTTTTCGGCTCGGCCCTATGATAATGATATGGCCAAGCTGTTTTGGGGTAGGATACCTGTTGAACGTGCAGCGGCGTTGTTTTATTACCGTGCACATTCGGATGCCAGTAGGATTGTATATTCAATGAAGTATTTTGACCATCCTGAAGTTGGTGAACTTATGGGCAGGATGGCAGCAGAAGAGTTTGCCGTGAATGGATTTTTTGATGGCATAGATGTGGTTGTGCCCGTTCCGTTGGCGCGAAAGAGGCTGCGAGAACGAGGATACAACCAAAGTTTTGAGATAGCTCGTGGAGTGGGGGAGGTAACGAGTCTTCCCGTTGACCGTAAGGCAGTGAAGCGTAAATCGTTTAAGGGCAGCCAGACAAGGATGAACCGTTGGCAGCGCAACGACAACGTAAAGGATGTGTTTATGTTGAAACGTGCCGACGGACTTGCCGGTAAGCACATTCTTATAGTAGACGACGTGGTTACTACTGGTGCCACGGTGATTTCGTGCGCCGAGGAACTTATGAAGTGCGGTGACGTCAAGTTTAGTGTTATGTCATTGGGCTTTACGAAATAAAAGCACAGATACGGGAAGGCGAAAAAGCGGTGTGTCAGGTTTGGTGCAGTTCCGCTTTTTCGCCCTTATGTGTTTTTATTGGTCTAATTCGGAGAACTTCTTGTGTCCTTTGGCGTAATATTGCCAAAGAATAGAGCGGCGGTAGATGCCCGTGATGTCGGCAGTTTGGCGTCCGTTTTGTATCTTTTCACGTATCTCTTTGTATTCTGGTAACCATTGCTTGAAGGCCTTTCGCCCTTTCAGTATTGCCTTGAAGTCGCCCTTGCGACCAGCCAACAGGGCTTGGAACGCTGCAACATAATCTAGCAAGGTGCGCATCCGCATGACGTGGCGTAGCTCGTTGTCGGGCAAGTTCTTGTAAAGCATTGTTAGGTTGTTGCGGAAGTTCAGGTACGTTTTCATCGGGTTGTTCTTTGGCAAAGTGCCACCGCCGATGTGGTAAACGAAACTGTCGGGTATGCAATAGATTTTCCTGCCGCTCAATCTCAATCTCCAGCAAAGGTCGATTTCCTCGCTATGGGCGAAGAAACGTGCATCGAAACCACCTTGTTGCTTGAAGTCAGCCGCTCTTATCACCATACACGCCCCGGTAGCCCATAGCACTTCTGTCGCATAGTCGTATTGTCCGTCATCGTTTTCGACGGTGTTGAACATCCTGCCTCGACAGAAAGGATAACCATAACGGTCGATGAAGCCGCCGCAAGCCCCGGCGTATTCAAATGCATCACGGTTGCTTTCAGACAACAACTTGGGCTGGCACGCAGCGGCTTCGGGGTGGTTGTCCATGAACTCTATGAGTGGGGTAAGCCAGTGGTGAGGTACTTCCACGTCAGAATTGAGCAGTACATAATATTCTGCGTTTATTTGTTCAAGGGCTTTGTTGTAGCCTTCGGCGAACCCCCAGTTCTTTTCGAGGACGATAATCTTTACTTCGGGAAAGTGTTTTTTCAATATTTCTATTGAATTGTCGGTCGATGCATTGTCGGCTACGTAGACGGTAGCTTCGTCACGTGAATAGTCTAATACGTTGGGAAGAAAGCGCGTAAGCATCTTCACCCCGTTCCAGTTGAGTATGACAATAGCGGTTTTGTCCATCTCAGAGTATTGCTTTTAATGCAGTTTTATTATGGTTGAAGTCGCCTAACTTGACATTGATTATCTGGTTGTCAAGCTGGTCGTTTTTGTCGGATGGTGGCAGTTCCACTCGGATGTAGTTCTTCGTGAAACCGTGCATGGCCTTTCCTGTAGCGGCTTTCTCGAACAAGACTTCGGCCTCGCAGCCTATGTGGCGACTGTAAAATGCAGTCGTTTTCTCGTCGGATAGTTCCAGGAGACGTTTGCTACGCAGCTTTTTGTCTTGGTCGGAAACGATGTATGGTATTTTGAGCGCTGCCGTACCAGGACGTTCAGAGTAAGGAAAAACGTGCAGCTGGGTGACGTCCAAGGCTTTGAGGAACTCGTATGTCTCCTCGAATAGCTCCGGTTTTTCTCCGCGTGTGCCCACCATTACATCTACGCCGATGAATGCATCGGGCATCGTTTTCTTGATAAGCTCTATTTTGTGGGCGAACAGTGCACTGTCGTAACGGCGGTGCATTAGGCGCAACACTTCGTCAGACCCGCTTTGAAGGGGTATGTGGAAGTGTGGCATGAACGCCCGGCTGCCCGCGCAATACTCTATCAGCTCGTCATCAAGCAGGTCTGGCTCTATGCTACTTATGCGGTATCGGCTGATGCCTTCAACCTTGTCGAGGGCTTTTACGAGGTCGATGAATCTTTCATGTGTGGTCTCCCCGAAGTCGCCTATGTTCACTCCGGTCAGCACTATTTCCTTTCCGCCCTCGTCGGCGGCTTGCTGCGCTTGGCTGACAAGTGACTCGATACTTGGGTTCCGGCTAAATCCGCGGGCGTATGGTATGGTGCAATAGGTGCAGAAATAGTTGCATCCGTCCTGTACTTTGAGGAAATACCGGGTGCGGTTGCCGCGCGAACAGCTTGGGGCAAACGTCTTGATGTCTTTCGTCTTTTCGGTATGGAAGCGGTGCATGGCTGTGCCTTGCTTGAGTCCGGACCATGCTTCTGACAGGAATTGTATAAGGTTCGCTTTTTCGTTGGCACCCAAAACGAGGTCAACACCGTCAATTCGGCTGACCGTTTCGGGCTTAAGCTGGGCGTAGCATCCCGTCACTATGACAAACGCCTCTGGGTTTTCGCGCACCATACGGTGAATGGCCTGACGGCATTTATGGTCGGCTACTTCAGTTACCGAGCACGTGTTGATAATACAGATGTCGGCATCTTTGTCAACGGTGCATACGCCCATACCCTCCAACATCTTGCAGAATGTTGAAGTTTCTGAGAAGTTCAGCTTGCAGCCAAGGGTGAAATAGGCTGCAGTCTTGCCTTGGAATGCTGATGTGTCTATCATCTTATTACTATGTATTCAACGTCAGGCTCGTGTAAAAACTCCGTTGTTGCAGTCTCCACCTTAATATATATAGGTACGTGCCACGCTTGTCCATCCGGGCATCTGTTACAGCCATATTATGCGGTGGTTGTTTGGTTATGCAAAGGTAGTAAAAAAAGTCGATATAAGTGTCTTACTACAATATTTCTTAATACCGCATTAAATTTTAACAGTTGTTTGCAGTTTGTATCTCGTTGATTGTCAGTTACTTGCAAAAAAGTTACAAAATACACTATAAAAAACACTATAAAAAGAGAACAACGTATTGAAAAAATACTTACCTTTGCAGCGTTTTAATAAACAAAGAATTGTTTTACAGATTTAAAAGCAAAAGAAAATGAAAAAGTTAGTTTTGATGTTCGTAGCTATCGCAGCTATTTCATTCGCATCTTGTGGTAACAAAACAGCTCAGGCTACAGATGCTGACACAACAAGCGTTGACACAACAACTGCTACTGTTGACTCAACAGTAACTGACAGCGCTGCTGTTGACACAACAACTGCTACAGCTGAATAATTTAGCTACAACAGAGAAAAGAGAAAACCGCAAGGCTATTGCAGCCTTGCGGTTTTTTGTTTGTTGTGTATTCATTAATTGATTGAGTGTCAGGAGGTTGTCTCCTGCATTGTGAAAGGGCACGTCTTGCCTTGCAATATGCCATATATTGTAAGGCAAGACGTGCCCTTTTGTAGTGTGATTTGGCGTAAATTGGAAGTCGGGTGCTCTTGCTTGTACTCATCGCCGGAGGCTTTTGGCTTGCTGTTGCGCTTTTTTGTGTTTGCACGGACACGTGACTTGAGCCGGCGACAAGTGTTCTTTAAGTCGTGAAAATGGTGATATAATGCCGTTTGATAATATTTTTTATGATAAAACATTGCCGTGTTTTGCTGTAATGTTGCCAAAAAGTTGTAATTTTGTGGATGAGTTTAACTTAAAGCGTTAATTATATGAAGAATTTAAAAGTCATAGTTATAGCCCTGTGCGCCGTGTTGGTGGTGGCAGGGTGTAAGACGAAGATGGGCACTGGTGCGTTGATTGGAACCGGCGGCGGTGCCGCTCTTGGTGCCTTGGTTGGCCACTTTGCAGGTAACGCCGGTGTGGGTGCGGCTCTTGGCGCCGCAGTTGGCGCAGGTGCGGGCGCGCTCATAGGCAAGCACATGGACAAGGTTAAGGCCGAGACGGAGGCACAGCTCGCCGAGACGGCCACGGTGGAGGAAGTGACCGACGCCAACGGCTTGAAGGCAGTCAAGGTAACGTTTGACTCTGGAATATTGTTTGCAACGAGCAGCTCCAGCTTGAGTTCTTCGGCAAAGTCGTCGTTGAGCAAGTTTGCCAACAACGTGCTTAAGAAGAATGCAAGCGTTGACGTAAACGTCTACGGCTATACCGACAATCAGGGATGGAAGAACTCTACCGCTGAGCAGAGCGTGCAGAAGAACCTCAACCTGTCGCAGGAACGTGCACAGAGCGTTGCCACTTACTTGATGGCGTGTGGCGCAGCATCTGACCAGATAGAAACTGTGGAAGGTCTTGGCGAGTCGAACCCGGTGGCGGACAATAGCACCGAGGCCGGCCGCGAGCAGAACCGCCGCGTCGAGGTGTACCTCTATGCAAGCCAGGAAATGATTGATGCCGCAAACAACGGTACTTTGCAATAAAATCAGCAGACGGGCAAACAGGCAGACGGGCAAACAAGTAAGCTGGCTGACAAGCAGGCGTGAGGCAGGCCGACAGTCGGGCTTGCGGTGTTGCTCGTGTGCTTGTTTGCCGTATATATAAAACAGACAGAATGCGATTATTCGGCAAGATTGTACGTTGGGTGGTGGTAGCTTTTTTCGGCTCCACCATTCTTGCTGTTGTGGCGTTAAGGTTCATTCCTGTTTATTTCACGCCATTGATGTTCATCCGGTGTGCCGAGCAGATGGCCGATGGCGAAAGCGTGAAGCTGCACCACAAGTGGGTGCCGCTCGAGGATATGTCGCGCCATATGCCGGTGGCCGTCATGGCCAGCGAAGACCAGCGCTTCCTGCTCCACCACGGGTTTGACTACGAAGCCATAGAGAAGGCCGCCGTGAGCAACATGAAGGGCGGCAAGGTGCGAGGCGGCAGCACGATTTCGCAGCAGACAGCCAAGAACGTTTTTCTTTGGCCCGGCCGTTCGTGGGTGCGCAAGGGGCTTGAAGCATACTTTACGGTGTTGATAGAGCTGATGTGGAGCAAGCACCGCATCATGGAGGTGTATCTCAACTCCATCGAGATGGGGCCGGGCATATACGGCGTAGCAGCCGTTGCCCACGACAATTTCGGGAAAGACGCAGCCGACTTGTTCCGCAGCGAGTGTGCCCTTATAGCGGCAACATTGCCTAACCCGTTGAAGTTCAGTTCAAAAACTCCCAGTGCGTATATGCTGAAGCGCAGGCGCCAGATAGAGGCGCAGATGAGATTTATCCCGTCGTTCCCGAAAGAAGGCGAGGACTATGACCCTAAAACATCGGCCGGAGGAGTGTATCGCAACCGATAGCTTGCTGTTTTCGAAACCTTTTAACAACAAGACGTTAAGACTTTTCAGATGGATTTTCTTGATGATTTGAACGAGAGCCAGCGCAAGGCCGTGGAGTATTGCGACGGCCCTTCGTTAGTTATTGCCGGGGCAGGTTCCGGCAAGACCCGTGTGCTTACGTACAAAATAGCCTACTTGTTGAGCCGTGGCATGAAGCCGTGGAACATCCTCGCCCTGACATTCACTAACAAGGCGGCCAACGAGATGAAGCAACGCATAGGCGCACTTGTGGGCAACGACATGGCGCGAAAGCTCAACATGGGCACGTTCCACAGCGTCTTTTCGCGGATATTGCGTGTCGAGGCCCAGCTGTTGGGGTATGCGCCAAACTTCACAATCTATGATGAAAGCGATTCGCGCAGCCTTGTCAAGACGATTATCAAGGAAATGCAACTTGACGACAAGACATACAAGCCGGCTTCGATACACTCGCGTATAAGCATGGCTAAGAACCACTTGATGATGCCGGGACAATATGCCGCAACGAAAAATCTGGTTGAGCGTGACCGGGAGCAGCGCGTTCCGGCTTTCAGCAGTATTTATTCCGCTTATTGCGAGCGGTGCAAGAAGGCGAATGCGATGGACTTTGACGACTTGCTTACTAATACATACGCCTTGTTTTGCGAACATGATGACGTTCGCCTGAAATATGCCGACAGGTTCAAATATATCCTCGTAGACGAGTATCAGGACACTAACTCCGTGCAGCAGAAAATCGTATGGCAGTTGTCAAAAGAGCATCTGCGTGTTTGTGCCGTTGGCGACGATGCCCAAAGTATCTATGCCTTCCGTGGTGCCAACATCGACAATATACTTGATTTCAAGGAACAGTTTACAGGTACACAACTGTTCAAGCTCGAGCAAAACTACCGCAGCACGCAGCGCATAGTGCAGGCGGCCAACAGCCTGATACGCCATAATGAGCGGCAGATACCAAAAGACGTGTTCAGCCGTAACGACGAGGGTGAACGCCTTGTACTGAAAGAGGCATACAGCGACAGGGAAGAGGCCCTCATCGTGTGCAACGAGATAAAGCGCATACGGCGAGCCGAGCATTGTGGATATGGTGATTTTGCGGTGTTGTACCGCACGAACTCGCAAAGCCGCAGTTTCGAGGAGGCCATGCGCAAGGCCGCAATACCTTATAAAATATACGGAGGCCTAAGTTTCTACCAGCGAAAGGAGATAAAAGACATATTGGCTTATTTCCGCATGGTGGTCAATCCAGACGACGAGGAGGCGTTCAAGCGCATAATAAATTACCCCAAGCGGGGCATAGGTGACACCACCGTGGCCAAGATTGCAGGGCTTGCGTCGGTCGGCGGGGTGAGCCTGTGGCGCGTAATATGCGAGCCTGAGCGCTACGGATTGTCTGTGAGCAAGGCCACTATGGGCAAGATTGACGGTTTCAGGCAGCTGATAGCCGATTTTATGGGTAAGCTCGTGACGACTGATGCGTATATGTTGGGCATCGAACTTGTGAAAGCCAGTGGTGTTTCAGCAGATATTTATGCTGACAGGTCGCCAGAGAACCTGTCGCGGCAGGAAAACCTTGAGGAACTTCTCAGCAGTATGCAGGAGTTTGTGGAGAGCCGTAAGGAGGAAGGGCAGGAGAGCGAAACCGGCTTGTCCGACTTCTTGAAGGAAGTGTCTTTGCAAACCGATATAGAGAGTGACGACGCCACTGATGATGCAAGCCGTGTTTCGCTGATGACCGTTCATAGTGCCAAGGGCCTTGAGTTCCCTACTGTGTTCGTCGTAGGGCTTGAAGAAAACATATTCCCAAGCCTGTTATCGCTCAACAGTAGGCGTGAACTGGAGGAGGAGCGGCGCTTGCTTTATGTTGCCGTGACACGTGCCGAGCGTCATTGCATACTTACTTACGCCAAGAGCCGTTACCGCTACGGGAAAATGGAAATGCAATCGCCAAGCCGTTTCTTGCGTGACTTCAGCCCTGAATTGCTAAAGGTTGAAGGTGGCGGAGACAGCCAGATGTCGTCAGGTGGCAGCCTCTTTGCCCCGCGCTTCGGTACTTCCGAACGTTGGCAAAACAGCCGTCCCGTGGCTTCCCAGTTCAGGGCAGACCCGAAAGTAAGGGAGGTTGGGCATTACGACGATGCCAAAATCACGGATACTTTCTCTCCCGGATTTAAGCGTATGATGGCAGTTTCGGCTATGAAAAGCCGTGGCGGGGCATCGTCCGTAGGCAAGTCGTCGGCTATTGACGGGTTGCGTGAGGACTGTATGATAGAGCATGAACGTTTCGGTGTTGGCAAGGTGATAAGGCTTGAGGGTTCGGGAGAGAACCTGAAAGCCACCGTACAGTTTACGAATGCCGGCGTAAAGCAGCTTCTTGTCAAGTTCGCAAGGTTCAAGGTTATAGGTTGACGGGTGTCATTCCTTTCGGTTCCGTCGTCCTTTCTTGCACGAGTCTTTCAGCGGACAGCCTGTGCAGGCATCGCCTTTTGCCGTCAACGCCTTGTATGAACGCCATGAGGCATAGGCCACGGCGCAGGCAATCACTATGGCGACGATTACCGTTTGTATGGTTTCTGTAGCGTTCATGGGTGCGTGATGTAGCTTTAGGCGTTGTGTTTCAGCGTCAGTTGATGGTCGATGCAGCGTGGCAGCTCCTCTTGGTAATGGCTAACCATGACGAGAGTCTTGTCATGTCGGCGGCAGAAACATTCTATTATGTCCGTCACCATGGCGCGGTTCTGGTCGTCAAGGCCATGGAACGGTTCGTCCAAAATCAACAAGTCAGGGTCTTTAACGAACGCCCGTGCAAGCAAGACCAAGCGTTGTTCACCGCTTGACAGCTTCATGAACGTCTTGTCGGCAAGGCTCTTTATCCCGAAAACATCCATCCACCTGCGGCACGTTTCGCTTTCGTCCGCGTTAGGTTTGGCGTAAAGTCCTACCGTGTCTTTTAGTCCGCTGGCTACCACCATGATAGACTGTATGTCGCGATGGTACGCCCTGTGCATTTCGGGCGATACGTATCCTATCCGTTTCTTGATGTCCCAGATGCTTTCGCCTGTACCGCGTTTCCGTCCGAACAGGGCGATGTCGCAAGCGTAAGCCTGTGGATTGTCGGCGCAGACGAGGCTTAACAGCGTGGATTTTCCAGCCCCGTTACGTCCTGACACGGCCCAATGTTCCCCTTGTTTTACCGTCCAGTTGAGGTGGTTAAGTATGGTGCGCGCCCCGTAACGTATGGTTATGTCGTTCATCTTTATTACGTCAAGACTTTCGTTACAAGGCTTGCCATAGCCTTTCTCGCTGCCAGGCATCGTTACGTTTCTCGCTTTCGGTTCTGTTTTTTGCATTTTGGGGGAGACGAGAAAGTCGCTAACGGTTGTTTTCTTGCCAACTTTCATGCCTTCAACCATTACTACGTGCGTTGTGAACGATGGAATGTCTTTCACCCTTGACACTACGGTTATGATTTGCAATGCCGTTTCCCGTGAGATAGTTGTCAGCAATTCGTCAAGCTGTAGGCGCGTTTCGGCATCGAGGCCGATGAACGGATTATCCATAACCAGCACCCTCGGGCGTGCAAGAAGCGTCCGCGTGAGCTGGAACTTGCGCAGTTCACCGCTTGACAGCAGGATAATGTACTTGTCAAGAAGGCCGTCCAAGCCGAATATTGAGTATAGTTTTTTCTTGAAAACGTTGCTTTCGGCAGAGTTGTCGCCAGTCAACTGATAGGCGTCTTCAAGCAATTCGCCTACGGTAGGGGTGTCTTCGCTTATGTCGTGTTGGTTCCAGCGTTGTTGCAGATAGTACGTTCCGTCGCTGTCACCGTAAGAATCCTTGAACGTAATGTATTTTATATTGTCGGAAACCAACGGCTTTGTGCTTGGTGAAAAATCGTATTTTGTGCAGTCGCCTACCGTTGGGTGTCGACCTGTAAGAAGGTCAATGAACATCGACTTGCCCGCCCCGTTAGGACCTATGACGGCAATATGCTCACCGTCGCACAACTCGAAGTCAACAGGTTCGGCCTTGCTCCATTGCGGCATACGGGCCGTTCCCTTTGCCATCGCTATAATCCGTTGCATCTTATCCTGTCTTTGTTCTTTATCGTAAAATCCTTCCAACTGCTGTACTTCTTGTCAGTGACCGGTGTCCCATCCTGCATGAAATGGCAATAAGCAGCTGCAAGGGCGTCTGTCGCGTCCATGAAAGGCGTCATGTCCTCGTCTTTTATGTTAAGCAACCGTTTTAGCATACCCGCCACTTGCTCTTTCGAAGCGAGTCCTTGCCCTGTGAGTGCCATCTTGATTTTCATCGGGGCATATTCGTGTATGGGCACGTCATGGTGTATTGCGGCAGCTATTGCAACTCCCTGTGCACGTCCGAGTTTCAGCATCGACTGTATGTTCTTTCCGAAGAACGGTGCTTCTATGGCCATTTCGTCAGGTAGAAATTCGTCGATGAGGCTTGTCACACGCTCGAAAATCTTGCCCAGCCTTAGGTATGGGTCGTGGATTTTGCGTATATCAATCACCCCCATAGCCATCATCGCGGGTTTGTTGCCCCGTACTTTCAGTAGTCCGTAGCCCATGACGTTCGTGCCGGGGTCTATGCCCATTATGATTTTCTCGGTCATTGCGTGTTTCGCTATTTTAGGTAAGGGTTGTATGCCAGCTCATCTTTCATCGTAGTGCGTCCTCCGTGGCCGGGCAATATAACCGTATCTCCGGGCAGTTTCCCCGCAATAAGCCGCAAACTGCCGATTAATGCGTCATAGTCGCCGAGCTCGAGGTCTGTTCGCCCTACGCTCATCTGGAACAATGTGTCGCCGGAGAAAGCCATGCCTTCTTCTTCGCAATAAAAGAACACAGAGCCTGGTGAGTGGCCCGGGGTGAGCATTACGGTCAACTCATGATTGCCGAAGGTTATGCTCTCGCCGTCCGTTATGTGCTTCCCGCTACCAGTAAAGGCGTCTTCATAGTCAATGCCTATGAAAGCCTTGGCCTGTCCGGCGAGATTTTCCATTAGAGGCTCGTCGGCCTTGTGATATTCAGGCAAAAGGCCAAATTCGTCGTTCATGAATTTATCGCCGAAATTGTGGTCTACGTGTCCATGGGTGCACAGAAGCCGTTTGGGAGCCAATTTGTTATCGTGGATATATTGGGCAATGGCTTTTTTTTCTTCAGGAAAGAACGCCCCGCAGTCAATTATGACACATTCTCCTGTGTCATCGCTTGCCACGTAGCAGTTCTCTTGGAACATATTGCAGACAAATCTTTGAATGTTAAGCATCTTAGTGTATAAAAAAGACAGGATGGCTATGGATGTTAAGTATGGAAATACGTGCCCAGGCTCTTGGCCGTTAGGCCGTTAATCATAGCGGCAGGTATATGAGATATTTCTGCTTGAACCATTCTTCGTCAAACATCGTGCTAAGCTCCATTACGTCCACTATGTGCTTGAACGGCTTGATTTCCTCGTTGATGTTCCCGCCTTTCAGGCACAGCAGTCCATTGGGCAGGGCGTTGTGCTGAGTCTTGCCAATGTTTTTCTTGACGAGCTTCACGAGGTCGGGCAGTGGCATTACGGCACGGCTTACAACGAAGTCGTACTTGCCGTCCTCGTTTTCGCCCCTTGTGTGTTCAGCTTCGCAGTTTGTAAGTCCTATTGACTTGGCCACTTCCTTGACCACAAGGATTTTCTTCCCCGTGCCGTCTATGAGCTTGAAGCGTGTCTCGGGGAACATTATGGCAAGCGGGATGCCAGGGAAACCGCCGCCAGTGCCGAGGTCGAGCACGCGAGTGCCCGGCCTGAACCTTATGGCCTTGGCTATAGCCAGGGAGTGAAGAATATGGTGCTCGTACAGGTTGTCAATGTCCTTTCGCGATATTACGTTGATTTTGCTGTTCCAGTCGCGGTACAGACCGTCCAGCGCATTGAACATCACGCGCTGCGTGTCAGACAGTTCCGTAAAATATTTTAGTATTATATCCATATTTTTTGACGCATGATGAATGGTTCGCGATTTGTAAGTCTAAGGCCGATGGCGTTGGACAATCATGAAGGTTCGCATGGTGTTGCCTGCCTTATTTCAGCAGTCCCTCCATGTCGTCATTGCTTATTGTAACCCTGATTTCGCCTTCGGCATGGCAGGCAATCTCGTCAGGCGAATAGATGAACGTTATGCCTTTTTTGCCTATGATGAAGTTGTCTGGTGCATAAACGTCTATGCCTAAAAAGATTGTTTTGTCGTTCAGCCCTTTCAGGTCGTTAACTTCATACTTCTCGCAGAGTGCCTTGACGATGAGGTCGTTCAGTCCCTGTTCGTATCCAGGTACGAACAAGTCCCTGAGCGACACGATTTTGCCAGTGGCAGCGTCGATGTTCCTTGCCACTACGATGGAGTTGCCGTGTGCCCCGCCTCCATACATATATACGTCGGCAATGTAAGTGTAGTATTTCTCGTTGTCGTCGATGACGTGCGTTTTCACGATGTACTCGCAGTTATATGACGCTCCGTGCGCCTTGTCCGCCCTGTAGATTTCGCCGTACTCCTTTTTATATTCGGCGAGGTATCTTGTGACGAACGAGTCGGCAGCCTCCTTGGGCGACAGTTTCTGCCCCGTAATCGAGAAGTAGTCAGGGCTTAGTATGCCCGAGCGGATGACGGAATCGTTTATCATGTCGGCATTCTTGCCCTTGGCATAAGTCAGGCACAGGCTTACGTGGCATCTTGGCCCGGCCGTGTCTTCCGTCAGCGAGAGGGTTGAGTCTACTTTCAGGCTGTCAAAGGTCAGGCTGTCTTTTCCGTTACCACCTTTGCCTGAGTTGCCGCCGCACGACGCGGCGAGCATCATCGTTGCGCAAATCGCGAGTGTTGATATAATTGATTTTCTCATGTCGTTTCATTTAATTCATTTGCAAAGATAGTGCAAAATTTCGATTAAGCGAATAAAAAGTAAAATGTGTTTTTACTTTTTTGAGCGAGAGAAATTTATCCAAATCGAGTGAAGTGCAAAATAAAAGCGAGTGAAACGAGTTTTTATTTTCACTTCCGAGATGCAGCCTATTTTATCTAAAGATATTTCCGAGATTGTCAACTTTTTATCGTTCTTTCTTATCTCGAACAGGCGTATTAATGTTCGAAAAACGGACGCTTCGTTTTATTTTAGGCGAAAATTTTGATTTGCTGTTATAATCAAGTGTAAAATTAACAGTTAAGGATGGTATATCAAATCAAATAAACTTAATACACCATCCAAACCTTAATCCGTTGATTATCCGAGCGGCCTTGATTCCGCCTTACCTTACCACAATTTTTTTAGTCGTACCGTCGGCCTTCCTTATTATGTTAAGACCCTTTTGAACTTTCGGCAGTTTTTGGCCGTCAACATTATACACACTTTCCACTCCCGACTCATCGGAATAAACACTTTCTATTGACGTTGCGATGTTGCCTATTTTTGTTGCCTCTATTAATATGCATTCAGGTCGGATATTGTCATTGACCGGCATGAAATACGCTCCGAAAGGCATTGTTGTGTAATCATCACCTTTATAACTGAACTTGTCACCTGTGGATTCATCCATCACATACAAGTCAAACGTCTTGCAACCTGACATATCAGAAACAAACCGATAGTTCTCTGTCCTTGGCATAGCCGAGGGCGAAGAATTGACCTTGATGTTCTCTGCACTGAACACTATCTCGTCCATACCATCTGGTACGGCCACAATGTACGGCCGCCATGCAATGATGGAATCTTGATCTTCGCATACGAAGTAAGCCGTATCATCGCTCATGTGGCTTAGCTTCTGCAACCAGAAGTTTCCTTCCTCGTCTTTATCGTCATGCGCCCATATGCAATTACGACCGCTATACATTATATCCGATGCCGTGAACGGAATACTAAACACCGTCCAATGCTGAGTTTCTAGGGTAGAGAACTTGTCAAATCTCTTGACAAACGATATCTTTCCAACATCGTAAGTATAAGGCGAAAAGTAAGGATACCCGTCTTGCAACTGAATATTCTCCGCATTGTAAGCATAATCGGAATTATGCCTCTTGATTACGACATTGCGTCCAATAAAAGTCTCCGATTGTTTCGCATCAACGTCAACAATATAAATAGTGTTTGGATTATTGTTGGGAATTATCCCATTCAAATCAGAAAATAGTCTTAAGTCAACGGCCAAAACGTCTTCCGGTATAGTAAGTTTATCGTCTTCAATCTTCAGCATAGTCCGTCCGTTAGGACCAGTCCAAGCCTCTGCACCATCATAAGCATTGAAATGCCAGCTGTTACTAAGTAGCTCGTCGTTGACATACACGGCCAAGCGATACTTGCCTTCAGGCAACTCATAGAATGTCATTTCAAAGTTCCAGGTAGCTCCTGCCGATGCCCACCCCGACCTGTTTATTGTCTGGAATGTTTCATATTTATCTATATCGTCATTGTATTTTTCAACGGCGAAAGTGAAATTGCCTTCCCAACGATCTTGATTCATATTGGTTATCCGAATTTGCGTATCATGATGCCTCAAATATGGCCCCTCTAATCCAGAAATAACATCTACTAAAGACGCATTCTCATCAGTTGGATCTACCTTTTTGGTTTTGAAGTCCTGTCCTGACATCTGTGCAGACAAGAACCTAAGTCCCAATTTGTCTACACGCACCGGGCCTTCGGCAATCTCGACGGAAGTGGACGCTAACACTTCGCCAGTATTCATGACTACGAATAAATAATATTTACCCGGAGCTTCAGGTATCCAAGAAAAACTAACAGATCCAGTTTCCTTTCTTTTCACAATCAAACCTTTGTAATCCAAATATATCGAGGTTGAGAAGTCAAAATCAGGCGACTCAGACACATATAAATTTACGTCTCCGTAAAATCCACCCTCTTTGCAACTAAAGGCCGCGACAAGATCCTGACCTTCCGAGGTTCTCAACGTGCCATAAATGTCGAAACTTTCATATGTCAAATCTGCAGGATTGCCTATATGGTAGTCTGCGTCGGCATCCTGGCCGGCAGGAACTAAATTGATCACGGCAGTTTGCCATCTTTGGTATCCGTCGCCATTATTCTCATAAACGTTTTGGGCATAGGGGTCAAGAACATCCAACAGGTAATATCCTTCATATGTTTCCCAGCCCCAATCCACATGAAATAGCTGGTCGCCGTCGTAACCGTCAACTACGAAACAATGGCCTACGGAACTATTATTCTCTGTTCCGTTGTAAATCACGGGATGCCCTACGGCCAATTCGTTATAAATCAACGTTTCCCATTCTTCAATATCCGCACGGGATACAAGTTCCTGATTTTCAGAATAACCAAAGTATGTTTTAGGCACATCATTAAGATAGTTAGTAAAAGCCCCGCTTTCTCCCGTATTATACATCATGTCCAGCGCCGTGCCGACAACGGACATAAGAGTGGCCACAGCCTCCTGCTGCGTTTCGGTAGCCTCAACCCCGTAATATGTCGGCAGCATATTGCCCCAATCGAATTCTGTGCCAGCGGGCACGGCGGGGATCTCCGTTTCCACGCCGTTTATGTTGAGTGTGTAGCCAGGTATGTCTTGGGTTGTCCTTTCCGGCCACTTATAATAATACATCACTTGCGACAAGGCCGTTGCTACGCAGCCCGTGACGCAATGCATGCCATTGTTTACTGGGCACTTCAGATTATACGGTTCATGCTGACCCCATTTGCATGTGAGCAGTGGCTCTATTGGCTTGCGCAATTCGCCGGATGCTCTCTCGGCACTTACATCGTTGGCCTCGGCGTATTCTATTTGAGACGAATAGTAATCAAGCCACGACTTCATGTTGCAGGGCATCTTGTCGTAATCGAAGTTGCCGTTAAGCGAATACCCCAAAATCTCTGGCGTATTGTCGCTTCCCGACACTATCACATATCCCGTATCTGCATTAAACACATAAAAATTAGGGTTGGCCTTCACTGCTGTGGCACTGCAAGCATCCTTTTTCGGGGCTTGGTAAACATTATTCAAAATATACTTTGAGACCATCCCCTTGCTTTTAAAGAAAGATTCGGCTATACTTGCGGCACGCTCTCTTGTCACGGGGTCGGCGGACAGAATCATTGGATTCGATAACAAAAAACATACAAAAAATGTCAACAGGCAGTATGTTTTCATGCTTGGTTTCATCATAATTAATAATTTTGTTTAGTTAAACAATAAAAAGGCATAAATCATTCATTGCCTATCTCAATTTATGGTTACTGCCAAGTGGCCTCGTACATTAACAAATATGAACAATCCGCACTCCTACGACGTGAACTTTTCAGCTTATTTGTTTATGATGTACGAATATAGGCGTTGTTATAAGTTGAGAGGACAAGAGCCAAAAGCTCAGACAAAAAGAGTTATATCGGAAAAACATCCACGGTCATTAATGAAAGTGCCATATACAACAACCTTAACTGACATTGCTGTCGGCAGGATACATATCCTTAATAATCATATTATATATATTATGACATCACCTCCTCATTTTATATTTAAGCGCACCTGATTATTGCACAGATATAATGACCTTACAGCTTTGCATTTACATAGTGTACTTTTAATCATCGACAAATATATGAAAAAAAATCATTGTAAACTGGAAGCAAGAAAATTTGAGAAGTATTTTAACCTTATTTAATATAAAAGAGGAGTTAAGAAAACAACAAGACAAATGGCACGAAGACAAGCATCACTTACATATAACATAACGTGAGTTCGGTATAAGAAAACCTTTGAAAAAGTTGTGGGAATGAAATATTTTTAGTATCTTTACAGTTGACA
>CALUEX010000016.1 GCA_944319815.1 uncultured Prevotella sp. | reverse complement strand
GTGGGCATTGTTCCCAGTGATGATGCCCAATATTTTTAACGCAGGTTCGGCGTAAACCTTACGCCGAACTGACGTTACTTTAAGTTGGGTGGCATCGATTAAATGAATGGGAAGCCGCTCTTTTTACTGCATGGTAGGCGTAAACCTTATACTGCAAACAAAAAACATGGCCCGGCAAAAGACTGTCTTCTAATGCCGAGCTCACGTTAACGTTAAAGACGAAGCGTCAGCTGCGCTCGATGTTGCGCGCGGCGTCTATCCTAAGGAATATGAAAAGCAGGATGGTGAAGCCCCAAAGCGACGAACCGCCGTAACTGAAGAACGGCAGGGGAATGCCGATTACGGGCGTTAGGCCAAGCACCATGCCGACGTTGATGAACACGTGGAACAGGAAAATGCTCAACACGCAGTAGCCGTAAACGCGCCCAAAGGTGAACGGCTGGCGCTCGGCCATCTTGATTAGGCGCAGTATGAGGGCAAGAAACAGCAGCAGGACGCCGGCCGAACCGAGGAAGCCTTCCTCCTCGCCGACGGTGCAGAAGATGAAGTCGGTGTCTTGTTCGGGCACGAACTTCAGCTTGGTCTGCGTGCCGTTGAGGAAGCCCTTGCCCTTCAGGCCGCCAGAGCCTATGGCTATTTCGCTCTGGTGGACGTTGTAGCCGGCACCCGATATGTCCTCCTCAAGCCCCATGAGGACGTTGATGCGCACGCGCTGGTGGGGCTCAAGCACGTTGTTGAGCATATAGTCGGCCGAATAGAAGAACGCCACCGAACCTACGGCAAACAGCGTGATAAACAGGTAATTGCGCGCCCGGGTGGCCAGGGCGTTGTAGAGCAGATGGCCCACGAGGAAGACGGTGACGGCCAGCTGCACCCATACGATGTCGAAAGGTATGACGAACTCGGCGAAAAGGAACGCCAACAGGGTGGTCCCGACGGTGTAGCAGAGCATTATGAACGACTGACGCCTGTCCTTGCAAAACACGCGCACCATGCCCACGGAGAACAGCTGGACGAGGAGCAGGACGACGAACTTGCCTACCGACGTGCCCGTGTCGAGCAGCAGGGTGTGCTCGTAGCGTATGCCGACGACGAAGTAGACGACCATGGCCACGCCCGTGAACAGCACGCTGCCGGTCATCCCCTCACGGTAGAACATAAGGAAAAAGGCTATGTAGACGAGGGCGGAGCCTGTCTCTTTCTGCGCCACGATGAACAGCATGGGCAACAGTACTACGGCGCAGGCCGCCGCAAAATGCTTCCAGCGGTGGATGTTGAAGCCGTAGGTGCTCATGAGCTTTGCCACGGCAAGGGCCGTGGCGAACTTGGCGAACTCGGCCGGCTGCAACCTCAAAGGGCCAAGGACGAGCCACGAGCGCGAGCCTTTGATTTCGTGGGGGTTGAAGATGGTGACGAAGAGCAGCAGCAGGAGCACGGCATAGATGATGTAGGCGAAGGTGTCGTAAAAGCGGTCGTCGAGCATAAGGAGCACGAAACCGAGGCAGATAGAGGTGCCTATCCACACTATTTGCATCCCCGAGCGCGTGCCCAGGCTGAAGATGTCGGCATCGCCATAGGTGTAGCTCGCGCCGCACACGCTGAGCCACCCGAAGACCAGGAGGGCAAGGTATATGCCGATAGTCCACCAGTCTAACGAGCGCAACACGCTCGGCTGTTTATCTGTTCGAGTTGCCATAAGCTATACGTCTGTGCTGGAAGTCGTCCGCCTTCTTCTCCGATTCGGGCGAGAGCTTGCCGTTAATGTACTGTTCCATCATCAGCGCGCCGATGGGCACGCCGTACTCGGCACCGAAGCCGCCGTTCTCAACGTACACGGCCACGGCTATCTTTGGGTTGTTCATCGGCGCAAAGCCCATGAAGATTGAGTGGTCCTGGCCGTGGTTCTGGGCCGTTCCCGTCTTTCCGCACACCTCGTAGTCGGCGCGGTTGGCTGCATGGCAGGTGCCGCTCACGACAGAACGGCGCATACCAGCCACGATATAGTCGTAAGCCCTGCGGCTGGCCTTGGTGTGATGGCGCTCGCGATACTTGGCGTCGAGGGGCTCGCCGGCCACCTTGCGCACCACGTGGGGCGTGTAGTAATAGCCTCGGTTGGCTATGGTAGCGCCGAGGTTGGCTATCTGCAAGGGCGTAAGCAGCACCTCGCCCTGCCCTATTGCAATGCTGATGACGGTCAGCCCGTTCCACGAGCCGTCGTAAGCCTTGTCGTAATACTGCGCGTTAGGTATTAGCCCGCGCTTCTCGCCTGAGAGGTCGATGCCGAGCTTGTAGCCGAAGCCCATGCTCACCATATAGTCGCGCCAGGTGTTCATGGCGTCTTGCACCGTCTTGTATTTCCGCCTGTTTCCGAGCATATAGTACAGGCCCCAGCAAAAGTAGCCGTTACACGACGTGCCGAGCGCGGGAATAAGGCTGATTGGCGAGGCGTGGCCGTGGCAGCCTACGTGCAGTCCGCGGTGGTAGAAGCCGTGGTGGCAGGGGAACGACGTGCTCGGCGACACTATGCCCTCGGTAAGGAAAGTAAGCCCCTGCGTGGTCTTGAACGTAGAGCCCGGCGGGTAGACACCCATGATTGAGCGGTTCAGGAGCGGCTTCCATGGGTTGCGCGCCAGCATCGTGTGGGCCTTGCTGCGCTTGCGCCCCGTCATGATGCGCGGGTCGTAGGTAGGTGAAGACACCATGCACAGCACCTCGCCCGTTGACGGCTCTATGGCCACGATGCTGCCAATCTTGCCCTCGAGCAGCCGCTCGCCGAGGGCTTGCAGGTTGACGTCGATGCTCAATGTGAGGTCTTTTCCCGGCACGGGGCGGCGGTCGAACTTGCCGCCCATGTAGCTGCCTTGTATCCTGCCGCGGACGTCGCGCAGGAGGATTTGCATACCTTTCTCTCCGCGCAACTGCTTTTCGTAATACTTCTCGACGCCCTGCTTGCCTATGTAGTCGCCAAGCTGGTAATAAGAATCTTCCTCAATGTCGGCCCGTGACACCTCGGCAACGTCGCCGAGCACATGAGCCGCGTAAGGGGTCGTATACTGGCGCACACTGCGCCGCTGAACGTAAAAGCCGGGGAAACGGTAGATTTTTTCCTGGAAAACGCTGAACTCCTTTTCGGAAAGCTGGCTCATGAACATCTGCTGCGTGTAAGGAGAATAACCTGGGTTCTTGCTCTTGTCCTTTATCTCAGCCATGCGGGCATCGAAAAAGTCTCTCGTTATACCAAGGGAACGGCAGAAGTCAAGCGTGTCAAGACGTCCCTTTTCCTCGTTCATTACAACCATTATGTCATAAGCGTTCTGGTTGTACACCAGCAGTTTGCCGTTTCGGTCGGATATTACTCCACGCGCCGGGAACTCCACCCGCTTGAGGAAAGCGTTGCTGTCAGCGTTCTTCTTGTAGTCGTCACTCATTATCTGCAGGGTGAAAAGGCGTATGATATAGACCAAGACTATGGCGACGGCCACACCGCCGACGACATATTTCCTGTTTTCAAGTCCGTAATCCTTATCCATAACAACGCAAATTGACACCGCATGAACGACCGTCAGCCCTTCCTGGCATTCTCGACGACAAGAATGAGAAGTACCGTCAGCACGGTGCTTCCGCCAATGTTCTTAGCCCATTGCAGCCAGTTGAAAAAACTGAACGACTCCATGGTGAAGAATAGTATATTGAAAACCAATACACAAATAACCGTAAAATAAACATACTTGGCCATGCCGAGCGACCTGATGCCCGGCCTCATGTCGTCCGGACTGTCGCGCTGCACGAACAGATTAAACAAATACGGCTGTACGAAACCAAGGAATGTGGCTGAAGATGCAGCCACACCCGGAGTGTCGGAAAAAACGTCTATACACAGTCCAAGACAGAAGCTCCAAAGCATGATAGCCCACCTTGGATAGCCGCGCCTGAACGACATGACGAAATAGACGTACAAGAGAGGTGTGGCACAACCAAAAAGATTGATATGGTTAAGCACCAACACCTGCACTATACATAGAATAACAAATGTGAAGACTTGCCTAATTATTTCTATCTTCATTACTTGCCACCTTAATTCTGCTTTAGTTTGAGAGAGTCTTGCGCACTGCGCAACAAGTCTATGCGCTCCTCCATGGCCGTATTGTCGATAACGCAGACATCACGAAGATTGCCGAAGTCGGTCGTCAACTTTACCTGGATACGGTAAGAAAGGCCGTCGCGCGAATTGTAGACATGGAGTATCTGGCCCACGATTATACCCGGAGGAAAAATTGACGAATAACCGCTTGTCTCAACAAGGTCGCCCAACGCAAAGCGCGCGTGCCGCGGCACGTCGTCAACATAAGCCAAGTCGGCAGCACCACCAGTCCAATGTAAATAGCCGTAATATCCGCGTTTGCGTATTGTAACACTGACGTTCGACTTTGAATTGAGCAACGGTATTACAACAGCATAATGCGCCGAAACCATATATACAACACCAACTACGCCATTGCCACACGCTACGCCCATATCCTTACGCACCCCGTCAGCAAGTCCCTTGTCGATGGTTATGAAATTGTCACGCTTGTCCAAAGAATTGGCTATGACCTTTGCCGGTATCAGCTTGTAGTCTTTCAACACCTCTGCATGGGTCTTCTCAACCCATGTCGAGTCGCCTGTTGCACTTCTGGCCTGCTCGGACAATAGCCTGACTTGCTGCTCAAGGTAGAGGTTGCGCACATTAAGCTGCTCGTTGACCTTAGTCAAGCTGAAGTAGTTTTTTACCGCCGCGTCAAGTTCGTAAACCTTCCCGGCCACTACGTTCGCCGACGAGAACCACACGCTTCCTTGGTAACTGTTGTACCTGAAAAGCAATACGACACAGACTATTTCAAGCGCGACAAAGACAAACCAGTGATTATACTTCGCGAGAAAATCAAGCAGGTTGCGCATTGTTTACCTCATCAGGAACGAGAAACGGTCAACGTTCTTCAGGGCGATGCCCGTCCCCTTGGCCACGCTGTGCAACGGGTCGTCAGCCACGTGGAACTGGATTTTTATCTTATCGGTAAGCCTCTTGTCAAGGCCGCGCAGCAAAGCACCGCCACCTGTGAGGTAAATGCCGTTCTTTACGATGTCGGCATAAAGCTCAGGCGGTGTTTTTTCAAGTGCGGAGAGCACGGCATTCTCTATTTTGGCGATAGTCCTGTCAAGGCAATGGGCTATCTCCTGGTAACATACCGGCACCTCCATCGGCAGGGCCGTGACCTTGTTCGGGCCGTGCACGACATAATCCTCCGGCCCTTCATCGCCAAGGTCCGTCAATGCGGAACCTACGTGAATCTTTATTCGTTCGGCCATACGCTCGCTCACCTTCACGTTGTGCTGCTTGCTCATATACTCCTGGATTTCGGCTGTAAGGTCGTCACCGGCAGTCCTGATAGAGTTGTTCGACACGATGCCGCCCAACGAGATGACCGCTATCTCGGTGCTTCCGCCGCCTATATCCACAATCATGTTGCCTTCGGGAGCCTCAACGTCAATGCCAATACCGATAGCCGCAGCCATAGGTTCGAATATAAGATAGACGTCACGGCCATCAGCGTGCTCGGCCGAATCGCGCACGGCGCGCAGCTCAACTTCAGTAGAGCCTGAAGGAACGCCTATGACCATGCGCAACGACGGCGAGAACAGGCGGCTGCCCGTGTGAACCATCTTGATAAGTCCACGCATCATCTGCTCGCAAGCCGTGAAGTCCGCGATTACTCCGTCGCGCAAAGGGCGGATGGTGCGAATGTTGTCATTTGTCTTTTCATACATCATCTTGGCCTTCTCGCCCACGGCTATCATCTTGTCCGTGCGGCGGTCAAGGGCCACGACCGAAGGCTCGTCAACAACTATCTTGTCATCACTGATAATGATGGTGTTGGCAGTGCCCAAGTCCATCGCAATCTCTTGGATAAAAGAAAAAAATCCCATCGTCAAACTAATTCAAGTTTCATAATTGACTATTCACTGTCCACAATTCAAAATCCTGCATAGCACCATAACCCACAGGCGCAAACGGCATACGCCCTTTTACCGTCCGTGGATATATGTCAAGAATTAAACCAGTCGTGTATCGCCGTGTCATAATGGCTGCTGACCCCGAACGCCCGTGTGGCAAACATCTTGCGCTCCTCGATGTCGGTCTGCGCACCTTTCTTGTTGAGGATGTCGAGCAATACGCCATACTCGGCCTTGCTCGGCACGATTACGACGTCCTTGAAGTTCTTTGCCCCGGCACGTATCAGCGAAATTCCGCCTATGTCGATTTTCTCTATAATGTCAGCCTCTGAAGCCCCGGAGGCGACTGTCTGCTCGAAAGGATAGAGGTCAACAATCACGAGGTCTATTTCGGGAATTTCGTATTGCTTCATCTGCGCCTGGTCACCCTCGTTGTCACGACGCGCCAATATGCCGCCGAATATTTTAGGGTGGAGTGTCTTCACGCGGCCACCGAGTATCGAGGGGTAAGACGTTACGCTCTCCACGGCCTGGCATTCGTATCCAAGCGACTCTATGAACTTCTGCGTACCGCCCGTGGACAAGAATTTAACACCTTCAGCATTGAGTTTCGCAAGCAGCTCGTCAAGCCCGTCCTTGTGGAACACGGAGACGAGAGCAGTCTTTATTTTTTTTGTTCCGGCCATACCTTATATATAGTAATTGTTTTTAGAATGCAAAGATAATGCAATTCGAGAGAAATGCAAAATAAAAATGACAGAAACGAGTTTTTATTTTCATTTCCGCGTGATACGGTTTCCACTCGCATACACAGCAATGTAAAAAAGCAAACCCCGCCACATGATATGCGACGGGGAACCTTCCGTGGGCGTTGAGGGAGTCGAACCCCCGACCCTCTGCTTGTAAGGCAGATGCTCTAAACCAACTGAGCTAAACGCCCTTGCTTGTTGAAAGCGAGTGCAAAGATACGGCATTCTGCGCAAACCACCAAATTTTTCCGCTATTTTTTCGCCCAGCAAACAAAAAAAAGCCGCCCCGCAAGCGCGGGACG
This sequence comes from uncultured Prevotella sp., assembly GCA_944319815.1. Lineage (GTDB taxonomy): Bacteria > Bacteroidota > Bacteroidia > Bacteroidales > Bacteroidaceae > Prevotella. The sequence continues at coordinate 48,947 of CALUEX010000016.1, read as the reverse complement.
GCCACTCAGTTAGTCAATACAGTCTACGTTACTTTGATATTTCAACAGTAGCGCGACGGTTGTAAGACGGCGGCACGAGTGTGTCAACACCACCCTTGGCCTCAATCTTGATGTTCTCCCTCTTGACGCCCATGTTGACAAGTTCCTCGGCAACACGCTCCGCACGCCTCTGCGAGAGGTCGCGGTTGTAGTCGGCGTTACCTGTTGCGCTGTCGGCATAACCGGTCACGACGAGCTTAGCGTTGTTGTCCTTAGAGTAGTCAGCAAGGTTCTTCACGTTCACGAGGTCTTTCTTCGAAGCAATCTTGTCCTTGTCGATGTTGAAGAATACGGATACCGGTGTGGTGACATACTCTTTCTCAACCTTGACTGTAGGCTCGGCCTTCTTGTTGGCCAGTTCGTTCTTCAGGCGCTCGTTCTCGGCCTTTTCGTCTGCCAACTGTGCGTTGAGTGCGTCGATTTGCGACTGCGACAGAGCCTTGATGGCGTCTACGTCCGGCACCTTGTTCCATCTCCTCTTGCCGAGGTTGTAAGTTACACCAACTTCCGCGTAAACGTGGTTGGGGTGGTTCATGATGCCCGAACCCATCTCGGCGGGCATTCCGCAGATGTCGCTCTCGTAGCGGTTCCATCCCACTTCAAAGTTGATGGCAAGACGCTTGTTAACCCAAAACTCGTTCAAGATACCGACGCTCAGGCCCATTGCATAACGGTTGTACGTGCAAGAGCGCGCCAGACCGGCACCGACAAACGGTATGAAGTTCCATACGCGGTCCTCGTTATAGCCGCAGAACAGGTTGCTCAGGTTGAAGAGTACCTGCTCATTGAGCATCCAATACTTGTTCTCGGTTTCGATGTTCTTATCGTTCCATACCGACTTACCCCATATTCCCTGCAACTTCGTGCGGAGACCTAAGCCCGGAGTAAACCACTTACCGATGGCGATGGCGCCGCCGGGGTTTGAACGGAATGCCTTGAACGGGTTTTTCGTGTATCCCCTGCCGTCCTCGTAATTGCCATACCAAACCTCCCAAGTAACTCCACCATGGATGAACCAGTTGCTCCAGAATGAGTTTGTGGCCACGCTGTACTTCTCGGTAATGTCTTCATTCTGGGCTACTGCGCCCATCGAGAAGCACGCAAAAATCAATGCGATAAATAACTTCTTCATAGTCATACATTATTAAGAATAACAAAATGTCCTCGTGCCCTCACACTACGAGGACACCTTCAATGCAAAGGTAGGTAATATTTTCCAATAAAACAATCTTTTTCACTTTTTATTTTTCATCTACACGTTTTTTTTCTTGATTATCCGTCACTATCCATGACAAATTAACCAAAAAGCCGTTCTATCTCCTGCTGTTTAAGGACACTGACCGCCAGGCTGCCGTCCGGCGAGTATTTCACGTTCGAGCATGTAAACAGTTCGTTGACAATGTTTTCCATCTCGGCGTTGCTCAGCACCTGGCCGTAGGGCACTGCCGCACTGCGGGCCAGTTGCAGGGCGAGCATCCGGCTGATGCCGTCTGCCACCGACGCGCCGGTCTCGACGGCCTCGGCCACCATGTCCTTCAGCAACTTTACATAGTCAACGCCCTCGATGCCTGCCGGCACGCCGTTGACCGAGTAGCTCCCGCCACCCAGCGGCGACAGCTCGAAGCCCAGCTTGCCGAGGTCGGGCATGATTTTCTGCAGCACTACGTCTTCCGACGGCGTGAACTGTGCCATCTCGGGGAACAGCACCTGCTGCGACTGGCCGCAGCGGCCGTCCATCCTGGCGAGATATTCCTCATAGAGTATGCGCATATGGGCGCGGTGCTGGTCGATAATCATCAGGCCTGATTTCACTGCGGTCATGATGTACATTCCCTTGTACTGGTAATGCGCGGGCGACTTTTCGTCAGCTACGCCGCCTGCCGCGGTGCCGTCTTCCAGGGGGAGTGTCCCCACTTCGGCCCTGCCTGCGTCCAGGCCTGCATCGTCGTCTACGGGCGCAAGCCCCTCGTAGAGTTTTTCCCAGCCGTCGGCTGACGGGCCGCCCTGTACGGGCGCAGAGTGCCGCTGCGACGGCTTGAACGGATTGTACTCGGGGTTGAAGTCCAGCTTCGGCGTCGGCGAGAAGCCACGCCCGGGGTCATATACGGGTATGTCTGGGCGTCCCTCCGTGTCGAAGTCTATCGACGGGACGTCGTTGAAACGCCCCAGCGAGTCTTTCACAGCTGCCGCCAGCATCTGCCACACCGTCTGCTCGTTCTCGAACTTTATCTCGGTCTTCGTCGGGTGGATGTTGACGTCTATGTCCTCGGGCGGCACGTCGAAGTAGATGAAATAAGGCACTTGCTCGCCCATGGGCAACAGCCGCTCGTAAGCCGACATCACGGCCTTGTGAAAATACGGGTGCTTCATGTAGCGCCCGTTGACGAAGAAATACTGGTGTGCGCCTTTCTTGCGGGCCGCCTCCGGCTTGCCCACGAAGCCCTTGATTGTGCATACCGACGTCTCCACGCCCACGGGCAGGAGGTCTTGGTTGAGCTTCTTCCCGAAGACGTCCACTATGCGCTGGCGCAGGCTGCCGCTGCGCAGGTTGAACATCTCCACGCCGTTGCTGTGGAAGGTGAACGCCGTCTGCGGATACACGAGCGCGATGCGCTCGAAGGCGGTGAGGATGTTGTTCAGCTCCGTCGTGTTCGACTTGAGGAACTTCCTCCTCGCGGGCACATTGTAGAAGATGTTTTCCACCGAGAAGTTGCTGCCCACGGGGCACGACACGGGCTCTTGCCCCGTGACCCGCGACCCGGCAATCGACAGGTGGGTGCCGATTTCGTCGTCGGCGGTGCGCGTGCGCAGCTCTACCTGCGCCACGGCGGCGATGGACGCGAGGGCCTCGCCGCGGAAGCCCATGGTGTGCAGGGCAAACAAGTCGTCGGCCTGGCGTATTTTCGACGTGGCATGGCGCTCGAACGACATACGCGCATCGGTCTCCGACATACCCTTGCCGTCGTCAATCACCTGGATTGACGTGCGCCCGGCGTCGGTCACGAGCACGTTGATGGTCTTGGCGCCGGCATCGACGGAGTTCTCCACCAGCTCCTTCACCACCGAAGCAGGGCGCTGGATTACCTCGCCGGCGGCTATCTGGTTGGCCACAGAGTCGGGCAACAGTTGTATTATATCGCTCATAACTTTTTGTTTTAAATTTTAACCCAATAGTCATCATACCGCAAAAATTCCGTTTAACGACATCTTTTTAATAAATGTTCGCATTTAGGCAACAACCTATGTAGGGACATAATTCATTATGTCCGCACGCCACGAAGGGGCGTTTGTTAACAAACTATACTGCGTAATACGTTTCTACGAAACGTGCGGACATAATGAATTATGTCCCTACAGTTGGCTATTTACGGATATTCATATTTTGTCTTGCTCCTGGCAGGCTTAACCCAAATGGTCGATTGTGGCTTAAATCACAGTCCTCAACCACTCCGCCACACACTGATTGCAGCCCAAAAGGCCACCTTTTATGCGGCAAAAGGCGGCCTTTTGCCGCCCAATATGCCACGTTTTGCAACGCAAGCTGCAATATCCTGTAAATCAACGGATTAAGAATGGTCATAAAGTAAGCAACACTTTCCACACCGCAAACAGCAGGATTAGCAACACTATGATTACGCCGTAACTCAGCACGAAACCACCGTTCAACTTGCGCTCGCGCCGCTTGCGGACGTGCCTCGTGGCATTGGCAAACACCCCGCGCAGACGTTCGTGGCCATCGCCGACCGCAACCTTCATGCCGAGTTCGGCCTTGGCACGTTCCTCTATGGCCTTGAGCCTGTCCTTGCGCTCGTCTACGTAAACATACTCATGCCTGAAGCCACGCGGCTTCCGTTGGCTAAAAAGTCCCATGCGTTCCTCCTTTCCTTACTCCTGCGGCTGCCCTGCCGGGTCATCATCGCCACCCCTCACGGCCTCACCGGCCGGGGCGGCAGCGTCTCCTGCCGGCGGCACGGCGGCCTTGTCGGTAACTACCCCTCCGCCGCCTATAAACTGCAACGGGGCATCACGCCGCTTTATGTTTTTCAGTTCCGTGCCCTTGGCCTTGCCGCGCCAGTTGAAGATGTCATACTTGTCGCGCGGGCGCACGTAATCGAACCATGCGAACGAGGGCAGCTCCTTCTTCGACGGCGGTATTTGCGTTATCGGGTACATTACGCCGCTCTGCTTGCTCGTCCAGATATATTGCAGCTGGCGGTTCTTCAGGAACATCCTCATCGTGTCGGTCTCAAGGGTGGCCATGCTGACATACGAGCTGTCCTTCTCGTCCATATAGTAGTAAACGGTCTGCACGTTGCCTATGGCCTCGGTCTCGCGGATGCTCCCGTCCTCAAAATAGCCGAACATCTCGCGCGACGCTATTTGGTTGAACTTCGTGCTGTCAGGCAGCATCTCTACCGAGAGTGCCTGGTTGATGACATGGGCACGGTCAATGGTAGAGTCTTTCAGGAACACCTCGATAACCTCGCCAAGCAGCTGGCGGTTGGCATTCCAGACTATAGGGTCCTTGTACATCGTCAGGCACGAGTCTTTCGTGTTGTACACCAAGGAGTCGCACACGGCCTGGACGTCGGTGCGGAAAGCCCTCACCTTATTATAACAATGGGCCTTGCGGTACACGGAGTCGGTGTTGAGGTTGAAGGTGTAGACCTTCATCGTGTCGGAGTGCATGAACAACGTGTCGCCCTGCGAATAGTCTTTCATCACGGCACTGTCCGTTGCGAAGGCGAAGCCCGTGCTGTCGTTGTACCAGAAGTAGTTGCTCGTCATCTGGTTCTTATTCACCGTGTCGTTGTACACTACGTTGCCGAACCCCTGGCTGATGGCCTTCTTGTCGTCGTTGAAGAGGCTGTCGGCAGTCAGCGTCTTGCCGTTGTTCTCAAGCGTGGAGCGGCCGTAAAGGCGCGAAAAGTCTTTATTCGTGTCGTAATATCCTTGCGAAGTGTGGATTACGCTCGTACCCGACGTGATTTTCGACGGGCCTACGATGTGGGCCAACGACGTGCGCGTGTCGTAGTGCAGCGTGTCGGTGTTGAGCACGAACTTCGGGTTCTTCAGGTCTACGTTGTAGTTGAACACGGCCACCCTCGTCTCCGTATCATACTCGCCCCAGTCAGAAACGAGCACGTTGTCGCGGTCAACCATCTTGCCGCCTTCGAAGAAATAGCCTATGCCGTAGAGCCTGTCGTAGTTCAGGCTGTCGGTGTAGAGCTTGGTCCGGCGATGGGTCAGCACAACGTTGTGGCGGGCTTCAGCCATCTGGGCGTCGCCGTCGTAATAGGCGTAGTCGCTGAATAGCGACAAGGTGTCGCCCTGGTACATCCTGACATGGCCGAAGGCACGGAAAGAATTGTTTTCCTGGTAGAAATAGGCGCTGTCGCAATATAGCCTCGCACCCTTGTGGCGGAACTGCACGTTGCCGTTAAGCACCTGCGCGTCAGGCACTCGCCCGAACATATCGTAACGCAGCCTGTCGGCGTGCACGAGATAGACGCGCTCGCTCGTCGCGGTGCGCTTGCGCTTCTTCGGGGCTTGGCGCGACTGCACCAAGCTAAGCCCAAACAGGCATAGGACTACCAATATGATAATCCTATGCCCGCGGAACAAAGTATTGTAAATCGTGTTAGTCGTCATTTAATCCAACCTTCGTATTGGAAATCACAGCTCTTGTAACGGTCGTTTATGCGCACGTATGTTGTCTTTATCTTGTTCTTTATCCAGTTGTCGATGAATTCCTCCTTGCGTTTCGCCAACACAATGTCCTTCATCTCCTGGAAATCCTCGGTTATCGTGGCACGGTGCGTGTCGATGCGGTTCTTCAGGCGCACTATGGCGCACATCGTCCGTCCGTTCTTCTCGTTAATCATCTCGAACGGTGCCGACACTTCGCCTACCTTAAGCGTATCAACCACCTTGGCAACCTCTGACGGGAGGTTACGCATCTGGAAACGGCTCGTCATGCGGCCGTCTGGCGTCCTGTTGGCCATGAGGCCGTTATTGTTGCGCGTGTCCTTGTCGTCGGATATGAAGCTGGCGGCCTGGTCGAACGGTATTTTACCTCCCCTGATGTCGCGACCCAACGAATCGAGCTGCGACTTGGCAAGGTCGATGGCCTCTTGGGTAACCTTCGGCTTCAGCAGTATGTGCCTTACCTTGATTTTGTCGCCTCGCTTATCGATGAGCTGGATGATGTGGAAGCCGAACTCCGTCTCCACAATCTTGGATATTTTCTTCGGGTCGGTAAGGTTGAAGGCGACGCTCGCAAACGTCGGGTCAAGCATTCCGCGCCCTACATAATCCTCAAACTCGCCTCCCTGTCGCGCCGTTCCGGGGTCTTCCGAATACAATGTGGCCAGCGTGGCAAACGAAGTCTCGCCGCTGGTGACACGGTCGGTATATTCGCGAAGCGTATTCTTCACGCGGTCTATCTCATCTTGGTCAACCTTCGGGGTACGTGTTATAATCTGGACTTCGACCTCCGTAGGGATTATCGGCAAGCTGTCTTCCGGCAGATTATCAAAATACCTGCGCACGTCGGCCGGCGAAACAGCCATGTCGGCCACCAGGTTCTCGCGCTCACGGTCGATTAGCAGACGGTCACGGAAGTCGTCGTGGAGACTCTGGCGCATCTCCGAAAGGCTCATGTTCTTATATTCTTCAAGCCTTTCCTTGTCGCCTCCCACCATCTGTATCCACATATTGATTTGGCGCTCGACACCCTGCGACACTTCAGACTCGCTCACCTCGATACTGTCTATTGCCGCCTGGTGCAGAAAAAGTTTCTGCACCGCAAGCTGTTCAGGTATCTTGCAGTCCGGATTACCGTCCCACTTAACTCCCTCCAGTTCGCTTTGCAACTTGACGTTCTCGACGTCCGACAGCAAGATTGGTTCGTCACCGACAACCCAAATCACTTCGTCCACAACACTGGCAGGGTCTGGCTCGTCACCAACCGTACTGGCCTTGGCCTCAACCGAGTCAACACCTCCACCAACAACAGAGTCAGCCTTGGCATCCTGCCAGCCCACAACACCGGTACCGCCAGCCGTTCCCGCGCTCACACCGGCAAAGAAAAACACTGACGCGGCAAGCCATAAAGCCGTTTTATATCCTAACTTCATATCTTATTTACCATGCTTGTTTACTGTTTCCAACACGTCCTTGTACACCTCGAAGGGATATTTCTTGCGAAGCTCGGCCACCCATTGTTTCTCAAGCATCTCCTGATAGTCCGCCGTCACGAGGCCGCGCACGTCCTTGTAGCTCTCAGGCTTTTTCTTGAGCAACTTACCGTAAACGGCATCTATGGGGAAATCCTTGAGCTGGGATACGGTTGTGTCCTTCTTGAACACCATCTTGTCAATGAAAGCATTGTCGCCTTCCTTGAATATTCCTTTCTCCACACGGATTCTCAAAACGGAGTCGCTGTTGAACGTCGTGCGCAGCACTTCAGCCCACTCGTCGAACGGAATATCCTTTACACACTCGCGCACGGAGTCAACGTCGGCCTTCTGCTTAACGTGGTAAACCATGCCCTTGTACCTCGGTTCCGTCCAATAATAGCGTTTCTTGTTCTTGTTGAAAAATTCCTCAAGGCCTTTTTCGTCGTTGGCAGCCTTCTCCCACACGGTGCGGTTGCTGATTTCATAAAGCAACAGACCGTCGTGATACTCACCAATAAGGTATTTCAGTGACGGGTCCTTGGCCTCAAGTTCCCTCTGCTTATCGGCGATGACATCTTCCTTGGTCTTGGTTCCGCCCGAAGCCTTGACCAGCTTGTCAATCTGCTTGTCGATGACGCTCTCGCGCAAGCCGCGCATCTCGATGAAGCGCAGGATGTTATTCTTGAGCGTATCGAACGGTTCAAGCTGCTTGCGCTCCTTCATAAGGATAATGTGGAACCCCACAGGCGACTGCACCACGCCACTCATCTGGCCGGGTTGCAAGGCATACGCAGCGTCTTCAAACTCTTTAAGAGTCTGTCCCGGCTGCAGCCAAGGCAGCTCACCGCCGTTCTTCGCCGACCCCGGGTCTTGCGAATACTTGCGTGCAAGCTCGGCAAAATCGGCTCCGCCCTTCAGTACATTATATATAGAGTCTGCCCTCTGGCGAGCTTTCTCCACCTCAGCCGCCGGAGCTTTTTGCGCCACATACATCAATATATGGGCCGGCTTGATAAGTCCGCGCGGGCCGATGTGCTCTTTTGTGCGGTCGTACACCTCATGCGCCTCGGCCAGCATGGCCGCGCTGTCAGCAAAAGCGGGACGCACCTCCTGGTCGCGGTACATGGCAAACTCCTTTTTGAAAGAACTAAGAGTGTCCAACTTGGCATCGTAGGCCGCCGCCACCTTCAATTTATAGTTTATGAAAAGGTCTACGTAGTCCTCCACCGACTTGCGGTCAATCACGTCTTCCGTGTTGTTCTTGTTGTAAGAATACTCAAACTCCGAGCGCGTTACGGGCACGCCGTTGATTTTCATCACCACGGGGTCGCCCTGTTGCGCATAAGCCATGCTCCCGCAAAGGAGCATGGCCGCGATAAGATTCAAGAATTTCATTTCTATATCAAAACATTCTGTATAAGCACTTTACGCCGCACCGTCGCAGGCCGGTAGACCGTTGATTATTCGTGGCGCGAATAGTTGGGAGCCTCACTCGTGATGGTGATGTCGTGCGGATGGCTCTCAAGCACACCTGCGTTGGTGATGCGCACGAACTTGGCACCGTGCAACGCGGTAATGTCCTTGGCACCGCAGTAACCCATGCCTGAACGCAAACCACCCACAAGCTGATAGATGACTTCCTGCACCGTTCCCTTGTAAGGCACGCGGCCGGCAATGCCTTCCGGCACGAGCTTCTTCACGTCCTTGGTGTCAGCCTGGAAGTAGCGGTCTTTCGAGCCGTTCTCCATTGCCTCAAGGCTACCCATGCCGCGGTAGCTCTTGAACTTACGGCCGTTGAAGATTATGGTGTCACCAGGACTTTCTTCCGTACCGGCCACGAGCGAACCTATCATCACGCAGTGGCCTCCGGCAGCCAGGGCCTTAACGATGTCGCCCGAGTAACGCAGTCCGCCGTCAGCGATGAGGGGCACGCCTGTGCCCTCAAGGGCGCAAGCCACGTCGTAAACGGCACTCAACTGCGGCACGCCTACGCCGGCAACCACGCGCGTGGTGCAGATACTGCCCGGGCCGATGCCTACCTTCACGGCGTCGGCACCGTTGTCTACGAGCAACTTTGCGGCAGCTCCAGTGGCCACGTTGCCCACCACGATGTCAACACCAGAGAACGCAGCCTTGGCCTCGCGCAACTTCTCAATCACACCCTTCGAGTGGCCATGGGCCGTGTCGATGACGATAGCGTCGGCATTAGCCTCGACAAGAGCCTGTATGCGGTCGAGCGTGTCGGCGGTAACGCCTACCCCGGCAGCCACCCTAAGGCGGCCCTTGTCGTCCTTGCAAGCCATGGGCTTGTCCTTGGCCTTGGTTATGTCCTTGTATGTTATAAGCCCTACGAGCTTGTTGTCGCCGTCAACCACGGGCAGCTTCTCAATCTTGTTCTCCTGCAAAATCTGTGCCGCGTCGCTCAGGTCTGTGCGCATATGCGTGGTCACGAGGTTCTCGCAAGTCATCACCTCGTCAATCTTGCGGTCGGGACGGCGCTCGAAACGCAAGTCCCTGTTGGTGACAATGCCAACAAGGTGGCCCTCGTCGTCAACCACGGGTATGCCGCCGATATGGTATTCGGCCATCATGTTGAGAGCCTCCTGCACGGTCGAGCCCCGGCGTATGGTCACGGGGTCGTATATCATGCCGTTCTCGGCACGCTTAACGATGGCCACCTGGCGCGCCTGTTCCTCTATCGGCATATTCTTGTGGATTACGCCGATACCGCCCTCGCGCGCTATGGCTATGGCCATGGCACTCTCCGTTACGGTGTCCATCGCCGCCGTGACAAAAGGCACGTTCAGCGCGATGTTGCGCGAAAACTTGGTTTTCAACTCTACCGCCTTGGGCAGCACTTCCGAATAAGCTGGGATTAAGAGGACGTCGTCAAAAGTAAGGCCGTCCATCACGATTTTATCTGCAACAAATGATGACATATATTACTTGAAAATTTATTGCGTGCAAATTTAGCAAAAAAAATCCATTCGTGTTGCGTTATTCACGTTTTTCTCACAATAATTAATATATTTGAATGTCCGCAAAGCGTCCATTCAACAGAAGTTAAAGGAGTTAAAGTAGTTATCGCTCCCTACGGTCGCTAAGGAGTTAAAGACAATAGCCTTGTTGGCTTATGTCTTATTAACGACAGTTGGGATTTTGTGGATATTAATTTAATATTAATATAAGGTGTTAGCGGAAGCCATGGGTTAAGGCAAAAGGGTGTGCCAAGACAAATACATTACCCCATATTTTCTGCAAATATACAGTTTTGCGTTCAATAAGCTGCAAATTTTGCGGCTTATTGAACGCAAAAAGGATAAAACAAATGAATGTCCGCAAACCGCCAATTGTAGGGACATAATTTATTATGTCCGCACGTTTCGCAGAAACGTATTACGCAGTATTCCGACATACGCCCCTTCGTGGCGTGCGGACATAATGAATTATGTCCCTACAACGGGTGTTGGCTAATTGCGGACATTCATAAAATAAAAAGTGGCTACACCTCATGGTGCAGCCACTGCCTACGCATCTCTGCTAAAGACACTTAAGTAGACATCCATGCCTTGACTTGATAGCTAACAGGCGAAGCGGCTTGCCGCCTACAAAGGCTCTACTCCTTTCGCCAGTTACCGAATCTGATTAGCGTCGCTAATCTTAGCGGACCCGATAAGGTTGCCCTTATCGCAGGCCAGATTACTTTCCTGTGCCCTTATAGACATTTATGACTATTGATATTGATTTAGCCATAAATGCTACAAGCATCATTAAATAAAAATCATCCATAAAAATAAAGATGTTTAATTTAATAAATAAGTTAATCTACATGAACTAATCTTCATCTACTCTATCTCCTCTACAGAGATGAGTTTCCTCATTGCCCTTACAGGCATACCTTCACGGTCTTGCTGCCTACCCTGACGATGTAGACGCCATGACCGGGCACGGCTATGCTTATGCTGCCGCCATCGGCATTGCCGCTTGCCACGGCTGCGCCCGATATGCTGTAGACGGTTACGCGCCCCGTGGCGTTGTCTACCACGATGCAGCCGTCGCTGACGCTTACGTCAAGCCCCGTTGCAGCCTCAACGCCGGAGATGCCTGTCGGGTCAAACTCCTGCAACCCCCAGAAGTTCATCCATACGTCGGCGGCTTGGTAAGCGGCGAGCGAGCCTTGCGGCACGTACACCTTTGCATTCATATACTGCTGATTGGTAAATACTCCCAGCCTTGGTGGCGTTGTGGCATAGGAGTAAATCGTCATTATATTGCTACACCCACTTATCGAACCAACTAAAGTAACAGCACTGCCGATTGTTAATTCGGTAAGGCTTGTTTTGCCGTAAAAAGGGGAATAACCACAGAATCTCGAGTAGTCATATTCAAGATTCCGTCCTAAATATAGAGTTTCAAGAGGACAATCATAAAATAAGCCTTCTCCTATGGGATTAGCAGAGAAATTATATCCTAAACTTAAAGTCTCCGTTCCTTCCTCTATCGTCAACTTTTTTAAGCCTGTACAATCCCTAAACAGATAATTACCGAGTGAGGTAACTGAGCTACCTACCGTTACTTCGGCAAGGCTTTCAATACCTCGAAATGGAGAATAGCCATAGCCATAAGACTCTGAATATCGAAGATTCCGTCCTAAATATAGGGTTTCAAGGGGACAATCATAAAATAAGCCTTCTCCTTCACGCGATGTAGAATTATATCCTAAACTTAAAGTCTCCGTTCCTTCCTCTATCGTCAACCTTTTCAGGCCAGAACAGCCGTCAAACGCAGTATTGCCGATTTCGGTAACGGAGTTCGGGATGCTTACGCTCGTCAGGCTGGAACAACCACTGAAAGCAGCATCACCGATGGAGACGACGGAGTTACCGATGCTTACGCTCGTCAGGTTAGAACAACCAGAGAACGCAGAATATCTGATGGAGGTGACAGAGTTCGGGATGCTCACGCTCGTCAAGCCGGAACAACGGCTGAACGCAAAATCGCCGATGGAGGTGACAGAGTTCGGGATGCTCACGCTCGTCAAGCCGGAACAACCGCTGAACGCAGAATTGCCGATGGAGGTGACGGAGTTCGGGATGCTCACGCTCGTCAGGCCGGAACAACCATAGAACGCATAATCGCCGATGGAGGTGACGGAGTTCGGGATGCTCACGCTCGTCAGGTTAGAACAACCAGAGAACGCAGACTTGCCGATGGAGGTGACGGAGTTCGGGATGCCCACGCTCGTCAGACTGGAACAACCAGAGAACGCAGACTCGCCGATGGAGGTGACGGAGTTCGGGATGCCCACGCTCGTCAGGCCGGTACAACCTTTGAACGCGCTACTGCCGATAGAGGTGACGGTCAGCGTGCGACCATTATACGTCACCTGTTCGGGTATGACTATATCGCCGGAATATTTGGTGTCATTAACATCATCACTCGTCACGGCGCAGGTCAAATCCGTAAAGGACGTGATAGTATAATATATCCCGTCAACCGTGAAGTCGTAGGCCGACGCCGATGCTGCACTTGTCAGCATCGTGATAAGCAGCAATGATTTTAAGATAAACCGTTTCATAGCGTTTTACGATTTTTACCATAATAATAGATTGTAAACTCGCCGTTATTTGGCTCAAACTTAGAGGCATACAGACTTCGAATGAAGTCTCGTATGGCGTTCAAATCCATTTTTTCAACTTCCGTGGGGTCTAACAAAACGTACTTGTCTTCGTCCAAAACATTATTATGAACCCTAACGGGCAAATAAAGTTTCTCGGCAACAAAAGCATCGTACTCTTTTCCATTAATTAGCTTCATATTCAACCATGTTTTAAATTGTTAACAATTTAAGGTGTGCAAAGCAACACTAACCCTGCGCTTTTTCATTTTCACATTCCTCACCTTTAGGAAATTTCACGGCCACTATTTCAGGGCTATCCCAATGGCAGATTACGTCAAACGTGTCGTCCATATCGGCATGACTGCGTGAGAGAAAAGCAAGGATTTCGTAGCGGGTAGGCAAGGCTGCACCATCGTCTGCCCGGTAATAATAAATCACGTTCTTCTCCGAATGGGGATGCACGCGCCCTAAGAACTTGGTCACAGTGCGGAGTTTCTCATACTCATTTTCGTCAATCTCTTTCATACTTTTAGTCTTTATGCCTATAATTCCCGTCAAGGCAGTTAATAAAAAGAAATTAGGTTAGGTACATAAACGAAAAAAGCGTGGGAACTTACCTGTCTGCCCGTCCCACGGTCTGAGGCTCTGGCATTGCCCTCCCAGTCAGGACGAGCAACGCTGAAGCCCACGCCGATATGTACGCCACGCTTGGCGACAGCCTACAATAAGGGCTGTCACACGAAGCGGGATAAATACATACCCGACATAGGGCATCTACCGTTGCCTTGTCATTGACTGGGACTCGAAACTGCCAGATTTCAGACCGCCAAGAACAAAGCGTTACATAGTAAACGCCTTCCATATATGTCCGCCACCACCCCTCCACCCTTGCGAGCTTCAGCGTGTGTGACAGTGCAAAAGTAGTAAATTTATTTTATTATAAAGCCTTTGCCTGAAGAAAAACTTGCAACATTTTTCACGCCCGCCAGCACTGAACGACGCAAGGCCGGAAAAAGGCAAGCGGACGAAAGGATACCTATTGCCGCGCAAAACGTATCAAAACGCACGACAAAAGGGCACCTTTCGCAATGCAAAAGGTGCCCTTTTACGCAGCCGTAGGCCGTGTGAGGCGGGGCGGCTTTACCGTATGATGACTTTCGACGTTGACACGTGGCCGTCTTGATAGACGGTCTGCACGATGTTGACGCCCTTCACGGGGACGGCGAGCCGCACTCCGCCGGGCGTGAAATAGCGGCGGCATGAGGCGTCAGCCGTGGGCACGGACGTGATGGCCGTGGGCACGGAGGTGATGCGGTCGCCGTCGGCGTCATACGTAGGCTCGGTGGGGTTGTCCTTGATTGCAGAAGCATACTCGTTGATGTCCTCTGTCGGCAGGGCGTCGGCGTAGGCCGTCCACACCTCTATTTTGCCTGCCCCGGCGTAACGCTGCACTATGGCGGGCACGTCGACGGTCTTGTCAAGGCTGTTGACTTTGTAATTCGCGTCGGTCTGCGTGGGAGTCCAATCGGTAGGGTTCACGGATAGCGACTTGTCAACCTTCGCGCCGTCGATGTTCTCGTAACCCTCCATCAGGCGGCGGCAGTTCTCGTAGATTACGTCGTAACCCTCGGTCTTGTCGATGTTCAAAGAGCCTTCGCGGTCGGAACGGATGGGCGCCTTGCTGTCCTTGAAGTAGCAAGCCTGCACGTAGCCGGTGGCTCCGGTGCGCACGTCCCAGCCGTCTTCGCTGCCCGTCATGTAATTGTTGCAGTAGTGCAGGTAGCCGCCGCGCTGCAAGGGGAGGCGCGAGCCGGCTATGTCGTCAAACCAGTTGTGGTGCATCGAGATAGTACGGCAGTCGTCGAAAACGTCGCTGTCGCCCTTGCCGAAGAGGCAGGCCTTGTCGTGACGGTAGAAGTGGTTGTAGCTGAACGTCATCCACTGCACGTTGTTCTTGCAGTCGAGCAGGCCGTCGTAGCGGTCCTTGTTGTCGGCGTCGCCGTTGAAGAAGTCGCAATGGTCTACCCAGATGTGCCCGCCCCAGTCGGTCTTGGCACTGTTCTCGTCGGCCTGTATGCTGATGCAGTCAGGGTCGCCGACCTCTTTCTGCACGCCGTCGCGGAAGGCCACGATTTTGTTCTCGCCCGACTTCAGGATGGGCACGCCCTCCATAGTGAAGCGGCAGTTGCGTATGATGACGTTGCTTGAGCACTGCATCACGAACGAGATGCGTGAGAAGAGCGGCGCTTGGCCGGTCTGAGGGTCGGCAACGCCGACCAAAGTCTTGTCTGACGCTATCATGACGCGCTCGCCGTATGTTGTCTTAACGCCCTCGGAGCCGTCCTGGCGGTCGCAGAGGTGGCCGGTTGACAGGGCGTCAACATAGCATGGTATGCCCGTGTCCATGTCGTGGTCAACGATGACTATATATGGCGACTCGGCCTGCAGGTAGGCCTTGAGCTGCTGGAAGGTCTTGGCGTAGACCACCTTGCCGCCTTCGCCGCCGGTGGTTCCGCCGGCAAGATAATGCGGCGTGCCCGTCTTTCCGGGCAACGCGGCAAAGCCGTCGATGCCGAAGTCGCGCCCGTCTACGGTCTGTGCCGTGGCCGCTACCGCCGCCGCACAGAGCATGAAAGTTGTTACCATTGTTCTCGCCCAGCACGCTTTCAGTGCGCCGGAAACCTTTTTTACAATTAGTTTCATAGTAGTTTTAGTTTGTTATTGAAATTAGTTTATAGGTAATTTTTCCGTGCCTTTTTCAACGCCAAACGGCATCTGGCGCCACCAAACGCAGACCCCACCGGGCACATGGCGGCAATAAACGTTTGCAAATATAACATTTTTGCAGATAAATTGTTACGGGAAAGGCATAAAAATATGGTTTTCAAGCACATAAAGGCTTGAAAACCATAACTTGATTTTTCGTAAAACGGTTGACGGCAGACGTCGTCAGTTGCCCATGTCAGACATGAACTTGATGCGCACGAGCCTGACCTCCTCCTCCGGGTAGTCTTCGCCGAGCTCGTCCATTGCCGTCTCGAGGTCGTCGGTCTCGCTCTCCTTGAAGTATTCGTAGATGTCGTCAACGTGGTCGTCGTCCATCACCTCCTCAAGGAAATAGTCGATGTTGATTTTCGTTCCGCTGTAGACTATGGCCTCAACCTCGTCCAACAGCTCGTCGAAGTCGATGCCTTGGGCCTCGGCTATGTCGTCCAAGGCCACCTGGCGGTCGATGCTTTGTATGATTTTCACCTTCAGGACAGACTTCTTTGCGACAGTCCTAACGCGCAAGTCCTCGGGACGCTCTATCTCGTTTTCCTCGCAATACTTCTTTATTAGGGCAACGAACTCCTTGCCGTAGCGGCGCGCCTTGCCCCCGCCTACGCCCTGCACGTTCTGCAAATCTTCAATAGTGACGGGGTAAACCGTAGCCATCTGCTCCAACGAAATGTCCTGGAAGATGACGTAGGGCGGCAGTTTCAGCTTGCTGCTGATTTTCTTCCGCAAGTCCTTAAGCATCGCGTGGAGCGTCGGGTCGAGCGCCGAGCTGCCGCCTTCATGGCTGTCTTCTTCCTCGTCCTCGTTGAACTCGTTATCCAAGACAATCATGAACGACTGCGGGTTCTTCATGAATTTCTTGCCTGAAGACGTAAGTTTCAGTATCCCGTAGTTCTCGACGTCCTTCTTGATATACCCCGCAATAAGGGCTTGGCGGATAACGGGGTTCCAGAGTTTCCCGTCCATATCCTCGCCCGAACCGAACTCGTCGAGCTTGTCGTGCTTATGGGCCACGATGTCGTTGGTCTCTTTTCCTTCGACGAAACTTATCACGTATTCCGTGCGGAAGTCCTCCTTTATCGCGGCTATGGCCTTGAGTACAACGGTCAAGGCATCCTTTCCCTCTATTTTTGTCTTAGGATGCAGGCAGTTGTCGCAGTTTCCGCAGTTGTCCTTGTCGTATTCCTCCCCGAAGTAATGGAGCAGCATCCTGCGCCTGCACACGGACGACTCGGCATACGCCGCAGTCTCCTGCAACAGCTGCCGGCCTATGTCTTGCTCGGCAACGGGCTTGCCCTCCATGAACTTCTCGAGCTTCTTCAGGTCCTTGTACGAATAAAACGCAATGCACTTTCCTTCCCCGCCGTCTCGCCCTGCACGGCCAGTCTCCTGGTAATAGCCCTCCAGACTCTTGGGAATGTCGTAATGGATGACAAACCGAACGTCGGGTTTGTCGATGCCCATGCCGAACGCTATCGTTGCAACTATTACGTCGATGCGCTCCATGAGGAAGTCGTCCTGGGTGGTAGAGCGCGTCCCCGAGTCAAGCCCGGCATGGTAGGCGGCAGCCTTTATGTCGTTGGCGCGAAGCACGGCGGCAAGCTCCTCAACCTTCTTTCGCGACAGGCAATAGATTATTCCGCTCTTTCCGGCGTTCTGCCTGATGAACTTCACAATCTGCTTGTCTATGTCCTTGGTCTTGTGGCGCACCTCGTAATAGAGGTTGGGACGGTTGAACGAACTCTTATATTCGGTTGCGTCAAGTATCCCGAGGCTCTTTTTTATGTCGGTGCGCACCTTGTCTGTAGCCGTGGCCGTCAGCGCTATGACAGGCGCATTGCCTATTTCGTTGATTATGGGGCGGATTCTTCTATACTCGGGACGGAAGTCATGCCCCCACTCCGAGATGCAGTGGGCCTCGTCAACGGCATAGAACGAAATCTTGACTCCTTTCAAGAAGTCAACGTTGTCTTCCTTGGTCAACGACTCCGGGGCGACATACAGCAGCTTCGTCCTGCCTTCGAGGATGTCGCTTTTCACACGGTCAATGGCCGACTTGTTAAGCGACGAGTTCAAGTAATGTGCCACTCCGTCAGTCTCGGTCATGCCGTTAATCACGTCCACTTGGTTCTTCATCAGGGCAATCAGCGGCGAAATAACAATCGCCGTGCCGTCCATGATGAGCGAGGGAAGCTGATAACACAACGACTTACCGCCACCTGTCGGCATGAGGACGAACGTGTCCTTGCCGTCAAGAAGATTGCGTATGATTGCTTCCTGATTGCCTTTGAACTTGTCAAAGCCGAAATATTGTTTCAGCTTTTCATTTAGATTAACGTCATGGTTCATACAACTAACAGAGTAACTTATTATTTGTCGTACTTCAACGGCTGCCCCTTTCAGGCACTTTCCAACTTGTCAAAATGGGCTTTCTCAAGCTGGGTGCGGGCATAATCAAGAGTTACCTCGAAGGTCTTGACCTTCTTCGACGGAACCTCAAACATCGCATCCATCATCACGCGCTCTACAATCGAGCGCAAGCCACGAGCCCCGAGCTTATACTCCATAGCCTTGTCTACTATGAAGTCGAGGGCTTCTTCCGTGAACGAGAGCGTTATTCCGTCCATCTCGAACAGCTTTTCATACTGCCTTATGATTGAGTTCTTCGGCTCTACGAGGATGGAACGCAGCGCTGCCCGGTCCAACGGATTGAGGTAAGTGAGCACCGGCAGACGACCGATGATTTCAGGGATTAAGCCAAACGACTTCAAGTCTTGCGGCATGATGTACTTCATCAGGTCGTTCTTGTCAATCTTCCTTACGTTCTGCACGGAGTTATAACCCACCACATGGGTGTTCATCCTTTGGGCGATTTTGCGCTCGATGCCGTCGAACGCACCGCCACAGATGAAGAGAATGTTCTTCGTGTCCACGTGGATGTATTCCTGGTCAGGATGCTTGCGGCCTCCCTGCGGCGGCACGTTGACCATCGTTCCCTCCAAAAGTTTCAGCAAGCCTTGCTGCACACCTTCACCGCTCACGTCACGGGTGATTGAAGGATTATCGCTCTTGCGCGCTATTTTGTCTATTTCGTCAATGAAGACGATGCCTCGCTGGGCTGCCTCAACGTCATAGTCGGCCACCTGCAACAAGCGGCTGAGTATACTCTCGACGTCTTCGCCCACGTATCCGGCCTCGGTGAACACCGTCGCGTCAACAATGGTGAACGGCACGTCGAGCAGCCGAGCTATGGTGCGGGCCATCAAGGTCTTGCCCGTGCCAGTGCTTCCCACCATTATTATATTGCTCTTCTCAATCTCGACACCGTTGTCGTCGACCGGTTGCTGCAAGCGTTTGTAATGGTTGTACACCGAGACGGAAAGGCAACGCTTGGCCTCGTCCTGCCCAATGACATACTGGTCAAGGTATTCCTTGATTTCACGGGGCTTCGGCACTTTCTTGATTTTGAACTTAGAGCCTTGCTTCTTTTGGCCTTCGTCAAGCACGCCTGTAGACTTCACGATTTCGTAAGCCTGTGAGGCACAGTCTTCGCAGATATATCCCGTAAGGCCTGTTATGAGTAGCTTTACGTCCCTCTCGCTCCGTCCGCAGAAACTGCAAACTTTTTCCATACGGTTATTCCTGCTTGTCATTTGGCCCGCTTGATGCCGCACGCCCCTTCTTGTTCACCAGTACGGCGTCTATCATGCCGTACTCCTTAGCCTCCTCGGCCGTCATCCAGTAGTTGCGGTCGGAGTCTTTGTAAACCTTATCGTAGGGTGTATGCGAATGTTCTGATATTATAGTATAAAGCTCTTTCTTGAATTTCAAGATTTCCTTGGCCTCGATTTCAATGTCCGAAGCCTGTCCCTGCACGCCTCCGAGAGGCTGGTGTATCATCACGCGGCTGTGGGTGAGCGCCGAGCGCTTGCCCTCCGTGCCGGCAACGAGCAGCACCGCAGCCATGGATGCGGCCATGCCGGTGCAGATTGTGGCAACGTCGCTCGATATGAACTGCATCGTGTCATAGATGCCGAGGCCTGCCGTCACGCTGCCGCCAGGGCTGTTGATGTATATGGATATGTCCTTTCCGGGGTCGGTAGAGTCAAGATAGAGCAACTGCGCCTGCAGCGTATTGGCCGTATAGTCGTCTATCTGCGTGCCGAGGAAGATGATGCGGTCCATCATCAGGCGCGAGAACACGTCCATCTGCGTCACGTTGAGCTGGCGTTCCTCAAGGATATACGGGTTCAGGTATTGCATCTGCGCCTTCACCACGTCGTCAAGAGCCATACCGTCCATTCCGAGATGGCCGGTAGCATATTTCCTAAAATCGTTCATTATATATGTATAATTAATAATAAAGAATAATGAAAGACGGACAACCCCTCACGAAGACACGCACGGCCTGCCGTGCTCCTTGGTTAACGGAAGCGTCCCCGTCCTGCATTTTCCACCTATTGCCATTCCACACGAAAAGGAGGTTTTCGACCCTTTTCGCTTGTTCATACGGAACAAAGTTAATAAAAAAGTCGGAAACCTCCTTAATATTGAGGAAGTTTTTTTGCTAAAAAATATTTATTCGCCTTGCACGAGCTTGTTAAATTCGTCGAGCGTAGCCGTTTTTTCGTTGAGCTTCACGACGTTCTTGAGCACTGCGGTCAGCTTGCGGTCGATGCTGCGGTCAACGAATGAATCGATATACTCCTTCTTTTTCAGCATATCCGTGGCATAGTTGTCGATGTACTCCTCGGGTATGTTGGTCATGCCATACTGCGCGAACTGGGCGCGGGCGGCCTCCTTGGCGGTCTCCTTGATGTCGGCGTCGTCAATCTTGATGCCGTTGGCGTTGACGAGCTGCTCCTTGATGAGGTGCCATGTCAGCTCCTTTATGCTCTGCTCGTAGTTCTTGTCTACGTACTCCTGGCCCTTGTCCTTGTTGTTGTTGAGCATCACGCGCTTCAGCAGGGCGTCGGGATAGGTCAGCTCGCCTACCTTGTTCTCCATATACTTGCGCACGTCCTGGATGAACTTGAAGTCGGAGTCAACGGCAAACTGTGCCTTCAGGCCCTCGGCTATTTTCTCGCGGAACTCCTTTTCGTCCTTAACCGCGTCCTTGCCGAACACCTGGTCGAACAGTTCCTGGCCTACCTCGGCCTTCGTGTAGCGTGATATTTCGGTTACTTGGTAACTGAAGTCAGAGTTCATTTCGGCTACCTCCTCCTTCTTGATTTTCAGCAAAGATGACACCTCAACGTCGCTCTCCGGGTAAGCCTTCTTCGGGTTGAACGTGATGATGTCGCCCAGCTTGCAGCCGTCAAACAGCTTCTTCTGGTCGTCCACCTTTATGTATTCAGGCATCAGCACGGCGCCTTCCACCGTGATGCCGCCCTCCTTGGTATTGCCCTCGGCGTCAAGCTCGCGCAGGTCGCCCTTCAGCATATCGTTGGCCTGGTATTCCTCCACCTTGTCATAATGTCCGGCACGCGAGGCGAACATATCTATCTGGCGGTTGATTATGTCGTCGTCAACGGCGATTGTATAGTGGTCGATGGTGTCGTCGCCGGTCAGCGTAGCGTTCATCTCCGGGGCAACGGCTATGTCAAACTGGAACGTATACGGAGCTTCCTTCTCCAGGTCAACGGGCTCCTGCGCCTCGTGGGGCAGCGGCTCGCCAAGCATCTGGATGTTGTTGTCCTTTACATATTTATATATTTCCTCGCCCAGCAGCTTGTTGATTTCTTCAACCTTCACCGCCGTGCCATACTGCTTCTTAATCATCCCCATCGGCACCATGCCCACGCGGAAGCCCGGCACGTTGGCCTTCTTGCGGTAGTTTTTCAGTGTCTTCTCGACATTGTCCTTATAATCAGCCTCTTCTACGGTCAAGGTCATCAGTCCGTTCACCTTGTCCGGGTTTTCAAATGAAATTTTCATCTCTGACAGTTTATTTGATTTTAATGGTTATCGAATGTGAGCTGCAAAATTACTGAATATCAACGTAATTACCTAATATAATAAAGAAAAAAGCCGAAAAATTTGTTTTTTTAAACGGTTGCAGAGGGATGAATGCTCGCTTTGCGACCATCCATCGGGAGTTAAATGAGTTTCGCTTTAGGAGTTAAAGTAGTTAAAGGAGTTATCGCTCGTTTCACTCGCTAAGGAGTTAAAGACAAATGCTTTTCTTTTGGGAGTTAAGGAGTTATGGAGTAAAGGAGTTAAGACATTAGCCTTTTTACCTATCTCCTCCCCTCGGGGAGGTCGGGAGGGGGCTGGATTACCCGGACGCTCAGACCGAGCGTCCCCACGAGGAGGCCAGGACGTTTGAACGCAGGACGGACAAAAAACGTTGTCTTTCACTTTCTTTAACCTAATTTGCTTGGAAAGAGATATAGAAAGCAAGTGGGTGGCATCGATTAAATGAATGGGAGTCACTCTTTTTACCGCATGGTCGGTGTAAACTTTATACCGCAAAGCGAAAAAAATGGGCTGGCAAAGACTGGCTTCCTACGCCAAACTCACATTATTATAGGAAATGCCGACAAAAAGACGTTCTTCCATAACTAAGGAAACGATTGCGTCTTAATGGAGCAATCTTCAAAATTATGTCCCTACAACGTGGGTGCTTAACCCCATGCCAAAAGTCAAATGTTATACAATTAAACTACCGATGGGCACAAACGGAAACCTGAAAGGGCACAAATGACATTGCAAAAGGACACAAAACGCAACGCGAAAGGGCATCTTTTGGAGACCAAAAGATGCCCTTTCGCAATGTATTCGGTAACGTCTTGATATTCAATACGTTATGTAATAACAAAAGAAAAGCCTCGCGTTAACGCCCCAGCGGCAACGAAAGGCCGCGTGAACGGCGGGCCGCAGGGGCTGCGACGGCCAAGGCGCGCCATTACAGCGGCATATTGCCGTGCTTCTTGGGCGGGTTGCTCTGGTTCTTGTTGCGCGCCATGTCGAGGGCGCGGATGAGCTTGGCGCGGGTGTCGCGGGGCATGATTACCTCGTCAACGAGGCCGCGCTCGGCTGCGCGGTACGGGTTGGAGAACTCCTGCTCGTACTCTTTCACGGCCTCGGCCTTCTCCTCGTCAGACGCCTTGCGGTAGAGGATGTTGATTGCCCCCGAAGCTCCCATCACGGCGATTTCGGCCTGCGGCCATGCAAGGTTTACGTCGGCACCGATGTTCTTGCTTGCCATCACGATGTAAGCGCCGCCGTATGCCTTGCGCGTAATGAGCGTAATCTTGGGCACGGTGGCCTCGGCGTAGGCGTAGACGATTTTCGCGCCGTGGCGGATGATGCCCTCGTGCTCCTGCGCAGTGCCCGGCAGGAAGCCCGGCACGTCCTCTATTGTGACGAGGGGGATGTTGAAACAGTCGCAGAAGCGTATGAAGCGCGCCGCCTTGTCGGATGCGTTGATGTCGAGAACGCCGGCGAGGAAGGCCGGCTGGTTGGCCACGATGCCCACCGTCTGGCCGCCGAGACGCGCGAAGCCGACGACGACGTTCTTGGCGAAATGGGGCATCACCTCGAAGAAGTAGTTGTCGTCAACCACTGGTTCGATTACGTCCTTTATGTCGTAAGGCTGGTTGGGGTCTTCCGGGATGACGGTCTGCAAGCTCTCCACCGTGCGGTTAACGTCGTCGGTGCAGGGCACTATTGGCGCGTCCTCCATGTTGTTCGACGGCAGGAAACTCAACAACTCGCGCATCTGCATGAGCGTCTCCTCCTCGGTGGAGAACATGAAGTGGGCCACGCCACTCCTCGAACTGTGGGTGTATGCGCCGCCAAGCTCCTCCTTGTCAACCACCTCGTTGGTGACGGCCTTTACCACGTCGGGGCCCGTTATGAACATATGGCTCTTTTCGTTGACCATGAAGATGAAGTCGGTCAACGCCGGCGAATAGCACGCCCCGCCCGCACACGGGCCGAGAATGGCCGTAAGCTGGGGTATAACCCCCGATGCCATGGTGTTCTGGTAGAATATTGACGCATAGCCGGCAAGGCTGCAAATGCCCTCCTGGATGCGCGCTCCGCCGGAGTCGTTAAGCCCGATTATGGGTGCGCCGCACTTCAAGGCTTGCTGCTGCACCTTAACTATCTTGGCGGCGTTGGTCTCGCTCAACGAGCCTCCGTGCACCGTAAAGTCGTAAGCATAGACGAACACCAGGCGGCCGTCTATCTTGCCGTAACCGCACACTACGCCGTCTCCGGGGATTTGTTTCTTGTCCATCCCAAAGCGCGTACACCTGTGGTTGACCAGTTTGTCGGTCTCGCAGAACGTGCCCTTGTCTAACAACATATCGATGCGTTCACGTGCAGTCATGCGCCCTGCGGCGTGCTGCTTCTCTATTTTCGCTGCCCCGCCGCCCTGCGATGCCAGGCGGTCAAGCTCCTCAAACCGTGAGTATGTTTCTTCGCGTGTCATTGTTTTTATTTTTAATAGGAGTCAAGGAGTTAAAGGAGTTATCGCTCGTTTCACTCGCTAAGGAGTTAAGACAAATGCCATTCAGCCATAAACAGCCAAGCATTTGTCTTAACTCCTTAACTACATAACTCCTTAACTCCCGAACATTAACTTCTTATTCTTTATTTACCTCCAGCTCTATCAGCGTCTGGTTGTCCTGCACGGCGTCGCCCTCGGCCACGAGAATGGCCTTCACGGTGCAGTCGGACGTCACCTTATAGTTGCTCTGCATCTTCATCGCCTCAAGCACGATGGCTATGTCACCGGCAGCGAGCTTGTCGCCAACCTTCACCGGTATGCTTACCACCTTGCCCGGCATGGGGGCCACTATCTTGTCTCCCTGCCGTTCGCCGGCACCCTTGTGCATACGCAGATACTTCGCCTGGGTGTCTACTACGTCAACGTGGTAAGAGCGGTAAAACATATTCACGTCATAGCTCTTGCCGCCTTCGCCGCGTATCAGTTCGATGTTGTACGAGTTGCCGTTGTGCAGGATGGAGCAACTTCCGTTCTCGGCCATCACTATGTCAACCTCTACGGGCTTGCCGTCGATGGTCAGCTCAACCTTGTTACCTTCCTTGTTGACCAGCGTCACGTCAGCAACGCGGTCGCCTATGTGCATTTCCATTTTTTCAGTAGTTAAAGGAGTTCCCTCCAGTAGTTAAAGGAGTTAAAGTAGTTAACGCTCGTTACACTCGCTAAGGAGTTAAAGACAATAGCATTGCCACTTGCAAACAGCCCGACTTTTAATCTCGAACCCTTATTCCGCCACAGGCGGAAAACACCACAAACTACGGTCGCTCCAACAAGGGCGTCAGCCCTAATTATGCATTATGAATTGTGAATTATGAATTAACACTAAATCCTCAGCACTCCCTTTTGCAGCCCGAACTCGCGCCAACGGCTTATTGGGCGGGCGTCAACGGTGCGCACGGGAGAGTTCTCCTCAAGGTTAAAGAGGTAGTCAACGTAAGCCGCGATGAGGGCCATGTTCTCTATCTCCTCGTACTCTCCGTTGGAACGCTGCAACGTGCGGGAGTATTTCGAGAGGAACGACGTGTCGTATTCGCCCTTGACGAAGGCCGGCGCGTACATTATGCGGCGCAGATAGCTGAGGTTGTTCTTCAATCCCGTAATCTTGAACTCGTACAAGACGCGGCGCATACGCTCGATGGCGTACTGGCGCGTAACGGCCCATACGATGAGCTTACCTATCATCGGGTCGTAATAGAGGGGTATTTCGTAACCCTCGTAGACGTAGCTGTCGATGCGCACGCCTATGCCGTTAGGCTCTACGAGCTGGCGGATGACGCCCGGACAGGGGATAAAACCGTTCTCGGTATCTTCCGCGCAGATGCGGCACTCGATGGCGTGGCCGCGCTGGAAGAGGTCTTCCTGCCTGAAGCGCAGCGGCTCGCCCATGGCCACGCGGAGCTGTTCCTTCACGAGGTCAACGCCCATCACCTCCTCGGTTATGGGGTGCTCAACCTGCAAGCGGGTGTTCATCTCGAGGAAATAGAAGTGGCGGTACTTGTCGACGAGGAACTCTATGGTGCCCGCCCCGCGGTAGTTGACGGCCTTGGCTGCGGCCACGGCCTTCTCGCCCATCTCCTTGCGGAGCTCCGGGGTGAGGAAAGGCGAGGGGCTTTCCTCGACGATTTTCTGGTTGCGGCGCTGCACGGAGCACTCACGGTCGTACAAGTGTACGACGTTGCCGTAGGCATCGCCAAGGATTTGGAACTCTATATGGTGGGGTTCCTCGACAAATTTCTCAAGGTAAACGGTGTCGTCACCAAAGGATGACATCGACTCGGAGCGGGCCGAGTTGAACGCTTCCTCCACCTCGTCCTCGGCGTGTATTAGGCGCATACCTTTTCCGCCGCCGCCCATCGAGGCCTTAAGCATCACGGGGAAGCCGATTTCGCGGCAGAGCGCCAGGGCCTCGGCGGCGTCCTTCAGGGGCTGGGTGGTGCCGGGCACTACGGGCACTCCGGCGGCAATCATGCGCTTGCGCGCTGCTATTTTGTCGCCCATGTCCTCCATGGTCTCGGCACGCGGGCCTATGAACACAAGCCCGGCAGCCTCGCAGCGGCGCACGAACTCGGCGTTTTCCGACAGGAAACCGTAGCCGGGATGTATGGCGTCGGCACCGCAACCGAGCGCGGTGCTGACAATCTTGTCGATGTTCAAGTAACTCTCTTGCGACTCTGCGGGGCCTATGCAATAAGCCTCGTCAGCGTACATCACGTGCCGCGAGGCGCGGTCGGCCTCTGAGAACACGGCTACGGTACGCAAACCCATCTCGCGGCAAGAACGCATCACGCGCACCGCGATTTCGCCACGATTGGCGATTAACACTTTCTTTATCATTACCTTATTTTTATACAGCGTTCCCCTAACCCACGAGCAAGAACGCCTTTTACATAAACCGAACGGCAGGTATTCTGACTCAGCCCTTCCTGAAGCCTTCCCGGACGGTGAAAAGAATGTCCAGTGGCGTTGTTTTCAGGAAGCCAACGGGGCCTCACAGCAGCGGGACTGTCCGGGACTTGCACCCGATTCCCATTTAATTCCATACGCCCCGGCAAGGGCGTAACGGAAACCTATTCGGGCGCAAAGGTACAATTTTTCAACAATCCGACCTAACTTTTCACGAAAAATTAGTGTATTATTACCATTTATTAATGTGGTTTCACCTGTACGAAAATGCCTCGCGGCATAGCAAAAGGGGTTCATCCGCAAACCTGTTGGATGAAAAACCTTTTACAGTAAAACCAAACATAAATTGAATACAACCACTGTAGGGACATAATTAGCTTACGCTGACCTTTGGTTCATTATGTCCGCACGTTTCGTGAGAAACGTATTTCGCTGTTACACAAGTGGTTAAAACGCTCTTTCAGAGCGTGCGGACATAATGAACCAAAGGTCAGCGTAAGCTAATTATGTCCCTACAAAGGCAGCGTTCATTGGTTTACCGTAATTGTAGATAAATAAATATCATCCAACTAAACTGCGAATGAACCGTAAAAGGGCATCTTTTATCATGCGAAAGGATACCTTTCACCATGCAAAAGGGCACCTTTCGCACGGCGAAAGATGCCCTTTTGTAAGTCGTTGGCTGCCAAACGGTTACGCAAGCCGCCACGAACGCAGCGGAAAACCGCGTCAAACGGCGTCGGCCTCGGCAGCCTCCTGAGCCCGCTTTTCGGCGTCGATGCGCTGAAAGTCCTTCTGCCTAAGCACGAAACTGTTGGTAAGGTATTTCTCGCGCACAATCTTGTTGGACGCCAGTTCCTCCGGCGTGCCGTGGAAAAGTATGCGCCCCTCGAACAGCAGGTAGGCGCGGTCGGTGATGCAGAGCGTGTCCTCCACGTTGTGGTCGGTGATGAGGATGCCTATGTTGCGGTACTTCAGCCGCCACACTATGTGCTGTATGTCCTCGACGGCGATGGGGTCAACGCCGGCGAAAGGCTCGTCGAGCATGATGAACTTTGGGTCGATGGCCAGGCAGCGGGCTATCTCGGTACGCCTACGCTCGCCTCCGGAGAGGCGGTCGCCGATGTTCTTGCGCACCTTCTCGAGGCGGAACTCCTTAATCAGGCTCTCAAGTTTCTCGAGCTGCTGCTTGCGCGTCAGGCTCGTCATCTCGAGCACGGCGAGGATGTTGTCCTCAACGCTCAGCTTGCGGAAGACGCTCGCCTCCTGCGGCAGGTAGCCTATACCGGCGCGCGCACGCTTGTAGACGGGATAGTCGGTTATGTCCTTGTCGTCTATATATATGTGGCCTGCGTTGGGCACGATAAGGCCCGTAGTCATGTAGAAAGATGTAGTTTTACCCGCTCCGTTAGGGCCGAGCAAGCCCACGATTTCGCCCTGCCGCACGTTGATTGACACGTCGTTGACCACCGTGCGCTTGCCGTAGCGCTTCACGAGCCCCTCGGCACGCAGCACCATGCCGCCCTCGTGGGGCGCGTCCATATTATTGTTAATAGCGTCCATCTATGCTTTATTTTTCGGCAAAAGTAGTAAAATTGTGCCTAATAATGGTTTATAAAGTCAAAAACTCGTGCACGTGTTGTAGTTTTTTTAGTTATTTTGGTTACTTTTGTGGCACGGAAACAAGTTTTCAAGCAGACAAGTTGACAAGCGACGAGCAAACAAGAAGATTTGCAACTGATGCCATACTGGCTGCTTGTCGCAATAACGCATGGCTGAAAGGCTTGTCTGCTTGTCACTCGTCTACTTGTCACTAAAAAGAAAGAAATATGTTATTACACAAATACCTTACGTCCTTCGGCCGTTACCTCATGCTCATGGGGCGCGCCTTCGCACGCCCCGACCGCCTCAGGATGTTCCTCAAGCAGTACGTAAAGGAAATGTCGGCCCTCGGCGTCAACTCCATAGGAATAGTGCTCCTCATATCGTTCTTCATCGGGGCGGTAATCTGCATACAGATAAAGCTCAACGTGCAGAGCGCATGGATGCCGCGTTTCGTCACGGGATACGTGACGAGGGAAATCATGCTCCTCGAGTTCTCGTCGTCCATCATGTGCCTCATCCTCGCCGGGAAGGTAGGCTCTAACATAGCGTCAGAAATCGGCACGATGCGCGTGACGCAGCAAATCGACGCCCTCGACATAATGGGCGTCAACTCGGCCAACTTCCTCATAATGCCCAAAATCCTCGGGATGATGACCCTGATGCCGTTCCTCGTCGTCTTCAGCACGGCCTCCGGCATCATCGGGGCATACGCCACGTCAATCATCGGGCACGTAATCAGCCCCGAAGACCTAACGCTCGGACTGCAATACGACTTCACGCCGTGGTTCATGTACATGAGCATCATCAAGAGCCTGTTCTTCGCCTTCCTCATAACCAGCATCCCGGCATACTACGGGTACACGGTGGAGGGCGGCTCGGTCAACGTGGGCAAGGCCTCGACCGACGCCGTAGTGACAAGCAGCGTGATGATACTGTTCTCCGACTTGTTCCTCACGCAGATACTGTCTTAGGTCTTGCGGTCATGAGGTTTGGCGGTTGTAAGGTTATACGGTTTACGGTTATAGGGTTGTACGGTTGCAGAACCGCACGGTAAGTCCTCATAAAACAAAAATATAAATTCCATGACCCATAACCGTAGAGCCCTATAACCGCATAACCAAACAACCCTATAACCCACCAACCTTACAACCTCATAACCGTAAAACCCTATAACCGCATAACCGCAAAAGCTATGATTGAAATAAAGAACCTTTACAAGTCGTTCGGCGACAAGGAAGTGCTCAAGGACATAAGCGCCGTGTTCGAAAGCGGCAAGACCAACCTCATAATCGGCCAAAGCGGCTCGGGCAAGACCGTGCTCATAAAGAACCTCGTCGGGCTTCTTGAGCCCACGAGCGGCGAAGTGCTGTACGACGGGCGCAACTTCGTGGCCATGGACAAGAAGGAAAAGGCCCTTATGAGGCGCGAGATGGGCATGATATTCCAGAGCGCGGCCCTGTTCGACTCGCTGACTGTGCTCGAGAACGTGATGTTCCCGCTTGATATGTTCTCGTCGATGACGCTCCGCGAGCGCATCCACAGGGCGCGGACGTGCCTCGACCGCGTAAACCTCACGGGCACGGACCATAAGTATCCGGGTGAACTTTCGGGCGGAATGCAGAAGCGCGTGGCCATAGCCAGGGCTATATCGATGAATCCCAAATACCTGTTTTGCGACGAGCCGAACTCCGGACTCGACCCTAAGACGTCGCTTGTCATCGACCAACTGCTGCACGGTATTACCCACGAATACGGCATTACGACAATAATCAACACCCACGACATGAACTCCGTGATGGGCATCGGCGAAAGCATAATATTCATTCACGAAGGACGCAAGGAGTGGGAAGGCGTAAGTTCGCAGGTAATGGGCAGCGACAACAAGAACCTTACCGACTTCATCTTTGCCAGCGACCTGCTCAAGAATATGCGTGCAGCAGCCTTGGAGAAAGGGAATTTATAACGAATTGAAAGTCGAAAACGGATAATTGATAATTATGATTGGCACTTCCTTTTGGACAAAGGCAATCATAATTATCAATCATCAACCGCCAATCATCAATTACCAACTTAATTATTTGCCTATGAGAACAAGACTTTTAGCCATCATCACATTGTTCCTTACGGCCTTGCAGGGCTTTGCCTGCACAGGCATAACGCTGAAAAGCAAGGACGGGAGCACCGTTGTGGCACGCACGATTGAGTGGGGCGGAAGCGACTTGAACAGCCGTTACGCCATAGTTCCGCGTGGATACACGCAACAGTCATACATCCCCGGCGGGGTGAAAGGCGGCATGACGTTCACCGCGAAATACGGATACGTGGGGCTGTCGGTGGAGCAAGAGGAGTTCGTAGCCGAAGGACTGAACGAAGAGGGGCTGTCTGCCGGACTGTTCTACTTCCCCGGATACGGGCAGTATGAAGACTACGAAGAGGGCCTGAAGGCATCAAGCATTGCCGACCTGCAGCTTGTTTCATGGCTCTTGGGCAGCTTCAGGACGGTTGACGAGGTCATCGACGGACTGAAAGACGTGCACGTCATAGCCATAGACCCGCGTGCATCAACGGCCCACTGGCGCGTGGCCGACCCGTCAGGCCGCCAAATCGTAATCGAGATTGTAGGCAAGAAGGTGAACGTATACGACAATACGCTCGGCGTGCTGACCAACTCACCGGGCTTCGACTGGCAGATGACGAACCTCAACAACTACGTAAACTTGTATCCGGGCACTGCCAAGCAGAAAAAGCTCGGCAGTGAGCAACTCGCCTCGTTCGGTGCGGGCAGCGGCTTCCTGGGGCTTCCCGGCGACGTTACCCCACCCTCGCGCTTCGTCCGTGCGGCATGGTACCAGGCCACGGCGCCCGTCCCCGCAACGACCGACAAGGCCGTAAGGCAGTGCTTCCAAATCCTGAACAACTTTGACATACCCATCGGCATCGAGACAGCTGAGGGTGAAACGGCCGTTGACATACCCAGCGCGACGCAGTGGACATCGGCCACGGACATGAGCGGACGCAAGATTTACTATCGCACGATGTACAACAGCGCAATCAGGGTGCTCGACCTTAACGGCATAAACTTCAGCAAGGCGAAGTACAAGTCGATACCGCTCGACACCGTAAAAGAGCAACCGTTCTTTCCAGTAGCCACTCCAACCCACCCGAGGGGAAGGAGCTGAATATGCCTTGAACAAACAATCAAACGGTGCGTGAATATTCTTCAATGTTCACGCACCGTTTTTTCATTCTCATTTCACCTTATTATGATAGCATTAAACCCAAATCGGTCATTAGAGCTTAGACGGATTATGTACTTATGCCAGACGGTTTTTCTTCCGTTTTGTCGAAGGCGTAGCGGGCTACGTCGAGACGGAACGGAAGAAAAGACGGCGGCAGAAGGACATAAGACGGCAAGAAGCAATAATATAACTATAGAAATTAAGACATTGCGGTCTAATGACCGAGTTGGGTTAAAACACGCCTTGATTTGTATTTAAGCCGCGAAAGCACATCAAGCTCCCTCCCTTCGGGAGGGTTGGGGTGGGTGTCATCTCGGCATTTCCGGCGTGCCGAAAGGGATTTCGCCCACGCTGGGCACACCCGTAGGCATTATCATCGGGCCGCCGCGTTTCTTGCGGTTGTGCACGGCATTGTCAAGAATTTCTTTCACCATCCACCCTACCGGCAACTCGATGGTGAACTTTTCAGCCACCTTTATCTTAGGGGTTATTATAGGCGACGTTACCCACCGCCGCGCGAACGTGTCGTAATATCGCTCCACGCCGACGTCAATGCCGACGGTTTCGCCCATGAACGTGACGAAGCCTCCGTAGCCCGAAGTGCCCATATAGGGCATGGCTGCCATTGAGAAGAACGAGCGGTTGGAACTGTAACGGCCGAAGACGGTTGCCGACCAGTTGTCGTTGAAACGGTAACTAAGCGCACCCGACACGTTGTAAAACGTCCGCGTGCCGCGCCAAAGCAGGTAACGGTCGGCCGAGACGTTGGCGTTAAGGGTAAGATTGCCCACGCCCTGCACCACGCCAACGGACGCATCGGCAACCGACACGAGGCCGGGCATCGTCGTGCGGAACGACGAACCTACCAGCGCACCGCCCCTCCACGAAGCTATCGCGCCCCCCGAACTGTAGTCGAAGGCGTAAGGGCTGCGCGTGAACACGGGCATGGCAAACGCCGGCGACAGGCGACTGACGGTGCGCACCGTCACCGCCGCCACGGCCATACTGTCAGCCATGCGCAGCCGTGGCAGCTCCTGGGCCACGGGCACGATGCGCCTGACGTGCATGGCAAACGCCAACGAGTCGCGCAGGTAAGGCGGTGCGTCTACATTCCACGCCGCCGGCGGAGGTGCAAGCAGCGTGCCGCCGACCGTCGGCGTGCCGTAAACCTCCTGCCCATACGCCGCCGACACGGACACGACAAGGCACGCAATGGACGCAAAGAGCCGCACCGACATAAGCCGAAACATTGTTGTTACCGTATTAAAGTTCATTTTGCAAATGTACAAAACAATGGCAACCATACACCACAAGGCATCATAAATTTAGTTAATGAATGCCAGTAAAGCTGGCATTCATTAAGTAGTTAAAGGAGTTAGAGCTGTTTTATAGTAGTTAAGGAGTTATGGAGTAAAGGAGTTAAGACATTGGCCTTTTCACCATTCCCCTCCCCTTGGGGAGGCTGGGAGGGGGCTACATTACCCGGACGCACGAGCCGTGCGTCCCTACAAAGTGGGTATTTGGACGTTGGCGGACATTAATATTAATCAAGCAAACACGAACCTATGCCCAAGAACGGTAAAAACCGTAAGCAAAACACTTATTTTTGCTTGTAAGATGCGCAACCAGACGCCATTCCCGATGGCAACTATAAGCAAACCGCACGTATCTGCTTACAAAGCAAAAGGGCATCTTTCGCCGTGTGAAAGATGCCCTTTTGCACGGCGTTTTGCGGCATATTGCAAGGCCGTAAGCCGCAAACGGCAAGAACATTTCGCGGCATACATGGCTGCGTTCGCAATAAATCGTTAACTTTGCAGACGTAAACAAAGACAAGAAAGACTGCTTATGGCATTGATAAAGACAATCAACGGACTTGCGCCCACATGGGGCAAGGACTGCTACTTCAGCGAGAACGCCACGATTGTTGGCGAGGTCAATATGGGCGACGAGTGCTCGGTGTGGTTCAACGCGGTGGTCCGCGGTGACGTGGCGCACATCAACATAGGCAACCGCGTCAACGTGCAGGACGGCGCGTGCATACACGTCACCAACACGACAGGCCCCGTGGAGATAGAGGACGACGTGAGCATAGGCCACAACGCAACCGTGCACGCCTGCACGATACGCCGCGGAGCGCTGATAGGCATGGGTGCAACCGTGCTCGACAACGCCGACATAGGCGAAGGGGCGATAGTTGCCGCCGGGGCGCTGGTGCTGCAAGGCACCAAAATCGGTGCCCACGAAATATGGGGCGGAGTGCCCGCGAAGTTCCTGAAGAAGACAAGCCCAGGCCAGGCCGAGAGCTTCGCAAAGCATTACGTGGAGTATTCGAAGTGGTACTTAACACCCACCCCAAACCCCTCCCGAAGGGAGGAGCTTTAATACCCGACCCAACTTATGTCCGTGGCAACAATCAAAGGATAAGTAAATACAACTTATTCAAGAAAACGACAAACCTGCATTCATTCCCCGTAAAAGGGGCATGAATGCAGGTTTTAACTTATTAGGCATTCCAAAGCCCCTCCCTTCGGGAGGGGTTGGGGTGGGTGTCATTTCAGAGATTGTATCCTGTCCATCCGAAGATGCTGGTCGGGCATCCGGCATTTCCGTCGGCGATGTTGACCGTTGCACCGGCAGGATTGCTGGGGTTAGTGTCGCGGCCAACGTTGGTTGCGCTCTTGGTAACGTTGACTACGGTACCTGCGTCAGCATCGTCCTTGCTGTCGGTAAGGTCAACAATGTCCTCTATTTCGCCCGAACCGATAACGAGGGCATTGCTGATGGTGGCCTTTGCAAGGCGGCGCACCTTGATGGCGTCCTGCATTGCCTGTGCGGTCGAGAGGTTCTCGATGGTCATGTTCTCGATGCGGAAGTCGGCCTGCGGCGTATGGTTGGCGCCGTCTCCGTCAAGGTTGCCGTCAGCCTCAACGCCGCGCGGGTCGCTCTCGGTGCTCGTGAAGCCGGCTTCCCAACGTCCGTAGCAGTTTGAAAGCGTGCCGCAGTAGCCCTGGGTGAAGTCGAAACAGTCATCGTCGCAGTTTACGGCGAGCAGGTTGCTCACGTTCACCGAACCGCCGAAGAACTCGATTGCGTCGTCGGCACCCTCGGCAATGTAGATGTTGCTGATGGTCGTTCCGTTACCTACACCGTTCAGCGTCAGTCCGTTGTGCTCGATGTCGGCGCTTGAGCGTGCTCCCGAGTACAAAATTCTGACGTATGTCAGCACGCCTGAGTTGTCGGCGTTGTCGCTTCCTCCGTATGCGATGTTGTTGTCTACTTCCGTCGCTCCCTCGTGTACGCCAGAGCCACTGCCTGATATTACGGCGCGTCCGTTGATGATTATGCCGCCCCAGTAGCCTTGTGTTGCGTTGTCAGTGTCGGCGGTGAAGGTGATGGGAGCATCCTCCGTGCCCTCTGCGTAGATTTGTCCGCCGCGCTCAACGATGATGTAGTTGGCGAAGCCTTGGCGTGCCCTGATGGTCATTCCGGCAGGTATGCGCAGCACGCCGCCGTCCTTCACGTGCACTGCACCGTTGATGTAGTATTGCGTAGAGGCGTCAAGCGTCAGGTCAGTGGTGATTTCCGTGGGAATGTCGGCTGTGGCCGTGCCCTGGAACTGGTAGCCTGTCCACTCGAAAGCTGCTACGTCAGCACCAGTGTTTCCTGCCGAGATGTTCACCGTTGCGCCGGCAGGGTTGCCGTCGTTGGTTTCAGCTCCTACGTTGGTGGCGTTATTTGTGACGTTAACCACCGTGCCAGCGTCAGCATTGTCCTTGCTGTCGGTAAGGTCAACAAGTTCCTCTATTTCGCCAGAACCGATAACGAGGGCGTTGTTGATGGTGGCCTTTGCAAGGCGGCGCACCTTGATGGCGTCCTGCATCGGCTGGCTTGCTGCATAGTTGGCGATGGTCATGTTGTTGATGGTGAAGTCGGCCTGGGGAGTGTGGTTGGGGCCGTCGCCGTCGAGGTTGCCGTCAGCCTCAACGCCGCGCGGGTCGCTCTCGGTGCTCGTGAAGTCGCTTTCCCACACGCCGTAGCAGTTAGTCAGCGTGCCGTTATAGCCCTGCGTGAAGTCGAAGCAGTCGTCGTCGCAGTTAACGGCGAGCAGGTTAGTCACGTTAACCGAACCGCCGAAGAACTCTATTGCGTCGTCAGCTCCGTCGGCGATATATATGTTGCTGATGGTCGTTCCGTTACCAACGCCGTTGAGGGTAAGGCCGTTATGCTCGATGTCCGCACTTGAGCGAGCACCCGAGTAACGTATTTCCACGTAGGTAAGCGTACCTGAATTGTCGGCAGCATCCGTCCCTCCGTATGGCTGGTTGTTGTCTATCTCGGTTGCGCCTGTACTGCCTTCCGTTGCACCTGATATGGGAGCATATCCGTTTATGATGACTCCGCCCCAGTATCCGGGCTCCGCATTGTCAGCGTTAGCCGTGAAAACAACGGGGTTGTCTGCCGTTCCGCGTGCGTTGAGACGTCCTCCCTGGGCCACGAGGATGTACTTGTCAAAGCCCTGGTTTGCCTTGATTGTGGTTCCGGCAGGTATCTCGAGGGTAGCTCCCGCAGGTACGGTCAGCGTGCCGGTGAGGGTGTATTCAGTCCCCGCATTAAGCGTCAGGGTGCCCTCTACCACGCCACTAAGCTCAGTACCCTGCAACGCTGGCGTTGAGCCTCCGTTCTCGTCATCGCTGCAAGAAGTCAAAGTCATCGCGCTCATAATGGCCGCAAAAGCCATTGATGTCATAAAAAACTTTCTCATGTCGTTAATTAATTGGGTTGATTAAAATGTATTTTATCATAAGTTATATGCTACTCCGATGCTCAGGTCAACACCTTTGCGGTATTTGCTCAGCACAACTTCGCCGTCATTACCGCTGCTTTCGCGCGTCAGCTGGTGAGTTGAGTTCAACAGGTTGCGTGCCTTCAGGTTTACGGAGAAGTGCTTTCCGAGCTTCGCCGTGCCAACAAAGTCGAGCGTGGGGATGCCGTTCTCGATGATGTCCTGATAGCCTTCGGTGCCTATTGTGTAGATGCGGTCGCTGAAATAGTTGAACACCAGTGCTGCCGTAAGCGAGTTTGTGCCCTTGCGGTAGAGGTAAGTAAGGTCGGCGTTGGCTATCCACGGCGCAGCGCCTTCAAGCTGCGAACCGCTCGGGTCGGTAGCCAACGGCACCTTGGCGCACGTATATGTATAGGCTCCGTTTATCCCGAGAGTGAGCCGGCTTACGCCGTCGCCCTGCAGCGGACGGGAGAACAGGTGTTTCTTAAGCTCCACTTCTACACCGGCAGCCGTGGCATGGTCGGCTATGTTCTCGTAAGAGAGGAAGCCTCCGGCGCTCGCTATCTCTATTCTTGATATTGGGTTCTTTATGTATTTGTAGAAACCTGTCACCGAGAACAGTTCAGACGGAGAGATGTACCAGTCCCATTTCAGGTCAATGTTGTAGTTGTCTGACGGCTTCAGGTCAGGGTTACCCTGGCTGTTGAAGCTAACGCTGACGTAACGGAACGGCGAAATCTCCTTGGACTGCGGCAAAGTGTAGGTCTTCGAGGCACCCAATCGCAGCGAGTGCTTGTCGTTCAGGTTGTAGCGGAGGTTCAACGCCGGCAGGAAGTACGACTTCTTGATGTCCTGGCTGCCTTGGCTGCCGCCGCGGTTGACGTTGTAATCGACAGTCATGTCAACGTTGTCGTACTTCAGTCCGAGGTTGGCGGTGAAGCCGGCGGTGAACTGATAAGTTGCCTCGGCGTATGCGGAATGTATGTTCTTGTCAACGCTGTACTTGTCAACGTTGCGGTCGAGCGTGAACATTCCGGCCGAGTAGTTATCCTGATTGTAGTAATCGTTGAAGCGAACGTTGTCAATATCGAAGATTGACGGCCGCAAAACAGACATATCATACTCTACGGCGGAGAAGTCGTCGTTGACGATGCGGCCCATATACCCTATGCGCACGTTCGACGCCTGGTCGTACTTGTCGGCGAGCTTGTAGGCCAGCGACGCACGTATGTTCAAG
Source organism: uncultured Prevotella sp. (assembly GCA_944319815.1). Taxonomy (GTDB): domain Bacteria; phylum Bacteroidota; class Bacteroidia; order Bacteroidales; family Bacteroidaceae; genus Prevotella. The sequence goes on along the minus strand of CALUEX010000016.1, from coordinate 11,544 downwards.
TCCTTGCCGTCCAACTCGGAGAAATAACGCTGCTGGATGCCCGTCCCTCGCATGGGCTCATAGCCGTCATCGGTCTTCACGAGGTTGTTGATGCGGCGGTCAGGCTCGTCGCCGTTGACGATGTTATAGGACAGTCCGGCGTCGAGGTCGAACTTCTTTCCGAGCTGCCACTTGGTCGAAAGCTGGTTGACGAGCAACAGGTTGTCGTTGGCCTGCTGGCGGCGCATGAAGCCTTCGTAGGTGTCTGACGACTGGTAGTCGGCGTCCATGCCAAGATATTCGCCCACGCTTTCGGTCGTGGCGTGCACCATCATGAAGTTGTAGCCTATGCGGTGCTTGCGGTTTATGGCATATTCGATGTTGGCAAGGGCCACCTGGCTTGTCTCCACCTTAGATATGTCGCCCTCCATGTCCTGCGATATTGTGCCCGAGGTGGTAGAGTTGCGCACCTCCTCGTTGTAGTGTGTGTAGTTCTTGTTGTGGCTCGCCACGATGTAGAACGACAGCGGGTTGCGCCCCAGCATAAACCTCTTGCCTCCCGATATGGAGTAGCTTTGGTTCACTTGCAGGCTCTGGTTGTGGGGGTCGAGCGAGTTCTTGAAGTTGTATGTGTCCATGTTTTCGCCGGGCTGCGACTTGCTTGCGAAGCCGAAGGCGTCAACTCCGTCGAGACGGAGGAAGTCTGCCGAGAGCGTCTGCGTGTTGAAACCGCCCGACACGCTCACGCCGAACTTGCCGTCGCCGGTAAGCTCTTTCGACGTGATGTTGATGTCGGCACCGGCAGCGTCGGCAGGGGTGTTGCTGTAAAACGCCTTGTTCACGTCAACCGACTGTATGATGTCTGTCGAGAAGAAGTCAAGGGCGATGTTCTTGTACTCGGGGTCTTCCGATGGGATTGGATACCCGTTGAGCGTCGTCATGTTGTAACGGTCGCCAAGGCCGCGCACAAACACGTTTTTGACACCTTCCTGCTTGGAAATGCCCGATATTTTGGTGACGGCCGCCTGGGCGTCGCTTACGCCCTTGCGCGACAGCTCCTGCGCGCCGACTGACTGCACCGCAACGATGGAACGCTTCTGCTCCATCATCGTTACGTTCTCCGACTCGCGGTTGGCCTTGGCCACCACCTCTACGCCAGACAACACACGCTCGTCGGTCTCAAGCTCGAAGTCGAGCGTGGTGACCTTGTTATCCTCAACCTTAACCTGCCTTTTAACGGCGGTCTTGTAGCCTACATATTTTATTTCAATGTCATATATGCCGTCCTTCAGCCCCGAAAGCTGGAAGTTTCCGTCGATGTCGCTCACGGCGGCTATGTTGCTGCCCACGACCTTGACGGTGGCACCAATCAGAGGTTCCTTCGACTTCTGGTCCTTAACGCATCCCTTCACGTCCACATCCACGTCGTTCACGCCGGCACCCATCGCAGGTGTCAAGGCAAGCGACATAAAGGCAGCCATACCCAAAAGGTACCTTAATCTGTAAATACCCATAAACAGGCTCAAACGTTGTTGACTTTTCTTCATAAAAACATCATTTATTTCACGCCGCAAAGGTAGGCAAGATGTATTGCAAAGACGTTGCCCAAAGGTTATGAAGACTTGACAATGCTTTTTCAACGACAGTCACAAATCCTACAATATTTATTCAAAATCCGGTCAAAAAGGTTAAGGACGGAGCGGGGCGGCACACCCTTACGCTCGCGGACATATTATAATATATGGCTTGAGGGCACGGATTGCACGGCATACCACGGCCTACGCGCAACCCGCTGGCTGACAACGCATTAGCAAAAGGCCGCCTTTTACCTTGCGAAAGACGGCAAAACGCAACGCAAAAGGTGCCCTTCCGCAACGCGAAAGGACACCTTTCAGAATATCGGCAATTAATGGCAAAGAGCCGAAAGCCGGCATAAAGCCCACCGGGAGCTGCCGTCAGCTACCTTGCCTGACCGTGGCCACGACATACTCTGAGCACGTGCCGACGCGGAACTTCGCGCCCCAGATGCCCATGCCGGAGCTTACGTAATAGCGAGTAAGCCCTCGCTGCCACGGGCCGTAGGCGTCTTCATACACGGCTTCGGTTATCCACGATATGGGCCACAGCTGCCCGTGGTGGGTATGTCCGCTAAACTGGAAGTCAACACTGGCGCGTTCAGCCTGTTCAAGATGGTAAGGCTGGTGGTCGAGCAAGACCACATACTTCGTCCTGTCAACGCCACGCATCAGCGCACCGAGACTCTTGCGGTGAGGGTTTGAACGGTCGTCACGCCCTACGATGGCCATGCCGCCGACGGTAGCCACGCTGTCGCGCAGCAGCGTTATGCCGGCCTCGCGGTAAAACCTTACGGCCTCGTCGGCACCTGAGTAATACTCATGGTTGCCGAACACGGCATAGACAGGAGCCTCTATGCGGCGCATCTCGCTGGCCATTCCCTCCTCGCGCAACGGGCGGAAGCTGCCGTCAACTATGTCGCCGGCGATGAGCACAACGTCGGGACGCTCGGTATTGACCATATTCACCCACCGTGCCAGCTCCTTACGGCCGTTGTGGTAGCCCAGGTGAAGGTCGCTCACAAGCACCATCTTGACCCCTCCGCCCACGGCCTTGGCCGTAGGCAGGTCAACGGCGTGCCGCCGCTTGTCCATGTAGTTGGCGTAACCGTAAGTGAAGACGGCAACCAGCAATACGGCCATGACGGCCGCCGTGATGCCGTTATGGTAAAGCCACGCACGGGGAACGACGCGCACCAGCCGCCCGACATCTAACAGCAGGAAGGCCAGCACGGCGTAAAGCATCACGAAGATGGCGGAGTTGCCCGTCTCGTAACACGCCCTTGCCAGCCACATCGGCATGGCATCGATGGCATGGGAGAAGTTGAGGAACAGCGCGGAGAACGCCACGACGCACGCCGCCACGACGGCACACTTCCACGCGAAGGCGAACGGCAACACGCACCACACGTGCCACAGGGTGTAAGCAAGACCCGCAAAAGGCAGGACGAAAAAGATTACAAACCACATATCTTTATATATTTTCATGTATGTAAAACCGCAATATGGCTTGCCGTTACGGCACGCCATACCCATGCAAAGGTACGCATTAAGTTTCACTAACACACCGCGCGTTTGCCAAAAAACGTAATAATGGTCATCCTTTCAGTAATATCTTTACAACGTAAACACGTTTTACGAAGAGTAAAGTGTAAACTTAAGATTGGCAAATAGAGCCAAAGTGTCACCAATATGGCGACAAAGCATGAATTTCATCGTATCAGGTATAGTCGTAAAACAATATTTTCACTATCTTTGCAGACAAGAGTTCATAGCACGCCGCACCGCAGCTGACCGCACCGACGGAGCACACGGCATAGCAAAAACCTTAAACACCCGATTTTAACTAACATAAAAAAACTATTGCCATGAGAAATCTTTACTTAACCTTTTTGATGTGTGCAATCTTTGCCTTAGCGGCCTATGCCGACCCGGTAACGGTTGAACAGGCGCGCCAGGCAGCCCTGCGCCACATCGCGGAAAGCAGCAACGCCACTGGCGGCAGCGCCAAAGCGAAAAGCGGCAGCATAACGCTGACGCTGGCAAAGACGGCCATGCAAGCCTCGCCCGGCGGCGGGGAGACTCCGCTTTACTACGTGTTCAACCGCGACGGGGACAGCGGCATGGTGATTGTTGCAGGCGACGACAGTATGCGTCCGATACTTGCCTATACGGACAAGGGCAGGTTTGACGAGGCGAACGTCAATCCCGGAATGGCTTGGTGGCTTGAAGCCATGGCCCATGCAGCCCAAAGCATAACCGAAGGAACGGTAAACGCAGCCGAGACACGTGCCCCGACAACCGGCGGAAGGTCGGTTGCCCCGCTAATACAGACCCAATGGGACCAGGGAGGCGTATTCCAATTACTCTGCCCCGACGACTATGTGCATGGCGGAAAGAGCCTTACTGGTTGCGTGGCCACGGCCATGGCGCAGATAATGTACTACTGGCGTTACCCTGACTGCGGCCATGGCACGGTGAACTATACCACCCAAACGCACGGCTTCAACATCAATGAGAACTTGGAAAACTATCCTTTCGACTATGACGAGATGCTCCCCTACTACACCGGCAACGAAAGCATGACGGCACAAATGGCCGTGGCGCGCCTGATGTATGCCTGCGGCGTGGCTGTTAGTATGGACTACTGCAATTACGCTTCAGGTAGTGTGGTTACGCCGGAAATAATGGCCCAATACTTTGGATACGACCAATCAAGCGCGTACCATTACCGAACAGACTTCTCCGTGGCCGAATGGGACAATTTGATAAAAACCGAACTTGACAACGGAAGGCCTGTGTTGTATAGAGGAGGCAATATGTCAAGCGGCCATATGTTTATCTGCGACGGGTACGATTCGGATGGACTTTTCCATATAAACTGGGGCTGGGGAGGTGGCTACGACGGTTGGTTCGACCTATCTTCGTTAGTGCCGACAGGCATTCCGGGCGACGGTTACAATATAGGACAAAGTGCCCTTTGCGGTATACAGCCTGACACCGGCAGCCCACAGCCCGTTGACAACACTTACTTCAGCTACGAGTCAATCACTGCCGACACTAACGTCACCTACCGAAAGGGTGGGACTATTCCCCTTAATCTCAACAACTTCTACGCCAGGGGCGGAGGTTTTGACGGTTATTTCGGCGTCGCCCTGTATGACGGTGACGGCAACCCTGTGTACGCCCGATGCTCATATCCCATAAAAGTGGATGAGTATTACGGATATAACAGTTATCCCTTGACTTGCGAAATACCGCTTTCCGTTGCCGACGGGACATATACTTTACGACCCGTTTACGGTCGCACACAAACGGAATACAAGCCGATGAGGGCTACAACGACTTATGGCGATACGTATTTAACAGTCAACGTGAGCGGAACCGTTATCTCGCTGTCGGCTCCCGAACCAGTTAATTACGGCCTGTCAATCACTGGCGAACCTGTGATTAGCGGCGGTTCGGCGTATGCAGGGCACGATGCAGACATAACATTCAATATCAGGAACGACGGCGCGGAGTTCAACCAAATGCTCCATTTGCGTGACAAGGCAAGCCAACAAGTGCTTTTTGAAGACAACTTCATTATTGAAGAAGGCAAAACAAAGACCATGACAGCACGCATATCCATCCCCAACCATGCCGGGACAGAGGAAATAGAGGTGTACTTCGATGACGTGAATACAGGGCTTGAGCAAGTCATCGGGACATTAAGTCTTGACATTACGGTGCCCGCAGAAGGAACGCCCGCACTCTCACTCGACAATATGCAGGTAATAACTCCTGTGGTTGCGTATGACGGAAGCGTATCGTTCACCGCCACAATATCCAACTCCGGCGGGTTCTACGACAACGGACTGGAGAGTATATTGGGCATTAACGGATGGCATACGTATGAATATCAGGACTTCATGATTAACAAGGGAGAGACCAAGACGGTGACTATCTCAATGGGAGTAAGCTGGCTGCTTGATTATATAGGTGTCAAAGAAGGCGACGGGGAAGTATCGCTTGGCTATCTTAACGACAGCTTTGAGATAGTAGAATTTGGATATAGACTGCCTTTCACAATAGTCGAAACATCCGGAATAGTGAATGTCAAGGCTGAGAAAGAGCCTTCAAAGATATACAGCATCAACGGTTTGTATATGGGTACGGATGCAACAAGGTTGCCAAAGGGCATTTACATACGCGGCGGTAAGAAGTTCGTGGTAAGATAACAGACAGCCGCAGACGTATAAATAAGGCGCGGAACGCTTGACAACAAGCATTCCGCGCCTTAATATTTTACATTCAGCAGATTATTGTGAGGTTATAATCCAGGGCCGCTAAAATCAGGTTTCAGGTTAAAGTCCGACAGCCGTCAGTATCTTGCCCGTAGCCCCCGCTTTCGCTTCAACGTATCCGGCGGCTTTGTCACCGTCGTGGCGTATGGCCGAAGAGTCAGTGACGTAAGTGTTCATGACGGCCTCAAACTGGCTGTAAGAGTCAATCTCCACACCGCCACCTGACGCCAACAGGTCTTGCGCTTCTTGGAAACGCTTGTTGTTAGGGCCGAAGATTACGGGCATACCCCACACCGCAGCCTCGAGCACATTGTGTATACCGACGCCGAAACCGCCGCCTACGTAGGCCACGTCGCCGTATCCGTAGATGCTCGAAAGCAACCCGAAACAGTCTATTATGAGGCAATCGGCTTCACGCGCACTGTCTTCCGTAGCTTCCGTATAGCGCACGGCCTTGCGGCGCAGCTTACCAACGATTTGCCTTATGTGGTCGTTGCCTATGACGTGCGGCGCGATGATGAGCTTCCAGTCGCGATGTTCGTTGAAGTAGTTGATGAAGATGTCCTCGTCGGGAGGCCAGCTGCTGCCGGCGACGAACACCTTGTAGCCTTGCCTGAAGGCATCGACGATGGGCAGTTGCCTGGCCTGTTGCTTTACCTGCAGCACGCGGTCGAAGCGCGTGTCGCCCGTGACGTCAACGGCGGTGATGCCGAGCGTGGCCAGTAGGCGGCGGCTCTCGTCGTTCTGGACGAAAAAGCGCGTGAAGCATTTTAGCACGTTGCTGTATGTCCTGCCGTACCAACGGAAGAACACCTGACCCTCGCGGAAGATGCTGCTGACGCTGTAGACAGGCACGCCGCGCCGCTTCAGGATGTGCAGGTAATTCCACCAGAACTCGTACTTGATGAAGAACGCCACCTCGGGATGCACCAAACTGAGGAAGCGGCGCGCACCGAAGTAGGTGTCAAGGGGCAGGTAACACACGATGTCGGCACCCTCGTAATTCTTCCTTACCTCGTAACCCGAGGGCGAGAAGAACGTCAGCAATATTTTGTATTCAGGGTGTTCGGCGCGCAAGCGCTCCATGATTGGGCGGCCTTGCTCGAACTCCCCGAGCGAGGCTGCATGGAACCAGACGTATCTCGAGCTGCTGTCAACCTTGTCGCGGAGCACGCGGAACGCCTCGCGACCACCCTTCCACATCTTCCGTGCCTTAGGGTTGAACAGCGAAGCGACGCCCACGCCGAGCGTGTAAAGGCTTATTATGAGTTCGTACATTATTATTTTAGGAGTTAAAGAAGTTAAAGGAGTTAGCGTTCCCTGCGGCCGCTAAGGAGTTAAAGACAAATGCCTCGCAAGATGAAAGACAACCATCGAAACGCCGGACATACACCATACGGCGTCAGTTCCGCCGTCTATTGCCATACGCCATTTACTTGCAAGGCACTTAATCCTTCACCCTTCGTTATTCACTTTTCACTTGCTTAGCACTTCTATTGCCCTCCGCAGGCGCCGCAGGGTTTCCTCCTTGCCGAGGAAAGCGGATATGTCGAACATACCGGGGCCCTTGCCTATGCCTACGAGGGTGAGGCGAAAGGCGTTCATCACGTCGCCGAGCTTATAGCCCTTGTCCTCAACCCATGCCATGACAACGCGCTCCTGGTTCTCCAAGGAGAAGTCGTCGAGCCCCTCGAGGAGCTCTGCCAGTTCGGCCATAACGCGCGGAGAGTCCTCCTTCCAGCGCTTGCGCACGGTCTTCTCGTCATACTCCGTGGGCGGGATGAAGAAGAAAGAGCACAGCGGCCAAAGCTCCTTAACGAAGTCAACGCGGTCTTTCATCATCGAGACCACCTTGGTGATGCGCTCCATCGGCTCGTCAACGCCGTTGCCGGCCACGATGGGAGCAAACAGTCGGGCTATTTCCTCGTCGCTCTTGCGGAGCATATATTCATGGTTGAACCATACGGCTTTCTTGTAGTCGAACTTCGCCCCGGCCTTGCTGCACTTGGCTATGTCGAACTGTTCGATAAGCTCGTCCATCGTGAACAGCTCTTGCTCCGTGCCCGGGTTCCATCCCAGCAGGGCGAGGAAGTTGATTACCGCCTCGGGGAAATAGCCTTGCTCACGGAAGCCGTTGCTCACTTCGCCGGTCTTGGGGTCGTGCCATTCGAGCGGGAACACGGGGAAACCGAGGCGGTCGCCGTCGCGCTTGCTCAGCTTGCCCTTGCCGTCGGGCTTCAAGAGCAGCGGCAGGTGGGCGAACTGCGGCATGGTGTCTTCCCAGCCGAAGGCGCGGTAGAGCAGCACGTGCAGCGGCGCGCTGGGCAGCCACTCCTCGCCGCGGATGACGTGGGTGATTTCCATCAGGTGGTCGTCAACGATGTTTGCCAGGTGGTACGTGGGCAACTCGTCGGCACTCTTGTACAGGACCTTGTCGTCGAGGATGTCGCTCTTGATTACCACCTCGCCGCGGATGAGGTCGTGCACGTGTACGTCCTCGCCCGGCTCTACCTTGAACCTAACGACGTACTGCGTGCCGTCGGCCACCAGGGCGTCAACCTCCGCCTGCGGCATGGTGAGCGAGTTGCGCATCATCGTGCGCGTGTGGGCGTCATACTGGAAGTTCTTTATTTCCTGGCGCTTGGCGTCAAGCTCCTCGGGAGTGTCAAAGGCGATGTAGGCCTTGCCCTCGGCGAGCAGCTGGTCAACGTATTTCTTGTATATGCCGCGCCGCTCGCTCTGGCGGTAGGGGCCGTGCTTGCCGCCGAAGCTGACGCCTTCGTCGAACTTTATGCCCAACCAGCGGAACGACTCTATGATATACTCCTCCGCCCCGGGAACGAAGCGCGAGGAGTCTGTGTCTTCAATCCTGAACACCATCTCGCCGCCTCTCTGACGGGCGAACAGGTAATTGTACAACGCTGTGCGCACTCCGCCGATGTGGAGGGCACCCGTAGGACTTGGCGCGAAACGCACCCTTACTTTTCTTTCTGACATTTTCTTTCTTTTTTAAGTTGACGAGCAGACAAGCAGACGAGATACAAGCTGTTCAGCAGACGAGGGACAAGCAAACCAGCAGACAAGCCCTTTTCTCCAGCAGACGAGGGACAAGCAAACCAGCAGACAAGTATATTCGCCCCATCAGCCTTATCCGTCCTATTCCGCACTGCGCGCCTTTCATACGCCGCCACGTAACCCATTGGCCTTCAATGCCTTACACATTGCCTTGCAAAAGACCGTCTTTCACCCTGCAAAAGATGGCCTTTCACACTGCGAAAGGCCACATATTGCATGGCAAAAGGGCACGTTCCGCCACACGTCATGGCGCTTCCCGCCCTTTCGGCAGCCGTAAGCTATACGGCGTATTCTTATTTTTTTGTGCAAATTTACAATATTTTTGGTAATTTGGCGTGTTTTTTTAGTATTTTCGCAGGGCAATGTTCAATACCAAGCAAAATGATTAAATTCAACAAGACAAGCCGCACTAACACCACGCGCTGGATGATGTGCGTGGCGCTGCTTATAATCTCCGTCACGGTAATAGTGTTCTTCCTGCCGCGCAACAGCGGGCCGCAGTTCCGCTACGACGTGGGCAAGCCGTGGATGTACAGCTCGCTCATAGCCAAGTTCGACTTCCCCATCTACAAGACAGAGGAGACAATCAAGGCCGAACAGGACAGCATAGCCGACGCCTTCGAGCCATACTACAACTATAACGCGGACGTGGAGGCAAAGCAGGTGAAACGCTTTCTCGACACCTATAAAGCCGGAATACCGGGACTGGCGCACGGCTACGTAGAGACCATTGCCGACCGCCTGCACCGCCTTTACCAAGCCGGCATCATGAACGCACCCGACTATTCGGAGATAAGCCGCGACACGCTGAACATGATAAGGATGGTGGTCGGCAAGAAGGCCACGAGCGTTGAAATCACGTGCGTCTACTCAACAATGACCGCCTACGAACGACTCTTCTCCGACCCGGAGCTCGCCGCCCAGCGGCAAGTGCTGCAACGGTGCAACCTCAACGAATACATACAGCCCAACCTTGTCTACGACGAAGAGCGCAGCGAGACCGAGCTGAGCGACATCCTGAGCGGAATACCCCTTGCAAGCGGCATGGTCTTGAGCGGGCAGAAAATCATCGACCGCGGCGAAATAGTTGACAGCTACACTTACCGCGTGCTCAACTCCTTCGAGCGCGAGACCCAGCGGCGCAGCGCAAGCGTAAGCGCCGTGCCATCGACCATCGCCGGGCAAATACTGTTCGTGGGCACGCTCATCCTCCTTTTCACCACTTACCTGCGCCTGTTCCGCAAGGACTACTTCGAGAAGCCGCGCAGCATAATCATGCTCTACACCATGGTCACGGTCTTCCCCGTGCTCGTTTCGCTCATGATAAGCCACAACGTGCTGAGCGTCTACATCCTGCCGTTCGCCATCGCGCCCATCTTCATCCGCGTGTTCCTCGACTCGCGCACGGCCTTCACGGCCCACGTCACCATGGTGCTCATCTGCGCCGCAGCCGTGAAATACCAGTACGAGTTCATAATCGTGCAGCTTGTGGCAGGGTTAATAGCCATCTACTCGCTGCGTGAACTGTCGCAAAGGGCCGAGATTTTCAAGACCGCCCTGCTCGTCACCGTGGGCTGCTCGGCCATGTACTTCGCCCTGCAGCTGATGCAGGACAACAGCATCACCACGATGGACCACAGTATGTACAAATACTTCGTGGCAAACGGCGTGTTGCTGCTGTTCGCCTACCCGCTGATGCTCGTAGTCGAAAAGACGTTCGGCTTCACGTCCAACGTGACTTTAATCGAGCTTTCCAATACCAACAAGAAACTGCTGCGCAACCTCAGCGAGGTAGCTCCGGGCACGTTCCAGCACTCAGTAATGGTAAGCAACCTTGCCGCCGAGATAGCCAACAAAATCGGGGCTAAGGCGCAACTCGTGCGCACCGGCGCGATGTACCACGACATAGGGAAGATGAAGAACCCGGCTTTCTTCACCGAAAACCAGATGGGAGGAGCCAATCCCTTGGACTCGATGACGCGCATAGATGCCGCCCAGGTGGTAATAAGCCACGTCACCGAAGGACTTAAAATGGCAGAGAAGTTCAACCTGCCCGGCGTCATAAAGGACTTCATAAAGACGCACCACGGCTCGGGAAAGACCAAGTATTTCTACATATCCTACAAGAACGAGCACCCTGACGAGCCAGTGGACGACACGCTGTTCACCTACCCCGGCCCCGACCCCTTTACCCGCGAACAAGCCATACTCATGATGGCCGACACCGTGGAGGCCGCAGCCCGCTCGCTGAAAGAGTACACCGAGGAGAGCATATCGACCCTGGTCAACAGGTTAATCGACGGCCAGGTGGACGACGGTTACTTCAAGACCTGCCCCATAACGTTCCACGACATCGCCGTGGCAAAGCAGGTATTGACCGACAGGTTGAAGGCTATCTACCACACGAGGACGAGCTATCCCGAACTGAAAAAGGAAGATAAAAGCGAAGAATAGGCAATAAATACCCAACCGAACCCAAACACACAACCCAACAACACCTAAAACCCACCCCAACCCTCCCGAAGGGAGGGAGCTTAAAATGCCTTAAACATTACGTGAGTTCGGTATAAGACTGGTGCAGGACTTTTCAATTTTAGTCCCATAAATGCCGATAAAACGGCATTTCGCCA
>CALUEX010000015.1 GCA_944319815.1 uncultured Prevotella sp. | reverse complement strand
CTTGGCTTCCTCCCACCAGTTGGGCATACCGTCCTGGTCGGTGTCGTAGTCGGCTGCGCGCTTTGCCCCTTCGGTGGCGAAGTAGCCGAAGCCCTCGGCATCGGTCTCGCGGTCAATCAGGCCTTTCTTGCCCGTTACGCTTCCCGTTTTACTCGTGGCTCTGATGCGCGTCTCGTCAACCATACGCACGTCGTGCTCGTCGAAGTAGGGCTGGTTGGCACCAACGTCGGATAGGACGGTCTTAAAGGCCTTCTGCGCTGTTTCCACCGTGGCATACGACTCGAAGAAAGGCTCGTCTACGAACAAGTCCCAATCCAGCACTTTACCTTGCGCCAACTGGTAATTGTAGGTAACGTTCTCCTTGTCTTCGGTCTGCGAACCGTCGAGGTTTTCGCGTATGTTGCCGTTCACATAGTATGACTGTGTGCCTGAACCTACGGCTTCGAGCTGCGCCGTCAGCAGGAAAGTATTATCTGATTCGGGCCCCATCTTGTAATAGTTGCCCACGAAGTTGCACTCATGCGTACCTCCGTCGGTGGTACGTCCGCCCCAGTTGTAACATACATTGTTGAAAATGTCAGCGTGTCCGGCGGCGTTTCCTGCAGCGTCGAGTCCTCCGCCGAGACTCCAGTTACGTCCCTCATTGTGAGCAAGCAGGTTGTGGTGGTAGCTGCCGGTGTCACCGCCAATGGTCGCCGCAAAGCCGTGTTGCTTGCCTGTCCCGTAGTTGGGATGGTCGGCGGCATTGAGTGCCTCGGATATAAGAGTACGCTGGAGGGTTATGTTCTTTGAGTTACGCGACGAGAAAGCCTCGTCTATTGTCCAGCCAACGGAGCAGTGGTCCATGATGGCGTGGTCGTTTCCTGCCATGCCCATGCCGTCCATTCCGCGCGACGTGTCGCCGTTGTGGTAGCCCAAGCGCAGGCGGACGAAGCGCGTGATGCCGTCGTTTGCCATACCGAAGGGCGAGCTGCGGAACAGTATGCCCTTGCCCGGTGCGGTCTGTCCGGCAACTGTAACGTATGGGTCAGAGCACGTGAGGCGTGCCTTCAGCTGGATGGTTCCCTCAACGTCAAAGACTATGGTGCGCGGGCCTTCCACCTCGTTTATACCGTAACGGAACGTTCCGGGGATGGGAGTGTCCGTGCCTTCAACGTAGTCTTCAAGCGAGGTGACGTGGTAAACTACGCCGCCGCGGCCTCCGATGGCGTAGCGGCCGTAGCCCTCGGCGCCCGGGAATGCGATACGGCGTCGCCCACGAGGCGTGCCTTGCGCTCGTCGGTCACGAGGGCCTTGTTCCATTGCGGACGCAGGGCGCGGTTCACTGTGCCTTCGGGCCCGGCGTTGATGTCAATAGTAAAACTGTCCGTTTCGTTGATGCCCACTTTCTTGGTGTCGGCGAGCCCTTGACTGACAACCCATGACTGGTAACCGTCCTCCAAGACTTCCTTCTCCTGGCGGCCGCTCATGTCGAAGTCAACCTTCTGCGCATAGCTGAACATTGCCGTTGCGCACAACATTGATACTAAGATAAATTTTTTCCTCATAAGACATTGACTATTAAGGGTTAATAAAACAATTCATCCTAATGACTCGACAATCTTCTAAATTGTAACTACGAATGACACACCTGTGTCAAAACTTATAATATTATAAACAAAAATGCAAAGTTGCTACACCAAAAATCCAAGCGTCAGCCATACCTGCATATACAAAAAATCAAGGTGCACCGCCTCTTTATGGCGATGCACCTTGATGTACAATTTCAATAAAAAAACAATTATTTTATTGCAAAACTCCCAAAGCCTGGTTTGCGGTGGCATTGGTCGGGTCTATCTCCTTTACCTTTTCGAAATAAGCCTTAGCCTGGGCGTTATCTTCCTTTACGATGTAGTAATAGCCAAGGTATGAGTATGGTTCGATAAGGAGTTTCGGGTTGTCAGGATGCTCTGTCTGTGCAAGCTGGATGTACTCCTCATAATAAGGCTTGGCAAGCCCTTGTGTGCTCTCGGGGTCGAGCTGCGAGTTCATGCGGGCACGCATCATGGTTGCGTACAGCTTGTTAGAAGGAGAGTCTGCGGCTATCTTTGCATAAACCTCGTCGGCTTTCTTCAGTGTATTGATTTTCTCCTCGTTGAGCGAGTCGATACTGGCGGCGTGCTGTGCATAAAGCCGTGCCAGACCGTCAAGGTCAGGTACAGAAGGAGTTTCAACCTTGCTGAGGTATTCCTCATAATAAGCCAAACCGTTGGTAAAATCGTTCATTGAAAGGTAAGCATCTGAAATCTGCTTACGCACGTCGTTAAGGTCGGCATCCATCTCCAAAGCCTTCTTGAACTCCTCGATGGCCTTGTCGTATGCACTGTCGCCCATGAGCGCATAACCATAATACTGGTAGTCGCGAGCCGAAATCTTCGCACTGTCGGAATTGTTGAAAAGTGCGTCTGCATACTTCAATGCGTTCTTGTAGTCCTTAAGGTCTGTATAGTTGTAGAACGTGATACGGTTCATTGCGGCGTTGCGCGGGTTCTTGCCTACACCGAAGAGAGAGACCTTGAGACTATTTTTTGAGTTTGCCAACAGCAACTCGGCCGTAGCATATTCGGTAAGGTAATTGTCCTTCAACTGGTTCAGGTCAACTTTTCCATAATACTCAACAGCCTTGTCGAACTTGTTGGCTGTGTAGAAGAAGTGGGCAGACTCTGCATCAACAGGATAAGTGGGGTCTATCTTACGCAACTCCTCGAGCTTTGCAACGGCTCCTTCCGGGTCTACCTTGCGATAAACGGCGGCATACTTAATGTAACCCGTAGGATTTGTCGGGTCGAAGTGTATTGCCTGGTTATACAGACTGGCGGCACTACCACCCTCATTGCTGCTTATAGCAGCCAAGTCACCAAGCAAGATGAAGGCGAGAGCCTTACCCTTATCGTCCTTGCCGCGCTCGATTGCCATATTGGCATACTCACGCGCTGAAGCCGTATCCTTCACTTCCATGTATGCACGTCCAAGTCCTGCCAAGGCTTCTGCACTCTTCTTGTTTTCCTTTACAAAGTCTTTAACCTGGTCTTCAACAGCTGCAAGGTTTGACTTGTTTGCCTTGATAACCTTAGCTATGGCGTCAACCTGCGGCTGAACATCCTGCGCCATAGACGGAACTGACACTATTGCAGCGAAAGTTCCTGCCAATAAATATTTAATCGCTTTCATAATCCTGTATGTATTTTTTATTAAAATCACTATTACTTTTTCTCACCAAACGTACAGTTTCATTCCTCACCGCCGCACGCGGTCATTCGTTGACACTGACAGACCTAATGGTTATATCGCCCCGCATGGGCAACAAACCAGACTTAAATATTATAAGCTGCCCCTTGGGCGACTCTATAAAGTGGGCAAATCCCCACGGCAACCCGTTAATTGGGTCGTTCAGCAACGCATATATTGTTCTTACTAACGGGTAACGCCCGTCAAGCAAGTATGCCTGGTAAGGTTTCCAGCTATTCATCTCGGTAGCCTTGTCAAATTTACTTACCGACATTACGGTTATATTCTTCTTAAAGGTGGTGTTCGTCGTGTCGCGCTTGTCATTCAACCAGTTTGAACCGATTATGCCAATCGCATTAGGGGTGTCTTCTACGTAATCAATAACTTCCTTGCTCGTCTTTGCAGCCACGATGTTCGGGCTGTTGATGGGCTTGCCTGAAAGTAATGAGTCAACACAGAAATGCACTGTGCTCGACTTACTGTTATCGAAAACCACTAATATTTCACCACGTTTCGACCCGGGAACAATGTCGCCCCAAGTCTTAGCCTGCCCGCTAAGTACCCGCTTAATGTCCTTGACGGAGATGCACGAGTCCGTGTTCTCCCTGTTAACGATAAGCGACAGCCCGTCGTAAGCCAACGGTATGGCCACAGGCAGATAATTACGGGCTTTTAGGTTCTCAAGCTCCTGCTTGGTAAAATTCCTTGAAGTTATCGCAAGCTGGATGCTGTCAGTCATAAGAAGATTGACAGCGTCAAGTTCGTTAGTATAAATCGGCGTCAACTTGGCATCACGATATATACTCTCGAACACTTGTATTTGCTCATCAATAATTGGGCTAAAACTTTCGTCAGAAGCGAACGTTATCGCTCCTGACGAATAAGTATCAGTCCTACCGTTCTTAGGTTTGTCGGCACAAGCCGAAACAAAACCTAAGAGCAGTGTAAATCCTACTAAACTGTAGAATAGTTCTTTTCTCATCTTGCTTGAATTACTGTAACCTGAATGTCACAGGCAGAGTGTACCTTACGTTCACGGTAGTTCCGTTCTGCCTACCAGGAGTCCACTTCGGCATCTGGCTTACAACGCGAACGGCCTCCCTGTCCAACGACGGGTCTACACCACGGACAACCTTAACGTCAGAAATAGAGCCAGTCTTGCTGACAACGAACTGCACGATAACGCGTCCTTGAACACCGTTCTCGGCGGCAATCACAGGATACTTGATGTTATCGCTCAACCATTGCATCAACGCACCTTGTCCACCAGGGAAAGAGGGCTGCTCCTCAACTACGTCGAAGACCTTGTTCTCTTCCTCCTTGGGAGGCTCTGGCTGTGCAATTTCCTCCTTAGCCTTCAAGACTTCACCGCCTACCTCATCGTTACCTTGAACGTTGAAAGCACCGATGGTCGTCTTAGTCTTCTGGAGGTCATCCTGGTTCTTCATCTCTTCCTCAGGTTTCACGTCCTCATCCTTCTTGATGACGGGAGCCGTGAACTTGATAGAACTCTTGACTTTCTCGACCTGCTTAGGCTGCTCAATCTTGACAGGAGTCTTCTTCTCAACTTTCGGCTGTTTCTTTGTCTGAATTTGAGAAAGCTCAACTCCTGTAGTAACGGCAACCCTCTGATTAGCCTGAATTACATTTTTAATCGCTATGGCAGAGAATATGACAACAGCAGCAATAAGCACGATTAAGAGTGACCAGAGGTTGCGCTTACCAGTACCCTTACGAAGTTTATAGGCTCCGTATGTCTGGTTCCTGCCCTCAAATACGAGGTCACACCATGCATTAGATATTAAATCTACTTTTGACATTGTTTTTCGTTTTAAATGTTAACCAACGACTCATCCCCTTATTCCACGCGAATACCACGTTTGCTGAGGAGCTGCTTGTCTTCAGGAGAAATGTTGTCGATGACATACTTACCTATACTGCAAATCTGCATCTCGTCCAGAGCGTCAACCAAGTTTTTATAAGAAGCATCATCCGTAGCCTTGATAATGATTGTAAGCGTCGGGACTTTCTCGCCGCCTAAATCACCATTCTTCAGCTTGTCAAGCTCCTTATTGTAAATGGAATCAGGATACTTAGCCGGGTCTTTCAACTTCTTTTCGTCAAGAGCCATCTTGGCTTTCATTATCGCAGCCACAGGCACAGAACCATCTTCTGTAACATGGTTGATAAGGACATTGCGAATTCCATCCTTACCCCAAGTTGTCTCTTTAAGACATGACGGGTCGTTGTAATTAGGAATTCCGGCAATGTAATAAATCTTGTCGTTACCTGTCACGAATATGGTAATAGTCTGCGAAGCCTTGGTAGCCGTCTTGTCCTGGTCTTGAACGTTCTTATCGTTGCTCGGCATCGTCAGCTGCATCGTCTGCGGCTTGCTCAATGACGTACACAACATGAAGAAGGTGATAAGAAGCATCATCATGTCCACCATCGGAGTAAAGTCAACGCGAAGGTCAACTTTCTTCTGCCTACTTGTATTCTTTTTTGCCATGACTTAGTCCTCCACCTTTTTATAAGAAGTTATAAGATAGTAACGGTTCTGGCTCATATCCTGAAGCTCTGACATAACCTTCTTGATGACTTTGTAAGGAGTCTTCTCGTCGGCCTTAATAGCCAGTTTCATGTCAGGATTGTTGTCAGTGACGGTCTTAACCCAAAGTTGAAACTCACTCATACCGCCGTCAATGCTGTCCGTGGGAACACCTTTATCCTGCTGGTAAGCATTCATCTGGTTTGATTCCTGACTAAGGAACGCTCCCATTTCCTCCATTGGAACGCCGATATTAGTAGCGCTACGTACATTCTTCATCTGTGTCCCGTTCAGTGCCACCCCAAACTGGTCAGCCATAGTGCCAAGAGCTGCCTCCATGTCACCCGGCTTGTCCCAGCCCAAGAACACCTTACCCTTATTGTCGATAAGGATGGTCAGGACATCTTTCTCTGGAACCTTGATTTCCGACACCGAGCCAGGCGTAACGACTTTCACTGCCTCGTTCTTCACGAATGTAGATGTAAGCATGAAGAACGTAAGCAACAAGACCATCACGTCGCTCATCGGGGTCATGTCGATCCAGATGGATTGCCTCTTAATTTTTACTTTACCCATAGTAATGAAATTTTAAAGGGTTAGTAAAATTAAGCTTCTTCTGCGTGATTGGCTTCGTATGTCTGAGCAATAGAATAACCAACCTCATCAAGGGCGTATGTCAGCTTGTCAATCTTGTTTGTGAATGTGTTGTAAGCAATAACTGAGCACCAAGAAGTCAAGATACCGAATGCTGTGTTAATCAACGCCTCAGAAATACCAGTAGAAAGTGCGAGAGAGTCACCACCGCCACCAGCAGCCAAAGCCTGGAATGAACGAATCATACCGATAACGGTTCCGAGAAGTCCGGTAAGCGTTCCAAGAGTTACGATAGTAGCAAGAATCGGGAGGTTCATCTGCAAGGTAGGCATTTCAAGCTGAGTAGCCTCCTCGTGAGCCTGCTGTATCTTAGCCACTTTCTGCGCCTTCTTCAAGCCTGTAGCAGTTTCCATATCCTTGTAAGCACGGATTGAAGCTGAAACGACATTAGCAACAGAACCCCTCTGCTTGTCGCAAAGTTTCTGGGCCTCATCAAAGTTGTTCTTGGCGATAGCTGCCTTTATGTTAGCTACGAACTTTGCCAAAGAGCCTTTGCCGAAAGCTGTGTTAAGAGCGAGCCAACGCTCGATGCTCAGTGCAATGACGGTGAGCAAGAGTGTGTGGATGACAGGAACGACGATACCACCTTTGTAAATAGTTCCGAGCAGGTTTGTCGGGTGACCAGCCGGGTCGTTGCCTGCAAAGTTAGAAGGATTGCCGAGCAGGAGGTTGTATATCAAAATCGCAATGATAAGACATACAACGATAACCCAAAATGCTGCTCTAATTCCCTGGAAGCCCTGGTTCTTTTTCGTAGGGCTTGCCGCTTTTTGTGTAGTTGCCATAATTTTTGAATTTAATTTTTATTAGTTAATAAATTAAGTTATAAAGTTCCGATTTAATGTTAATGCACAAATTCCATGAAAAACGTCTACTCATAAAAGTAGCACACAAAGATAACAATTTATAGGTAATAAAAGTGCTTATCACATTTTTTTTAACAATGTTTTTGACTTTATATCCATATACCTTGCACGCATTTCATGAACTGGCCGCAAGCCTTACTTCAACTTCGACAGGGCATTCTTTATCCTCGCCATGGCTTCACGGATGTTCTCGTCGCTTGTGGCATAACTCATGCGGAAGCACTCCGGGTCACCGAATGCATCACCAGCCACGGTGGCAACATGGCCGACCTCAAGCAAGTACAGAGAGAAGTCTGTCGAATTGTTGATTTTCCGTTTCCCGTCGCTCAAGCCAAAGAACTTGCTGCACTTCGGGAATAGATAGAATGCACCTTCGGGCACGTTCACGTCGAGCCCCGGTATTTCCTTGGCAAGACTCACAATCAGGTCACGCCTACGCTCAAAAGCCTTACGCATTTCCTCTACGCAGTCCTGCGATGCCGTATATGCGGCGACGGCTGCCTTTTGGCTCACTGAGCACGGACCGCTTGTATATTGCCCCTGCAACTTGTTGCAGCCTTTTACAATCCATTCAGGAGCGGCAATATAGCCTATACGCCATCCTGTCATGGCGTAAGCCTTCGACACACCGTTGACAAGGATAGTCCTTTCCTTCATGCCTTCAACGTGCGCCATACTGTTATGCTTACCTATATAATTAATGTGCTCATAAATTTCGTCTGCAAGAACGTACAAATCGTCATGTTTCTTGATGACATTGGCAAGTCCTTCAAGTTCTTCCCTTGAATAAACGCTGCCGGTAGGATTACTCGGCGAACAAAGTATTATCATCCTTGTCTTCGGCGTTATCGCAGCCTCCAGTTGCTCTGGAGTCATCTTGAAATCCTGGTCAAACCCGGCGTTAACCACTACAGGCACGCCCCCGGCGAGCTTGACCATCTGCGGATAGCTAACCCAATAAGGTGCAGGAATGATGACTTCCTCCCCGTCGTTGACAAGCGCCATAACCGTGTTGCAGACGCTTTGCTTTGCACCGTTTGACACTAACACTTCATTTACGGTATAGTCCAGGCCGTTTTCGTTCTTGAGCTTAGCCACGATGGCTTCACGCAGGTCAAGATAGCCCGGAACCGGAGAATATCGTGAATAATTGTCGTCTATGGCCTTCTTGGCAGCAGCCTTGATGTGGTCGGGAGTGTTAAAGTCGGGTTCACCGACACTCATATTGATAACATCGATGCCTTGTGCCTTCATCTCGGCGCTTTTCTGCGACATCGCAAGAGTGGCCGAAGGAGCCAAACGATTAAGACGGTCTGATAACTGTGCCATAATATATTGATTTGTTTCTGCAAAATTAAATAATTTATTCGGTTTCAAAGAATAAAAGATGCTATATTTTTGCGACATTTCAAAAAATGTACCGCAAGTGAAGCGCATACGCTGTATCACAGATGCAGCGTATGCCCCATGCGGTCTTTTTTTGTCTTAAGGTACTTATAGTCATATTCGTTTGGAGTCACCTCTATCGGCACGTTCTCCACTATCTCGAGGCCGTAGGCTTCAAGACCAACACGCTTCGTCGGATTGTTGGTCATCAACCTCATCTTGTGCACACCGAGATGGCGCAGCATCTGGGCTCCGCAACCATAGTCGCGCTCGTCGGGCTTGAAACCGAGGTGGACATTGGCATCTACCGTGTCGTAACCTTCCTCCTGCAGTTTATAGGCCTCGATTTTGTTCATGAGCCCTATGCCTCGCCCTTCCTGCTGCATATATATAAGTACGCCCTTGCCTTCCTTCTCAATCATCTGCATCGCCTTGTGCAGCTGCTGGCCGCAGTCGCAACGCTTGCTGCCGAATATGTCGCCCGTGGCGCACGACGAATGCACACGTACCAATATAGGCTCGTCAGGCTGCCACTCACCTTTAACCAAGGCCATGTGCTCAAGTCCGCTGCTTGTCTGGCGGAACGGCACCAGCTTGAAGTGACCGTATTCCGTAGGCATATCCACGGTCTGCCCGATGCTTATCAGCGACTCTCTCTTGAGGCGGTAGGCTATGAGGTCTTTTATGCTTATCACCTTGAGAGCATACTTGGCCGCGAACTCCAACAGCTGCGGAAGTCGGGCCATCGTGCCGTCATCGTTCATTATCTCCATCAACGCCCCAGCAGGATATAGCCCTGTCAACTTACACAGGTCGATGGCCGCCTCTGTGTGCCCGCTGCGCCTCAACACGCCGTTGTCTTGGGCGTACAACGGATTGACGTGACCGGGACGGCCGAACGTCTGCGGCGTCGATGCAGGGTCGGCGAGAGCCTTGATAGTCTCGGCGCGGTCATGCGCTGACACACCAGTAGAGCATCCTTCCAGCTTGTCGATTGTAACAGTGAACGGCGTGCCCAACACCGAGGTGTTCTCGTCCACTTGGCGCGGCAGGTCAAGTTCGTCGCACCTGCTGAGCGTTATCGGTGCGCACAGCACGCCGCGGGCGTGCTTCAACATGAAATTAACCTTTTCAGCGGTGATTTTCTCGGCCGCAATAATGAGGTCGCCCTCATTTTCGCGGTCTTCGTCGTCAACCACGATTACGAATTTCCCTTCCTTGAAGTCATCAAGTGCTTCCTCAATCGTATTGATTTTCATTTTTTCCATATTCCTTATACCTTTTATTATTATATTCACACGACCTGTTTCAGGCTTGCACTTTTCCTTGCCCAGCCTTCAGGCGTTCCATCTCTCCTATGCGTTCCACCACCTCGTCGTTGGTGTGCTTCACGGCCCTCAAGTCGCGCATCAGCCTCAACCTGAACCTCCACATCCTGAAATACAGGAACAGGCCGACAGGCACTATAATGGCCGATGCCACGTTAAGCCATTTCCGCTCGAACGGACGTGTATGGGCTTTCACAGCCATATATGGGTAGTCGTTCAACAACGTCAGTATTTTTTTGTCCCGAGTGTTCGACAGGTCTTCTATCACGGCCTCGAGCCTTTCGCTTATATCCTCAATCACATGGTCGGGCGTGTACTTGAAGAACACGCTTATGACGTTGGGGGCCATCAGCAGGTTGTGCTCGTGGGCATAGCTGCGTATCTCGGCACTTATCTTGCCCAGCTCGTCGGCATCGGCCCTGTAGTCGGGCGTTTCTATTATGACTTCCTTCATGTAGACACCGCGCGCCATACGCAAACCGAACATACGCATGAACAGGTTGCGGTAGAAATCGACGTTGAACACCACGGAGTCATTGTTAGCCTTGTAAGTGAAGAAGACGGCAAGCGGGGTCAGCACCACGAGGGCTATGGTCTTTCCGAACCATATAGACCACTCGCCTATCCTCGCCATACGATAGCCCGAATTGTCGAAAATGAAGAAGACGATGAACACCAGCACGGATATGATTACCGGCACGCCAAGGCCGCCCTTGCGGATAATAGCACCGAGGGGCGCACCTATGAAGAAGAACAGGATGCACTGCAAGGCAACCGAGAACTTTGCTATGGCCTCTATGCGGTGTTCCCTTATCAGCCTGTCGCCGTCAGCCGTGAGCATTCCCTTGAAGTCCAGGTCGTTCATTTCAGTCCTGACCCTCCCCATGGCCCCGTCAACAGCCGCCAGCTTCTTGTCGGCCGAGAGGCGGCCGTAAATAGAGTCGAAACTGAATGTCCTCGTCGAAGCCATCTTCACGGCCCTCAACGAGTCTGCCTTAGCCACTTGCGGCGAGGAATAATAATTAGCGCGCGCATCCTTGTAGAACACGCGGCCTATGCTGTCGTAAACATGGTTTAGCGAGTCAATGTCGAGGTTTATCCTCCTAACGCTCTTGGCCTTGGCGTTATTTGACAGCGCACTGGCGTCGGCCACGTTGAAGTCGGAGTCGAACTCAAGCAATATCGTCTTTTTCACGAACGTTTCCCTGCGGTAGGGCACGCCTGTGTTGCGCATCATCTGCTGCGACTTCATGTTCTCGAACCACTCGCCGCTGTACATCGTCAGCAGCAGGTGCTTCTTCTCGGCGGTAGACTGCAGCATACCCGAGTCTGCCAGTATTATTGCCGCATCCTCATAGCTGTCGGTCATCTTGTAAATCATCATGCCGTAGAGCATACCCGTGGTGAGGTCTTTCTTCTGCACGTACAGGTTACACTGCGGTATGCCGTCGTAGAACACGCCTTCGGGGATTTCAAGCTCCGGGCTCTTTTGTTTCATTGAGAGCAACAACCGTGAGAACGACAGGTTGGCGTTAGGGCCTATAACGTTCTGGAAGTAGAACGAGCAGCACGATATGAGCACCACTATCACAATAAGCGACCTGAAGGCCTGCATCAGCGATATGCCGGCAGCCTTGATGGCCGTCAGCTCACTGCTCTCGCCAAGGTTGCCGAAGGTGATGAGCGACGACAACAGTATGGCCAGCGGCAACGCCTGCGGCACGAGCATCAGGCCCATATACCAGAAAAACTGCGCCAAAACGTCCATCGACAAGCCCTTGCCTATCAGCTCATCGACGTACTTCCACAGGAACTGCATCATCAAGATGAACTGACAGATAAAGAACGTGCCCACAAAAAGCAACCCGAACTGACGGGCTATGAACTTGTCTAACTTCTTTATTCTAAACATCGCTTGTCGGCGACAAGTAGCGTTATATACTTATCAGCTTGCAAAATTAGCATAAAATATCAGAAAACAATATATATAAAGGTGAAAAAACGAAAAGGGAGAAGGCAAAAACATTAAAGATAAAAAAGTAGGAAGGTAAACCAGCCCCCTCCCGACCTCCCCAAGGGGAGGGGAGGTGAAATCACCTACGAGGCTATTGTCTTTAACTCCTTAGCGAACGTAGTGAGCGATAACTACTTTAACTTCTTTAACTACTGATGAATGGAAGCCTTACGGACATTCATCTAAAGTCCCGTCGAGCGGTGCAGCGTATCCATATTAGCGTCCCATAGGTCTTCGAGCGAGTCCGTGTCACCGTCCGGGGCAAAGTCGGTTATCATCAATATATAGTCGCCCGTTATGTCACTCTTGGCTATCCGCAATTCAAAGTAGGTATCCGCGTATTCCTCCTCGCTCCACCTCAGGCGGATATACTCCTGCTCTTTCCTCTCAAGCATGGAGGCCGTCCTCGTCTCGTGGCTACTCCAAGAGTTTCCCCATGTAAAGACAAACAAGTCGCCCTCGCGCTTCACGTCGTCAGCAAACCATTTGGATAGCCCCTCAGGAGTGCTCATCAACGCCCATATTATCTTGGCAGACTTAGAGTGCAACTCGCGCTCAATACTGATTTTGTTATCTGTCATAGTGCATGGCATTATGAATTCAGGCACAAAAATAGTAATTTTGCACAACAAAGCCACAAAAAACCGCAATATTTTTTGGTATGTAAATAAATTGTATTACCTTTGCACCCGCAAAACAACACATAATGGCGGGATAGCTCAGCTGGTTAGAGCGTCGGATTCATAATCCGGAGGTCGTGGGTTCGGGTCCCACCCCCGCTACAAAAGAAGCCTTGCAGTCGCATGATTGCAAGGCTTCTTTTGTGTGTCAATAATCGTCAAGCTCTGCGCCCGTTCGCTCCATGATGTTGGCGGCTATCGTGTCGGCGCACTGTATGATGTTCACTAACGGATAGCTCTTGTTGGCCGTGTCGTAGCTTTTGGTGTCTTCAATGCTGTTAAGGTTCAGTCCCCATGCGCCCATGTGCCATCGTATTGCCAACATCTCGTCGTCATACATATCCAATCCGGCGCATAGCAGCAGTATCACCGACTTCTCGCCGTGCCCCATCGGGAAGTTCTTGTAGCTTACCTTGTAGCCCTCGCTCTCTTCCCACAAGCCCATCACCTTGCGCCGCTTCACCGAGCGGCGGTATATGTCGGCCTTGCATACGTCGTGCAGCAAGCTGGCTATTATCACGCTTTCGCGTTTCACCTCGTTGTGGAGCGTCGGCTCTATCTCGGCCAAGTGCTCCCAAAGCAGCAGTGCGGCGCGGCACGTGTTGAGCGAGTGGCGCGCCAGTCCGCCCTCCACACACAGGTGTTTAGATGCCGAGGCCGGCGCCGTGAAGAAGCCCGACTCCTCAAGGAACGCTATGGTGTCGTCAATGCCGTCACGCCCTGTTGAATTCAACAGCTCTATTATTTCCTCTTTCACCTCGGTGTTGCTCTTATTGTCTGCCATTTCTTTACCTTTTTTATTTGTCTGTCCCCGCATTTGCCAACACATCGATAAACTCTTTCGGCAAGCTGACGTTTGCCAAGCCCAAGGCTTCACGAAACAGGGGAGCTATTTCTTCATCGCTGAACCCGGCTATTCCGCAACCTATCCTCGTCACCAAGAAATGCAAGTCAGGATGCGCCTTTGCAAACGCAATGAACTCGTCTGTGTATGGTCGTATCGTCTCCACGCCTCCCTGCATCGTCGGTATGGCATAAGAACGTCCCTGAAGCCCCACGCCCTGCCCCATCACCGCGCCGAACTTCAGCCTTGCGACCCTTGCCGCGCCGCCACCGTGCATTCCCCGCAAGTTGCTGCCAAAGACAAAAACCTCGTTGTCTTTCAACTCATTTATGTATGCCGGGGTTATTCCACACCTCATAGTATTATTGTTTTCCATTGCTATTAAATTATAATGTTACAGGCGAGGCAAACGGCACGACAATAGCCATATACCCAACTCTGCCTAAAACCATTTCCCAATTTCCCCCTTCATTCTGCAAAGATAGGAAAAAGGTTCCTTATTGTCAAGACAAAGCTCCAATATATTTCCTTAAATTTAACGCCGTAACTTCGGCATAAGTTTAATGCCTCATGAATATAAGAAACTTACCATAGCCAAGGCTGGACATGATTTTTGCTGTATTAATACGTCAGTTCGGTGTAAGCAATGCCGGAGCCCCAAACTTAAGTCCCGTAAAAGCCGACAAAGCACGGCATTCACCTTAGCCATGTTGTCATCCACGGGGTAGGGTGACATCGATTAGAATGAATGGGGAGCCGATATTTTATCGCATGGTCGGCGCAAACATTATACCGTAGGGCAAAAAACATGGCACGGAAAAGGCCGGTTGCCTATACCGAGCTAACGTTAATATTAAGGAGCGACTACTTGCCGATGCGCATCTTAACCGGGCCTGACAACAGGGGCTTGTGGCCGAAAGGGGATGCAAACTTACGGTATATGGGCAATCAACGGGGAAGGAGGGAAACGCGATGTCAGAAAATCCGTAAGCGAAAGGGCTCGGTTTGCTTACGCAATACATCTTTTACCACGCCACATTAAATGACATATCGCAAAATAAGGCACGTTTACTTACAATGTAATATGCCACATTTTAGGCTGCCATTCGTGCCCTTTTGCAAGGCAAAAGGCATCCTTTCACGAAACAAGTGGCGGCATACTGTAAGGCAAGCGGCCACGCGCGGAGCTACGTCGGGCAAGGCGGTAAGCTATTGCGGGTTGAGCGTTTGCGCACACAACGAGCGGAGGCATTCCTCAACTGTGAAAAATTACAAAAAGCAAGCGGCGCAGGGCAAATAATCGGCGTTTTCCTTTGGCGTTACGCGATAAAGCCCTATATTTGCACCGTTGTAATGACACAATGTTAGTTTAACAAAAACTTATACTATGGAAGTCGAAAAAATCATGCAAGAACTGGAGCAGAAGCATCCAGGTGAATTAGAGTACTTGCAGGCCGTAAGGGAGGTGCTGCTTTCAATCAAGGATGTTTACAACCAGCATCCTGAATTTGAAAAGGCAAAACTTATTGAACGTCTCGTTGAGCCGGAGCGCGTTGTTACGTTCCGCGTGCCTTGGGTTGACGACAAGGGCGAAGTTCACGTAAACCTTGGCTACCGAGTTCAGTTCAACAGCGCCATCGGCCCATACAAGGGCGGTTTGCGCTTCCACCCGTCGGTAAACCTCTCTATATTGAAGTTCCTCGGTTTCGAGCAGACGTTCAAGAACGCGCTCACCACCCTGCCTATGGGCGGCGGCAAGGGCGGCTCTGACTTCTCTCTGCGCGGTCGCAGCGATGCTGAGGTTATGCGTTTCTGCCAGGCCTTCATGACGGAACTTTACCGCCACATCGGTCCTGACGAGGATGTTCCCGCAGGAGACATAGGCGTAGGCGCACGCGAAATCGGTTACCTCTTCGGTATGTACAAGAAGCTCACCCACCAGTTCCAGGGCGTGCTCACAGGCAAGGGCATCGAATGGGGCGGCTCTAAGATACGTCCTGAGGCTACAGGCTTCGGCGCTCTTTACTTCGTTAACCAGATGCTCCAGACCCACGGACATGACATCAAGGGCAAGACCGTGGCAATCAGCGGCTTCGGCAACGTGGCTTGGGGTGCTGCAACGAAGGCTACCCAGTTGGGCGCAAAGGTCATCACCATATCAGGTCCTGACGGCTACATCTATGACCCCGAAGGCATCAGCGGCGAGAAAATCGACTATATGCTCGAGCTCCGCGCCAGCGGCAACGACGTTTGCGCTCCTTACGCAGACAAGTTCCCCGGCTCTAAGTTCGTCGCAGGCAAGAAGCCATGGGAAGTTAAGTGTGACATCGCCCTGCCTTGCGCAACGCAGAACGAGGTCAGCGGCGAGGATGCCGATATGCTCTTGGCCAACAAGCCGATTTGCATTGCCGAGGTTTCAAACATGGGATGCACCGAGGAGGCCGTTCAGAAGTTCATGGCTGCCAAGCAGCTCTTCGCCCCGGGCAAGGCTGTCAACGCAGGTGGCGTAGCCACTTCCGGTCTTGAGATGACCCAGAACTCTATCCGCCTGAGCTGGAGCGAGGCCGAGGTTGACGAGAAGCTGCACCAGATTATGCACAACATCCACGAGCAGTGCGTCAAGTACGGTCGCGAGAGTGACGACTACGTTGACTACGTGAAGGGTGCAAACATCGCCGGCTTCATGAAAGTTGCCAACGCCATGATGGCCCAAGGCATTGTATAACGAAAACGGAAGAGTGATACAAAAGTTTTTTCTCATAATACTTTTAACCCTGACTGGCTGTACCTTCCTCCCCGCACAGGAGAAAGGTATGGCCAGTTATTATTCTAACCGTATGCACGGCCGACGCATGAGCGACGGCACGCGCTACCATCGGGACAGCCTGACGTGCGCCCACAAGAGGTATCCGCTGGGCACCATGCTGAAGGTCACCAACCTGAAGAACAACCGCAGCGTCGTCGTGAAGGTGACTGACCGCTGCGGCAGCCGGCGCATAATCGACCTTTCTTACGCCGCGGCAAAGCAAATCGGCATGATTTCGGCAGGTATCACGATGGTGAAAGTGGAGAAATACAACGCTCCGCTTACTGCCCCGTTCAAAATCGAGGACCACGACGAGCTGCCCGAGCTTGACTTCGAGGTGACCGAAAGCGACGGCGACTACCGCCCAATATGGATGAAAACCGACGACGACGGCAATGCCTCGCACGAAATAAAGGCGCAAAACAGGCATGAGCAAAGGGCCGTCAGCAGGCGCAGAAGGAAGTAAACGACTGTCGCGTAAAAGCCTTTGGCACAGCAACTTGCAGTTCAATGCCGTTGCATTGAACATTATTCGGTAGACAATAGCAATCACATCGTTTTGCAAAAGATGACCTTTTGCAGTGCAAAAGACCGTCTTTTACGATCTAAAAGAGCACCTTTTACATTGTAAAAGGATACCTTTTGGGAAGCAAGCCTTGTTTACTTATTATCCAACAGATGCCACAACAGGCATCAAGACCACAGCATATAGTTAATAAACCGTAATTAGAAGCATTTTAATTCACGTTTATTTGGTTTATACTATAAACCGATTTATCTTTGCATTGCATTCGAATGAAACTCCATATCGCGTCCAACTGCAGTAGAAACGATATGGAGACGTGAATTGGAAACACAGTGTTTAACCTCACAAAACAAAGTACAAAATCATGGAAGACAATGAGATAATGACTGCCGAGCGCAGTCTTGAGATTATAAGCAGGGCCATTGAGCAGGGCCGCCGCGACGTGGAGCGCAACGCTGGCACGCCGATGATAGTTTGGGGAGTGCAGACTGCCGCCATAGGGGTAATAATATTCGCGCTCTGGACGCTGACCGGCAAGCCGTCGTGGAACTTGCTTTGGTTTGCAATGTGCGCTGTTGGATGGGGCGTATATGGATACATGAAGAAGAGAAGGAGCACTTCCGGCAGGCCGACATCATACGCATGGAAATTAGTAAGCTGGGTATGGACAGTGTTCGGCATCCTCGCCGTGGGCACCGCCGTCATAGGGGCGTTCTCTTATGACACCTCAGTCTACGGCTCACGCCTGCCCATCACGGCGGTAATGATACTGCTGCTGATGTTCGCCTCGGCGGTAACGGCGTATGTAATGAAGGACAAGGCGTATGGCGCCTTTATCGGGGGCAACGTCATCTTGGCAAACTTCGCCCTTATGTATCCCGGCAGTTACGAGCCACTGCTCCTTGCCTTGTCGGCCGTCACGCTGCTCATAGTTCCGGGAATAATGATTAACAGGCAGGCGAAAAAGGCCGACCTGAACCACGAACAAATGGAAAGGCACTGACAACTGGCAAAAATGATGAGACCGCTTAACCCATTACTACACAGCGAACTGCGCCTGGCGGTGATGTCACTGCTCGTCAGCGTGGGCGAGGCCGACTTCGTTTACCTGCGCAAGCAGACGGGGGCGACAGCCGGAAACCTCAGCGTGCAGATTGACAAACTAAGCAAGGCAGGATATATAGAGGTAACAAAGAGCTTCGTAGGGAAGCGCACCAACACGTCGTGCCGCCTCACAAAGGAGGGTATGGCGGCGTTCGAGGAATACGTGGAGGCGATAAAGGAATATTTAACAGCCCCCTCCCGACCTCCCCGAGGGGAGGAGAAAGGATGAATAGAAGCCCCTTTCCAGCCTCCCCTAGGGGAGGAGATTGTTAGCAAAACAACAGAACTAACCGGTCTACTCCACTCGGAGAGGCCGGAAGGGGGCTGTTTTTCTACAGTTCAGCAACCACTTCCACCTCAACCAACGCACCCTTCGGCAGCGTCTTTACGGCAACGGCGGAACGTGCGGGGTACGGAGCCTTGAAGAACTCACCATACACTTCGTTCATTGCGGCGAAGTTATCCATGTCTGAAAGGAACACCGTCGTCTTAACGACATGGCTCAAGTCGATGCCTGCCTCGGCAAGAACGGCGGTTACGTTGGTGAGCGACTGGCGTGTCTGTTCCTTTATTCCGCCCTCGGCGAACTCGCCTGTTGCGGGGTCGATGGGCACTTGTCCCGATGCAAACACAAATCCGCCGGCAACTATTGCCTGGCTGTAGGGGCCCAAAGCCTTGGGCGCCTTGTCTGAATGTAATACTTTCATTTTCTATGTTTTTAGATGATTAATGTTTTTGCAGTTTATGTAGTTAAGAGTAGTTAGCTCGCTGCGCTCGCAGTAGTTAAAGTCATCAGTCTTGTTGGCTGTCAACATATAAATGACGTAAGCGTACCATGATGATGACTTTAACTACCGCGAGCGCAGCGAGCTAACTACTCCTAACCACTTTAACTACCATTATAAAAAAATTCATTTCAGCTTAAATCCCTTCTTATTCAATCCCTCCTTGATGGCGGCCACGTGCTCGTGGTTGCGCGTCTCGAGGCGCACGCGCAGCTCGCAAGCGTTTACGTTGTGGCTGGCAACACCGCGTTCGTGGTGAACGCTGAGGACGTTGGCACCAAGGGAAGCCAGCACCTCGATGACCTCAAGCAGCTGGCCGGGCTTGTCGGCCAGCTCCATCGTCAGCGTGCAGATGCGCCCGTCCTTGTCGAGACCACGGTTGACAACGCGGTTGAGGATGTTGACGTCGATGTTGCCGCCGCTCACGAGGCAGACAGTCTTCTTCCCCTTGATTGGCACCTTGTCGAACATCGCCGCGGCAACGCTCACCGCACCCGCGCCTTCGGCTATCATCTTCTCCTCCTCCATGAGGCGAAGTATGGCGGCGCAGATTTCGTCTTCGCTTACGAGTACGATGTCGTCAACGTACTTCGAGCAAATGTCGTAAGTAAGGTCGCCCGGAGTTTTCACCGCGATACCGTCGGCCACGGTAGACACGCTGGCAAGTGTCTCGGGGTGATGGTCGTGTATGCTTTGGTACATACTGGGCGCACCAGCCGCCTGGACGCCGTAAACCTTCACCGAGGGGTTGAGCGACTTTATGGCGTAGGCCACGCCGCTGATTAGTCCGCCGCCGCCGATGGGCACGACCACGGCCTCTATGTCGGGCAGCTGGTCGAGCAGTTCAAGGCCTATGGTGCCCTGCCCCGCTATTACGTTGTCGTCATTAAAGGGGTGGATGAACGAATAACCGTGCTCGTCGCGCAGCTGCAGGGCGCGCTGGTAGGCGTCGTCATACACGCCCGGCACGAGGCAGATGTCGGCCCCGAGGCGGCGTGTGGCCTCTACCTTGCTGATGGGCGCACCCTCAGGCAGGCAGATAAGCGACTTTATGCCGTGGCTCGTAGCGCCGAGGGCGACGCCCTGCGCATGGTTGCCGGCAGAACAGGCGATGACGCCCTTCGCCTTCTCCTCGTCGCTGAGTTGCGATATTTTGTAATACGCGCCGCGCACCTTGAACGAACCCGTGATTTGCAGGTTCTCCGGCTTCAGGTATATGTCACTCTCAGGATTGAGCTTAGGCGCATGGACAAGGTCTGTACGCCTAAGGATTTTGCTTAGCACGTAACGCGCCTTATAAAGGTCATCTAAATTAAGCATATTTTTCGTTTTATCAGATTTGGGTATGCAAATGTACGGAAAATATCCGACACTTGTTCCTGCGGAAGGCATTATTTTCACGTGGACAGGGCAAAATCGTGAAGGCTACGCCGACCTGAATGACTGGTGCACACGCAGCGTCAGAGGCATAGGGCGTGGCCGGGTGCAGCTTTCAATTTGGCAAGCGTGCAACTGCCTGATTATCAGCGGCCTCGCAAAAGGGCACGTTTTAGGGTGCGAAAGGTGCCCTTTCAGGTTGTAATATGTGCCCTTTTGCGAGGCAAAACGTGACCTTCTGACCACCAAGCACGGAGCAAGGCCGACGACGGTAGCCGCGAACTACGGCGACGAATATGTCGGCTGGTTATATCAGCAAGACTTTTTCAACGCGAAACAGGCGGAAAAACAGTGGCATTACGACTGTTTTACGAACAAAAAGCGTAACTTTGCAAGGCATGGCTTGCGCTGGTGCCGCAACGCCTGCACCATCATACAAAAGCATTATAAACAACTAACAGGAACATGAAATTAGGTATAATAAGGTGTATGCAGACCGAGGACTATTGTCCCGGGAGCGGATGTTTCAAGGCCATAAGGGAACTAAAAGGCAGTTTCGAGGGCATTGACGAGGATATTGAGATAGTAGGTTTCTGCAACTGCGGCGGCTGCCCGGCAAAGAAGTCGGTGCTGAGGGCGCGCGAACTGGTAAGGCGCGGTGCCGACACGATAGCCTTCTCGTCATGCATACAGAAGGGCACGCCTATAGGTTATCCGTGCCCGTTCGCAAAGAAGATGAAGACGCTGATAGAGAACGACCTGCCCGAGGGCATACGTTTCCTTGACTATACGCACGAAGCACCGGCCAAGAAGCAATGACACGGAAACCGGCTAAACGGAAGTTTGTCGTGGCCATGGACTCGTTCAAGGGCTGCCTGACGTCCGCCGAGGCGGCACAGGCCGTGGCAAAAGCCCTGAAAGAAGCTGACGCCGAGGCCGAGACCGTGTGCATCACGGTGTCAGACGGGGGCGAGGGTATGCTCGAAGCCTTCACGAATGCCGTTGGCGGAAGTGTGGAGGAGGCATACGTCCATGACCTTATGATGCGCCGCGCATGGGCGAGATACGGCATCGCGCCCGACGGCACGGCAATAATAGAAACGGCACAGGCGTGCGGACTGACGCTCGTTGCCGAGGAGGAGCGCAACCCCATGAGGGCTACAACCTACGGCGTGGGCGAGCTTGTGGCGGCAGCCGTGAAGCGCGGCAGCCGCAAGTTCATCGTAGGCTTGGGCGGTAGCGGCACGAGCGACGCGGGCATAGGTATGCTGCGCGCGCTGACCGACAGGCTTGCGCCGCGCAGCGGGACAATCGACGACGCGCTGGCCGGCGTATTGGGACAGTGCAGCTTCACGCTCGCGTGCGACGTAGAGAACCCCTTGCTCGGCAAAGACGGCGCTGCGGCGGTGTTCGCCACGCAAAAGGGCGCGACGCCGGAGATGCTGCCCATGCTCGAAAAGCGTGCCGAGCGGTTTGCCCGTGCGTCGGCAGCCCACTTCGGCTTCAACCGCTCGCGCCGGCCGGGAGCTGGCGCAGCGGGCGGCCTTGGCTACGCCTTCATGCAGTACCTCGGCGCCGAGATGCGCCCCGGGGCCGACCTCCTGCTCGACATCTGCGGCTTTGACGCCCTGCTCGACGGTGCAACGTGCGTGATAACCGGCGAGGGGCACGCCGACCGACAGACGCTGATGGGCAAACTGCCTCAACGCATAATGATGCGCGCAAGGCGCAAGGACGTGCCTACATGGCTGCTGGCGGGACGGACAGAAGACAAGGAAAAGCTCTTGGATGCCGGCTTTTCCAAGGTTGAAAGCATAACCCCGGAAGGCACGGAACTGGCCGAAGCAATGAAAAAAGAGGTGGCGGAGAAGAATGTTTATTTAGGAGTTAAGGAGTTATGTAGTTAAGGAGTTAAGACAAATGCTTGTCCGTATGTCTGCAATCACGGTTTTCTAAGCAAACAACCAGAAGCGAAATCGAGCCTTGACACATTGCTTAAAAACAACAAATAATTGACAAGGCATTTGTCTTAACTCCTTAACTACATAACTCCTTAACTCCACAGAAACAGCATTCAATGGATAAACTCCCCCACGAACCGCTCAACCCTGCGGGCATATTCAGCCGGATAGTCGTGGAACGAACGCGCATGGGCACAGCCGAGGGTTATCCAGATGTCGTTGAAATGATGGTACGTTCCGCCATGGACGGGATGAACAGGATTGGCGTTATATAACGGGAAGACCATCCATGACGGCACATAGTCGTCCGACGAGCCGTGGATGAACAGCATCGGGGTCTCTTTCCGGGCTAATTGCCTTACGGGCGAAGCCTCGCCGAACGTCCACCCGTAACGCAACTTGCACAATGCACTGGCGGCATAAAGCACGGGGAACGGGGGCAGGCCGAACTGTTCGTCAAGCTGGCAGGCAAATTCGTCCCACACACTTGTATAACCACAGTCCTCGACAAAGCACTTCACGCTTGCCGGCAGACGCTCGCCGGAGACGTTCATCACCGTCGCCGCACCCATAGAGACACCGTGAAGCACGATTTGCGGACGGCCGGCAACACCGGCAAAAAGGCTGTCGGCCACGCCTATCCAGCGCAGCACGTCCTCCCGGTCGTTCCATCCCATCTGTATTTCGTCGCCGTCGCTAAGTCCGTGGGCGTACAAGTCAGGCAGCAAGATATTGTAACCCATGTCAGCATAAACCTTCGCTATGGGCAACATCGCCGCATGGCTGTCGGTATAACCGTGAACCAATATCGCCGTGCGGCCCGCCGCACTGTCGTTACGGGCATACACGGCATGGTGGCGTTCGCCGTCGGGCATCGTCACGAACGTGTCGCGCAAGGCCTTGGCGGTCTTCATGCTGTCAACCCACTGCCGCATATAAGGATATTCGGCGTACATCCTGTTGTAACGCTTCACCATGTCACTGCGGTCGGCCGGTGGCGTCAGGGCGTAGTCGAGCATATACCAACCGGCACCGAACGTGGCCGCAACAAGCACCACCAACACTGAAACAACTGCTATAACAACTTTCTTCATAACTATTTTTGCACTGCCTTGCGATGCAAGGGCGTTCCTGTCAACCATTAACCGTTAGCTCCCTGTTTCTTCATTTTGCCCGTTCCGTAACCGTAGCTGTAACCGTAACGGTAGGCATACGTCGTCCCGGCACACCTCGTTCCGTTCAGGATGACGGCCAAGTCGTTCAACCGCCCGCTCTTGTACAGCTTCTCGAGGTCGGCCAGCATGGCCCTCTCGAGCCGTCCGGCACGCACTACGAACAGCGAACGGTCAACATAGTGCGACACGATTGAAGTGTCGGCAACGGCATCGATGGGAGGACAGTCGATAAAGATATAGTCGTACCTCGCCCTCAACGATGACAACAGAGCCGGCAAACGGTCTGAAGCCAGCAGCTCGGAAGGGTTGGGAGGAATGGTGCCCGACGGCAAGATGTCGAGCCCCGGGCACTTGTCGTCGGGATAAACGATAGCCTCAACGCCGTCAACGTGCCGCCCGAGATAGTCGCTCAGGCCGGGCTTCGGACTGCCCACATGGCGCGAAAGAGCCGCCGTGCGCAGGTCGCAGTCAATGAGAAGCACACGCTTTTCCTTGAACGCAAACGTCGAGGCGATGTTCAATGCGAGGAAAGTCTTGCCGCTGCCGCTGTTGTACGATGTCAGCATAAGCACACTGGCGCCGTCCTTTCGGCCTGAAAGGAACTCGATGTTAGTGCGCACTATCCGGAACGCCTCATTGACAACGTCGCTGTTTCCCTGCCCTACCACCACGCCGTAGTCCTTGTCCTGTACGGGACGAAGCTGCAAAAGGCCGCGGCGCCGGTCCTCAACAAGCGGTATCTCGCCGACAAACGGAGCCGTAACCTGCTCGTCAACATCCTTGCGCCCACGCACTTTATTGTTGGTTGTCTCCAACATATACACGACGCCAGTAGGCAAAGCAAGGCCTACGACGAGGGCAATGAGCATGACCATGGCCTTCTTGGGAGCAAGGGGGACGTCGCTGCCCGTGGGCGACTTGATGATTTGCGAATTGTCGGCGGTAAACGACTGCGACAGTTGGTTTTCCTCCCGCTTCTGCAAAAGATACAGATACAAGGCTTCCTTCACCTTCTGCTGGCGCTCTACCGAGAGCAAGACCTTGGCCTGTCCGGGGTTGTCGGAGATGTCGGTGTTGGTCTTCTGCTCATAGTTCTGCAAATGGCTGATGCGTGTGGAGAGCGACACCATGAAGTTGTTGATGGAGTTAAGCACCGAGCGGCGCAACTGGGCAAGCTGCCTGTCCATGTCGCTTATCAGGGGATTGGCCGTCCCGCTGTTGGCTATTAGCTTGTTGCGCTCTAACTGCATGGCGTTGTACTTGTCGATTAAGGCGTCAATCTTGTCATTGTCAAGCCCCACGTTGACCGGTATCAGCTGGTTCGTGTTGGCACGTGACGCTATGAAATCACGGATGTAACCTGCCACGGAGAGCTGCGAATTGAGGTTGAGGAGTATGGCAGAGTTCTTGTCGGCACGCTCCATCGACAGGCTGTAAGCCTTCTCGATGTCAGGTATCAGGTTCTTGCTCTTGTACTTCGATATGTCGGTGTCTACGTCGTCAAGCTCACGCTCGATAATGGCGAGGCGCTCGTCAAGGAAGCGCGTGGCGCTTGCCATAACCTCATTACGGTTTTTCGCCCAAACTTTGTTGTATATATCAATGACGGCCGAGAGTATGTCTTCGGCCCTCTGCCCCGACACGTCGTTGTAGGAGAGGTCAAGGATGGTTGACTTCTTGTCGCCGATTTCCACCGACAGGCCGCCTATGAAGCGTCCCGTTGCCGAACGGTTTGTAGTCTTTTGCACGTCAATCTCCGGATTATCGGCCACGGCCGAGACATAATTTTCCTGCCGCTTCAGCGTCACCCGGCCGAGCGGGGTGTTGACAGTCTGCCCAACGTTGCAGGCCAAGTCGGGCGAAGCCTGCGTCTTGCCGTTCTTCACGAAACCAGACATCAGCACGCCGCCATCGGCTTTAAGGCTGACGTGGAGGGCCGCAGTCTCGTCGCCGTCGAGGTCGCGGAACACCACGGAGACTGGCAGCTGACGGCCGTAAAGTGTCTTGTCGTAGAACATCCCGGGTGTAGTGTAAGACACGTCGAGGCCAAGACGGCTTACGACCTCCGACATTACGTCGGGCGACTTTATGGCCGCTATTACGTTGTTCACGTTAGTGTTGTCGGCAAAGATGCCTATATTGGCAAAGTCGTCGAGCAGTTCCGTCATGGCCGTTGTGTTCTGGTTACGCTCGAGTATCATGATAGACGCCTCGCGCTTGTAGACCGGCTGCGTGGTCTTGATGTACAAGACTGCCACCAGCAAGGCCACGGCCACCGTCACGGCATACCACCGCCAATGGCTTAGGCATGATATTAATATGTCGCGCAGGCCTACCGCCGATACGCTTTCGTCTATTTGCTGTTGCATGACTGCTTCTTCCATTACGCTCAAGGATATATGTGTTCAAGTATGTCTTTCAAGTAAAACAAGCCTCCTTAGCGCGGAGACACATAAACGACGTCGTTCTGCCTGAGGCAGAAAACAGGCGACGAATACAGGCTACGGGCCGAACTGAGGTCTACGGTATAGGCTCGCTGGCGGCCGCCCTCACGCCTAATCACCACCACCTTGCGGCTGTCGCCGCGGTCGGTCAGGTCGCCCGCCATGCCGATGGCGTCAAGGATGGTCACGCAGTCGCGCGTTATGGCGAAACGACCGGGCCGCCTCACCTCGCCAAGCACAGACAGGCTGAGGTTGGCGAACTCTACGGTCACGACGCCGTCGGCAAGCAGCTGCCTGTCGGCAAGCGTCCGCTTGACATACCGGGCGAGCGAGTCGCGCGTCAGCCCGGCCACGTGCATACGGCCGACCACGGGGAAATCAATGTCGCCCTCACGGCTGATTGTATATGCCGAAAGTCCGCGCCCGCCGATTGTGTCGCCATCGGCCACGCTGCCGGCGACTACGGGAAGGTTGAACAGGGCCGACAACTGAGGGTCACGGCTGCTCACCACTATCGACACCTTGTCGTAAGGTTGCAGCCTGATTTCCGTCAGTTCGGCAGCACACCCCACACTGTCCGGCCACAAGTCACGCACATACGCCATTCGTCCCGACGCACCGCAAGAGCACAGCACGGCCAGCGCAAAAACAAGTATAATAAGGTTTTTATTCATGAAACAATTTTTTATACCTATACTTAGACGTAAATTCAGGGCAAAGGTATAAAGAAATTAAGAGTTAAGGATTAAGAGTTAAGAAAAAATGCCCTGTTGGTTGTTGTCTTCACGGCATATTTTCTTAACTCTTAATCCTTAGCTTTTAAATTCCGGCTACTTCCTGCTGGCCTGTATGCTGAACTCGCTTACGTTCGACACAACCTCGCCGTTTCCCCTCACGGCATACACGCGGAAGGTCAGCGTGCCGTCCTTCAGTCGCTTGGCAGCCTTCACCACGGCGGTGTAACGCACGCCCTTGCCAGGCAAGATGCGCTCCACATGAATGGTGTTCGATATGCCGACACGCTTGTTGCCAGTGGTTTCCACCACCATAGGCTGCACGTCCGTCACAACATCCTGCGACACATTGTACACTTCAAAGATGACCTTGCACAGTTCGCCGGCGTTCAACCGCCTGTTCTGGTTGCCGTCAACGAAGCGCGCATTGCGCACCTCCAGAGGCATTCCCGCAGTCCGCCGTGGCGCGCGCATCTCGCCATAGCCCACCGTCGGGGTCACGTCCCTCGGGTGCGTAGCCGTGTAGTCGCCCGTATAGTCGGCACCCTGGAAGTCGTAAAGCACGTCGTCGCCACTGCCCGTAGGGTCAAAGCCGCTTTCGTCACCATAGCCACCGCCATTGTCGCGCGTGCCGTAACCGCTGCCGCGCGTGGCCGCCTCGCGATGCTCACGGTACTTACGCTCAAAACGCGCGTCGTCATATTCACGCCGCTCCTGCACCTGCTTGTCTGCCTGTGCGCCCACGGCACCGCCCACGACGGCACCACCGGCCATGCCAACAAGCGTGCCCACGTCGCTGCCGCGCGGGCCCCCCGCAATGCCGCCGATGGCCGACCCGATGACCGACCCTAACGTCGCACCCGTCAGCGCGCCGCTGCCCGTATACGAACCGCAACCGCCGAGCAACATCACCGCCGCCAACGACAATATAACACTTTTCTTCATAACCGCCTCCTTTCAGCTGTACGTTATTTTAAAGGCAATTCAGGCCGTGCGCCATACAGGCTCGCCCGCAAAGTGCCGGGTGCAGCCTGCTTATGCAAAGATACGCAAAGGCGTGAGCAAAGCGTAACAAAAAGCAAAGTTTTTTGGCTTCCCTTTGCCGAGCCGCATCATATCTTCGTGCAACAAAGATACGGAAAGGCGAGAGCAAAGAGGAACAAAAACAACGTTTTTGGCCTCCCTTTTGCCGAGCCGCATCATATCTTCGTGCAACAAAGATACGTATTATCCCCGACAACCGGCGCAAAAAAAGCCTAAAAGCGATAGGGATTTCCCTATTTTTAAGTGAAAAGCGAAAAAATGGAAAGTTAAAAATCCAAATGCGACACGACTGCACATAAGCCCAAATCGGTCATTAGAGCTTAGACGGATTATGTACTTATGCCAGACGGTTTTTATTCCGTTTTGTCGAAGGCGTAGCGGGCTACGTCGAGACGGAACGGAAGAAAAGACGGCGGCAGAAGGACATAAGACGGCAAGAAGCAATAATATAACTATAGAAATTAAGACATTGCGGTCTAATGACCGATTTGGGATAAAGAGCGTAACAGGGCTAACGCAACCTATCCCGACGGAGTAACGAACCGCCGCCAACGGTAAACCGCCAAACCGCTGGCTACCAACGCATTGGCGAAAGGGCATCTTTCGCAACACAAAAGATGCCCTCTTACCATGCAAAAGGGCACCTTTCACGCCCCGTTTCATGCTCTTTTGAATATTCAATCCTGCGTCATCACGCCATATCGTCATGCACGCCATCCTGCCCACAACCCGTTCCCATACTGTATTTCGGGGATTCTCCGTAACGGTTAGGCTCATAATCACTGTCAAGGCACAGCATTACAATCAGCACAATCTTGTAGACCACGATAAGGATTACTAAAAACAGATACTTACCCAGCAAAGCGAACGCATATACCGGACCGCAAGATTCAAGTTCACCAGCGGATAAAGCAAGGCTCAAGACATCGACGCCTACGACTACGGCAAAAACAAGGTAAGACAACAACAATCCGCCATACCACCATCCGCTGCGACCTGTATCATGCAGACGACGGAACGTCAACGGTATCATAAACAACGAAAGGACGAACGCCCCGAACGGGGTGAGCACGAAATTGGCAAGGCTTACGACAAGAAACGTCCACCAATACTCAGAACGACGCGAACGTCCCGTAAACTGGAATATCTTGTTTCCTGCTGCCTTCAACGCCGAACCAATGTCTAACATCGGCGATTCCTCGTATTCAATCATGCCTGTTGTATTTTTATTGTTACTGATACAAATGTAATAATATTTCGCAAGAAACAAGAAACCATACTATAAATAATGTAAATTCGGCATAAATTCGGATGGCAACATGGAAGAGGCGAATGCTGTTTTTATCAGTATTCAACGTTAGTTCGGCATAAGGCTATGCCGGATACTCCAAGTTGCATTCCGTAAAATCCGATAAAAACAGCATCTGTCCTCCGCCAAGTTGCCGACCGAGCGTCCCTACCAGATGGGTGGCATTGATAGAATGAATGGGTATCGATATTTTTACCGCAGGGTCGGCGTAAACATTATACCGCATGGAAAAAACAATAGTCAGGCAAAGGCTGGCTTCTTATGCTGAACTGACGTCAGTATTTAAGGAACAAAACGTGGTATATCCTCTATCTTCTTGTAGCGAACCGGCGTTGGATAAACAAAAAAGGGAAGCCCCTTTTCCGCAACGGAAAGGAGCTTTCCTTTTCAACCGCCGTATTACTTTACTTGACGACTACCTTATACGTGTGCCCCTTTATGCTGACG
Source organism: uncultured Prevotella sp. (assembly GCA_944319815.1). Classification (GTDB taxonomy): domain Bacteria; phylum Bacteroidota; class Bacteroidia; order Bacteroidales; family Bacteroidaceae; genus Prevotella. Next base: position 28,991 of record CALUEX010000015.1, on the reverse strand, counting down.
AGGTAAACGCCTGGGGCTTGGACGGTAACGGGCCGGTTCGCTCCGCGGTAGACAAGGCTGCCGCTTATGGTATAAACGGAAATAATGTCGTCGGCCGACAGACCCGTTATAACGATGCGCCCATTGTCAGTAACAATGCGAACACCGTCAAGCCCGACCGCGCTTATGCCTGACGGCAGGTTAACCGTAACCGCGCAAGAGGCCGAAAGCCCCGAGCCGTCAACCGTAGTTGCTGTTACGACAGCCGTGCCTTGGCCTACGGCTAACACCTCGCCGCCGGCATCAACGGTTGCAACAGCCTCGTCGCTGCTCGTCCACTCAACGGACTGGTTGGTGGCACTCGACGGGTAAACGACGGTGCGGAGCGTTGCCGTTTCTCCGACGTTAAGCTCTATTTCGTCATCATCCAACGATAGCAACGCCACGAGCACAGGCTCTGGCTGCTCCTCTACGATGTTCTTGAAGTTGCGCCATACGTCGGCCTCACGGTATGCCTCCGCCGTGCCTGAAGGCACGTAAAGTATGCAGTTGTCATAATCAACGAAACCGTTGAAGATGTCTTCGCCCCCAAACAATGCGAGCCCTGACGGTTTCTTCACCCGACAATGGATTTCAGACAATCCTTTATCCACATTGAATGTATAACTGCCTATATATGACACGGTTGAGGGGATAACCACACTTGAAAGATTTGGACTGTTACCAAAGGCTTGGTCAGACTCAATACGCTCAAGCCCTTCAGACAATGTGACTGACACTAACCCTACATTACTATAAAAGGCACGATTGCCTACGCTGACAACTGGAAGTCCGCCTGCAACCGACGGAACTATAACATCACCTTCATATTGGCGATAACCGTATGTAACGGTCAAGGCCGAGTGCGTGTTGTCGGTGTAACGATAATAAATACCGTCTATCAACATAACGTCGCGGTCGGGCAAAACGTTGAACGCCTTGCGCACAGGCTCACACACGGCAGTGCCGTCCTCGCTTTCGATATATGCCTCAAGGATTACCGCCCCAGTAGCCGGGAATGTGGCTGTCCACTCACCATCGGCATAAGTAACCACTGGAGTTACATATCCACCAGCCGTCCTTACCGTCCTAAAAGCAATCGGCGCACCGTTGGAAGCCTCGGCCTCAAGAGTCACCACGTCACCTACGACAGCCTCAATAGTCTGTTCCCAGCTTATCGTAACCTGTTCTTTCACTGTGACAACGCACGTTGCCGATAGTCCGCTGCCGTCGTTCGCCGTTGCGGTAACATCTGCGGTGCCAGCGCCAACGGCCGTAACAACGCCGTCTACACTTACCGTTGCCACACCGTCATTGCTGCTCTTCCACGTCACCGACTTGTCCGTTGCATCTTCAGGCAAGATAGTAACCACCAGCGCAAAGCTCTCGCCAGCATTCATCGTTGCTGTGTTCCTGTCTAACGAGATTGACGTTACCAATGTCGGTTCTACAATTATGTCGATTGTCGCTGTCTGGCCCGCAGAGTTCGTGCAAGTGATTGTTGCCGTACCGACGCCTACCGCGGTTACAAGACCGTTACCGTCTACCGTTGCAACGTTAGCGTTGCCCGTGCTCCAGCTTACGCTCTTGTCCGTCGCCGCATCCGGGGTAACGGTTGCGCGGAGCTGAGCAGTGCCGCCAACCTTTAATGTCGTTTCTCCATCAGCGGTTATGCTTACGCCCTCGGCAGGGGTCGCGCCAACCGTGACGCGGCACGTGGCAGTAACGCCAGAACCATCAGCCGCAGTTGCCGTAATCAAGGCCTCACCAATAGCTGTCGCAGTAACAAGTCCATCACCACTGACCGTTGCCACAGCATCGTCGCTTGACGACCACGTTACGGTCTTGTCCGTTGCCGTTTCGGGCAATACGGTTGCCGAAAGCTGGATTGTGCCTGATACCCGCAAAGCTGCCGTCTCGCGGTTCAACGTTATTGAAGAAACAGGTGTGCGCTCAACCGTTATGTCGATTGTCGCTGTCAGCCCAGCAGAGTTCGTGCAAGTAATTGTCGCCGTGCCGACACCTACAGCCGTGACAAGGCCGTTGCCGTCTACCGTCGCCACGTTAGCATTGCCCGTGCTCCAGCTTACGCTCTTGTCGGTTGCCGTTTCCGGGGTAACGGTTGCACGGAGCTGAACCGAACCGCCAACCTTTAATGTCGTTTCTCCATCTGCACTTACGCTTACGCCTTCAGCCAGTGTTGCGCCTACCGTGACGCGGCACGTGGCAGTAACGCCAGAACCATCAGCCGCAGTTGCCGTGACGATGGCTTCGCCAAGAGATATTGCAGTTACAAGGCCGTCTGCACTGACTGTCGCCACGGCATCGTTGCTTGACGACCACGTTACACCCTTGTTCTCGGCATTGTCCGGCAAGACATTTACCGAAAGTGTCGCCGTCTGCCCTTCACGCAACGACAATTCCGTTTGGCTCATGACCAACGACTCCACAAAAATACTCCTCGGCGTAACCGCACATGACGTATTCGGCAGAATTACATCATTGTTGTTTACATCCACAAACCTTATGTTCCTGATTTGCAACGTGCCTCCCGCGAAACTGTCGGAACTGCGCAGCGCAACGTTCAGCAAACTTCCTGAATTGCCTCTAAAAGGATTGTTCTGCACCGAAAATGCGCCAATCCTTACCGTACCGTCGGCCAACACATTGCTGAACAACGAGTAAGTATCGTCCGCACGCCCTGACAGCGAGCACCTGACTGCATCGCCGTCAAGCACGGCTTCAAGACCTTCAGGCAGGACTAAATCAAACTGGAAGCCGATGAATTCCTGCTCGTTGTCAAGCATGAAGCTCAACTCCTCCACCTCTCCCGGGGACACTTCAAGAGCATTCGCATAAAAAGAATTTGCTGACGAGACGTGCGTCACCGTAAACAACAGCAACGCAAACATTAAAGCCCTGAATATATTATTGCCCATGACAAAACCTTTTTTAACTACTTAATAGCTACCTTATATATCAAAGTGCCGACTTTCACGATATAAACTCCTGGCTGCAACGGCAAGCGTGCGCCATCCGCATCAGCCACGAACGACGTCAACAACGAACCGTCAAAGCCATATACATACACGCGCAAGCCCTCGGCGTTCAATACCTCAAGCCCTCCGGGACACGGCCTTACGGTAATTACACCACCGTCAACGCCGTTTATACCTGACGACAACGTATTATGGCCGCCTGTATAAGAAAGCCTGTACTCCGTTGCTTCGGCGTCAGCCGCAAGTATGCGCTCAAATGTTATATCGCCATCAGAACAACGCTCCGACTTAACCTTTAGCATAAACAGTGGTTCTTTGTTATTCGCAAAGGCTTGGCCACTGGCAGAGAACAGCACTACGCGGTAAACATCGTCGGCCACTTGGCGCATGAACAATGAATGGGTTGCTTCCGCACGGACACCTGCCTCCACACCATCAAGCGTCAAGCCGTCGGGCATCACAACGTCAGCCTGTAATGCCACATAATCCGTCAGATTGTCAAGACCAACGGACAACGTTGCCGTTTCTCCCGGCTTCAACAAATAGTCGTCAACTACAAGAACATCACCTAAGCCACGTGTAACGTTTGACATTGCCATTGCCAAAGTCGCACTATTAAGCACCGGCTGCTCAAGGACGATTGAGATTGTGCCCGAAGCGTCCGCCATAGTTATCGTCTCGTCGCCGTTTACGTCGGCCGCCCTGACGTTAAACGCCGCAACGTCCTTCTCCATAGCGTAATTGGCCGTATTGACGGCATCCGTAACGGTAACAGCATTGTCATTGTTTGAGTCACCTTTAAGTATAGATTTTACTTCAATAACGCAACTTCCTTCAACACAAGAACCGTCAACAGCCGCAGCCGTGATTATTGCCTGACCGACTGACACGGCAGTAACTAAACCTTCGCTATTGACTGAAACGACACCATTGTCACTTGACAACCAAGCTAATGCCTTATTGTCCGCGTCTTCGGGCAGCACCGTGACTTGCAATGCGGCAACATCACCTTCCGTCATTACCATACTCTCATTTTCAAATTGTATTGATACAACGGGAATAGGCACTTTTTCTCCCTCTACTATATTCTTAAAGTTCTTCCATACTTCAGCCTCACGGTATGCCTGTACACACCCGTATGGCACATAAAGAATGCAATTATCATAGTCAACAAAACCATTAAAGATACTTTCTCCTCCAAAAATCTCAACCTTTGACGGGTCTCTCATGTTACAATATATTTCCTTCAAACCGCTGTCTACATTAAATGCATAACTACCAATATAAGTTAATGTTGAAGGCAGTACTATTTTTGAAAGATTGGGGCAGTTGCCAAAAGCCTGATCAGATTCTATACGTGTAAGACCTTCAGGCAATGTTACGGAAGTCAAATCGTTATTGCTATAGAATGCTTGGTCACCGATGCTAACGACGGGCAAACCTTCAGCTACAGAAGGAATAACCACCTCATTCTCATACTGCTCAAATCCATATACGACTTTCAATGCCGTCTTTGTTTCATCAGTATATCTATAATAAATGCCGTCAATCAATAATATATCTCGGTCGGAAAGTACATTAAATGCTTTACGCCCAAGACTTTCTCCAGCACCGCCTAAGACATAGGCTTCAAGAATCGTAGGGCCTAATGCAGTAAAATTAACATACCAGTCGTTACCAACCGTTTCTATTTCTTGCAGAACATACCCCGAAGCACTTACTGTTCTAAAACCGACACGTAGACCTCCTGTTATTTCCATTTCAAGTTTAACTCTATCGCCCACTATAACTTCAAATTCCGGCCATGATATTTCACTAATTGTATTAACAGAGGAATTCAACCTGCCATTTTTTACAGCAATCGCCTTAACAATACCGCCTTTAAAATAAAAAGGCTCTTTATACAAAATTGCATCTTTTGTTGGTTGAGAACCATTCAGGGTATAATAAATCTCTGCCCCATCAGTATCAGTCGTTATTGTTATTTTATTGCCATCCCATTTTATTACAGGTTGTTCACAAGTCAAAAGTTTAACATCATAAACTGATATTTCTGAAGTTTCATATTTTTCTTTCACTGCAATAGCTCTTATTACACAGTTTTCATTTACAAAGAACGGCTCTCTATATAAAAGTCTTGTTTTACTGGGAGTTGTGCCATCTAATGTATAATAAATCTCCGCCCCTAACGTATTTGTCGTTATTATTATTTTATCTTCTTCATACTTTATAATTGGTGCTTCACAAACAAATGATTGAACAGTGTAAAGAGTCACACCTGAATCAGTCCATTTATCCATTACTGCAATAGCCTTTATTTCACAATTTCCATCAATAGTAAACGGTTCCGCATATAAAAAACTACTTCTATTTGGATTTGAGCCATTTAATGTGTAATATATTTTTGCTCCTACAGTATTTGTCGTAATTGTAACTTTACCATCTTCAAATTTTATAATTGGTGATTCACAAATAAATGACGAAACGTTATAAAACGCAATATTTGAGTTGAGTCTTTTCTCCATTACTGCTATAGCCCTTATTTCACAATTCTCATTAATAATAAATGGTCCGGTGTATAAAGTGCTGTTCTCATCGGGTTCTGAACCATCTAAAGTATAATAAATATCCGCTAAATCATCACTTTGGGTAAATTCCTGCTCCAAAGAATTATTTTTTATCGTAACAACTCCATCGGCAACAGAAATTTCAGGTTGCAAAAGTTGTACATTATCAACAACCAATGTTGCAACGTCAGAACTAACACATCCATCTTTGAATGCCCTGAACTTATAAGTTGCATTAAATCCTGGATATGAAGACTTAAATACTGCAGAGTTTTCATTAGGGTCTGTCCCATCCGTCGTATAACGAATAGTCACATCTGAGCCAATATAGCCAACCCCTATAAATTGTTCATCTACATATACCACATAGGGAGTTTCTACTTTTATTACGACTTCAGCACTTTCCACATCTGACATATTAAATCCATCCTTATTTATTGCAACGGCCTTTACTGTTGTGCATTTTTCAACTCTAAATGGGAATTCATACTTTGTACTGTTTTCTGTTGGCTCTGTTCCATCTGTAGTATAATAAATCACTGCATTAGAATCCGGGCATGACAATGTTACGTCAGCATAATTTATTGACACTAAATCACTTGTAGAAATTGACGGAGAGGGCGTTTTAAACGATTCAACATTATAAACCGCCACATCAGAATAATCCTCATTCTCACATACGGCAAAAGCTTTTATTATACAATTCTTTGACACATAAAATGGTTCTGTGTATTCAATACAATTAGAATTATCTTGCGTTAAATATATTTCCTCCTTATCTATGTTATAATAGATTTTTGCATTAGGATTTTTGCAAGAAATTGTGACCTTATTAGTTTCATCAATATTTACAATCGGACTTTCCGTCGTTTTTTCGTATCTATTATATTCCTTTATTTCTTTACATCCCCAAACATAATTCAACAACACCTTATTTCCATATCTATCATTTTCTACAGCGTTCATGTATGCACTTTTACACCCTTTCGGTACATACAATGTAGCCCAAGAAGAAGGCCAAGACCACATATTTACATTTAAATCTGCATTACTAAAAGGTATTTGTTCTTTTACAATTAAGTTTATCGTATAATAATTCTCCCTAAAAGCATAAGACTCAATTTTCAAGCTATCACTTAACTGCAACCATATTTCTTTTATGTTCATGTTCTCGTCGAAAGTATTTTTCTTGATTAAACTTAAACTTTCAGGTAGAACAATACGACTCATTCGAAAATCGTCAAATACACCTTGGTTCAAGGCATTATCCGCATCAACAAAATTATTAGTTAAGTCGTCCTCGTCATTTTTAACCACACGTACATCAGATATATCAACAGACTCTATTCCAAACTCTCGCAATTCTGAAAAATCAAATCCGTTCATACCGCCTTTTACAATCAAATGATTTATACGTATACCCAGAAAATCATACTCACGCAATACAGAACTTAATTCCCCTGGTTCGATTTCTACCATGAGGGTATCTATATTTTCCGTAGCATAAGACACCCCTCGGAACACAATCAACAATAAAAATATCAAAAGAGACCTTACACCAAGTGCTTGTAATAACGTTTTCATGTTACACTTTCTTTATTAATTCCACCATTGCATCAACACACGCATCATTCAAGTCCAACCCTGACGAAAGAACGCTTTTACACCCCATGGCATAGTAATCGTCAGATGAAAACAAATCCACACCATGATAGTTTGAAGTCACTATCACTTCGTAACCATATCTTTTAGCCAGGTTCACGGCCTCCACGATTGTTTCTCCACGCGGACGGCAAGCAGACACAAAGACATCCAATTCTTTCTCATGGTTATGCGTAAGGGCATTTAGCGCATCTATTATATATTTAGCATAGTCACCGCCGCTCGAAAGCCCAACAGACTTTTCCTTCCCATCAACAAACAACACTTTTCCCGTGCATAAAATATCCCCATCACAATCTTCAGGTTTATTGATTTTTTCACCTAAAGAATTCATACAAGAAACATCCGACATTGGAATCTTAGCAGCCAAAGATTTAATCAATGAGGTTTTTCCCCAACAAGCCTTCCCGGAAATCAAAATCATCGTTCCCATAGTTCTCCCCCCTTTCATGAATACGGCAGACTCCGAACCGAATGATTTTAATGTATCAGATTAGTCAATAAAAAAAGCGTGGAGCCTATCACCGTCACCCGTTCCACGCATAGAGGCCTTCGCATTGCCCACCCAGTCAGAACGAGCAACGCAGAAGCCCACGCCGATATGCACATACGCAGACGCTTGTCCCTAATAGAGGCAAACGCCGGCGGTATAAACATACCCATGAGCATCTACTGTTGCTTTGTGTTTGACTGGATTGAAAGTTGCGAAGTTTCTATGCGTCAAAACAAAGCGTCGAGTAAACGCCTTCTCATATATGAGACCCCCACCCCGCTTATCCCATACGGAAGCATCGGCGCGGAAGCCTTTGCAAATATAGATAATTTATCTTTACTTTATAACAAACAATGCACGTTGTTAATATAAATTAACACCAAGGGATAAAATAGTAACTATTCAGCGGACATAATCTTATCTTCTTCTCATATCAGGGCAGTCATTCAATTGATTTCCATCTAAAAAGATGTGGTTTTATTTGGTGGAATCAGATAAATTTCGTATCTTTATATATGTGAAACAACAGGTTAACGACATAACAGATGCGCTTCGAAGCTTGTCTTCGCAAATAGAGTCGATGCAGCGGACCATCGATTCTCAACATGCGACCATATGTCAGATTAACCGGACGTGCCAAGCTCAACTCAAGAAAATCCGGTCTCTTGAACAAATGCTTAAAAAGAAAGACAACGAGATAGAGGAACTTATGCGCCGCCTGTCCAAATATGAGGAACCTCCCAAAAATTCCGGCAACAGCAGCACACCCCCTTCAAAGGAACCTATGAAGGCTGAAATTATCCGGCGTACGAGGTCGTTACGCAAGCCGTCGGGAAAGAAGCCCGGAGGGCAGGTGGGACATGATGGCAACACACTTGAACTGAATGCCGCTCCGGACAAGACCGTCGAGGCAACTGCGGAATTGTGTGACGGCTGCGGGGCATCCCTCTCCGGTTGCGATACCGAACTGGACTATATTACCCAAATCATATCCCTTCCGGAGCTTAAACCTGTGATTACCGAGGTACGGCATTATGTGTCTGTCTGCCGGAGATGCGGGAAACGTGTAAAGGCACATCCGGAACGCAGGCGGTCAAATGCCGTGGTCTATGACGCGTCAGTCAAGGGGCTTGTCGTATACCTGTCGGCAGTACAGTTCCTTCCGTACAACCGTATCGCCTCATTCTTCATGGAAGTATTCGGCCTGGAAATCAGCCAGGGCTCGATGGTCAACTGGGTCAATGAAGCCAGGAAGAACGCCGCTCCCGCCATTGGGAAAATCAAGGAATACATCAAGCGTTCATCCGTGGTGGGCTTTGACGAGTCCGGATGCTATTGCAACAAACGTCTTGATTGGGCATGGATAGCACAGACCGTGTACTTTACGTTGGTATTCCATGCCGGGAGCCGCAAGGGACAGGAGCTTGAAGACCGTTTCGGAGACTCGCTCGAAAGAATGACCGCCGTGACCGACCACCACAGCGCATACTTTGCCTTGAACTTCCTGAATCATCAAATCTGCCTGGCACATCTTCTCAGGGAATGCCAGTTCCTCAACGAACTCGACAAAGGACAGCAATGGTCAAAATCAGTCGAACCCCTCCTGCAGGAAGCCATACATGAACGCAACGGACGGCCCCACGAGTCAATCGACACGCGACCATGGCTTGAGCGGCTTGACAGGCTCATGGCTGAGAACCTGTCGAAACTGAATGAGAAGTTCGCCACTTTCAAGAACGGGCTCTTAAAGTGCCGTGACTACATCTTTAATTTCTTGAAGAATCCGGCAATCCCGCCTGACAACAACGCTTCGGAACGAGGCATACGGAAACTGAAAATCAAACTGAAGAATTCCGGATGCTTCCGCTCAGACCTCGGTGCGGATGCATTCATGGACCTTCATTCTATTGTAGAAACCACAAAGAAACACGGAAACTCTCCCTACAACGCCATACTCGCTCTCTTTTGAGGATGAGGGAATCAGCGTGTCCGCTGAATAGTTACATAAAATATAAAAAACGCTCCTTCCCGTCACGGAAAGGAGCGTTATAATAGAGATATACTTCCTAACTTGATTATTCAGCCTTGGGTGCTTCCTCGGCGGGAGCTTCGGCCTTAGCCTCCTCTGCTACAGGAGCTTCTGTTGCTGTAGCGGCAGCTTCAGCACCCTTTGAACGGCGGCTACGACGAGTCTTCTTGGGTGCGGTCTTCGGGGTCTTGGCCATATTCTCGTCAAAGTCTACAAGCTCGATGAAGCATACGTCAGCAGCATCGCCCTGGCGCGTGCCGAGCTTTATGATGCGGGTGTAGCCTCCGGGACGGTCAGCCACCTTTGTAGCGATTACCTTGAAAAGCTCAGTTACGGCGTACTTATTCTGCAAGTAACGGAACACGACACGGCGAGAAGTCGTAGTGTCGTTCTTTGAACGGGTTATCAAGGGCTCCACGTACATCTTGAGGGCCTTGGCCTTTGCGAGAGTCGTAGTGATTCTTTTGTGCATTATCAGCGAGATGGCCATGTTTGCGAGCATAGCCTTACGGTGAGATGCAGTACGGCTCAGATGGTTGAATTTCTTATTATGTCTCATTGTTGTTAATTCTTTTTGGGACTACCTGCAGTCCACGGGGATGCCAGCTTTGGCCGGCTTCCCCGTAGCTACGGGATTATTCTTTGTCCAATTTGTACTTTGAAATGTCAGTTCCAAACGACAGATTCAGACTCTCGAGCAAATCATCAAGCTCAGAAAGCGATTTCTTACCGAAGTTGCGGAACTTCAAGAGGTCGGTCTTGTTGTACTGTACCAAGTCGCCAAGCGTCTCGACGTCGGCTGCCTTCAGGCAGTTCAGCGCACGTACAGACAGGTTCATGTCTACGAGCTTCGTCTTGAGCAGCTGACGCATATGGAGAACTTCCTCATCAAACTCCTGGTTGCCGTCTACATCGTTGTTCTCAAGAGTGATTTTCTCGTCAGAGAACAGCATGAAGTGGTAAATCAAGATTTTGGCGGCCTCTTTAAGCGCGTCTTTCGGGTGGATGGAACCGTCCGTCGTAACTTCGATAACCAGCTTGTCGTAGTCGGTCTTCTGCTCGACACGATACGGCTCCACTGAATATTTCACGTTGCGAATCGGAGTGTAAATAGAATCGATAGGAATAACGTTTACGTCAGTGCAGAACTCGCGGTTCTCGTCCGCCGGGACGTAGCCACGGCCCTTATTGATGGTAAGGTCTATCTGCATCGAGGCTTTGGCATCTAAATGGCAAATCACCAAATCAGGGTTTAACACTTCAAATCCAGTCAGATACTTACCGATGTCGCCGGCTTTGAACTCGGTAGAATTCTCCACGGTGACACTAACTTTTTCGTTCTCGAATTCTTCTACTACTTGCTTGAACCTTACTTGCTTCAGGTTCAAGATAATGTTGGTGACATCCTCTTTTACGCCAGGTACAGAGGAAAACTCATGCTCAACACCCGCAATGCGTATGGTGTTGATAGCATAACCCTCAAGCGATGAAAGGAGAATGCGGCGGAGGGAGTTACCGATGGTAACACCGAAGCCAGGCTCAAGAGGACGGAATTCGAACTTGCCGAACTGGTCATTGGCCTCCAGCATTACAACTTTATCAGGTTTTTGAAATGCTAATATCGCCATTAATTTAATGATTTATTTAGAATACAACTCAACGATTAACTGTTCCTTTATGTTCTCAGGTATGTCGGCACGCTCGGGCTTGTGCAGGAGCTTGCCGCTCTTTGTATTCTCGTCCCACTCAAGCCAAGGATACTTGCTGTGGTTGAAGCCAGCGAGAGCTGCCTCTATGACCTCAAGCGACTTGGCCTTCTCACGAACGCCTACTATCTGCCCAGGCTTAACCGAATAGGACGGTATGTTTACGACCTGTCCGTCAACGACGATATGCTTGTGGCTTACCAACTGGCGTGCTGCGGCACGTGTAGGAGCCATACCAAGACGGAAGACAACGTTGTCAAGACGACACTCAAGGCTCTGGAGCAAAACCTCACCCGTGATACCATCTGACTTGGCAGCCTTCTCGAACATATTACGGAACTGACGCTCAAGTACACCGTATGTGTATTTAGCCTTCTGCTTCTCTGCCAACATGACACCGTACTCGGACATTTTCCTGCGACGGTTGTTGCCATGCTGTCCAGGAGGGAAGTTTCTCCTGGACAAAACTTTGTCCGCACCGAATATTGGTTCACCAAAACGACGTGCGATTTTTGATTTCGGTCCTGTATATCTAGCCATAATATTTTAATGCTTTTCTTTCGCCTCCGATTCTGCACAGAGTCGGGACGATGTTTCTAAATTGTGTACTTGGATTAAACTCTTCTTCTCTTAGGAGGACGGCACCCGTTATGAGGCAGCGGTGTAACGTCTACGATTTCAGTTACCTCAATCCCTGCACCATGCACGGCACGGATTGCTGACTCACGGCCATTACCCGGACCTTTCACGTATGCCTTTACCTTACGCAGGCCAAGGTCGTAAGCTACTTTTGCGCAATCCTCGGCAGCCATCTGGGCTGCATACGGAGTGTTCTTCTTAGAGCCACGGAAACCCATCTTTCCTGCAGAAGACCATGAAATTACCTGACCCTCGCTATTGGCCAAAGACACTATGATGTTATTGAAAGAGCTATGTACATGAAGTTGACCCATTGCGTCAACCTTTACATTTCTTTTCTTGTTAGATGTTGCTGATTTCTTTGCCATAACTAATTATTATTTAGTAGCCTTCTTCTTATTAGCAACAGTCTTCTTCTTACCTTTACGGGTACGTGCGTTATTCTTGGTACTTTGACCGCGAACCGGAAGACCGTTACGATGACGTATTCCACGATAGCAACCTATGTCCATGAGGCGCTTGATGTTCATCTGAATCTCTGAACGGAGGTCACCTTCAACCTTGTATTCAGCGCCGATTATCTCACGGATTTTAGCTGCCTGGTCGTCAGTCCATTCGCTGACCTTCAGGTCACGGCTCACGCCGGCTTTGTCCAATATCTTTGCTGAACTACTTCGACCTATACCATAGATATAAGTCAATGCGATTTCGCCACGCTTGTTCTGGGGCAAATCTACTCCAACAATTCTTATTGCCATTTTAATTAATGATAAGTTAAAAAATTAATGTTTAGCCCTGACGTAATTTGTACTTAGGGTTTTTCTTGTTAATCACGTACAAGCGACCTTTTCGACGTACAATCTTGCAGTCGGGTGTACGTTTCTTGATTGATGTTCTCGTCTTCATATATCTCTATATTAATTATTTGTATCTGAACACTATCCGGCCCTTTGTCAAATCATAAGGGCTCATCTCAACCTTCACCTTGTCACCCGGAAGAATCTTGATGTAGTGCATCCTCATCTTTCCGGAAATATGCGCCGTTATGGGGCATCCGTTTTCAAGCTCAACACGGAACATTGCATTTGACAATGCCTCCACTATCGTCCCGTCCTGCTCTATAGCATCTTGTTTTGACATATTATTCGTAAATTTCCTTCATTTATTGTTCAATTTCTTCAAACGAAGATAATATCTCGGCTTTTCCTCTTCGCACCACGACTGTATGCTCAAAATGCGCAGCCGGCTTCCCGTCACGGGTCTTGATAGACCAACGGTCAGGCTTCAAGCAAATAGCACGTTCTCCTAAAGTTATCATAGGTTCTATCGCTATACACATTCCCTCTTTCAAAAGGATGCCAGCCCCAACCTTACCATAATTAGGAACTGCCGGTTCCTCGTGCATCTGGCGGCCAATGCCATGCCCAGTAAGCTCTCTTACTACTCCGTATCCATACGCTTCGCAGCAAGATTGGACGGCACAGCCAATGTCACCAATATGCCGCCCGGCAACGGCTGATGCTATTCCTTTATACAAAGATTCTTTCGTGACTTCAAGTAACTTCTTGATTTCCGGCTTGACTTCACCCACACAAAAAGTGTAACAAGAATCACCGTTAAATCCATCAAGTAAGACACCGCAATCCACAGAAATAATATCTCCGTCTTGCAAGACCGTCTTTTCATCGGGAATACCATGCACAACTACATCATTCACCGAAGTGCAAATACTTGCCGGATAAGGCCTCCCGAAGGGGTTTGGGAAATTCTTGAACGCCGGCACCGCGCCATTGTCCCTTATAAATTCCTCCGCAACCGTGTCTAATTGAAGCGTAGTGACACCTGGCTCAATATGCTTGGCAATCTCGCCAAGTGTCATTCCGACCAAGCGGTTGGCCTTACGCATCAAATTGATTTCATCTTCTGTCTTCAGAAATATTCCCATCAGTCCAGAAACTCGGCAAATCAATATGCCGAAACGGTGTTGCCATGTCCACGGACACGCCCTGAATTAAGCAATCCGTCATAATGACGCATCATCAGATGGCTCTCTATCTGCTGCAGGGTGTCAAGCACCACGCCGACAAGAATGAGAAGCGATGTTCCACCAAAGAACTGCGAGAATGCATCCTGCACGTCAAGCAATCCCGCCAATGCCGGCATTATGGCAATGAAAGCGATAAAAAGCGAACCCGGGAAAGTAATTCGTGACATTACAGTGTCAATGTAATCTGCCGTAGCCTTTCCTGGCTTGACACCCGGAATAAATCCGTTATTACGCTTCATGTCCTCCGCCATTTGGGTCGGATTCAAGGTTATTGCCGTATAAAAATACGTAAACACGATAATGAGTGCTGCGAAAACTATATTGTACAACAAGCTCCTGTGGTCCATCAGTGCACGGATGACATAACCCGTCTGGTCAGTTGAATACTGGACAATCGCCAACGGAATGAACATTAACGCTTGGGCGAAAATGATGGGCATCACATTGGCTGCAAACAATTTCAGCGGAACATACTGGCGTGCGCCACCGTATTGCTTGTTTCCGACAAGTCGCTTGGCATATTGTACAGGAATTTTCCTCGTTCCCTGAACCAAAAGAAGAGACGCGCAAACTACGGCATAAAGTATGGCTATCTCGATAATGAACATAACAAGACCGCCACCAGAAATAGCCGTAAAGCGAGAGCTCAACTCCTGGATAAAGGCCTGCGGCAACCTCGCGATAATTCCAATCATGATAATCAACGAGACACCGTTGCCAATACCCTTGTCAGTTATACGTTCACCCAACCAAAGGACGAACATACTGCCCGCAGCAAGAATTATCGTAGCTGGTATCATGAACAACGACCAATCTATGCCTGACGCCAAAGCGCCATAAGCCTGCATTTTCAAATTCATCAGGTATGAAGGAGCCTGGAACACAAGAATGGCAACCGTCAATATACGAGTGTACCAATTAATCTTCTTGCGCCCGCTCTCTCCCTCACGCTGCATCTTCTGAAAATACGGCACAGCAACGGCCAGAAGCTGCATCACGATAGAGGCTGAGATGTAAGGCATTATTCCCAAAGCGAAAATCGACGCATTGGAAAATGCACCACCGGAGAACATATCCAACAGCGACATAAGACCGCCGCTGGTCTGCGTTTGCAACTTCTGCAACATTGATGGGTCAATACCCGGAAGCACCACGTAAGACCCAAAACGATAAATTGCAACAAACGTTATGGTGATGAGGATTCGCTGACGCAAATCCTCAATCTTCCAACAGTTCTTCAGTGTCTCAATAAACTTTTTCATTTACTTAGATTATAGTTGTGGTACCACCTACTGCCTTGATAGCTTCCTCGGCAGTCTTGGAGAAGGCATTAGCTTCTACTTCAAGTTTTGCCTTCAGTTCCCCGTTACCAAGGATTTTCACCAGTTCCTTGCCGTTAGTCAAACCTGCTTCCTTCAGCTCCTGTATGCCAATTTTGGTAAGGTTTTTAGCTTCAGCAAGAGCTTGGAGTGTTGACAGGTTTACAGCAAAATACTCCTTATGGTTGATATTCTTGAAACCTGATTTCGGCACGCGACGCTGCAAAGGCATCTGGCCTCCCTCAAATCCTATTTTCCTTTTGTAACCAGAACGAGCCTTGGCTCCCTTGTGACCGCGAGTTGACGTGCCACCAAGACCAGAACCTGGTCCACGTCCCAAACGACGACGTGAATGAGTAGAGCCCTTTGCCGGTTTCAAATTATTTAGCTTCATAATCTTTACTTTATTTATAAGTTATTTTACTCTACTATGGTTACCAGATGGTGAACCTTTCTTATCATACCACGAAGTTCCGGAGTGTCTTCACGCTCTACAACTTGGGATATTTTATGCAAGCCAAGAGATGCAAGCGTACGCTTCTGGTCGATGGGTGCACCAATCTTGCTCTTCACCTGCTTTATCTTTATTGTTGCCATTTTCCGTTTCCTTATCCTCTAAATACTTTTTCAACACTTATTCCGCGAGTCTTGGCCACAGTGTAAGCATCACGCATCTGGCTCAATGCCACGATTGTTGCCTTAACAAGGTTATGCGGGTTAGACGAACCTTTTGACTTGGCAAGTACGTCCTTAACGCCAACGCTTTCAAGAACGGCACGCATAGCACCACCCGCAACAAGTCCCGTACCGGGAGCAGCAGGTTTCAGGAAAACCTTGGCACCGCCGAACCTTGCCTCGATTTCATGAGGCACCGTGCCCTTGAGAACGGGAACCTTCACAAGATTCTTCTTGGCGGCTTCCACGCCCTTAGAGATTGCAGCAGTGACTTCACCAGCCTTGCCAAGCCCCCAGCCGATGACACCGTTCCCGTCACCGACAACCACGATTGCAGCGAACGTAAATGTACGGCCACCCTTCGTTACCTTGGTAACACGGTTAATAGCAACCAGCCTGTCTTTTAACTCTACGTCACTATTTATTTTAACTTTGTTCATTGCCATAATCGATTAAAAATTAAGTCCACCTTTACGAGCTGCATCCGCGAGTTCTTTCACACGGCCATGATAAAGGTATCCGTTACGGTCGAATACAACTTTAGATATACCGGCCTCTACGGCTTTCTTTGCTATAGCCTCGCCAACCTTGGCTGCCTGCTCACACTTCGGCATAGCCTCCATCCCCATGGAAGAAGCTGAAACCAAGGTAGTGCCAGTCTGGTCGTTAATTATTTGAACATAAATCTGCTTATTGCTACGGAAAACGCTCATGCGCGGACGCTCAGCCGTACCGTTAACACGCTTACGAATTCTGTACTTTATCTTGATTCGTCTTTCAATCTTCTTTACTGTCATAATCGTAAAATATTAAAATTACTTAGCAGCAGCTGTCTTACCAGACTTTCTGCGGATGACTTCGCCTTGGAACAATATACCTTTTCCTTTATAAGGTTCAGGCATACGGAAAGAACGGATTTTTGCACAAATAAGTCCGAGCAATGCTTTATCGCAAGATTCCAATATAATGATAGGGTTCTGATTCCTCTCTGACTTTGTCTCAACCTTAACCTCTGAAGGAAGCTGGATGAAAATCGGATGAGTGTATCCCAAGGCAAACTCTATTATATTACCCTGGTTTGAAACACGATAACCTACACCGACAAGTTCGAGCACTTTCTTGTAGCCCTCGCTAACGCCAACAACCATATTGTTTACAAGCGCACGGTAAAGACCGTGGAAAGCCTGTTTCTGCTTATAGTTAACAGGGCTGTTCTCGTCAATTTCAAAAGTTATGTGGTTGTCTGCAATCTTCACGATGATGGAAGAATCCACCTTCTGCGACAACTCACCCTTCGGGCCCTTTACGTTAACCACACCATTGTTAATTGATACAGTAACTCCAGCGGGAATACTAATTGGTAATTTTCCTATTCTTGACATATTCAATCCTCCAATTAATATACGTAGCAAAGAACCTCGCCGCCAATCTTAAGCTCAGCGGCCTCCTTGTCTGTCATTACACCCTTGGACGTTGACAATATCGCTATGCCAAGTCCGTTTATTACTCTCGGCATGTCCTTGTAACCAGTGTACTTACGCAAACCTGGCGTGGACACTCTTTTCAAACACCTGATGGCATTCTCCTTGGTTGAAGGGTCATACTTCAACGCAACCTTGATTGTACCCTGGGGGCCATCCTCTATGAACTTGTAATTCAGGATGTAGCCCTTCTCGAAAAGGATTTTGGTAATCTCCTTCTTCAAGTTTGAAGCTGGTACTTCGACAACACGGTGATGAGCCATGATTGCGTTTCTCAACCTCGTCAGATAATCTGCTATTGGATCTGTCATAAAATAAATGTTTAATTAATCGGGACTGCCCCGACAATATTAAATAATCTTCGCTTGTTTACCAGCTAGCCTTCTTTACACCCGGAATAAGCCCAGCCGAAGCCATCTCACGGAATTGGATACGTGAAAGGCCGAACTGGCGCATATATCCTTTAGGACGTCCCGTTATCTTGCAACGGTTATGCAGACGGATGGGGTTGGCGTTGCGAGGAATGCTTTGCAGTTTCCTTGCAGCCTCGTATGCCTCTGCCGGGTCGTTTGAGGTAGCGATGATTTTCTTCAAAGCCGCACGCTTCTCAGCATAACGGGCTACAAGTTTCGCACGCTTTACCTCGCGGGCTTTCATTGATTCTTTTGCCATATCTCTTAATCCTTTTTAGCGTTTTTGAAAGGTAGACCGAAAGCCTTGAGCAGAGCATAACCTTCTTCGTCTGTATTTGCAGATGTAACGAACGTGATGTTCATACCCTGGATTTTGTCTATCATGTCAATATTGATTTCAGGGAAAATGATTTGTTCCTGGATACCAAGAGTATAATTTCCCCGTCCATCAAACTTGCTCTCTATTCCCTTGAAGTCACGGATACGCGGCAAGGCGATGCGGATAAGCCTTTCAAGGAACTCATACATACGCTCGCGACGCAATGTAACCATAACACCGATAGGCATCTTCTTGCGCAGCTTGAAGTTTGCGATGTCCTTCTTGGAGTAAGTGGCAACCGCCTTTTGGCCAGTTATCGCAGTAATCTCGTTAATGGCCACGTCAATTATTTTCCTATCCTGCGTAGCCTCACCGAGACCCTGGTTCACAACAATCTTCTTCAGGACAGGAATCTGCATCTTAGAAGAATAGTTGAACTGTTTTTGCAGTGCGGGAGCGATAGTCTCCGCATATACTTTCTTTAATTCAGCTGTATTCATTACTTGATTTCCTCCCCTGATTTTTTAGCGATGCGAATTTTCTTTCCGTCTTCAGTCCTTTTTATTGCTATACGTGTAGCCTTACCTGACTTAGGGTCTATCAGGCTTAAGTTAGAGACATGAATAGGAGCTTCCATCTTTATGATGCCTCCCTGGGGATACTTGGCGCTGGGCTTCATGTTCTTTGAAACGATGTTTACGCCCTCAACGATAGCACGCTGCTTCTCCACCAAGACCTTAAGCACCTTTCCGGTCTTGCCTTTGTCCTCGCCGGCCAAGACAATCACCGTGTCATTCTTCTTTATGTGTAACTTGTTCATTACTTTAAATGCTTTTAATGTTAAAGGACTTCAGGTGCCAAAGAAACAACTTTCATGTTAACCGCACGAAGCTCACGCGCAACCGGACCGAAGATACGACTACCGCGAAGCTCTCCTGCATTATTCAGCAAGACACAGGCGTTGTCGTCGAAACGGATATATGAACCGTCTGCACGACGTATTTCCTTCTTCGTACGAACAATCAAAGCTTTTGATACTGCACCCTTTTTCAAATCACTTGACGGGATGACGTTCTTGACAGCAACGACAATAACATCACCAACACTTGCATAACGGCGGCGGGTTCCTCCGAGTACACGGATGCACAAGGCCTCGCGTGCGCCACTGTTATCACATACTGTAAGTCTTGATTCTGCCTGTATCATAATTACTTAGCTTTTTCAGTTATTTGAACTAATCTCCATCTCTTTGTCTTACTCAAAGGACGGGTCTCCATAATGAGCACTGTATCACCTACATTAGCCTCATTCTTTTCATCATGCGCATGGTATTTCTTTGTCTTCTGGACAAACTTACCATATATAGGGTGCATTTCCTTGAACTTCGTTGCAATAACAATGGTTTTATCCATCTTGTTGCTTATGACTACACCCGTTCTCGTTTTTCTTAAATTCCTTTTTTCCATTTGAACCATTGTTATTTATTAAGTTCCCTTTGGCGAAGCACGGTCTTCATGCGTGCTATGTCACGGCGAGCAGTCCTGATTTGTGATGGGTTCTCCAACGGCGTGATTGAGTGGTTCAATTTCATCTGGTGATAATTTGCGACCGCAGCCTCAAGCCTCTCCTTCAAATCCTTGGTCTCAAGCTCTCTTACTTCCTTGATTTTCATAATTAAGCGTTTTTATCATAATCACGTCTTACAACAAACTTTGTCTTCACAGGCAGTTTCTGGGCCGCGAGACGAAGAGCCTCCTTAGCTATATCGAAAGATACGCCTTCAACTTCAAAAAGGATACGCCCTGGAGTAACAGGAGCGACCCAGCCTGCGGGGTCTCCCTTACCTTTACCCATTCGGACGTCAGCAGGCTTGCGAGTGATAGGCTTATCCGGGAATATACGAATCCACACCTGCCCTTCACGCTGCATATAACGGTTGACAGCGACACGAGCTGCCTCTATCTGCCGGCTGTCCAGCCATTTGGCCTCCAAGGTCTTGATGCCGAATGAGCCGAACGCCAGCTGTGTGCCCCTGTGAGCGTTGCCTTTATTGCCGCGCCCGTCTTGGGGTCTTCTATATTTTACTCTTTTTGGCTGTAACATGATAGCTTCTTTCTTTAACGGTTATTGTTCCTCTTACGATTAACTCTTGACTTGCCGTTATTAGAGCGCCCGCCCTGCTTCTCCTGCGAGAAGTTCACAGAGAGGTCACGCTTGCCGTAAACCTCGCCGCGGCAAATCCAGACCTTGATTCCAAGCAGTCCCACCTTTGTGAGGGCCTCGGCTTGGCAATAGTCTATGTCCGCACGGAAAGTATGCAGCGGAGTACGTCCTTCCTTGTACATTTCCTTGCGAGCCATTTCCGCGCCATTGAGTCGGCCGGTTATTTGCACCTTGATACCCTCGGCACCGGCACGCATCGTATTTGCTACAGCCATTTTTATCACACGGCGGTAAGCCATCTTACCCTCTATCTGGCGTGCGATGTTATTAGCAACGATTGACGCATCAAGTTCAGGCTTCTTAACCTCGTAAATATTTATCTGGATTTCCTTATCGTAGAGTTTCTTCAGTTCTTCCTTCAGCTTGTCAACATCCTGCCCGCCTTTGCCAATCACAAGACCTGGACGAGCCGTGCAGATTGTGATGGTGACGAGTTTCAATGTACGCTCAATGACGATACGAGATACACTGGCCTTAGCCAGACGTTCGTTCAGGTACTTACGGATTTTCATGTCCTCCACAAGGTTGTCCCCGAAGTTCTTACCTCCGAACCAATTAGAGTCCCAACCCCTGATGATACCGAGACGATTACTTATTGGATTAACTTTCTGTCCCATTCTTCTTCTTATTTTTCGTCATTAGTTTTGGCATCTACAAACAAAGTAACGTGGTTGCTACGCTTACGGATTCTATAGCCACGTCCCTGAGGTGCCGGTCTCATACGTTTCAT
Source organism: uncultured Prevotella sp. (assembly GCA_944319815.1). Classification (GTDB taxonomy): domain Bacteria; phylum Bacteroidota; class Bacteroidia; order Bacteroidales; family Bacteroidaceae; genus Prevotella. Next base: position 7,671 of record CALUEX010000015.1, on the reverse strand, counting down.
CGTAACACCTTCGTCAACGAACACTCTAGAGATAAAAAGCTCTCCGTCTTCCGCCTTGCGGTCATTTTTCACTTCCCAATTGGCAATAGCCGAACGGAGGAGTTTCTCCACGTCGGCGGCAGCCGCCTTCTTCGAGAACCTCAAGACGCCAAGAGCGCGGTTTACCTCCATGCCACGTATCATGTCAACGACATAACGCATCTTGCGCGGAGAAGAAGGCACGCCTTTGAGCTTTGCAAAATACATTTTTTTACGGGCTTCCTTTATTTTTTCAGCCGCTATTTTCTTTCTTGCTCCCATTATATTGTCTTTTTATTATCAATGGTTTGCCTGTTACTACTTCTTGTTACCAGCATGGCCTCCGAAGCGACGAGTCAGAGAGAACTCACCAAGTTTATGGCCAACCATGTTCTCGGTAATGTAAACAGGGATGAATTTGTTTCCGTTATGAACTGCAACAGTGTGACCTACAAAATCAGGTGAAATCACTGAAGCCCTGGCCCAAGTCTTAACAACGCTTTTCTTTCCGCTCTCGTTCATGGCGAGAATTTTCTTCTCAAGCGCAACGTTAATATATGGACCCTTCTTTAATGAACGACTCATAATCTACTCTTAGTTAACTTGTGATTATTTCTTCTTATTAGCTCTTTCAATGATATACTTGTTAGAAAGCTTCTTCGGTGCCCTCGTCTTGAGACCCTTAGCATACAAGCCCTTACGTGAACGTGGATGTCCACCAGACTGGCGGCCTTCACCACCACCCATCGGGTGGTCATGCGGGTTCATTACGACACCGCGGTTGTGAGGACGACGACCCAGCCAACGAGAACGTCCGGCCTTACCAGACTGTTCAAGGGCGTGGTCTGAATTTCCCACACTACCTACAGTAGCCTTACAAGCACTCAGTATCTGGCGAGTTTCACCAGAAGGGAGCTTAACAACACAATAACTGCCTTCACGAGAAGTCAACTGAGCGAAATTACCTGCCGAACGGACGAGCAACGCTCCCTGACCAGGACGAAGCTCGATGTTGTGGATAACGGTACCGACAGGGATGTTGGCCAAAGGAAGCGCGTTACCAATCTCAGGCGCCGCGTCCTTTCCAGACATCAGAGTCGCACCAACTTGCAGTCCGTTAGGAGCAATAATGTAACGTTTTTCACCATCAGCATAATACAACAAAGCGATACGAGCCGAACGGTTCGGGTCGTACTCTATTGTCTTAACTACAGCTGGAACACCATCTTTCTCACGTTTGAAGTCTATGAAACGATACTTTCTCTTATGGCCGCCGCCAATATAGCGCATGGTCATCTTACCTGTATTGTTTCGACCTCCGGTAGAACGTTTACCGCGAACGAGAGACTTCTCTGGTACGGATGCAGTAATATCCTCGAACGTACCAATAATCTTGTGCCTTTGACCCGGAGTTACCGGTTTGAATTTACGTACTGCCATTTCTTATTTTCAAATATTGCTGTAAAAATCAATTGTATCGCCTTCTTTCAATGTGACGATTGCCTTCTTGTATGCGTTCCTCTGTCCTCTTACCAGTCCTTTCTTTGTATAGCGAACCTGGCGCTTTCCTGAATAACGCATCGTGTTTACGTCTTCTACCGTAACACCATACAGACTCTCGACTTCTTTCTTAATTTGGAGTTTGTCAGCCTCAGGACGAACAATGAAGCCATAGCGGTTAGGCCACTTGTCTGTAATCTTGGTCATCTTCTCAGTGACCAACGGTTTTATGATAAATGCCATATTACTTTTCTCCTTTTTACTTGTTTAAGATTCCATCGATTGCCTTCAGCGAGTTCTCAGTCATAACGAGCACGTCAGCATCCAAAACCTTGTAAGTATTGAGTGTTGACGCGAGCATTACTTGTGCACGCTGCAAATTACGAGCCGACAAATATACGTTTTTATTTACTTCCGGCAAAACAAAGAGCAACTTCTTGCCGTCAACTTTAAGATTTTTAGTAATATTTACAAAATCTTTTGTCTTTGGGGCGTCTAAATTGAAATCTTCAACTACAATTATAGCGTCCTCCTTTGCCTTGTAAGACAATGCGCTTTTACGGGCAAGGACTGTAGTTTTACGATTCAACTTTATGCTATAATCGCGAGGTTTCGGGCCGAATACGCGACCACCACCCTTGAGCAACGGAGAGTTGATGTCACCGCGGCGGGCACCGCCGCCACCCTTCTGGCGTCCGAGCTTGCGGGTAGAACCAGCGTGCTCGCTTCTTTCCTTTGACTTGGCCGTACCCTGGCGCTGTGCCGCCATATAGCGCTTCACGTCAAGATAAATAACGTGGTCGTTTGGTTCAATTCCGAAGACAGCTTCGTTTAACGTAACCTTTCTCCCAGTGTCCTCACCTTTGATATTTAATACGTTAATTTCCATTATTTCTCAATTAAAACGGTTGAACCTTTGCAACCAGCAACACTACCTTTCACAAGGATGAGGTTATGCTCCGGTATAACTTTTAACACTTTGAGGTTTTGGGTTGTAACCCTGTCGCCTCCCATCTGTCCTGCCATACGCATTCCCTTGAACACTTTGGCGGGATAAGAACAAGCACCGATTGAACCCGGTTTGCGGGCGCGGTCGTCCTGGCCGTGTGTACTCTGGCCTACTCCACCGAAGCCATGACGCTTCATTACACCCTGGAAACCCTTACCTTTTGACGTTCCAACAACATCAACGAAAGTTGCATCGTTGAAGATGTCAACAGTGATTGTATCACCAAGGTTGTACTCTTCGTCAAACTTGAACTCGGCCAAGTGTCTCTTAGGTGTCGTACCAGCTTTCTTGAAGACTCCAAGCATCGGCTTCGTCACACTCTTCTCCTTAACGTCGCCAAAAGCCAGCTGAACGGCTTTATAACCGTCCTTTTCCACAGTCTTCACTTGAGTAACAACACAAGGACCAGCTTCGATAACAGTGCACGGCACATTCTTGCCGTCGGCACTGAAAACGGATGTCATTCCGATTTTTTTTCCAATTAATCCTGGCATTTCAATTTATATTAAAAAATTAAACTATACTTTAATCTCAACCTCAACACCGCTCGGCAACTCAAGTTTCATGAGAGCGTCAACGGTCTTTGCCGTAGAGCTGTAGATGTCGATAAGACGCTTATAATCACAGAGCTGGAACTGCTCACGTGCTTTCTTGTTTACGAACGTACTACGGTTCACGGTGTAGATGCGCTTGTGCGTGGGCAGTGGTATCGGGCCGCTTACTATTGCACCTGTGGCTTTTACAGCCTTGACGATTTTCTCTGCCGACTTGTCTACGAGCTTGTGGTCGTAAGACTTCAGCTTGATTCTGATTTTCTGACTCATAAATTCTTTTTGCTATTAAATTTCATATTCAAGTGAATAGGCGTCTCCGTTAAGAGTCATTCGCTAACGGAGAGCCCGTCCACTTCCATTTCTATTATATTTCCGTTATACCAAGTCTACACGTCCCTTGATTTCCTCAAGCACGACCTTAGCTATCGAGCTTGAAACAGGAGCGTGGTGGTCATACTCCATCGAGCTTGTGGCGCGGCCTGACGTAATTGTACGTAAAGCTGTCACGTAGCCGAACATTTCAGCCAGCGGAACCATGGCCCTGATGATGCGGGCGCCGCTGCGGGTTTCGTCCATGCCCTCTACCTGGCCACGACGCTTGTTCAAGTCGCCGATGACGTCACCCATGTTCTCTTCAGGCGTTACGACCTCCAGTTTCATGATAGGCTCCATGAGGACAGGACCGGCCTTTACGCAAGCGTTCTTGTATGCATTGATGGCTGCAATCTCGAACGACAACTGGTCAGAGTCTACAGGGTGGAACGAACCGTCGAGCAATGTCACTTTCAGGCTGTCCATAGGATAGCCGCCGAGCACACCGCTCTTCATGGCTGTCTCAAAGCCCTTCTGTACCGAAGGAATGAACTCCTTGGGGATGTTACCACCCTTCACCTCGTTGATGAACTGCAATCCACCTTCCTTGTAATCCTCGTCTATCGGGCCAACGTTGACGATAATGTCGGCAAACTTACCACGACCACCGCTCTGCTTCTTGTAAACCTCGCGCAGGTTGACGGTCTTGGTGATAGCCTCTTTGTAGTTGACCTGGGGCTTGCCTTGGTTACACTCTACCTTGAACTCCCTTCTCAAGCGGTCAAGGATGATGTCGAGGTGGAGCTCACCCATACCAGAGATAACGGTCTGGCCGCTCTGCTCGTCTGTATGTACGGTGAACGTCGGGTCTTCCTCGGCCAACTTGGCAAGGCCCATACCGAGCTTGTCAACGTCAGCCTGGCTCTTAGGCTCTACTGCTATACCGATAACAGGGTCAGGGAACGATATTGACTCCAGCACAATAGGATGTGCCTCATCGCAGAGGGTGTCACCTGTACGTATATCCTTGAAACCGACACCGGCACCGATGTCACCGGCATCGATTGCGTCCATCTGGATTTGCTTGTTGGAGTTCATCTGGAACAGACGGCTCACACGCTCCTTCTTTCCTGAGCGAGAGTTGTAAAGATAAGAGCCGGCCTCAACCTTTCCTGAATACACGCGGAAGAATACCAGACGGCCAACATACGGGTCTGTGGCAATCTTGAACGCGAGAGCAGACGTAGGCTCAGCCTCTGAAGGCTTGCGGTCTTCCTCTTCGCCTGTAGAAGGATTTGTACCAACGATGTTAGGTGTGTCAAGAGGCGAAGGCAGGAATGCACAAACATAGTCGAGCAGCGTCTGCACGCCCTTGTTCTTGAACGAAGAACCGCAAAGCATCGGAGTGCACTGCATTGACAAAGTTCCCTTACGGATTGCAGCGATGATTTCCTCCTCTGTGATAGAGTTCGGGTCTTCAAAGTACTTCTCCATAAGAGACTCATCGTACTCAGCTGCGGCCTCAAGGAGCTTGCCCCTCCATTCCTCAGCCTCGTCCTTCAGGTCTGCCGGGATGTCGTCAATCTCATACTCGGCTCCCATGGTCTCATCGTGCCAATAGATGGCCTTCATCTTGATGAGGTCAACAAGGCCCTTGAAGTTCTCCTCGCTACCGATAGGAACCACAAGTGACACGGGATTTGCTCCCAGCACCTCCTTCATCTGGCGGAGAACATCGAAATAGTCAGCTCCTGAACGGTCCATCTTGTTGACATATCCAAGACGCGGAACGTTGTACTTGTCTGCCTGGCGCCAAACAGTCTCAGACTGCGGCTGGACGCCGCCAACTGCACAATACGTAGCAACGGCTCCGTCAAGCACACGCAAAGAGCGCTCTACCTCGGCCGTAAAGTCAACGTGTCCCGGAGTGTCAATCAAGTTTATCTTGAATTGCTTGTTATCATAGTGCCAATAGCAAGTGGTTGCCGCAGAAGTAATGGTTATACCACGCTCCTGCTCCTGCTCCATCCAGTCCATCGTGGCAGCGCCGTCATGCACCTCGCCAATCTTGTGGGTCTTGCCCGTATAGAAAAGGATACGCTCTGAAGTCGTAGTCTTACCGGCATCGATGTGGGCCATGATACCGATGTTACGGGTCAAATGTAAGTCTTGTTTTGCCATGTTCTTTTTACCTAACTATAGTTGTTAAAACCTGAAGTGAGCGAATGCACGGTTAGCCTCAGCCATACGATGCATATCTTCCTTACGCTTGTAAGCACCGCCTTGGTTGTTGTAAGCGTCCATGATTTCAGCCGCGAGCTTGTCAGACATCGTCTTGCCTCCACGCTTGCGGGCAAAGTTAATCATGTTCTTCATCGAGATGCTCTCCTTGCGGTCAGGGCGTATTTCCGTAGGCACCTGGAATGTGGCTCCACCTATACGGCGGCTTTTCACCTCAACCTGCGGAGTGATGTTGTCGAGGGCGGCCTTCCATATTTCGAGGGCAGACTTCTCCTCGTTAGCCATCTTCTCCTTTACGGTATCCAATGCTTTGTAGAAAATTTCGTATGATGTATTCTTCTTTCCGTCATACATCAAGTGGTTCACGAACTTTGAGACCTTCTGGTCGTTGTAAACGGGATCCGGAAGGATCACGCGCTTCTTTGGTTTTGCTTTTCTCATTTCCTTGAAATTAATTCTGCATGGGGCTGTTCACTTGTTCTTCAGCTTTCCCTCCGGAAACGCTTACTCAACCTTTATAACAAATCTCCAGCAAAACGTTGATAAAATGTCTGTTTTGTCGTCCAATGACCCTTAATGGTTATTTCTTGGCCTTGGGACGCTTGGCTCCGTACTTCGAACGGCGCTGTGTGCGGTTTGCGACTCCGGCTGTATCCAGCGTTCCGCGGACGATGTGGTAACGTACACCAGGGAGGTCCTTAACACGACCGCCACGCACGAGGACGATAGAGTGCTCCTGAAGGTTGTGTCCCTCTCCCGGTATGTAAGAGTTGACTTCCTTCTGGTTTGTCAAACGAACACGGGCAACTTTACGCATTGCCGAATTAGGTTTCTTCGGGGTTGTTGTGTACACACGAACACAAACGCCACGACGCTGGGGGCATGAGTCCAACGCCGGCGATTTGCTCTTGTCAACAAGCACCTTTCTACCTTTTCTTACCAATTGTTGAATTGTAGGCATTGTTGTTAAATTTTAGTTATATATTTATTTCGTTATTTTCGCTTTACATGAAACGGCCTGACCACACAGACCATTTTGGGCTGCAAAGGTACGAATAATTATTCAAATTACCTAATTATAAAAAAATCAAACAAGCAAACAGTGTGTATTTTTTCAATAAAATACACTTTATTAAAATAAATTAACCATAAAACAACCTTGCCACTATTCACCGAGGCGGCTTAACGCCCCAAAACAATAAGCCGTAAACGGGAAGGCTGCAATGCAGGAGGGTATGCGGAACGCCCAAATACGGGAACCTTTCCGTATACCGCCCTGCATCCTACAAAGCATCAAATCATCATGCCTCGCCCTTGTTGATGTTGAAAGGAGCTATAGTCCCTTTCTCGGGCTGCGGCAACTTGATTGTGCCAAAAGTGTTTTCGTACCTTACGATGTTGTCTTTCAAGGCCATGAGCAGACGCTTTGCGTGCTCGGGAGCAAGGATAACGCGCGACTTAACCGTTGTCTTGGGCATACCCGGCAACATGCGGGCGAAATCGAGCACGAAGTCTGAACTTGAATGGGTTATTATGACAAAGTTGGCATACTGGCCCTGTGCCACGTCCTGCGACAGCTCTATTTGCAGCTGCCCCTGATTGTTATTGTTGTTGTCCATTGTTTATATATAATTAAGGTATTTCTTATTTAATATGCCCATTATCCGTGACGGACTGGAAACCACTTGCAAAGTTAATCTATTTTATCGAAGATACAAATTATAAGGCCACTAAATTCCATGACCCCCGTCATTCAATCTGCACTTGATGCACCAACATACAAAAAAGCGGTAACCACATCCCGATAACCGTAAACCTCATAAAGGCATCCGCTCAACATGACTTTAACGTCAATTCGGTATAAGACTGACGTTAACATAAAAAAGGCATCCCTGCGTAAAGAGTGCAAGGATGCCTTTTATACTAAATGCAAACAGGGCGTGACTATCCGTTCTGCCTGTCCTGACTTCGTCAATGCGCCACCCAAATTAAGATTTGTTGCCAGATATGTCGAAAAGTGGTTTCACTGCGAGGTGC
>CALUEX010000014.1 GCA_944319815.1 uncultured Prevotella sp. | reverse complement strand
GGGTCTTGATTAGCGGCCCCTCGTTGAGGTTCTTGCCCTCCTCCTCGTCCTCGTCAACCCACAGTTCGGGGAACATCTCTGCTATCTTCTCCGGCATCAGGCCGCTGAAGATGGCGTTGCGGGCATACTGCGTAGCCGTGGGAAGTATGCTGATGTAGGTCTGCTCGTCAATGTCGAACATATCGCCGATTTCCTGCGACAGCACGCGCCACTGGTCGAGACGGAAGTTGTCGATGACGATGAGGAACACCTTTTCGCCCGCATCGACCAGCGGGAATATTTTTTTCTTGAATATATCGACGCTCATCAGCGGGCGTTCCTCGGCCTGCGGCTGCGCCTTGCGCAAGCCGGCGTGGAGCGGTTGCAGCCGCGACGTGGGGCGGCCGGAAGCCGAGAAGCCAGCGGATATATCCTCCATCCACTCCATGTAGTGGGCCTTGACGTACTTGGCGAAACCGTTGTCGGCCTCCTCCTTCTGCATCCTGAGCATCTCGGTCATGCTGCCGTCGGTGCTGCTGAGCTCAAGCTCCCAGTGCACAAGGCGGCGGTAAACGTCCATCCAGTCGCGGCAGGTCTTGCATTCGCTGATTTGCCGTGCTATGTCCTGGAAGCTCTGCTGGTATCCGCTTTGCGTAACCTCGGTGACAATCTCCTTTTGGTGTATGTTCTTCTTCAACGAAAGAAGTATCTGGTTGGGGTTCACGGGCTTGATGAGGTAGTCGGCTATCTTTGAGCCTATTGCCTGGTCCATGATGTTTTCCTCCTCGCTCTTTGTCACCATGACCACAGGCGTAGCGGGCGATAGTTCCTTGATTTTCTGCAATGTCTCAAGACCGCTGAGGCCGGGCATCATCTCGTCGAGCAAAATCAAGTCAAAAGTCTTCTGCCGGCACTGGTCTATGGCATCGGTGCCGTTGGTCACGGTCACGACGTCATATCCTTTCTTCTCAAGGAAAATAACGTGGGCACGGAGCAATTCCATCTCATCGTCAGCCCACAACAATAGTCCGTTACTCATTGTAGAATGTCTTTTAATATGGAACATGAAGCGTGATGGCCGCCAACACTACGGGTTATCTAAAACCCTTCAAGGTCGTAATACTCGTCCTCAAGGTCGTAACCGTCCTGGCGGTTGTCGTCAGGCGCATTGTTGCCTGTGGCGTTGCCCGTGTTCACGGGGTCGTCGCTGAACTCTATGATGAACTCGTCGTCCTGCTGGGCATTGCCTCCCTGATTGCCGGAGGTGGCATTTTGTCCTGCGTTTTGCGGCGTTTCAGGCTGCGGTTGGGCATCTTTTGCCTCGTTGTTTGGCTCCTTTTGCACAGCCTCCGGGCGCAAGTCGGCTTCAGGTTCGGCTGGCACCGTCGTTACGCCCTGTGTGTCAGCGGGTTCCACTGGCTGCGGCGTATCCTTGGGCTCATCTTCTATCATGAACGTGTCGCCGCCGTCCTGTGGCTCGGGCACAGGCGTTGCCTCACTTTCGTCGGGCACTATAAGCGTGCCGCCGTTGTCCTGCGGTGTCGTGGTTGACCGCTCGTCGGGCACGATGAACGTGCCTCCCTGGGGCTCGCCGCCCGACGGCCTGGCCGCCGGTTCGTCAGGAACGACGAGCGTACCGCTCTCCTGCGGCGCCATAGGTTGGTCGTCCTCGATGAACAGACCGCCCTCTATCACACCGCCGTTATACAACCCGTCACCGCCGTTAGCACCCTCATCCTCGGGCTGCACATACTCTATCGCGGCAGGTTCGGTAAGCAGACGAACTGTGCTTACGCGCAAGGGGACGAAATGTTGTTCGTAGAACTTGTCGTAATCGTTGTAACTATACTGCGTGCCGAGCAACTCGAGGTTGGCGTCGCTGATGACGATTGAACGCGCCTTGCGAGCCAATGCGTTGACGTTACGGTTGGAGTGGAGCTGGCGGGCGTACTGCAATGCCTCGTCATAACTCATGAAACCGCTGACGCGCATACGGTGAAGACCGTCGAATTCCTCTATGGTGACGTCGAAATTCCTGACGATAAAGTTGGTGAAATTGAACCTCGCAAGCTCGAAAAGCAGCTTGTTCTCGTCCAAAGAGTCGGGCGAATAAACCAAGAGGAACGAGAAGTCGGTGTTGCGTTCGGCAACGAACGTGCGTGCGGCTATCGAGTCGCTGTCGTTCAGCACGACAGCCCTGCGCGCCCAAATGTCGGCAATGTCGAACTTGCCTCCATACAACTGGCGGCCTTCCTTCACGCCGTTGATTATCATGCCGGCCATCTCGCCCACCTCGCTTTGCGGATATTTGCTCACCACTTCCTGCATATCCGTGAGGCAACCGTTGGCGTCGCCGCTGTTGAGCTTGCTCAATCCGCCGATGAAGATGAACTTGTCACGGTTGGCACCAAGCGGGAAACGTGTTGCCGAAAGCTCGGTGTTGGCCTTCACCTCGTCGAACCTGTCGGCCTTGAAGGCATCATACGTGGCAGCGTAAAGCGAGTCTTCGATGTGTACCCCAAAGCGTGCGTTCTCGGCAAAGTTGGGGTCTGACAACAAGACGGTCCACTCGCTGTCCGAATAATCACGCTTCAACAGTCCAAGGTATGTGTCGGCCATGGCCTTGTCACCTCGCCGCGAATACAATAAGAACAGGTGGTAATAAGCGTCGTCGATGTTCTCGTAGTCCTTGTAATTGTCCGTAAGGCGGCGCAGGTTCTTCTCGCTCAAGTCAAGGTTGTCGAGCTTGTCCTTGAAAATCACGCCAGCATGGAACAGTCCGTCCTCAATGATTGCGTTGCTTTCGGCCACCTGTTCGGGCGTGAAAGGTATCTGCTTCAGGTAATATTCACGCATATGAGGGTTGTTATGGGCGCTGTCCATGGCGTTCTCGATGGAGTCCTGCATGGCTTCTACGGCCGCAATGGAGTCACGTTGCTCGTCGGTAAGCTCCTCCTCGGGCGTCGCCAAGGCCACTACCGTCTTGTTAACGCGCTGCCAGTCGTCAACGTTCTCGCGGCGTCCCCACAGCTTTTGGAACGTGGCCTTGCCTTGGCTGACGGCCGTAGGATTATAGAAATACCACGTGCCGTCCTTGCTCGTGGCGTTGTTGGTCGTGTTATTCTGCACGGAAGAGTTGCCAATGCCCCCTTGTTCCATAAGGTACTGTTGTGCCTCGGCCTCAGCCTGGGCGTCGCGCTCTTCCTTTTCCTTCTTCTTCAATGCCTCGATAACGCGGTCAATGGCGGCGTTACGCTCGTCTTCGGGCATCTTGGCGAGGGCTTGCAACGAGTCTTGCAGGTGGATGGCGTCGGTATAAGGCACAAGCTCGTCAAGCACCTTAGAGCGCGCCGAAAGCTGTTCATAGTCGTCACGTTCCTTGTCCAAAAGGCCGATAGCCTCACCATAACAACGCCGGGCGTTGCTGTAGTCCTCGCGTTCCCAGTACAAATCGCCGAGCTTCAACAGCAACACGCCCTTCTCTATGCCGTTTCTCGTTGACTTCTGGTTGCCTTGCTCGTATGCGGAAATTGCGTTAAGCGTGTCTTTCTCGTTAAGGTATATGTTGCCGATGGCGTAATACACCTGGTCAAGATAATCCTTGTTGTTGTCCGACCGGGCCATGCGCTTCAGCTTCTTTATCATCTTGTGCGACTTGCGTCCGGCCATAACCTCGGTCATGGCGATGCGTGCATTGAAGGCAAGCTCGTAAGGCGGACTGAGCCTGAGCACGCGCTTGTAGGCCTTGTAAGCCTTGTCGTCGTGGCCGAGGGCGGCCTCAAGCTGCCCCATCAGGAACCACTCGCGGGCTTTCTGCTTGCGGCGCATCTCGTGCTTGATTACCTTTCGCAGGTAAGGAATGGCCTCGGCATACTGCCCCGTATGTATGTAATAGTCGGCATAGGTATAGTCCCACTCCTTGCGGGCACGCCAGTGCATCGAGTCGCGGCGCATTTTCGTGATGACGTCCTCGGCATCATAAATCCAGTCTTGCTCTATGTAACACTTCGCCAGCCATGCTCTCGCCCTGCCGTATATGGCCGGCTGCGTGGCGTAAAGGCGGCTCATGTAGGCGAAAGTGGACGCAGCCTCGTCAAAGGCGCCCTTCATGAACTGGGCGCGGCCCATCAGCAACCAAGCCTTCCACAAGAAGGGGTTATACTCCTTGCGGTTAAGCCACTCTATGTCCTTGGGCGTTTTCTTGCGGTTCTTGGTCCACTGCGGCCTCCGCTTGATACTATGCAGCTTTATGGCCTTCTGGCATTTCTCGATGGCACGGTCAAAGTTGCCCTCGCCGAGGCTGCGGCTTGCGGGGTTGCCTACGGTGTACAACGGCAGCATCTCGGTGAAGTTATCCTTGTTGCCCTTCTCTTTCTCGAGCGAACCGTCGATGTATGCCAGCGAACCATTATAGTAAGTGTTGTAACGGGCGTTAAAAGAATGCCACCAACGGCTCTTGGCCGTATTCTTCTCCGTGGAGCATCCAGCCACCGTCAGCATGACGGCGACAACCATGAGCGTGATTATATGTCGTGTTGTCTTTATGCGCATTTTGTCCAGGCGGAAGCTACTCTACCACTATTATATAACTTGCAAAAGGCCGTTTTATTGCATGACGGGCAAAAACTGTCAACCTTCCATCAGCATCATGGCCTCGTCCTTAAGCTGGTCAGGCAGGTTGACGCACCTGCGGCCAAGGCTCACAAGCCAGTCTTTCACCTCCTCAGGCTTCATCGTGTACATCACCTCGGCGAACATCGAGGCTTCGTCGGCCGTGTAGCTGTCGGCACGGCGACCGCGGAAACGGTCGAGTTCCTCGTCGTCGAAATACTCTATTTCGCCAACGGCGTTCTGTATTACGCGCTCCTTCAGGCACGTACCGGGGTCGGCAGCGCACGTGTCGCAAGGCTCGCCGTCGGCCTTTTCCGCCGTCGGCACGCCCTCGTCCTTACGACCGAACATCTTTACCAGGACGACGACGATGGCCACAAGCGCAAAAAAATACAGCAGGTAAAGCAGTGCCTCCATGTCAGTCGGCCTCCTGTATTTCAAAACCGGCACGGCGAAGGTCGTCCCAGAAGTGCGGGTACGACTTGCTCACTACCTGCGGATTGTCGATTTTCAACCCCGGGAACACCATCGCCGCCGGGGCGAAAGACATCGCCATGCGGTGGTCTTCGTATGTGTTAATCACTATGTCGGCAGCCGGCTCGCACCGCTCGCCGTCCCAACTAAGTTCGCCTACGCCCTTCTCTCGCACGACGTAACCCAACTTCCTCATCTCCGTCTTCAGTGCCTCAACGCGGTCGGTCTCCTTGATTTTCAGCGATGCCAACCCCGTAAACCTGAACGGCACGCCCGTCAACGCACACGTAACCACGAACGTCTGCACCATGTCGGGCTGGTTGGTGAAGTCATAGTCGAGCCTCGGCGGCTTCGTCTCGACGTGCTTCAGCGTCACCGTAGTTGGCACGCCGCGCTCGCGCGTCTTGAATACAGTCCTCACGCCGAGCATACTGAACAGGTACTTCACGGCCGAGTCGCCCTGGCGCGAACCGTCGGTCAGCCCCGTGAGCCTCACCTCCGACTCCTCGTCACGGCACAGCATCAACAGCTCATACCAGTAAGACGCCGCGCTCCAGTCGTTCTCTATGAAGAACCGCTTAGGCTCGTAAGGCTTCGGGCGCACCGTTATCACGTCAACGTCGCTCCATTCCGCGTCGGCCCCAAAGTCCTTCATCATGCACAGCGTCAGGTCGATATACGGTCGCGAGATTACCTCTCCCGCCAGCTTCAGCTCCAGTCCCTGCTCCAGCGTAGGCGCAACCATCAGCAGAGCCGAAATGTACTGCGAACTGATGGCGCCCGAAATCTCAAGCCGTCCGCCCGTGAGCCGCCGCCCGTTGATGCGCAACGGAGGGTAGCCCTCGGCCTCCTCGTATGATATGTCGGCGCCGATATAGCGCAAGGCGTCAACCAAAGCCTTGATGGGGCGCTGCTTCATGCGCTCCGTTCCCGTGAGCACATGGCTGCCGGGAGTCACCGCCAGATAAGCCGTCATGAAGCGCATGGCCGTGCCGGCGGCCTTGATGTCGATAACCTCCGGCATCGAGCCGAGCGCGCTGGCGAGAACTTCGGTGTCGTCACAGTCAGACAGGTTGTCGGGCGCAACACCTTCCCCCGCCAACGCATTGATTACCAACGCCCTGTTGCTGATGCTCTTCGATGCCGGCAAGTCCACCGTCACGTCTATCTTGCCGGGAGCTTTAAGTATATATTTCATGTCTTGAAACACCAAAATTTAACATCATTCTCCGTGCAAGGCCACCCTGGCAGACATCACGCAAGCACGCTTGCGCATCTGCCAAGTGCAGCCTTACTTTATGCAAAGGTAATGCAAACGAGCGCAATGCAAGCACGCTTGAACATTGCCGAGTGCATCTTACCTTATGCAAAGGTAGCTCAACCGACAGAGAAAACAAAATAAATGCCGCTAAAAAATCTTATCGCCCAATTTCCGATTTGTGGCCTTTCATGTTCCGATATGCCACCTTTCGCTTTCCTGTTTGCCACATATTACAAGCTAAAAGGGCACGTTTTGCAATGCAAAACGTGCCCTTTTGTAAGGCGTTGTATATCAAGTTGTTATTAAGCCGAACAAGAATTGCAAAACAATGTGTAGCATATCGTCATGCAACGGGCCGCTTGCCGGGCATTACTCCACCGCCAGGCGATAGCCGATGTCCGACACGCCGGGCAGCACCTCGCGCTTCATGAAATGGCGCACGCTGACGTGGAGCGAGTCGCCCTTGCGCAGGTCAATGGACGGGAGGTTGAAGCTGTATTGATAAGTTGTCACGCCACGGCCCAAGACATTGCCCTTGTCGTCGTAAAGGCGGCAGTCGATGGTGTCGGCGTAGAGCCTGTGGCCAGGTTCGACAACGCGCTCGACTATGAGGCTCAGGGCGGTGAACGGGTATGCGCCTGTGGTGCGCAAACCTATAGTCTGGCCGTAACGTCCGCCGAGGCGCAGCCGAGGTACGTCGAAAGTAACCGTGTCGTTACTCTCCCACCCTTCCACCGATGTTGACTTATACTTGTCGTAAGCCACGCCGTCGCTGCAAGCCGACAACAATACGGCAAGCCCGAAAATGGCCGACATTATATATAATATGTGTTTCATCACTGTGTCATGCCTGTCGGCAAGCCGTCAACGGCAAGCTGCACAATGGCCTCAAAGCCGCGCGGCTGCGCCCGTTCACTCTCCTGACGGCTGCCCGCCTTGCGGCTGCTTGGGTGCATTGCCGGCCGGTTTTGTCACAGGCTTGTTTCCCGTAGGTCTCCCGCCCTGCGCCGTGGGGCGTTCCTGGCGCCGCCTGTCGGCCTGTTTGGCGTTGCGGTTCTTGTTCTTCTTCTTTTTCTTAGCCTTGTCAAAGCGTGTTATGCTCTCTCCGGCAAGCAAGTCCACAGGCCTGTCCTGACGCTTCATCGCACCGTCCTCAAGCAACGACAGGGGCTTCTCGCCGCGCTTGTTCATGTCTATTACCTCGAATGCCCGTTGCGCCGTGATGGTCTCAACGTTCGAGGGTATTTTCTTGTCGGTAGAGTATGTCACCATGCCGGCAAGTATGTCGCTCTTGAACAGGTAATAATCGCTGTCCTGGGTCTGCAGCACAATCTCCTTGCTCGGCAGCCTACGGCTGGCCTCGATGTAATTGTCAACCTCATAGTTGAGGCAGCATTTCAGCTTAGCGCACATCCCGGCGAGCTTCTGCGGGTTGAGCGATATGTCCTGATAGCGTGCCGCTCCCGTGCTGACCGACACAAAGTTCTTCATCCACGTGGCGCAACACAACTCGCGGCCACAAGGCCCCGTGCCGCCGATGCGGCCCGCCTCCTGGCGCGCTCCTATCTGCTTCATCTCTATGCGGACGTGGAACGTCTCGGCAAGGACCTTGATTAGCTGGCGGAAGTCCACCCTTTCGTCGGCGATATAGTAGAAGATGGCCTTGTTACCGTCTCCCTGGTACTCCACGTCGCCTATTTTCATCTGCAAGTCAAGGCTCTTCGCAATCTGCCTACTTTGTATCATGGTGTCGTGCTCGCGGCTTTTAGCCTCGCGATATTTATCCATGTCAACAGGCTTGGCTATGCGGTAGATGCGCTTAATGTCGTCAGCCGACTTGAGGTTGGCTTTCTTCACCTGGAGCTCCACGAGCTTGCCGGTCAGCGTGACCACACCTATGTCGTGCCCGGGATTGGCCTCAACGGCCACGATGTCACCCTTCTTGAGGTCGAGGTTGTTAACGTTGCGATAGTAACCCTTGCGGGTATTCTTGAACTGAACTTCCACAAGGTCGGTGCTTTCGGCGTTGCCAGGCACTCCGGCCAGCCAGTCATACGTGTTGAGCTGGCGGTCCTGCCGGCCGCATCCGCGGATGCACAGGCCCCGGTCGCAACCGTTGTATATCTTCAGTTTCATGCTTTTGTAGTCCATATAGATATATATTAGTCGCCCGCCCCACTCCTCCCACAGGGAGGCAGCCTTACAGGCATAGCGTGGCAAGCGTGTTATTGACAACCATATTGCAGCCTTACGCGCCCCGCCTACGGCTTTCTTATCAGCGAGACGATGATGTTCGTTGCCATATCGAAGAACACTATCTTGGCGTTGGCGTTCTGTCCTATGTCGCGTATGGCCGTGTTCATCAGGGCCGACATCTCCAAGACGTTGGCCTCGTTGATGTAAGGTGCGAAGTTGCGGGCGAAGTTTTCCTCGTCGCGCGTCATGTAACAGAGCTGCGGATTGTGGAAGTTGTACATGAAATTCTCACGCACCAAGCGGAGGAAATACGCCAGCATACGCCGCTGCTTCTCGCGGCCGAGGGCTGCGGCCGTGTCGCTCCACTTGCGCAAGTCCTTTATTTTGCGCATATAGGCGAGTCGCATCAGCGAAATGAACATATCGAGAAACTGCCGCTTCTCACTGTCGGCGTCAAGCTCGTCGAGCGCAGCAAGCCAGCTGCCACCCGCCGCACGCGCCAGCCTTCGCGCCGCCTCGGCGTCTATGCCGCGCCTCTCAACGAGGGCACGCTCTATTGCCCCGTCGTCAATACGGCGTATGTCGATGCGCTGGGCACGGCTGCGGATTGTGTCGAACAGCCTCCCCGGCTCTTCGCACACCATGACGAAGACCGTCTGCTGCGGCGGTTCTTCCAGCAACTTGAGTATCTTGTTGGCGCATTCGCCGTTCATCCTCTCGGGCAGCCACATCACGACGACCTTATAGCCGCCTTGGCTCGACTTCAGGCTGAGCCTCTTCAACAGCAAGTCGCTCTCCCCTACGCCCATCAAGGCCTGCTGGTTGGCTGCACCCATGGCCGCCAGCCACTTGTCCATCGTGAAGTAAGGCCCCTGCAAGAGCATCTCGCGCCATTCGGCGGCAAAATCCTCGCTTGACATCTTATGCTCCGAACCAGTGCCCGAAGGGCGTATTACGGGATAAGAGAAGTGCAAATCAGGGTGAGACAGCCGCTCCGCCATAAGGCATTGCTGGCAACCTCCGCACGAGTCGCCGTCAGCGCGGTTGCCGCACAGCAAGTATGAGGCGAAGGCCAAGGCAAGGGCCATCTTGCCGCTGCCCTGCGGGCCGCAGAACATCAAGGCGTGGGGAACACGCTCTTCGGCAACCATCTGCCGCAGCCTCTGCTTCACTTCATCCTGGCCTATAACGTCGCTGAACTTCATTCCGCTAATTAGTCAAATCGGTGCAAAATTACTAAAAATCCACCTTATAACATGACAAAAAGACGGATATTTGCAGGCTTTTCACATTTTTACATATCGCCGACCGGAGCCGACACGGCTGCAAAACAGCACTTTTTGCCAACATAATCGAGCGCCGGAGCACGGTTTTATGCAATTTATCCGTACTTTTGCGGCATGAAATACGTGCTTCTCATACTGGGCTGCCTGGCACTTGCGTGCGGCATTGTCGGCATATTCGTGCCGCTATTGCCCACCACGCCGTTCCTCCTGCTGGCCGCCGCGCTGTTCTTCCGCAGTTCCCCACGAGCTTACGCATGGCTGCTCAACCATAAACACTTAGGGCCTTACATACGTGACTTCCGCGAGAACCGCTCAATGCCCCTGCGTGCGAAGGTCATTGCGTTGTTACTTCTTTGGCTCACTTCGCTGCATTGTTTTTTCCTCATCCTTGACCATTGGGCACTGAAAACGCTCATGGCCACCGTCGCCATCGGTGTCACCATATACTTGCTGTCACTGAAGACGGGACGCAAGAAGTAGCGCGCCACACAGTCGCAACAACGTGTAGTACAGGCATTTACAGTTCCGCAGGTTTACATATTGACACTAAAACAGAGACCCTTCATCGCAAAACGTCACACAGGAAACGTCAGTCGTTTCTGCAAAAACAGGGAAACGGCAAGCCCTCACTGCGCCTAATAAAGGGCAAAAAAGTGCGGTTTTTCATGCGAATAGTATATAATCATTAAATCACAAATACCATTCGGCACGTCTAAAGGCCATTTTCGCCTTAACGGTTGGCTACCTTCGGCATCGCCATTTGTGGTCTTTCGGCTTGTAAAAGGCCACGTTTCGCAGAACGAACGGGGGCAAAAACTGCACACAAGAGCCCGTAAACGCAGCACCAAGCTGTGCATCAAGCGTTTACGTATGCACACGAATAACGGGCATATTTCGGCCAAAACCATTTTAATTCCAGAATAACGCAGCCACGGAAACTCTCCGCAAAACAAATAGAAAGCAAACAGCCTGCATAAGAGACATTATGACTTGACACCGGCGACGGCACGCCCCAATCAAGAAAAAGCCCGCACGGCACACAATAAACGGCAGGAAACGCGGTTATATTAAAATAAGGACTAAAATAAATCAACTATCAAAAAACTTTACCATGAACCAAAATCAATCGGGCAGCAAGGCCTACCTATTCTCTATTGTGCTTGTTGCCGTGTTGGGCGGACTGCTTTTCGGGTATGACACCGCCGTAATCTCAGGAGCCGAGAAGGGGCTTCAGGCATTCTTCCTCGGGGCGGAAGACTTCACCTACACTGACTCTTGGCACGGCTTCACGTGTGCCAGCGCGCTCATCGGCTGCATCATCGGCAGCGCAGTCTCCGGCTATATGGCCTCAAACTGGGGCCGCAAGAAGTCGCTAATCTTTGCCGGCATCATGTTCTTCATCTCCGCCTTGGGCTCAATGGAACCCGAGTTCCTGTTCTTCGAGCACGGCGTGCCTAACTATTCGCTGCTCGTGGCCTTCAACATTTACCGCGTCATAGGCGGCGTCGGCGTCGGCTTGGCATCGGCAATCTGCCCGATGTACATTGCGGAGGTGGCCCCGTCGAACATCCGCGGCACCCTCGTGTCGTGGAACCAGTTTGCCATCATCTTCGGCCAGTTGGTCGTTTACATGGTCAACTTCCTCATCCTCGGCGACCACACCAACCCCGTAATCGAGTCAATAGGCCAGGGCGTAAGCGAATTAGTGCCCGGCTACGACCCATGGACGGTATCTACGGGCTGGCGTTATATGTTCGGTAGCGAGGCCGTTCCCGCCGGGCTGTTCGCCATACTCATCTGTTTCGTTCCCGAAACGCCGCGCTACCTCGTCATGGCCGGGCAAGACCAGAAGGCCCTTGCCGTGCTCACAAAGATTAACGGGGAGGCCGAAGGGCGCAACATACTTGACGAGATAAAGAACACCGTGACCGAGAAGACCGAGCGCGTGTTCACCTACGGCGTACTGGTAATATTCGTCGGCATCATGCTAAGCGTCTTCCAGCAGGCCGTCGGCATCAATGCCGTGCTCTATTACGCGCCGCGCATCTTCGGCGACATGGGCATGGAGAACCCCATGATGCAGACTATCATAATGGGCGTGGTCAACATCCTGTTCACGCTCGTGGCCATATTCACCGTAGAAAAGTGGGGACGCAAGCCGTTGCTCATCACCGGTTCAATAGGCATGGCTGTCGGCGCGTTCGGAGTCTCGCTCACCTTCGGCCATGCAGGGCTGGAGCTCGTTACGATGCTCAGCATCATGGTATACAGCGCTTCGTTCATGATGTCGTGGGGACCAATCTGCTGGGTGCTCATATCCGAGATTTTCCCGAACACCATCCGCGGCGCGGCCGTGGCCATAGCCGTGGCCTTCCAGTGGATATTCAACTGGCTCGTGAGTGCTTCTTTCGTGCCTATGTTCAATATGCAGACGGCAGCCGACCCCGACTTCGGCCACTGGTTCACCTACGCCCTCTACGGGGCAATCTGCGTGCTTGCCGCCCTCTTTGTCTGGAGACTTGTGCCCGAGACCAAGGGCAAGACGCTTGAGGATATGACAAAGCTGTGGAAGAAAGAGTAGAATAAATTAAAGATGAAAAGTTAAAAGTGAAAAATCCATGTGCCCCAAAACGTGTTTGCACATGGATTTTTCACTTTTAACTTTTACCTTTTCACTCACCTCAGCGCCCTGAAGCCGCTCACCGCGATGGGCACGGCAAGGATGAATGAGAGCACGTCGGCCCAAGCCTGGCACATCTCGACACCGAGAAGGCCGAAGAAATGTGGCAGGACGATGATTAGGGGAATGAAGAACAAGCCGTTGCGCGAGGCCGCAAGGATGTTGGCTTGCCACGGCTTGCGGATTGTCTGCATCATCATGTTGGTGTACATAACCACCGCGCCGAGGGGCAACGTAACGAGTTGCCAGCGCAAGGCGACACGGCCCACCTCGATGACGGCGGGGTCGTGGCGGAAGATGGCTATGATGTCTGACGAAAGGAGGAAGCCCAACACGGCGCAGAGGACGAGGAACGACGTGCCGAGACGCACTATGAACCAGTAGCCCTCGCGCACCCTGGAATATAATTTGGCACCGTAACAGAAGCCGCACAACGGCTGGAAGCCCTGTCCAAGGCCGATGACGGCGGCGAAGATGACGAAGCAGACGCGCCCGACGATGGACATACCGGCGATGGCGGCGTCGCCGAACGCACCGGCGGCAACGTTCAACATGGCCACGCCCACGCTGGCCATGCCCTGACGGGTGAACGAAGGCGTGCCCCCGGCAAGTATCTCCCTGAAGTAGGCCGCGCGCGCGGTGAAGTTGCGAAGGTGTATGCGTATGGTGCCGCCCTTGTGGGTCATCCAAAGCAGCACGAACATACTGCTCGTCTCGCCGACAAAAGTGGAGAGGCCGGCACCCGTGATGCCCATGTCGAAAACGAATATAAGTATCGGTGCAAGGAATACGTTGATTACCGCGCCGGTGAGGATGCCGAACATGGCATACGCAGCATTACCCTGGAAGCGCATCTGATTGTTTAGGCACAATGCGCCGCACATGAACGGCGCGGCAAGGAAAATGAACGCCAAGTAACGCTCGGCGTCGGGCAGGATTGTGGCCGTGGAACCGAGCAGAAGGGCCAAGGGACGCAGGAAGAACATACCGACGACACCGAGCAGAAATCCCGTGCCGACGGCGCAGAAGAAGCCGGTGGAGGCCATGCGCGAGGCATTGTCGTGGCGCTTCGCCCCGAGTTCGCGCGAGATGTAGTTGCCAGAGCCTTGGCCGAAGGTGAACCCTACGGCCTGGATGATGGACATCACGGAGAACGCTATGCCCACGGCGGCAGTGGCCTGGGTGCTGATGCGGCCGACGTAGAACGTCGTCACGATGTTGTAGACGCTCGTAACGAGCATACTTATGATGGTGGGAACGGCCATCGTCAGTATCACGTCGTGAACCGGCGCAGACGTTAGAAAGGTATAGTTGTCCCTGTTGCGCATATCAGTTTGTTTTTAAATGAATGTCCGCAAAGCTCCCATTCATCAGTAGTTAAAGGGGTTTCCTCCAGTAGTTAAAGCAGTTAAAGTAGTTATTGCTCACTTCGTTCGCTAAGGAGTTAAAGACAAATGCCCTCTCTACTTGTATGGACACACGAGCCGTGTGCCCGTGTTGTTTTAATGAGTTAAAGACAAATGCCTTGCAGGTTTATGCCTGATTACCCGTAGTCGGGCAGTTTGCGGATACCCATTGTTTTCTATCCTGCCATGGAACGCTGCGGCTTGAAAAACGATTTGTCAGGTTAACAGCCGTAAAGAACCATGCAAAGTTACTAAAATAGAGCATAACGGCAAAAAACACACCCGTTTTTTAAGATTAAGAAACACTATGGCGACAATGCGAAACCCCACAGGCAGAAAGGTGACAAAGGGCGGAAATTGCCGCGAATGGCGTTTATCTAAATCTCAGCATCATGCCTTCGCTAACACGACTATCGCCAAAAGACGCACTTCGTGGCAACGTTTTACAGGCACAAACGTAACTATCTGACTATCAACAATATATATCACACGACGCAAAAGGTATCCTTTTAACACACAAAAGGGCACGTATTGCGATGCAAAACGTGCCCTTTCGCAAGCCGAAAGACATCAAAACACATGAAAGGCAATGGCAAAAAAAATGCTTAAAGGCACATCCATGCCTTTAAACATATCGCTGATGAAGGTTACTTCTTGTGCCTGTTGGCGCGCTGTTCGCGGTATTTTGCCTTCTGTCGGGCCGACCCACTGCCGTGCGCCCCGGTGATGTACTGCTTCTTCTTGGCCTTGGTCTTCACCTTGCCGCTGCCCTTGCCGTCGTTCTTCTTTGCCGGGCGGAACACTATTCCGCCACCTGCTATTATGTCGTCGATGTCTGCCATAGTGAACAGTAGAAAGTGTTAAAAGTTAAACCTACCCCACCCCCTCCCGAAGGGAAGGGCTTTCAATACCTTTTCAGCTTGTTGCAGATTGCCGTGAATTGCCGCTATCAATAAACAATGGTATTCAAGCCCCTCACTTCGGGAGGGGTTTGGGGTGGGTGTCAGTTTATCAGTGGTGGAACAAGCGCACGCCCGTGAAGGCCATCGCGATGCCGTACTTGTCGCAAGTATCTATTACGTTGTCGTCACGGACGGAGCCGCCGGCCTGCGCTATGTACTCAACGCCGCTCTTGTGGGCGCGCTCTATGTTGTCGCCGAACGGGAAGAAAGCGTCGCTGCCGAGGCATACGCCCGTGTTCTTGGCGAGCCATGCCTTCTTTTCCTCTGCCGTGAGCACCTCCGGCTTCTCCTTAAAGAACTTCTGCCACGTGCCCTCTGCCAGCACGTCGTCGTGCTCGTCGCTGATGTAGACGTCGATGGTGTTGTCGCGGTCGGCGCGGCGGATGCCGTCAACAAAAGGCAGGTTCATCACCTTCGGGTGCTGGCGAAGCCACCAGATGTCAGCCTTGTTGCCGGCCAGTCGCGTACAATGGATACGGCTCTGCTGGCCTGCGCCTATGCCGATGGCCTGTCCGTCCTTGACGTAGCACACCGAGTTGCTTTGCGTGTACTTCAGTGTTATGAGGCTGATGACGAGGTCGCGCTTGGCCTCCGGCGTGAATGTCTTGTTCTTCGTGGGTATGTTCTCGAACAGCGCGGGGTCGTCGAGCTTCACCTCGTTGCGCCCCTGCTCGAACGTTATGCCGAACACCTGCTTATGCTCGATAGGAGCGGGCACGTAATTCGGGTCTATCTTGATGACGTTGTAAGTGCCCTTGCGCTTGTCTTTCAGTATGGCGAGAGCCTCGGGGGTATAGTCAGGAGCTATAACGCCGTCGCTCACCTCGCGCTTGAGGAGCGTTGCCGTAGCCTCGTCGCACGTATCGCTAAGGGCAACGAAGTCGCCGTAGCTGCTCATGCGGTCGGCCCCGCGCGCCCTTGCGTAAGCGCACGCCAGGGGGGAAAGCTCTATTTTAACGTCGTCTACAAAGTAGATTTTCCTCAAGGTGTCGCTGAGCGGCAGTCCAACTGCGGCCCCTGCGGGCGACACGTGCTTGAAACTGGCGGCGGCAGGCAGCCCAGTGGCTGCCTTGAGCTCGCGGACAAGCTGCCAACTGTTGAGCGCATCAAGGAAATTGATGTACCCGGGGCGCCCGTTGAGCACCTCGATGGGCAGTTCACCTTCCTCCATGTATATGCGCGAAGGTTTCTGGTTGGGATTGCATCCGTACTTCAATGCTAATTCTTTCATATCTTACAGTTTAACGTTACGCGCTGCAAAATTACGTCAAAATAGGCGTATTTCAAAATAAAAGGGCGTAAACCGTGCGTTTTGCAGCACCGTCGGGCATTGCGCAGGGCTTGGTCATGCCTTGTCACCGCCGTCATTCTTTTTCTTGAGAATTTGCGGTGCAAGCAGTCCGATGCCCACACCGAGGCACAGCCAGACCGCCAGGTTGTCGAATATTATGCCGAAAGCTACGCCGAGACTGATGCCGATTACCAGATAACGACCTGCGTCCTGTGGGCTTTTCCCGTTATTGTTGTCTCTTTCCATGATGCTTTTGGTTGTAAGGTTCGCTTGCAAAGATAGCGTAAATAGAGTAAAATGCAAAACAAGACAGGAGTGAAACGCCGTTTTACTTTCATTTTCAAGGTATTACATCAATATCCAAAAGACGTGAAAGTGGAGTGGACGGGGTGATAAAATAGGGGTGTAAGCTCCTTGAAAAGCGATACGAAAAAACGTGGAGGACGGCCTTTCAATGTGTAAAAGACCTTCCTCCACGTTACAAATAATCATGCTGCAAGCCCCAACAGGCCGAAACCCGTTGCACCGGTGCAGTGCTTATTACAGCAAAGCCTCGAACTTCTCCTTCAGCTTGGCTTTCGTCGTGGCGCCCACGAACTTGTCAACTACCTGCCCGCCCTTGAAGAACAGAATGGTAGGAATGTTGCGGATGCCGAACTCCATGGCGATGTCGTCGCACTCCTCTACGTCGCATTTGCCTACGACGAGCTTGCCGTCATACTCCTCGGCGAGTTCGCCGATAATCGGGGCGATGGCCTTGCAGGGGCCGCACCATGTTGCCCAGAAGTCAACTACCAACGGCTTGTCGCCATTCTTCAAACTCTCGAAATTCTCTGTTGTGATTTTTACTTCCATTGTTTCTGTTAATTTATTTGGTTAATAATCAGTTAATCGTGTAGCCAAGGGCATCACAGCCCTTTATGAACGTTATCAGCGCCTTGCTGACGTCTACCTTTCCGTTGCGGCTGTGCAACACGAACGGGCGATTGCTGTTGTCGTCGCTCACCGCGAAATACAGCTGCGTGTTGCCCGGACTGTCCTTTATCACCGTTACAAGGTCGGACACTACGGCATCGTCAAGCCTCGATGAGTCCATCGTAATGGTGAACTTCTCTATCTGCTTGTCCTTGACGGTCTGTAGGTATTGTATGTCCGTAACGCGCATCTCCAGCATATCGCTGTTACGGAAACGCTGTACGAACTGGGCCTTGACCATCACCGTGCAGCCTTCCACAAGCATCCCTTTCCACCTTCCCCACTCCTCGCCGAAGAAAGCCAGCTCGCCTGAGCCTTCAAAGTCTTCAATCGTGACGAAACCGCAGGGCTTCCCGGTCTTCGTAAACTTGCTGCGCACGGTAGTGACGATGCCACCAAGGTAGATGTCACGCTTCTTTGAGAGCTCTTGCTTGTCGGCAAGCTCGGAGCAATGGGTGTTGCACATATTGGTAAGTATAACCTCATAGTCGTCAAGCGGGTGGGCCGAAAGGTATATACCGACAAGGTCACGCTCGCGGTTAAGTTTCTCTATTGAGCTCCATGTGTCGCCTTCAGGTATCTGCGGAGTGGCTATGTCCACACTATCCATTCCCCCGAACAGGGAATTTCGTGCCTCGTTTTTCTCCTGCTGGTACAACTGCCCGTAACGCATTAAGGTGTCAAGGAACGCTTCTCCCTTCGAGTTGCGGCCGAAATAGCTCTCGCGCTTAATGTTGAAGCTGTCGAAACCTCCGCTCAAAACAAGGCTCTCGAAGCACTTGCGGTTGCAGGCGGCAAGGTTGACGCGCTGCACCAAGTCAAAGATGTCTTTGTAAGGGCCGTTAGCTTCGCGCTCGGCGATGATGGCCTCGGCCGCCGCCGTGCCCATGCCTTTTATTGCTGCAAGGCCGAAACGGATAGCTCCCTGCTTGTTGACGCTGAACTTCTGGCGGCTTTCGTTGACGTCAGGGCCGAGCGTCTTGATGCCCATCGACTTGCATTCGTCCATGAGCTTGGTTATTTCGTTTATGTTAGTGACGTTGCGGCTCATGTTGGCAGCCATGTACTCTGCCGGGTAATGGGCCTTGAGATATGCCGTCTGGTAGGCTACCCAAGAGTAACACGTGGCGTGACTCTTGTTAAAAGCGTAGCTGGCAAACTTCTTCCAGTCCTCCCATATCTTATGGAGCACCTCGTGCTTGTAGCCGTTCTTCTCGCCGCCTTCATAGAAAAGGCCCTCCAAGTGGTTCATCTTCTCGATTTGCTTCTTGCCCATCGCCTTGCGAAGGGTGTCGCTCTGGCCTCGCGTGAAGCCTGCAAGCTGGCGGCTGAGAAGCATGACCTGCTCCTGGTAAACGGTTATTCCATAGGTATCCTTGAGGTATTTCTCCATGCAAGGAATGTCATACGTGATTTTCGACGGGTCGCGCTTACGCTCGATGAACTGCGGAATGTAGTCCATAGGGCCGGGCCTATAGAGGGCGTTCATGGCGATAAGGTCCTCGAACACAGTAGGATGCAGTTCGCGAAGATACTTCTGCATACCGGCAGACTCGAACTGGAAAGTGCCTATCGTGCGGCCTTCGCTGTATAGTTTATATGTATCCGGGTCATCAATCGGAATGGTGTCAAGGTCGATTACATTACCGGTTGTCAGGCGTATGTTCTCCACCGCCTCCTTCAAGATTGACAAAGTCTTCAGTCCGAGGAAGTCCATCTTGATAAGCCCGGTCTCCTCTATGACACTGCCTTCATACTGCGTGCAGAGCAACTTATGGCCGGTCTCCTTGTCATCGGCCGTGGACACGGGCACCCAATCGCTTATAGGGTCACGGCAAATGATTGTACCGCAGGCGTGGATGCCTGTGTTCCTCACGTTGCCTTCAAGCATCTTGGCGTACTCTATGGTCTCATGCATACGCGGGTCGGGTGAAGCCTCAGCCTCACGCAGTTCCTTCACGCACTTGATGGCGTTCGTCAGGTTCATCTTCATGCCGTCAGGAAGGCGGTCAGGGATGGCCTTGCACAGGCGGTTAGACTCGTCCAAAGGCAGCTTCTCCACACGCGCAACGTCCTTGATGGCCAGCTTAGTGGCCATGGTGCCATACGTAATGATGTGCGCAACCTTGTCCGCACCGTACTTCTCTGTTACCCAGTCGAGCACCTTTCCGCGTCCGTCGTCGTCAAAGTCGGTATCAATATCAGGCAAAGAGATACGGTCCGGATTAAGGAAACGCTCAAACAGGAGGTCATATTTTATAGGGTCTATTTTGGTTATTCCCAAGCAGTAAGCCACCACGGAGCCCGCCGCGCTGCCACGTCCCGGGCCTACCATGACGCCGAGTTGGTCGCGTGCGGAGTTGATGAAGTCCTGCACGATGAGGAAGTAACCGGGAAAACCCATCGTCTTCATTATGTAAAGCTCGAAGTTGACGCGCTCCTTCACCTCGTCAGACAGTGGGTCGCCATATAACTTCTTGGCGCCCTCGTATGCAAGTTTGGCAAGGTAGTCGGCCTCGAACTTTATTCGGTACAGCTTGTCGTAGCCGCCGAGCTTCTTGATTTTCTTCTCCCCTTCCTCGCGCGATAGCACCACGTTACCGTTTTCGTCTTGCGTAAACTCGTCATAGAGCTGTTCCTCGGTGAACTTCTTGCGGTAGTCCTCTTCCGTGCCGAACTCCTCCGGAATTGGGAAGAAGGGCATGATTGGAGCGTGGTC
This sequence comes from uncultured Prevotella sp., assembly GCA_944319815.1. Taxonomy (GTDB): domain Bacteria; phylum Bacteroidota; class Bacteroidia; order Bacteroidales; family Bacteroidaceae; genus Prevotella. The sequence goes on along the minus strand of CALUEX010000014.1, from coordinate 40,319 downwards.
GATACTGTAGAACTCCACCTTGTCGAGCACTTCGCAGGTGTTGGCGAGGGCTTCGGGCACATCGGCAAACACCTCATTCATCTCCTCGCGCGTCTTAAACCACTCCTGCTTCGTATAGAGCAAACGGTTAGGGTCGTCCAAGTCCTTGTTGGTCGCAAGGCAGAGTAGACGGTCGTGGGCCTCGGCATTCTCCTCGTCAACGAAGTGACTGTCGTTGGTACATACCAACTTTATGCCATACTTCGCGGCCAGTTTCATCAAGGCCTTGTTCGCCTTTTGCTGCAAGGGGAACGTTTCGCGGTTGGCGCGGATGCTTGGGTCCTTCACCTCATGGCGCTGCAGCTCGAGGTAATAGTCGTCGCCGAAGACGCGCTTATACCACTGCACAGCCTCCTCGGCCCCCTCCATGTCGCCTTTCAGCACCTTGGCGGGCACCTCTCCGGCTATGCACGCCGAGCAAACTATCAGTCCTTCGTGGTATGCCTCAAGGTCTGCGCGGTCGGTACGCGGGCGCATATAGAAGCCGTCAACCCACGCGCGGCTCACCAACTTGATAAGGTTCTTGTAGCCCTTGTAGTTCTTTGCCAGCACAATCAGGTGGTAACCACCCTGGTCGCCCTGGTCTTTCACCTTGTCGGCCTTCGTGCGGCGCGCCACGTACATCTCGCATCCGAGTATGGGCTTAAACTCGGGCTTGCCCTGCTCACGCAGCTCGGAGTTCTTCTTGTTGCAGTAGTTGAAGAACTCCTTGATGCCGAACATATTGCCGTGGTCGGTCACGGCCATGCCTCTCATGCCGTTGGCTATGGCCTTGTCAACCAGCCTCTTGACGCTGGCCTGGCCGTCGAGGATGCTGTAGTATGTATGTACGTGAAGGTGAACGAAGTCTTGCATAGCGGTTGTTCAGGATAAATCTCTTGGAGCGTCAAAGTTAAGGCGAAAAAACGAGACTGCCAAGAACTTGGCGCTAAAAATTCTTCAGCATACGCGGCGGCGCGCCGGAACGGCTTGTAGCACAACCACTTCGCCAGCGTTAAGTTTCCTTAATACGAATGGTTGCGTAGTTCCCGTTCTTTAGGAGTTAAAGAAGTTAAAGGAGTTATCGCTCGTTTCACTCGCTAAGGAGTTAAAGACAAATGACTTTCTTTTTTAGGAGTTAAGGAGTTATGGAGTAAAGGAGTTAAGACATTAGCCTTTTTCATTCCCCTCCCCTTGGGGAGGTCGGGTGGGAGCTACCCCTCGTGGAAGGTCGGGAGGGGATGCCTTTTTGCGTACATCCATATTCCTTAATGCCGGTGAAGCGGCCTCAACGCTGCCTTCAGCCGGGATATGCCATATTGTCGTCGGTCATGCGTTCGAGCACTTCGCGCAGGAACTTGGCCGCCTCAAGGCGCGCCATGGGCAGGTCGTGCAGCAGGTAGTTGCCGCAGTCTTGCGGCGCAGCGCCGGGCACGTCGCCCTCGAAGGCGGCAATGAAGGCGAACGTGCGCTGCATCAGCGGCACTATGTCGCGCGGCTCAAGGTCGCCCTTTAATAATAGGTAGTTGCCCGTGAGGCATCCCATCGGGCCCCAATACACCACGCGGTCGGCCCACTCTGCGTCGTTGCGCAGGTAAGTTGCCGCCAAGTGCTCTATCGTGTGCAGCGCGCCGGGGTGCAAGGCCGGCTCGCGGTTGGGCTCCTTCATGCGTATGTCGAACGTCGTAACGACGTCGCCGCCCACCTCGTCCTTGCGCGAAACGTATATGCCGCGCAACAGCTTGTTATGGTTTATGGTGAAACTCGGGATTTTTTCCATGTCTTTTTCAGTAGTTAAAGAAGTTAAAGGAGTTATCGCTCACTGCGTTCGCTAAGGAGTTAAAGACAATAGCTTTTTTATTTTAGGAGTTAAGAAGTTAAGGAGTAAAGGAGTTAAGACAAATGCTGGTTGCTTGCGACTCGTCTGCTTGTTCCTCGTCTCTTGTCTGCTTATATCTCGCGCCTCGTCTGCTTGTCCCTTGTCACTCGTCTGCTTGTTCCTCGTCTGCTTGTCAACTTATCAAAGCATCTCGATAAACCGCTTGGTTGTCTCGAACGCCCCGTCGGCCAAGTTATCCCAGAAGTCGTAATATTGCGAGGCCTTATGGTCGCTAAGGGGTATGTCGCTGATTACGCGGAAGCTGACGAACGGCACGCCGTAGGCATGGCACACCTGGGCGATAGAACAGCTCTCCATGTCAACGGCGGCTGTCTCGGGGAAGCGCGACAGTATGGCGCGCATCTTGTTCTGCGTGTCAACAAACCAGTCGCCGCTTACTATCAAGCCATAATACACGGCCGTGCCGCCACCGGCAGCGCGCGCCTTGTCAACCAACTCCTTGGGCGTGGTGTAGGCCTCGGGCATCCCCGCAATCTGGCCGAAGGCGCATTCGTCGCCGCAATAGGCGTCGTGGTAGCGGTATTCGGTGCCCACCACCATGTCGCAAACCTTCATGCAGGAGCACGCCCCGCCCGCAACGCCGCTCGAAACGACCACGTCGGGCCGGTAATTGTCGAGCATCTCCACCGCGCCTACGGCAGAGTTCACCTTGCCGATGCCACACTTCTGCAACACCACTTCCTTTCCGCCGACGTTGCCCACGATAAAGTCAACACACCCGTGACGCTCCTCATGCGCTCCGTCGAGCAGTTCGCGGAGCCGTGCCAGCTCCTTGTCCATAGCTACGATAATGCCTATTTTCATGTCTTATTCCTGTTTTTGGTCTGCAAAGATAGTGCAAGTTGAGCGCAATGCAAAATAAAAACGAGTGAAACGAAGGTTTTATTTTCATTGCCGAGACGCAGCCTATCTTCTCTAAAGATAGTGCAAGAAGTGCGGAACGCAAAATAAAAACAGGATAAAAAACGCCTACACGATACCTGAACAAGGTAGAAAAAAAGTTGCACTTATTGAACAAAAGCGGAAAAAATCGGGATATTTGTTTTACCAAAAAAATCTACTGATATGCCGTAAAAACAGCGCACAATAGACGTAACCCACTGATATTCAAAGAAAAAAGGAGCACTTTAGCAGTACTCCTTCCGTGATCCGTTTGGGGCTCGAACCCAAGACCCCAACATTAAAAGTGTTGTGCTCTACCAGCTGAGCTAACGGATCTAGCCACATTACGTTTCGTAAAGCGTGTGCAAAGGTACGGCTTTTTTCCCGAACGGCCAAATTATTCGCCCGTTTTTTCGTTTTTTTCTGTGGTTTGCTGTCCTTTTGAGGTTGTTTTGGCAGCCACGGGGGACGCGGAGTCGCCTTCCTTGGTCACATAACGCTGGTAGTAGGCTATGATGAGCGTGGTCAGCGGGAGGGCGACGATAAGGCCAATGAAGCCGAGCAAGGCTCCCCATACAGACAGGGAAAGGAGTATGACGGCGGGATTAAGGCTCATGGCCTTGCCCATGATTTTCGGCGTGAGTACCATGTCCGTTATGGCCTGCACCACCACGAACACGGCCGTGGCCGAGGCAAAGATTATCCAGAAGTTCTGCCCCGTGTCGGCCGCCTTGAGAAGCGAGAGGAACAGCATCGGGATGAAGGCCAGGCCATGCACGTATGGTATGAGGCTCAAGATGCCCACAAGGATGCCGAGGCCGATAGCCATCGGGAAGTCGATGATGGTGAAGCCTATGCAGAAGAGCACCCCGATGCACAGGGCCACGAGGCTCTGCCCGCGGATGTAGTTGTTCATCTCGCGCTCCACGTCGCCGATTAGTTCCGACCAGAACGGGCGGTTCTTCTTCGGGAATATCTTGATGAAGCCCGAGGCCAGCTTCTCGTAGTCGAGAAGGATGAAAAAGAGGTAGAGAAGGGTGATGAGCGACGCCACTATGCTGATGAGCACGCTGGCCGTCTGCCCTATGAACGAGAACACCTTGGGCATGGCGTTCCTTATGGCTGCGGCCACGTCTTCCTGCTTGAAGAAGTCGAGTATGCCGTCCTTGTTCTCGTTGAGCCATTGCTGTATGGCCACGGGGAAGTTGGCTATGTGCGTCTTCTCGTGTAGGTAGTTCGACAAGACGCTACAGAACTTGTCGAACTGCTCGAACATCGGCGGTATTATAAGGTAGAACACGCCGCCTATTACGGCTACGAGGAACACGAGCGAGACGATGATTGAAAGAACCCTCGTAGGCACGTGCATCTTGTATTGCACGAACTTGACTATCGGATACACAAGGTATGCCAACAGCCAAGCGACGAAAAACGGCAACAGCACGCTGCCGAGGTAGTTGACCATCAGGAGCACCGCGACCACGACCAGGGCGGTCAATGCCCAGCGTATGAACTTGTCGAATGTTATTTTTTCCTCTGTCAGCATTTTGGTTTACGGTTGTGGGGTTTTACGGTTATGGGGTTTTACGGTTGTGGGGTTGTGAGGTTTTACGGTTATGGGGTTATGGGGTTATGGGGTTATGGGGTTTTACGGTTGTGGGGTTGTGAGGTTTTACGGTCATGGGGTTATGCGGTTATGCGGTTATTGGCGGCATATCGTCAGTCTATTTACCGTTCTTTCGTCCTCAATTCATAATAGTCTGTTAATCAACCATTTATGTTTCACTACATAAAAGATGGCCTTTTGCATTGCAAGAGGTGGCCTTTTAGAGGGCAAAAGATGGCTTTTTGCACGCCGAAAGGGCATCTTTTATCCCACTGGCGGATATGCCATACGGTGCGAACGGCGCGGCCTAACCGTTCCATTTCACGCCCGTGAGCTCTCCTCCTCCACGGCCTTGCGGTAACACTCGCGGCAAAGCGGCTCGTATTCACCCTGCTCGCCAAGCATCACACGCTTGTCGCCGGGCACGAGCCTGTGGCTTACGTAGGCCACGGAGCCGCATCTCACGCAAATGGCGTGCACCTTTGTCACCTCGTCGGCTATGGCGCACAGTGCCGGGATGGGGCCGAAAGGCACGCCGCGGAAGTCCATGTCGAGCCCCGCAACGATGACCCGCACGCCACGGTTGGCAAGTTCGTTGCACACGCCTACCAGCCCTTGGTCGAAAAACTGCGCCTCGTCGATGCCCACTACCTCAATGTCTGACGACAGGAGCAGGATTGACGACGACGTTTCCACCGGCGTGCTCTGTATCGAGTGGCGGTCGTGGCTTACCACGTCCACCTCCGAATACCTCGTGTCCATCGCCGGCTTGAATATTTCAACCTTCTGCCTTGCAAACTCGGCGCGCTTCAGGCGCCTTATAAGTTCCTCGGTCTTGCCCGAAAACATCGAACCGCACACTACTTCAATTCTACCCGGGCGGTGTGCCTCGCCTGACATATTGTTGTCCATTCCGCCACAAATTTACAAATACGTTTTAAAAATTGCAAAGAAATACGCCGTTTTTTTGCCATGGTAGATTAAATGGTTATATTTGTGGCAGATTATGGGTTTACTGTACGTAGTGCCTACCCCTGTAGGCAATCTGGAAGACATGACGCTAAGGGCAGTCAGGGTGCTGAAGGAGGCCGACCTCATACTGGCCGAAGACACGCGCACGTCGAGTGTCCTCCTGAAGCATTTTGACATAAAGAACCGCCTGGTGTCACACCACAAGTTCAACGAGCACGGCACGTCGGCCTCCATCGTCGAGCAGCTGAAGGCCGGCGCAACGGTGGCCCTCATTAGCGATGCGGGCACGCCGGGCATCAGCGACCCGGGCTTCTTTCTCGTGCGCGAGGCCGTCAACGCCGGCGTAACGGTGCAGTGCCTGCCGGGCGCCACGGCCTTCGTACCGGCCTTGGTGTCGTCAGGACTGCCGTGCGACAGGTTTTGCTTCGAGGGCTTCCTGCCCCAGAAAAAGGGGCGCGCCACGCGCCTGGAGCGGTTGCGCGGCGAGACGCGCACGATGGTTTTCTACGAATCGCCGTACCGCGTGGTGAAGACCTTGCAGCAGTTTGCCGAATATTTCGGTGAGGAACGCCGGGTCAGTGCGTGCCGCGAAATATCAAAAGTGCACGAGGAGAGCGTGCGGGGCACGCTGGCCGAGGTTATAGCCCATTTCAAGGAGACCGAGCCGCGAGGCGAGTTTGTCCTCGTAGTAGAGGGCTCTGACGAGAAGCAGAAGCCCAACAGGCGGGCTGACGATGCCGAGTGACACCCAGCCAGGCGTCATTTCACGGCTACGGCAGAGGCCTGGCCATCGAACGGCAACGGCATATACCTTAATAATAAGAGTAATATTAAAAAACAGATAAATATGAAGAAAGTATTGTTTTTGGCGGCTTGTCTCTTGACTTTGGTCGCTTGTAATGACGGGAAGAAGACTTCCGACCTGGCGCAGACGAGCCAGCGTGACTCGCTGCAACGAATAATAGAGCAGAAAGACAACGAAATCAACGACATGATGGGCTTGCTCAACGAGGTTGAGGAAGGCTTCCGCCAAATCAACGAGGCCGAGAAGCGCGTCAGCGTTGCCAAGGACGGAGAGGGCGCAAGCAGGGCGCAGCAGATACGCGAGAATATGCAGTTCATCCAGCAACGCATGGCCGAGAACCGCGAAATCATAGCAAAGCTGCGCCAGCAGGTTAAGAACGGCTCGGTGAAGAGTGCCGAATTGCAGAAGACTATCGAGAACCTTACCAAGCAGCTGGAGGACAAAGACCACCAAATCAAGGACCTCTACGCACAGCTCGAGGCCAAGGACATACACATAGAGGAGCTCGACCGCACCGTGACGACGCTCAACAAGAACGTCAACACCCTGCAGGACGACAACGCGAAGAAGGCCAACACCATCAACGCCCAGGACAAGCAGCTGAACACGGCGTGGTATGTCTTCGGCACGAAGAAGGAGCTGAAGGAGCAGAACATCCTCGTAGGAGGCAAGGTGCTGCAGTCAAACTTCAACAAGAGCTACTTCACCAAGGTTGACATCCGTTCGCTCAAGGCCTTGAAGCTCTACTCGAAGTCGGCCAAGTTGCTCACCATGCACCCGTCGAGCAGCTACAAGTTGGAGCGCGACGCGCAAGACCAGTATGTGTTGCACATCACCAACCCGCAGATATTCTGGAGCACGAGCAAGTATCTCGTGGTGCAGGTTAAATAAACGGCACAGCCGAAAGGCAGGACGGCCGGCAAGCGTCGTGGGGACTTACCCCGCCCGCTTGCCGGCCGTCTTTTTCTTTCCCCGCGCACGCCACAGCTACTTCAGCCATGCCCAACGTGCGCCCCAGTCGGCCATCACCGCGGCGCGCCACTTGCAGATTGTGGCCCCGCCCTGGAACGACTTGTAGAAAAGCGCCGGGTCGCCGTGGTCAGTATACCATTGCGCGCCCACCACATAGTCAGTGGCGCGCTCCCTGCCGGGCCACTCGTTGGCTATTGTCACGGCTCCGCGTTGCACGGGGAAGCCCTCGACGGCCGACGTTATCGTATATGGCAGCGTGCCGAGCGTGTAGGTGGAATAGCGCACCATGTAGTCGCCTCCGCCCATGTAATACCCTTCCCAGTCTTGTTTCGCTATGTTAAGCGTGATGCATGGCTTGCCGACCATTGCCGTGTCGAGCACAGGCCCGTTGACATGAAACTCAATGACGGCATAGTTCTGCACGGTGTCGCGGGCCGTAGCCGTGCGGTCGAACACCACCCTCGGGCTGTGGGTGCAACGCTCAAAGCTCCCTCCCCACGACTCCCCCGTAGGGTCAGACGGGTCGCCGTCCATCATGTAAAGCAGCGACGGAGTGTCGCCCATCTTAGTCCTTCCGCCAAGATAGGAGGCAAAGTCGGCCCCGAGCCGCCCCGCCCCTTTCACGAAACCGGCGTAAAACCCGGCATTATACTTGTCGTTGCTCTTGCCGTCGGCTATGAAAGCGCGGTAAGACACGTTATTCTCAATCATCCACAGGTTTGGAAAATTCTCCACGATGTAGACGTAGCTGTTCAAGCTCCACTTCTTGTTCGGCCCTCCAATCCAGTACACCCGTATCCTGCCGGCAATGTCGGGCGCGTCGTGCAGGGCCTGTGCCAGGTCGTCAAGCCCGCCCCACACCAGCACGTACAGCGGCCTGTCGTCGGCCCGGCGGGCGCACCTGACAATCCATTCAGACCCCTCGGTAGGCTCTTGGTAGCCGCACAGGGGCGCACGCCCGCGCCGTCCCTGCTTCGTTATGGAGCGCAGGTAGGCAGGCGAGGCCATCCCCGGCGAATGCTTCGCCAGCTTGAGCAGGTCTTGCTCATATAGGTCAATCATGCGCAGGATTTCGCCTTTCGAGCCGGAACCGTATGAGGGCGACGACACAAGCCCCTCGGTGCCAAACTCGTCACTGTACATAAGGAAGTGGCCCATCGACTGGTTGTCGTCCGGGTCGGTGCCGCCAATGTCCGTGCTAATCAAGATGCGGGGCTTCACCTCGGGTTTCACGCGCGACAGGGCCGGGCAGCATACTGCCACGGACAGCGCCGCCAACAGGATGGACATAAATCGTTGTTTCATCGTTCAAGTATTTCGGTTTGTCTCCAGATTGTTTCCAAGTGTCTGCAAATATACTAAAAGGCGTGTGCAACGGCAAGCGAAAAACGAAGTTTTTTGGCCTGCCCGTAACATGGTAACCGTTGGTTGTTTTCTTAATTAACGTTAGTTCTACGTAAGGTGTACGCCGGCCCTGCGGTAAAAAGAGCAGACATCATCACCGGGAATAATGCCCATCCACCGTGAAAGCACCACCGTTCGCGCTACCGCGAGGCACCCAGCAGCAGCCAACCGGCACACGGCTGACAGGCTTGGCGTATATTGCTGGCTCACAACGGGTTAGCAGCAAGTTTGCGATTGATGCCAAACCGGGCTGCAAAAGGGCATCTTTTACAACGCAAAAGGCATCCTTTCGCAAGGCGATATGTGGCATATCAGAACACGCCCACACCCGAGCCACCCATGCTCTTGCAAACAACGGGCATACGGCCAGGACGCTTAAGTGGCATCGCCGACAGGCACACACAAGCATACAATGTCACTAATTGGCAACATTTGTTACACGCCTGACATACGTGTAATCCCCTTATTTACGGCCATTGGCAATCACGAGGACAGACGAAACAGCGTTTTGACAATTTATCAGACAATATTCCATATAAGTATTAAACCGTCTTTATTCTTCCATGTTTAATAATAAATTATCTAATTTTAGCGTTAAAGTTTTACATTCGATGAAAATTTAACATAACAAATGTTGCCATTTAGCAACAAAGTATTATATCTGCAGCCGTTTTACAAATATTATATAAAAACGTAACTACTTTTCGTTTAAATTAAACAAAATGTTTTATGGAAAAAAGATTGTTTATCATTTTGTCACTTTGCGCATTCTTCTGCAACGCAGTAATTGCGCAAACGCGGGTACGGGGCACCGTGGTCGCCGAGAGTGACGGCACGCCGGTAATAGGCGCCACGGTCACTGTAGTCGGCAGCAACGTGGGCACCGTCACCGACGTTGACGGCGCGTTCAGCGTGACGCTGCCGCCCGACGCCAAGTACGTGAAAGTGTCTTACATCGGCTACGAGTCCGTAACGCTTGCCGCACGCAACGGTATGCAGGTAAGACTTAGTGAAGAACAGAACGAGCTCGACGAGGTGATTGTCACCGGTTACGGTAACTTCAAGAAAGCGTCGTTCACGGGTTCGGCCCAGACCCTTAACACCGAACCGCTCGAGAACGTGCCCGTCATCTCTATTGCCGACAAGCTGGCAGGTGGCGTAGCTGGCGTGACCATCGGCTCTACGTCAAGCAGCCCCGGCAGAACGAGCAGCATCCGCATCCGCGGCATGAGTTCAATCAACGCCGGCAACGACCCTCTCATCGTCATCGACGGCACGCCCGTACAGAGCGGCAACATCAGCGAGTTCGGCAATGCGTACAACGACACGTACACGGACGTGCTGGCCTCGCTCAACACCAACGACATAGAGTCGATGACGGTAATCAAGGACGCGGCTGCGGCATCGCTCTACGGCTCGCGCGCAGCTAACGGCGTAATCGTCATAACGACCAAGAGCGGCAAGGCGGGCAAGACTAACGTGTCGTTCCGTAGCGACTGGGGCTTCTCCAACATGGCCATAGACTACCGCCCGTCGCTCAGCGGCGACAACCGCAGGGAACTGCTATACAAGGGGCTTGAGAACTATGCCATGTACCAGGGAGGCTACTCCGCCGAGGACGCGGCTGCCTTTGCCGACAGCAACATAGACTATTTCGCCGCCAAGCCGGAGGGCGGATGGACTGACTGGCTTGACGAGCTGACCCGCACGGGCTCGCACTAGAACTACCAAATAGGCGTCTCGGGCGGCAACGACCGCACCAAGTTCTACGCCTCGCTGGCCTACAACAAGCAGGAAGGCATACTCTACGACCAGGGGCTTGAGCGCTTCACGGGCAACGCAAACTTGACGCACAAGTTCGGAAGGTTCGAGCTCCAGGTGACGAGCCAACTCTCCCGTATGCGCCAAGACAAGGTGAACGAATACCTGAGTTACGACGGCGCGCTGTTCAACTACGTGGCTGCGCAAAGCCCGTCGGACTCGCCCTACAACGAGGACGGCACACTAAACCGGTACTCCGGCGCATACAGCACGAACCCACTGTACGAGGACGACCACAGTTCTGACGTCTACACGCTGACAAAAGCGTTCAACACAATCAAGCTGACATGGAACATCTGGGACAACTTGAAGCTGAGCGAGAAAATATCCTACGACTACGCAAGCGGTAACGAGGACGTGCTTTGGGACAAGGAGTCACAGAACGGTGAAGGTTCCGGGGGCGTGATGCAGCGCATAGTGAACTCTTACAGCCAGCTGAACACGCAGACACAGCTCACATACGACAAGACCTTCGGGCAGCACAGCATCAATGCCTTGCTCGGCTTCGAGACCGAAGACTACAAGTACACATATAATTATATAAGCGGCGAGGACTATCCCGGCAACCTGTACGAGTTTGCCAACGCCGGCACGACAAGCGCAGAGTCGGAAAGGTCGTCATACAGGATGACGTCGTTCCTCGGCCGTGTTGACTACAACTACGCCGGACGCTACTATCTCGGGGCAAGTTACCGCACCGACGGAACGTCGCGCCTCTCGCGCGAGAACCGCTGGGGCTCGTTCTGGTCAGCGTCGGCCGCATGGCGCTTCACCGACGAGAAGTTCCTGTCGCCAATCAAGAGCGTGCTCACCGACGGCAAGCTGCGCTTCTCTTACGGCGTTAACGGCACACAACCGTCAGGCTACTACAGCTACATGAACCTTATTTCGTTCGGAATAAAATACGACGGAAGGTCGGGCATGGGCATCACAAGCATTGCCAACCCTGACCTGAAATGGGAGAAGAACGCAACGTGGAACATAGGTCTCGACCTCACATTCATCGACCGCATCACCCTCTCGCTCGACTACTACCAGCGAAAGACGTCTGACTTGATTTACGATATGCCCATATCGCAGACCGGAGGTGTGTACAACAGCGACTACACCTACACCATGCCGACCAACATCGGCGAGATGACCAACAAGGGCTTCGAGCTTACCGTGACGTCAGTGAACTTCGACACGAAAGACTTTAAGTGGACGACATCGCTCAACATGGCGCACAACAGCAACAAGCTGACCAAGCTGGACGGCGAGACCAACGAAATAACAAGCGGCCCGCTCATCCACCGCGTAGGCGAGGCGTACTACTCTTACTACCTCTACGAATACGCCGGAGTTGACCCCGAAACGGGTAACGCGCTATACTACATCAACGACGGGAGCGAGAACTCGCGCAACACTACCACCGAAATATCGGAGGCTTCGCGCCGAGTCATGGGCAAACACGAGGCCGCCATCGAGGGCGGACTTACCAACACACTGCGCTGGAAGTTCATCGACTTGGGCTTCACGTTCACCTACTCGCTCGGCGGAGATGCCTTCGACTATACCCATGCACTGTATGGCGGTGACGGAGACCTTTACTACGGAAGCGTGCCTTCTTACTACAAGCTGGAGGATATGTGGTCAGGCCCGGGCGACACGACGGCAAAGCTGCCGAAGTTCGAGTACGGCAACACCGTTACCTACCTGTCGTCGCAATGGCTCATGCCTACCGACTACCTGCGCCTGAAGAACCTCACGCTGGGCTTCACGCTGCCAAAGAACATAATAAGCAAAATCGGGCTGAGCAAGGCTCGCATCTACTTCTCGGGCAGCAACCTGCTAACGTGGAAGTCAAGCAAGCTGCTGGTTGACCCCGAAATGCCCGTCAGCGGGGTGTGCCTGGTAGAGACGCCAGCATACAGGACGTACACTTTCGGACTGGAAATTGATTTCTAAACAAAAAAACTTAACGACAATGAAAGCAACATCATTATATAAATTATATAAAACACTGGCATTCGCGGTGCTTGCACTCGGCACGTCGTCGTGCGTGAACGACTGGCTTGACCAGTCATCATCCACGGGAGTGGACGCCGACAATGCCGTGACGTACACATCTGACCTCGAGAGCCTGCGCACCGGAATGTACGCGGCGCTGAAAGGCAACTCAAGCCTGACAGACTATTACGGCCGCCTGATGTTCATCTACGGCGACGTCAGAGGCGAGGACGTGCAGTATAACTGGATTGACGGTAGCGGACGCGGCGACTTCTTCTACTACATGACCTACAACACGGCCAGCAACTTCAACGGGAACACACCGTGGCAGACGCCATTCGTCGTAATAAACCGCGCCAATTACGTAATCAGCTACGCCGAGGGCGACGACATAACCGACGCCGAGGAGAACGCGGAAGCCATAGCACAGTATGCCGCCGAGGCCAGGGTCGTGCGCGCTATGGCCCTGTTCGACCTGACGCGCATCTACGGCACGCCATACACAAAGGACGGAGGTGAGTCGCTCGGCGCGCCAATAATTACCGAACCGGTAGAAGAACAAGTTTCCGCAGCCTGACGCCAACACGTCAGTGCGTTATGCCAACGTGCCGCTGCTGCGCCTCTCAGAAGTCTACCTCTCGGCCGCCGAAGCCGCATACGAACTGGACGACACGAACACTGCCGCACAGATGCTCAACGCCATAATAACCAACCGCACGACTGACGCCACCAAGACGGTGACGGCCGGCGACATCACGCTCGACCGCATATATCTTGAACGGTGCAAGGAGCTTGTGGGCGAAGGGCAGCGCTACTTCGACGTGCTGCGCCGCGGAGAAACCGTCACCCGATACACCGACATAAACAACCGTGGGTGGCACGACGCCCTGAACGAGGACACACGCACATTCAACCGCGACTCGGAGAAAGCCCTGCCGCTCATACCGCAGAGCGAAATGGACATCAACCCGAATATGCAACAAAACCCTCTCTATTAAAATAAGTTAAAGACACACAGGGAGGCCTCGGCCTTCCATCGTATCCAAAGGATGCCGTCATGTGAATGACGGCATCCTTTGTTTTTGCATCATGTCCGCAGTCAAGTGCGCAGCCGGCACATCCAACGGAAAGGCGGGCAAGCCGCCCGAGGCAGGAATTGTCCCCTTTGCGAACACGCCTACCCCACCACGCCGTAAACGGTTAAGCCCACGAGAGCACCGCCGGGCAACACGTAACAGCGTTTTTGCCAAAAATACGCCCACACAGGCGCATATCCGTAACTATCTATAACACAGCACTTTACCGCCAACAGACGACTTCCGCCCAGCATCCAGCCCCTGTTTCACCGGCAAAACACGGCTTCCTGCAAGGCAAAAGGTATCCTTCGGCAAGGCAAAAGGGCACATCCTGCAACGCCCGAAACACCTTTGCCACGGCAAAAAACACGCCATTAAAGCCACGACAAGCCCCGTCACCGTTTAATACTGTTAAAATATCCCACTACAAAGCACCCGGCTTTAACATATAGGAACACAGCAAACTCTATTCGGCGAAATACGACTGTCAAGACTTTTTACTTTTCCCCCATACCGTTTTTGTCCCTTTCACGAACACGAGAAGACGCCCCGGCACCACTCCACACGCGCCACGGCGCACATACAACGGCGGCAACGAACGGCTAAAAACACAAATATTTACGTTTCAGGAAGAAAAATACGCCCAAAAGTTTGGCCGTTTCGCAATAAGTATGTACTTTTGCACTCACTTACGGAGCGGGATGTAGCGCAGTTGGTTAGCGCACGCGTCTGGGGGGCGTGAGGTCGCTGGTTCGAGTCCAGTCATCCCGACAAAGCAGCAAAGGGTTGAAAATCAGCTATTTAGCGGTTTTCAACCCCTTTTCTTTGTACTTATTTAAGAGAAAAACATAGGCAAAGTTTGTCCATTTTTGTGCTTTTTTGGCTATATTTGTACAGAAATACCTGCACAATACCTGCAATTTTTTTTGTGCAGGTGTAGGTAGGACAGATAAAATCATTGAAAATGAGGATTACTATAAAGCCGTATTTGGATACAAGACGTGCCGTTGGCGATGTGCCCGTAAGCATGATGTTGTCATTAACGAGCCATGGGAAGTCTGCATTGATACCTGTCGGGGTGAAGATTGCGCCGTCGTTGTGGGATAAGAAGGCACAATCTGTAAAGAAATGTCCAAGTAAGGCGTATTTCGACAAGGCTATATCTGATAGATATTATGCGGTGCAGGAAATGATAAGTAAGCTGTCGGAAGAGGATGAGGAGCTTATGCGGAGGCTGACGATAACTGAAATAAAGAACATAATTCTTGAGCGGCTTGACGGGAAGGAACGAAAGGATACCGGGAACGGCAGCTTCGCACTTGGATATAAGAAGTTCGTTGAAACCAAGCAGGGACGGACGAGGCAGATATATGAGACAACGTGGAAACGCATCTGCGAGTTTACGGACAAGGCAGAGCGATTGAACTTTGAGGACATAACGGCGAAGTGGCTGAACGAGTTTAACGGATATATGGCCAAACGCTCTCCTGCACAGAATGCACGGAGCATACACCTGCGCGACATAAGGGCTGTGTTCAACTTTGCGATAGACGAGGAAATGACGGACTTGTACCCGTTCAGGAAGTTTAAGATAAAGTCGACGCCTACCATGAAGCGCAGCTTGTCGGCCGATGACATAAGGATGATAGCCACAATGCCATTGCTGCCGTGGCAGGAGGAGTACAGGGATGTGTTCATGCTGATATTTTACCTGATAGGGATAAATATCGTAGACTTGTTCGGCCTGACGCACGAAAACGTGCAGAACGGACGGATTGTATATACAAGGCGCAAGACGAAGCGAATATACTCGATAAAGATTGAGCCGGAAGCGCAGGAGATATTAGACAGGCACAAGGGTACGACACACCTGATAGACGTGGCGGACAGGTATAAAGACCATACAAACTTTACTTCACGATTTAACAAGGCACTGAAAACTTTTGGCACTTGGGAAGTGGACGAACACCACAAGCAAAAGGTAAAGTATAATCCTTATTGGGATTTCCTGTCGTCGTATTGGGCGCGCCACTAATGGGCAACGATAGCCTATAATGACTGCAATATTCCAGTTGACGTGATTTCACAGGCGTTAGGGCACTCTATGGGAAATAGGGTTACGATGGTGTATATCAACTCGGACAGTAAGAAGGTTGACGAGGCGAACAGGAAGGTGATAGATAGGGTTGCCCCCGAAGCCCCCACCCGACCTCCCCGTAGGGAGGGGATTGGGTGAATAGGACAAATGAGGCGGATAAGGCCAATAAGTTATTGATAGAGGGGTATCGGTGGTTTGCCGATACCCCATCTTCGTTTAATGAAGGGTCAGGATGTAGCGCAGGTATTTCTGTTTGCGGCCGGCGGCGGTGGTGTCGGCCATGCAGGGCGAGGGGTTGCCCTTGTATGTGCCGGCGGTGTAATAGACGGAGATGCGTGGCAGCATACGGGGAGTGATTGTCCTTGGCATACTGCCTCGGCGACGCAGCTTGTAGAACTGTGACTTGTCGGTGACGACGAGCTTGCCGCTGTCGGCCATGAGGATGAAGTAACGGCGGCCGGTAAGGGCGTTGAGCCTTCCGGCCTTGAACTTTGCGTAAGCGTAGGCTATGCGAGCCTTGATAAGCCCCCACCTGCTCCCCCATCGGAGGAGGGCCGGGGATGTGTTGTTTGTTGGTTGATGTTTCATAATTTTATTGTTTTTAGATTGATTGGATTATTTGGAAAAGGACAGCCCCCCACCCAACCTCCCCGAGGGGAGGAGCTATTGAGAGGACTGTGAGCACTGGGAGAGCTGGGATGGCTGGGATTTTTCATTTTTAATTTTTCACTTTTCATTTCTTATGGCATTGTGGCCGCTGCGGTGTAGCTTTGCGAGCCGATTTTGACGAAATACGGGCGTGGCATTTCCTTGTAGCAGACCCACAGGCCGATGGCGCGCGTCATGAGCAGGTCGTCGTGCTTGCCCTCGATGGCGTCGAACGAGCCATCGTGCTCCTCGTAGGTGAGGTACTCGTCGAGGCAACGCTTGTCGCGCTCGACGTAGAGGTGGTCGCGTATGACCTCTATTAGCAGGGATATGATGTCGCCCTTGGTCTTTACGTTGGTGTGGAAGCCGTATTTCACCTCCGCGCCCTCGGCCACGCTGTCGGTGCCCGTAGAGCGCCGGGCGTAGAGGTTCGGGTAGACCTCCTTCAGCTCGTTGAGGATGAACGACGACTGGTCGCCGTCAACGTATCGGTTCTTGTCCTTGGTCTCGAGGGTGTTGCTCTCGATTACGAGCAGGGCGTCGTCGTACCACGCGGCTATCTGCGCGGCCTTCCATGCCAGGCGGTCGTGGTCGATGTGGCCGTACCACTGCGCCACGACGGACGGCAGTCCGCCCTCCATCATGTCGTAGCGGTCGATGACGGAGATGACGCTCCAGTCGGCATCGTCGGAGCGTCCGCCGATGTCAACGGTGACGAGGTAGCGGTACATGACGCGCTCGTCGGGGTAAGTCTCTGGATACTGCCACACCCACAGCAAGCCTTGGTTGTCCTCGCTGAACTTCAGGTCGAGCAAGGCGTCCGTCCCTTTCAGGCCGCGCCCCGCTACGTCGCCCACGGCAAGCGGCGGACGGCAGGCGTCCTTGAACCGCTCCACGAGGTAGATGTCGAAGATGCGCTTGCCGGAGTTGACGAACGCCTCGATGTCGTCAGAGGGGAACTCGGCGGCCATGCCTGCGTGCGAGTGGTATTCGGACCGCTTGACGACGTACCAATGTATCGCCTCAAGCGTTGCGCCGAGCTGCCAAAGCCGCCAAAGGTACTTGCCCGGCTCGTGGCGGTTGTCGGACACGTTGGCATTGTTACTGTTCCGGTAAAGCCATACGGCGAAGTCGGCGCGCTCGTCCTCATCCTTGAACGGCAGCGAGTACATCTCTATCTGCCACCATGCGACGAACAGAGCACGGAAGTTGCTCTCGCCACGCTTGGCCGCGTCGTACTCTTCCTGGAAGAAGTTGCCCGTGCCGTTGGCCGTGCTCTCGTAGACGATGAGCGTAAGCGGCTGTAGCAGCACGCCGGAGCAGACGGAGCGCACGATGTCGCCCGGCTCCTTGTTCTCGGTGGACTTCCAGAAGGCCACCTCGGTAAGGTGGACGAGGTACGTGTTGGCCGAACGCTCGGAGTCGGGGTTCTCGGCAGAGCCTACCTCAACCTCGCACTCACGCGCCTTGATGCTGATTACGTTGGGCGACGGCGTGCCCGTGATGATGGGTTCGCCCGGCTTGTATTCGTCGCCCATCTCGTGGACGAGGCGCACGGGGTAATGCTCTATTAGGCGCTTGAGCATATTGCGCACGCCGTAGGACGCTTTCTTCTGGTGGGCCACGATGGCCGAGTTGTGGCCGACGGTGAGCACGAGCTGCAGCCACGCCATGTAGATTTGCGTGGCCGTGGAGCCGCCCCACTGTCGCGCCTTCAGCAGCACGAGGCGTATGGGCATACCAGCCTTGCGCATATCCTCGAACATTGAGACGAGCTGCCGCTGCGGACGGTTGAGGCGGAACTTGACGAGCCGTCCCGTCACCTTGTCCTGTATTATGGCGTAGAGGGCCGCCCAAAAAGGGAAGTCAAACATGATGCGCACACGGATGAACGCCTCTACAACGAGGTCGATGTTCTCCTCGGTGTAGTCCCAACGTTTGCGGCGGATGTAATTCTTGACGGTCTTGGCGGCGAGGAGTTGCTTTACGAGCGCGTTATCCATCATTTCCACGGGCAGCCACATCACGGGCGTGCCCGGCATATCCTTAATGGCAACACGGACGCGCTCGCCGATAGACCCCTCGCCCGTAACGGGGTTGAAGGGAGCTGCGATTGCCGCAAGGCGGCGGGAGTTTTCCTGCAATATCAATTCATAATTCATAATGCACAATTCATAATAGGGCTAATAGGGCGAATGAGACTAATAGGGCGAATGGGAGTTATGAGAGGGCTGGGAGAGCTGGGACAGTAGGCCGATGATAATGGCCACGGCGTAGCAGTAGGCGTGGAGAAGGCTGTTGACGGAATGGGGCAAGAGGAGCAGCGGCAGGGCGATGCAGGACAAGACCGAGATGTTGTAGCTTAGCTTGCTGCGTGACTGCCATTGAATGAAGCCGAGCAGGGCGAAGCATACGCCGGAAAAGCCGATTGTAGGCACAGGCGAGAACACAGGGGCGGTGCAGGCTATGATGTAAGCCGCGAGCAGCTTGCCAAACGAAACGTCGGCAAGGAACACGCACGAGAGGAAGCACCATATATTAAGGATAAGGTGCAGGGCGTTGGCGTGGAAGAAGGAGTATGTAAGGCGGCAATACCCACCCCCTGCCCTCCCGAAGGGAGGGTGATTGGTTTGCTTTGCGGCAGGATTGACCGAATAAGCCGTATTTGGCAGATACGCCGTGGATGGATGTTGGCAAGGCATATTAAGCTCCCGCACTTCGGGAGGGCTGGGGTTGGTATACAGTCCTACCTCGTAAGGCGATATGTCGGTGAAAAGCAGTATGAGCATGGCAAGGCTTAGAAGCAGTGCCGCAACCTTCGTTTTCTTTCTTCGTAGCATTTGCGTTTCTCCTTACTTATTATATATGATACCTGACGTATGCCGACGTACATTTCAGGGGCAGGTTGACGAACCACCTTGGCGACGGCCTTCCTGATTGAGGACTGGGAGGGATGGGAGTTTTGAGATGACTGTGACAGTTCCGCTTTTACCCGTGAAAGGATTTCAGTGTACATTCGTTGGTTGGTGGGGCGCATCCTCGGCATAGGCTCGCCGCAGAGCATACGGGATATTACGCGGTATGCCTGGCGCGCTGACACGAAGAAGCGGCTGGCCGGAGCGAAGGACACCTTTTCGTAAAGCGTCTTCACACCTACATGGCCACCGTAAAGCTTGAAAATATGGCGGTAGGCAGCCATGATTTCAGCGTCTTGCTGTTCCTTGAACTCGTTGCGGTCGTCCTTGTTGCGCATTGTTATTTAGAATAATGGGACAAATGGAGCTGATGGGCCTAATAATGGAATAGGCAAAACAAAGGTTCTTCACTTGTGCCGGCTACACGGACTTCTCCGAAACGCTCTTTTTTGAAAATCTCGACTTGGCGGTTTACATCGCCACATTTAATCTGTTGCATAATTAAGACAATTAAGAATTATGCCCGGTTATCTTGGTGACGAGGCAGGATAACCGAACCGATTAAATAGATTAAATGTGCGATGGTACAAAGATACAAAATTTTTACGAGTTGCGCAGATATACAGATAAAAAATCGAAAAGCGGATAAATTTGCGAAGAAAAGGACTCTTTGGGAGGACTGGGATGACTGGGAGAGCTGAGAGTTCTGGGAGGACATAACGAAAACAAACAATTGAAATATGGCAGAAAATAAGAACAACACGACGACAGGCGGTGAACAGGGAAGCCAGGAGCAGGCAAAGAAAAGCCGCAGGGACACATTCCGCGAGAATTTCTCGACACGCCATCCCGACGTGAACATGGACGACGAGGAGGCTTATTACGGCGCATTGGATGATGAGTACAACGCCAACGCGGAGGAGCTAAGGCGTAACCGCGAGAACAACGAGAAGCTGAACAACATGTTCCTTGAGAACCCAAACGCAGCCTATTTCATGAACGACCTGCTGGACGGCAAGAAGCAGATGGGCGTTGCGTTGATGAAGCAGTTCGGCGACCTGTTCAAGGAAGCCGTGAACGACCCGTCACCGGAGAACGTGAAGGCGTTTGCCGACGCACTGGACGCACACGCAAAGCAGATTAAGAAGAACGACGAACTACAGGCACAGTTCGAGCAGAACGTGGACGCATCGGAAACGACCATAGAGAACTGGGCGCAGGAGCACAACGCTACGCCCGAACAGATAGACGCCATAAGGGAGTTTATCAACCAGCAGTTTGGCAACCTGATAGCAGGAATAATAAGTCCGGAAATGCTTGACTTCGCCTTTAAGGGTCTGAACTACGACAAGGACGTAGCCGCAGCAGAGGAAAGCGGACAGGCCGCAGGGCGCAACCAGCGCATAGAGGAGAAAATGCGCAAGGGCAAGGGTGACGGTATGCCGATGATAGCCGGAGGCGGACGAGCACAGACGAGACCGAAAGACAACTTCCTTGCAAGCGCGGCGCAGGAAGACCCGTGGAGCAAGGCGAAGAGGGAGAAATACTAATTAAGTTAAGAATTAAGAGTTAAGAATTAAGAAAATAATGGGCCGAATGGGGCTGATAGGCCTAATACGCAGAAGCTATTAAAAATTAACAATTAAATAAATTGAGAGAACGATGAAAAAGTATTTTAGTTTGTTTGTGGGCTTTTTGCTCACTGTTGTTGCCACGCTGACGGGAGCTGCGGGCAACGTGATTATGGCGGCTGCCGCTGCCGACCTGCCCGACGCGGGAAAGACGACGGCCGGCGACGGCGTGGAGGCTGTAGATGACGTGTCAAATTCCGGTGCCAGCTCGGTAACCCATTCGGAGCAGTACGGCGACGAGGATTTCCATGTTACCGATTTGGACACGAAGGTGATGAAGATACGACCAATGTCAACTCCGCTGGAGCAGATAACGCGCGGCAAGGGTGGACGACATATCAACTCACTGATTACCAAGTATTACAGCGTCGGTACAAGACCGATATACACCACACTGAAGGAAGCGACCACGGCACAGGCGAGCGGCGACCGCACCACTATCAAGGTGGACGACATTAACTTATTTACCGAGGACGATACCATCAGGGTTGTAGGCGTTCCTGGCGTATATGACGACAAGGGCGTGAGATACGAGGAAGGCGACCTGATACCCGACCTTATGCTGAAAGTTATCGGCGTGGACGAGACGACGGGCGACCTGACCGTGTTCGCCGTGAACGGCAACCAGGACAGCAGCAAGAATAGTATTTGGTTGCCGGTGATAGCGAAAGGCACACGTTTGGTACGCATGGGTAAGGCTTGCTCGGAGTTTGACGCTCAGACGGGTATGTTCGTGAACCTGCCGACAGCCGAGGAGCAGTATTGCCAGAACTTCATGTTGCAGGTAGAGCAGTCGACGTTCGAGAAGCTGTGGAAGAACGAGGCCAACTGGACATTCTCCGACCTGGAGGAAGAGGGTGTTTACGACTTCAAGGTGTCGCGCGAACTTACTTCGCTGTTCGGTGTGAAGAACGCCATAAAACACGCATCAAAGAAGCAACAGATAACATACTTTACAAAAGGTATTTGGTGGATGGCCGGCAAGGACATTACGCTTGGTCACTGGGAAGGCACTGGCGACACGGCGAAGCTCGTAATAGACGAGGGCGACCTTGTGGACTTCTCGAAAGACTTGTTCATCGGCGTTGCATCTACGAAGAGAAAGGTGCTGTTCGCAGGTTCGGACATGGTGGCCGCAATATCGAAAATCAAGAGCGAGCGTTTCCGCGCGAAGGAAACCGTGGCTATATGGGACTTGCGCTTCACGTCGTTCAAGACAGATTTCGGCGAAGTGTTGTTAATACATCACGAGCTGTTCGACCAGGCAGGAATGTCAGACTACGGCTTTGCGCTTGAAGACGGTTATCTTGAGAAACGTATATTCATTTCATTCAAGAAGAGCGCGCTCGACCTGAAGACCGCCGGAATACGCAATTCTGAAGCAAAGGTAATACAGGAGGTAAGCTGCCTCGTACTGAAGAACGCAAGGGCACACGCACGCGTGCAGCTCGCACCGAAACCTGCCGAGGAAAGCCTTGACGAAGAAGACGAAGACGGTGGCTTAGGCGCATAATTACAGCAGACAAGCAAACGAGTGACGAGCAGACAAGGAGATATCCTTAGTTGTTCAGCCTATAAGACATATTTCCTTGTCAACTTGTCCCTCGTTACTTGTCAACTATATTTGTATCTCGTCAACTAAAAACAAGAGTAATGGCAACAAAGACATATATAAGCAGGAACACAATACCGCATTTCTCTGTCGGTGACAGGCGTGTGGCATTCCATCCGTCGTCGATGGGCAACTCATTTTTCACGACGGATGATCCGGTATTGCAGAGGAGAATGGAAGCACACCCGTGGTACAAGAAGAAGTTTATGTTACACTCGGAGGAGGAGGACGATAAGTCCAATAAGCCGAATGGGGCTGATGGGACTAATAAACCTGATAAGCCTAATAAGGAACTGAAGGAAATGCACTTTGACACGCTGGCTGACGCCAAGAATTATCTTGCTACGGAGTTTGGGGCGGTGAGGAGCAATATACGCACTACCGAGAACGCAATAAACATTGGCAAGGCCAACGGGGTGAAGGTGGTGTTTGATAAGTAAAATTCAAGGAGTTAAAGTAGTTATAGAAGTTAAAGACAATAGCCTTGTTGGTTATTTTCTTAATTCTTCACTCTTAATTCTTAATTGAAAATGCTGGTAGCGGAGAGCACGATAATAAGCGACGTAAGGGTTGCGATGGACGAGAATACGGCAATCACCGCATTCACGGACAGTGACGGCACGGTGATAGACACCGACACGCTGGAAATGGAGGAGATAATCAAATCCAAGATAGCGGACGGGGTAAACGCCGTGAGGAAGGTTGCACCACTATCAATGCTTGACCTGACGAGAAAGGCGAACGGAGAGGACTGGCCCGTGACGTGGCTCGACGATGATAAGTGCATAGGTGAGGTGGAGATACCGGAGGACTATCTAAAGCTGGTTATGTTCAAGATGAGCGACTGGGCACACGCCGCAACAACGCCGATAGCCGCCGACACGGCATTGTATCACCAACAGTTCAGCGAGTGGAAAGGTGTAAGGGGCAACCCGTCGAGGCCGAACATAGCCATAGCCGCAGACACGGCCACGGGCAAGGACGTGATACAGTTCTTCTCATGCGACAGCACAGAGGCCACGGCAGAGCTGACATATATAAAAAGGTGTATCGGGAGCACTGGGAGTGCCGGGAGCTATGAGATTGAAGCGCCGATATACAGGGCTGTGGTGCTGAAGGTGGCATCGCTCGTGGCGGCGACATACGCAAATGGCGACCTGATGAACCTACTAAACCAGATGGCGCAAGAAGCTCTTGGTTGAATAGGGCGAATGCGGCCGATAGGACAAATATGTAATTAAACTTAATATGGCAATAAAGAAACACAAGATAACCGTATTGCTTGACTGGGCGTCGCTAAACAAGGACGTTCAGGACAAGGCGTACCGCATGGCGCGGTTGGCGAAACTTGGCGTTGCAGACCAAGTTGCGGCGGACCGGCTTGAGAGCGAAATAAGCCTTGGCGACGAAGATATGTCGCTGTTGAAGCGTGCGATGGCGCAGGGCTTGGCCGAGGTGGTGACGATGTGCGGCGAGTATGTATGGAACACTTCGCACACGTCGGACAACTATATCGTCAAAGACAAGAACGTAACACTGACGCTGATGATGCCCGTGAACTTCAACCTTGCAGGGTGCGAGAGTCTTGGCCAGATGATACACGCCTACATTGTGGCAAAGGCCATGACGGAATGGTACCGCTACACAGTACCGGCACGCGTCGAGGAACAAATGTTGCTCTGCGAGAACGCACGCAGGGAGATACAGAAGATACTGGGCGCGAGGGTGAGAATGCTCTCTAACGTAAGAACTATTGAAATCATTGTTGGCAACGACGAGAAACCGACTGTAACAATGCTGTATGCAATGAGTAATGACTATTATACGGATGTTCCAGGCACGGGCGATGCGGAAAACCTTAATGTTTATACCACTAATGAGCGTTCGCATACTATCACGGCAGACGATGCCCATTCCAAGTATGGCTACGTGGGGCTGCCGCTCGGATATACTCCGCTTATTGCCGGGAAGAAGGCTACGACACAGATTGGCAAAGTGGTGTATAACGATATGGTATATGTGTGGTGGGTGTCTGATGAGCAATACTCGTCTGACTTTGTGATAACATACTAATTTTAAGTAAAGAGTGAAGAAATAGGGCAAATAGGGCTGATAGGGCTGATAACCAATCTGGGTGAATAGGACTGATAAGGCTGATAGGGCTGATAGGGCTGATAAGGCTGATAGCAAAGGAATGGCCTTAACTTCTATAACTTCTGAAAATAAAAAACCGAGGAAATGAAATCGATAAGGATAGGCAACGACATACGCATAGAGTGGCCGATAGAGCTCGGCGAGGGCATAGAGGGGCTTGGCGGCCTGGACTTGTCGGTGTGGGTGAGGCCGAGCGCGCCGACGGTGAACTGGCACAATTACGTGGAGCACCCGACGGTGTACAGGCACGAGCGCACAGCGATGATGAACGGCGGGCTGGGCTGCCTACCTCCCGGCGACATGGGCGACGGTCGCGAGCATTGCCGACCGCACGAACGGCCTCCGCACGGACGGCCTCCGCACGCCGGTGCGCCGGCAAGACTGCCGTTCAAGGTCGAGGGCAACAAAATAATAGCCTACTGGCGGGCCGACAGGCAGTTTGCCGTGGGCGACTATGACATAATACTCTATGCGAGGAAGGACAGGACGGGCCAGGGCGTGTGCGACCAGTACCGCTTCGTGCGCTTGGTAGCCTACTCGGCGCAAGCCGACCTGCCATGCGGCGAGGGCGGGCTGGAAGCCGTGGTGGCGATGCAGCCCGTGACGCTTGAGCTGTCAGGCCTGTCGGCATACGAGATTGCCGTAATCCACGGTTTCAAGGGCACGGAGGAGGAATGGATAGAGAGCCTGAAACCCGACGACGCGGCAGCCGAGGACTACCGCGAGAAGTTCATGGACACGGGCATAAACGACACGATGCCCAGCGACCTGCTGACGACGGTAGTCGGTGTGACACAGGGCGAGGATACGGTGACGATAGAGCTGGACGGCGTGCACAGGGGCTCGTCGGACGGCTACCAGCCGATAGAGTCTGGCGAGGGAGAGATAGGGCTGCCCGCTGCCACACGCGACAAAGCCGGCGTGATGACGGCGGCAGACAAGAAGACCCTTGACGGGCTTAACACGTTCGGGGCTGACGGAATTGTGTACTATGACGACGCAAAGTTCGGGTTCGGCACGAGCGTGCCAGCTGGAGGAGATGGTGAGATGTCCGTCTCGCTGCGTATACCTTATGCGATTGTCGTGGATGGATATATACAAAAGGAGACAGGAAGTGTCTCGTTCCCCAACGCAACGGTAAGCACACCCGGCGCCATGACGGGCCCCGACAAGAAGAAGCTCGACGGTATAGACCGCGTGCCCGACGTAGAGATAGAGGCGTTATTTGATTAAAAAGTAGCCCCAGCCTACAGTCCCGAAGCCCCACCCTGCCTCCCCGAGGGGAGGAGATTGGATGAATAGGACAGATGGGGCTAATAGCATGACGGGTAAATCATAATTATCAACTTTCAATTCTAAATTATCAATAAAAAAGACCATGGCAAAATTCGTAGACTTGGCAGGACTTGAAACGTTCCTGTCGAAGATGAAAGAGTGGACTAACAGCGCGATTAACACGGCAAAGACGGCGCTGCAAACCAACATCGACAAGAAGGTAGACAAAACGACAACCGTGAACGGGCACGCCCTCTCGGGCAACGTAACGGTGAAGAAAAGCGACGTGGGGCTCTCCGCCGTGACGAACGACGCGCAGGTGAAGCGCAGCGAGATGGGCGCGCCCAGCGGCGTGGCCACGCTGGGGACGGACGGCAAGGTGCCGTCGGCGCAGCTGCCGTCATACGTTGACGACGTGGTAGAGTTCAACGGACGCGTGAGCGTGTCGTCGGGCATCCAAGACTCCTCGACGGCGGCATCCGACTTGGTGGTAAGCTACAACACGTCGAACAAAAAGTTCGTTGCAGTAACAGGCGGCAAGTATTACAATGCCTGGGCAGAAAAGAACGGATACGCGCAGTATGTGAATTACGGCACATCAACGACAGACGGCGTGACACCCGAAGACGGCAAGATATACGTGGACAAGTCAAACAACAAGACTTACCGTTGGTCGGGCAGCGACTTGGTGGAGATAAGCGCATCACTGGCCTTAGGCACTACGTCGTCAACGGCGTTCCGTGGCGACTACGGCAACACGGCCTACCAGCACGCCACGAAGAAGGGCGCGGCCTTCGGCGCAGGGCTGTACAAGATAACAACCAACTCCGAGGGGCACGTGACGGCGGCCACGGCGGTGACGAAGAACGACATCACGGCTCTGGGCATACCGGGCGAACAAGGCTCGTACACGCTGCCGCAAGCGACATCTTCAGTGCTGGGAGGCGTGAAGCTGGGCAGCGACACGGTGCAGACGGTGGCCGCGGGCACGCCATCAGCGACGGCCGGCAAGACATACGCGGTGCAGAAGGACAGCTCAGGAAAGATGGTGGTGAATGTGCCTTGGACGGATACCGACACGACCTACTCTGCGGCGACAGAGGAAAAGGACGGACTAATAAGCGCGTTATATTATAAAAGTCTCCAACAGCTTCTGTATTATGGTTCACCGACGGGAAACACCCGTTATGCAATGGCACCGTTTAAACCATCCGCTACTGCCACATTAGTGAATATTGGCTATGGTGCTTTGGAAATAGCCAGTGGTGTGGCCGAGGTAAAAAATTTGACCTTGCCAATTCCAGCAGCCACAACGTCGGCGGCTGGCGTCATGGCGGCTGCCGACAAGACGAAGCTCAACGGCGTAGCCACTGGGGCGACGGCTGACAGCGCGGTCACGACAACTGAAATAGAGGCGTTATTTGATTAAAAAGTAGCCCCATCTGTCCTATTCATCCCCACCCTGCCTCCCCGAGGGAAAGCCCCACCCTGCCTCCCCGAGGGGAGGAGATGGGATGAATAGGACAAATGGGGCTGATGGGGCTAATAGCATGACGGGTAAATCATAATTATCAACTTTCAATTCTAAATTATCAATTAAAAAGACCATGGCAAAATACTTGACACTATCGGGGCTGACGACCTTCCTGAACAAGTTGAAGAGCTACGTGGCCACAACGTCGCGCAACGGGCTTATGTCGACGAATGACAAAAAGAAGCTCGACGGCGTGAACCTCACGATGCCGCTGACGCGCGGCACGTTTAACGACAACTTCGCAAAAATGCGCTTCATCCAGGTGTTCGCAGGGGGCTACGACGGCGTGAAGTGCCTCGCGGCGCACGTGCTCGACATAGACACGGCCAACTGCGTGGCCACCATACGCTATACCATAGGCATGGAGAACACCGACGCGCAGAGCTTCTTGGTGAAGATGAACGGCCAAGTCATAGCGGGCGGTGCCGGCAATGAAGAAAAGGGCATAGGCGCGGTGGTGGTGACAGTGCCATTCACAATAACGACAGGTGCGGTAAGTATGTGGAACAAGTACTCGATAGAGTGGATTTAAGACAAATAGGCAAGCCCCGAAGCCCCCTCCCAAACCTACAGCCCCGAAGCCCCCACCCGACCTCCCCGAGGGGAGGGGAATAGATGGGATTTAGGGCAAATGGGGCTAATAGCATGACGGGCTAACCACAATTAACAATTAACGAGGCTATCCTCCAGCCCCACCCAAGGGGCAGGAGGGGCTATTGGAGGTTTCGGGATGACGAAGAAGGATATGTTGGAGATTGCGATAGCGGCGGTGGCCGCGTTGGGCGGCTGGCAATTCGTGAAGTACTTGCTGAACCTGAACGCTAACAGGCGCATGGCGGCAGCCGAGGCCTACAAGGTGGAGTATGCCGCGCTGATAGAAGACTACAAGCGGACGCAGAAGGAGGTGGACGACACCAAGGTTGAGGTGGCCGAGCTAAAGGCGCAGGTCAAGAAACTATACAAGGAGATTGACGGGCTGAAGGAAGACCGCCTGTCGCTCATCAAGGAGAACGGCGAGCTGAAGTTGAAACTGATGGAGGCGGAACATAACGTGTGTATGCGCCCCGACGGCGACTGCGTGAGGAGGTTGCCGCCGCGCGCCTACTGCGCGCTGTACCAAGTGGCGGAGGGGCGGCTCATAAGCGACGAGGCGAGGAAAGACAAGAAGGAGCACGGCGATGAGGATGGCAGAATACCTGAAGAGCCTGGTAAGGAATGACACGGGCGACAGTTCAAAGAGCTTCGCGATGCTGGTGAGCGTGGGCACGGGGGCGGCGATAGGCCTGTGCGTATGCTTCTGCCTCGTTTGGGACGTATGCACCAATGGCTACCTGAAGACCGACCTTGACGGGTTGGGCGTGTTCCTGCTGTGCGTCGGCGGCTTCATGGCCGGCGGAGGACTTAACAAGGCTTTGGGCGGAAGAAACAAGAACGTTACACTAAATGACAAGAAAGATGAAGGCAAGTGAATTGTTGATTTGGAAACTCAAGGAGTTCGAGGGGTACTCGAACACGGCTTACAAGTGCGCTGGAGGTAAACTTACGTGTGGGTACGGGACGACCAAAGGCATAACGCCCACGACACGCTGCACACGTGCGGAGGCGGAGCAGTGGCTGTTGCGCGACCTCGCGCCGGTGGAGGCATACGTCAACACAATTCCAGAAGTGAACACGCAGGGGAAGTATGACGCCTTGGTGGACTTCGCCTATAACCTTGGCCTTGGCAACCTGAAGCAGTCAACGCTTCTTCGCAAAATCAAGGAAGGAGCACCGACGGGGGACATTCAGGAACAGTTCCGCAGGTGGGTGTATGCCGGCGGCAAGGTGCTGAAGGGCTTGGTGAAGCGCAGAGAGTGGGAAGCCCAACGCTGGGCGGAATAATACAAGCGGCGGAGCACGGCTTAATCGACCATGATACTTCTTGATAATGGCCGTGCCGAGCCGCTTACTTCTTTCCAAAATGGAAATAACTGCGACAGGTGCATAATTTGCAACCGTCGCAAGGCGCTCTTTGACATCGTGGGACTGCTGTTAAAAAATTAAACATCTTTGGAAGTTTGTGCATTTTTGTCTACTTTTGCACACGAGACTAACACTTAATAATATTTATATTATGAAATTTAATGAGTTATATGAGCAAATAATGGGTTCATCTAAAACTGGAAACAAAAATCAAGAAAGAGAGCAAGGCTTTTATTCATTGTATGATAAAACCGAATATGAAACCCATACATATAGTAATCTTAGTAATATAAAGTTATAATTATGCCTTGTTGGAGTGATATTATGAATCAAGTACAAAAAATAGGAGCACAAAACGCTCCTGATTTTTTACTTGTCGAATGTAACAAATATCTTGGTCAAATAAAAAAGATTACTGGAAGAAATGTAATAGCGTATTATTCAGGTTGGCTGAAAAACAACGTTTCAGAAGCATCTATAGTAGAAACGGATAAGAATGCTTTTATGAACGCTGTTTATAAAATGGAAAGAGCGGAAGGCCTTGACATTATACTTCATACACCTGGAGGTGATATTGCCGCAACTGAAAGTATCGTTAGTTACCTTAAAAGTATCTTCGGTAATAATATAAGGGCGATTGTACCTCAAATATCTATGTCTGCTGGCACTATGATTGCAATGTCTTGCAAAGAGATAGTCATGGGACGCCAGTCGTCACTCGGCCCTATCGACCCTCAAATAAACGGTGTAGCCTGTCAGATGGTTATAGACGAATTTCATCGTGCAGTGAAAGAAGTTAGCCGTAATCCGTCATCTCTCGGTTTATGGCAAGCTATCATTTCACATTATGCTCCTACATATCTTACCGTCTGCGAAGATGCGATAAAATGGTCTGAAGAATTGGCTCAAAAATGGCTTGTTGATGTAAATCCACAAATTGATATGTGCAATGTAAGAAATGTGTTCATTAATCATGAGCACAGCTATTCACACAGTCGTCACATATCTAAAGAAGATTGTAGAAACGCAGGATTGAACATAACAGATTTGGAAGCAGACCAAGAATTGCAAGATGCAGTACTAAGTCTTCATCATTGCTATATGATTTTGTGCGACATTATACCGATTGTTAAAATAGTTATGAACCAAAACGGGAAAATATATATACAAACAAAGGAAACCAAGAAATAAAAATTAAAAAAACTTTTATTTTGACATAAGGCGGCAGTTCCACGGTAATGGGGCTGCCGCTTTTTTGTTGGATTAAAAATTGTAGATTATGGATGATTGGATTAAGGACACGTTGAAGGGTTTGCTGCTTGGGCTGCTGGCTTGCGCGGCGATGCAGTTGCTGTGGGGTTGCACGGCGACGAGGTACGTTCCCGTGCCGTCGGTGAGCGTTGACAGCGTTTACGTTGACCGCTTTCACCGTGATAGTGTCTATTTGCATGACAGCGTGTTCGTCAATCAATACTCAAAGGGCGACACGGTGTTCGTTGACAAGGTTGTCACCAAGTATAAGTACAAAGACAGGTGGAGACAGGACACAGTGGCCGTTGTCAGGACTGACAGCGTGCGAGTGCCCTACCCTATCGGAAAGGACTTGGGCTGGTGGGAGAAGACGAGGCTTTACTCATTCCCCGTGCTCGTGGCGATGGTGGCTGTGCTGGCATTCGTCATAGTGTGGCTTGTGAAGAAGCTGCGGAAGAAATAAGCAAGGCTCTTTGTCGGGGAAGAGCATAATAAACCCCGGCACCCGAAAAGTTTTGTCGCCAAACATAACTTTAACATGATTTACACGCATCACGGCAGTGCCGGGGATAAATCCTCGCACCGTGATGCGTATTTTTATTAAATAAAGTATGTTTGGCAGTACAAAATTACAAAATATTTTCAATTATGACAAGATTTTCGGGCAAAAACAGGAGGCCGAGCACGGTTTTTCGTGACAACAAGGTGCATGAGGCATACGAGGAGATATGCAAGGAATTGGGCGAATATTCAAGATTGGTGCCACGGCTGCATATATATGAAAAGGTGAAGGAGCGGACGGGACTAAGCACTAAGACGATAGCTTATATCTTAAATCATACAGAGAAAGAGCAAGGATGAGAGAGCTGGGAGAACTGGGATTGTGAGAGAATGGGAACAGTATAATTGGTTTCCGCAGACAGGCGGATAATGGGTTGCCAATAGGAAAGTAACTTTTCATAAAGCGGTTGGTTTTTGTGAACTTTGCTGCACGAACGATATTGTTCGCAACACAAAAACTAAACTAAACTTTATGGACAGAACTTATGTTTTCAATTCGGACGGTGGCACCGGTGGCGGAAGCAAACTCGATGTCACAGCCATGCTGCCTGGCATGCTGGGTGGCTACCGTGGAGTAGATCCTAACGTGCTGGCACTGATGAACGGCAATGGTGGCTTCGGTGGCCAGAACGGCATCTGGGGAGTGATTTACCTTGCCATCGTGGCAAGCATCTTCGGGTGGAACAACGGCGGTTTCGGAGGCTTCGGCGGACGCGGCGGCAACGGGCTTCCTGCGGAGCTTGCAGGCAACGCAGGACGTGAGCTGCTAATGCAAGCCATTCAAGGCAACGCCAGCGCAATCAACCAGATTGCATCGACACTGAACTGCTCAAGCCAGCAAATCGAAAGCGCACTGTGCAACATCCAGAACAGCATCGGCCTTACTGGCACGCAGATTATCAATGCCATCCAAAGCGGTGACAACGGCATCGTAAACCAGCTGTCAACCTGCTGCTGCAACATCCTTCAGGCTGTGGAGCGTCAGGGTGCGGCAACACAGTTGCAGAACTGTCAGAACATGAACACCCTGACACGTGAGATGAACGACAACACCCGTGACCTTCAGGCCGCAACACAGGCACAGACACAAGCCATACTCGCCAAGCTCGACGCAGCCGAGACCCGTGTGCTTCAGGACAAGCTCGACGCAGAGCGTCAGAAGAGCGCGACACTGGCCGCACAGCTCAACAACGAGCATCAGACACAGGCGATAATGGCAAGCGTGGCACAGCAGAACGCACCTATCGTTGCCGCATTGCAGGCATTGCAGAGCGATGTGGACGGCATCAAGTGCAAGCTGCCGAACACGGTAAGCGTGCCATACCCACAGTTGCAGGTTTACAATCCCGAAGTAGCACGTGCTGCGGCATTCGGAGCGGCAGCTGGCGGTTACGCAGGTTACGGTTGCGGATGCAGTTACGGTAACGGTTTCTGGGGTTAAGCAAGGAAAGGAGGCGACTATGTGGGAATTTTTCTTTGGACTTCCTTTCAACTTCCCGTCGCTTGGCCGCAACAACTACAACACCATACCGAGCGCAGGTGTTACGGTAGGAACTGACGCGGTGACGATTGAACTGCCCAACCATTCGCTGTACAGGCGCAACTATGTAGGCTCGTTCTTCCTGAACCTGCGCACGGCGATACCGGCAGGCACCACCGGAACGCTACCGGTGAACATCAGTTCAAACGGCATATCGTTGCCACTTATGGCGACGGAGGGTGTGCCGGTAACGGCGGACAACCTGAACGGAGCCGGCATATACGAGATACACTACAACCGTTACACCAACGAGCTGTATCTCGTGAACGCAGGCTACAGGCCGGCTGCTGCGGCAGCGGCAGGAGCGTAAAAATATGAGTTAATCAACACAAAAACAAAAAATCATGTTTCAGAACCTAAGAGTAAATTCGCAAATATATCTTTTGCACAAGGACGGCAATCCGTATGTAGAGTATGGAACAGTGACGAATGTCACGGCACCGAGAGCCAAATATCCGATGTCACCTACACCTATGGGGCAGTTTCCACAGGTAGAAACCGTTGTTGACGTAATGGTCAACATACGTGGGCAGCAAGTACCGTTGAAAGACCTGAAAGCCAATGCCGACGTTGATGACAACGGCAAAATAATAGTGTCATGCTCACGCGACGCGATAAACAGCGAGGTGGCAATGATGAGGCAGAAGAGTCTTGACATACTGAACAGCATAGAATATCATAAAAACGTGATAGCATGCTGTGACAAGATGTTGAACACGCTGAACCCGGAGATTGCCGCCAAGCAGGAGCAGGAACAGAGGATACAAGGTCTTGAACAGAAGATTGACGCACTGATGGGACAGATAGCGCGGATGTGCGGAGCTGCGAACAAGCCCGAAGGTTCTGGAACTCAAAAAACAGAAGGAAAATGAGAAGTTGGGAGATAATAGAGGAAGGACGCGGAGGTTACGGCGAGGAATACGAGCGTGGCCGTGAAGATTATCCGCGTGAAGAGTACCGCCGCAGTTTCGGCATGAGGGGCGGCGAGGCTGAGGAAGCCTACAAGCAGGGCTACGAGGAAGGTTGCCAGCACGGTTACGAAAAGGCCATGAAGACGGTGAAAGAGAAACTTGAGGGCAGTATGGGCTTCCGTACCGAATACGGCGACCGAAGCGGCGAGAGTTACGGACGCACTGGCGAGCGCAGGCCGATGGGCATGCCAGAACCGGGCGAGATGGGCGAACGCCGCCGCAGGAGCAACGGAAGGTGGTACTGATGTAAATGAAAAATTAACAATTAAAAGGCCGGCTGTCGGTTGTCGCGGACTTGTGACAGCGGTAGCCGGTCTTAATTTTAGAATTATAAAGAAAATGGGACAAAGACTTGATACATACGACCGCATGCCGCAAGCCGTAGCTGAATATCTTTCGCAGTACGGCTGGCACTTCTCCAAGAAGATGTGTGAATGGGCGGTGTCGAATATGACGACGAAAGACCCGGCAACAGGCAAGGAGAAGAAGCTGGAGCCGATGTCGAGAGACGAGGTGAAAGGGTTGCTGGCACGCTACGGTCTGAAGATAGATCATGACGCAGGTTATGACTGTGTGTACGTGGCGAACATGGCGAAAAGCGACTTCTACAAGAGCGCGATAACCGACGAGATGCACCTTGCACTGTTCATCAAGGACTACATGGACGACGAGGACGGCTACGAGGGACTACCGTTCACGAGGTTCTATGCCGACTGCATAGGCAAAGGTTGCCCGATACTTTGGGAGGACATGATGTAATTCCAAATTAAAAATTAACAATGAAAAATTAAAATCGGGTGATGTTATGAGGGTGATGATAAGACAGGTGTTTGACATACCGCAGTATGGCTGGAACGTGACTGTATATTATGCTGTGACGGGGTACGATGTGGGGCGCATCATGCAAGAACTTGAAAGGCTGGGATGCGGAGGCGATGACTTGAAACGAGCTTACCGTAACTTAACATCGGGAGAAAGGAACACAGGCATAACGTATTCAAACACGGAGAAACGGCGGACACTTGTCGTGATAGGCAAAACTTCGTCGGCTGCGCAATTCCAGAATTCACTGGACCACGAGAAAGGACACCTGTGCCGGCACATATCCCAGGCTTTTGCCATTGACCCATACGGCGAGGATGCGGAATATCTTGCCGGGTATGTGGGGCAAAGGATGTTTGAGGTAGCCGAGATGTTCCTTTGCGACACATGCAGGGAGAAAAGGATTTAGGAGTTAAAGACAATAGTTATGTTGCAGTATTGTGATTAATATATGAACTCGAAATTGGACTTAAGGCTTGAAGCTGCGCGATTGGCCACGATGGTTGACGGCATTACACCAGAACGGATAGTGCCTACGGCAAAAGAGATTGAAGCGTATGTGCTCGGTGACGCTGAATTGCCAGAGACTTACGACGCCAATGAATTATTGACAAAGAGCATGGCAATTTTAAATAAAGGAGGTTTGGGCTATGAAGTCAAAGCGGAAAAAGGAACTAAGATTGCAGCTATCGGGGACAAATGACGGCGGAGTGCCTAAGACGTACTGGCTTGTATGGCTGTATCGCCTGTTCTTCGAGCCGGAACGATGGTTAAGGAGAAATGGTTATGAAGGAAATGATAGACGTGCTGATAAACGAAGCAGACGGCATGAAGTATTGTGACTTCTGCCGCCTGCTAAGCGTTATTTATTGGAACTTGGGGGTGTGAGTCTAATCATAACAGAAATGGCATTTGTGCCGTCCTTCTTCTATTGCTTCATCTTCACTAACACCTTCAATATCTCCACTACATCGGCTAAGTCCC
This sequence comes from uncultured Prevotella sp., assembly GCA_944319815.1. Taxonomy (GTDB): domain Bacteria; phylum Bacteroidota; class Bacteroidia; order Bacteroidales; family Bacteroidaceae; genus Prevotella. The sequence goes on along the minus strand of CALUEX010000014.1, from coordinate 4,916 downwards.
ATGCAGCCGGATGTTTTGTGATATGCTTTTGAGTATGGGCCGGTACAGATGTAGACACGGCTGTTTGACAAGCTGCAAGATGTCATGAATACAGCCAATATTATTAAGAACAAGTAATATTTCATATCTATTGGGAATATTTTGTGATATGCTGTTATTCTAAATCAGTTTCATCATTTTTCAGAGATGAGGCGTTGTTGCATATATATAGTATTACACCTATTGATGAAGTGACGGAGCCGCCGACAACCATAATGGTCTGCATTAAATGTTGTTCGACAAGAAATGCGCTGATTGCCGCAAAGATAAAGAAAATACACCATAATGTAGCCATTATTATGGACGTGACAAATTTTGCTTTTGGAGCAATGGCTGCAGATGCATACATGGCGACATAACCTGCCAATCCATAAACAATGAGATGCCCTAAGATGACGGTGACACTTATTGTATTCATAAACTCGATGCCCACATAACCGTAATTTATCCATTGGATAACCATTGACACTACGTATGCAAGAAGGTATGCCACAACAGATGCTGGAAGTACGGCAATCCATCTTAAAATGTTTATTAAAATTGAGTGTTTCTTTTCCATTTTTATTGATTATTTATTGTTCCATATCTTTATTATCCTACATTTGCTTTTTCGAAAGCGGCGTTGCGCGATATGCCGAGAACTTTCTCGTAGGAGGCGACCTGGCCGCGCAGGTAAAGGATTTCAGGGTCAATGCCCATATCATATTATTTTAATCATATTACTTCTCTGCAAATCCAACCTTTTACGATATACAACTTATCCAAGTCGTCCTTCTCTATTTCAAAGGGAGGATTTGTTTCATGATTTTCACTTACGCAAGTTATGGTGGCGTTGGACGAACCCGGATAAAGTCGCTTTATGACACGGTAACCGCTCTTGGTGACAACAAGGTATATGCGACCCCAGTCTATGAAACGCTCAAGCCATTTGGACATAAGGACGATTTGCCCACTCTTGATTAACGGGTACATAGAGTCGCCGTAAGCATTGATAGCGAACTTACAATCTGAATAACCGGGAATGGAAATGTAGCAGACTGTTTCGTCAGGGTCGTCGAGAAATTGTACGCCACCCATTGAGCCGTTGACGTTAGGATAGTATTTTATCACATGTGGCGGACTTTGATTATTACCGTCATTATCGGCAATAACCTTATCAGTTGTCGGCGATAATGATGGTGATTGTTCAGAGTTAAGCATGTCGCCCTTCCCGGTAAGAAGCCAATCGGTATTCAACTGCGGATATACATTGTATATTTTATTTATTGTTGACCGTCTTGTGTTATCTCCCATTTTTGAAACAGCACCATTGCTTAAGTCACAATTTCTTTCAAATTCTGATACTGAAATACCTAAGTATCCAATAAATTGCAATATTCTTTCGTTCATAACCTTTACCCTTAATTATTGTTAATATAGATATTAAATCTAAGATATTACTTGTTTATCTAAGATATAATATCTATCTTTGCAACTGTAAACAGAACAGCCGCACAACGTCAAGGCAACAGAAATGCAACACAAGACGATTTAACGGCAAAAATAAGAATTAAAACTGAAATGGCAAAGCGAAAGAGAATAATTCTAAGAAGAGGCGAAGTGGAAAGACTTTCCAAGATTGCAGGCGTAAGCCGTATGACGGTGACCCGCGCCCTCGGATGGAACGCTGACACTCCTGCAGAGAATAAAGTACGAGAGTTGGCAAAGGAACTGAACATGATAAAGAAATTCTGAAAGGAGGGACAGATATGGTGACAGCGATAGAGCCACAGGTAGCGGATACGGCGAAATACAGCACGAAGGAGGCATACGAGGCTTTGGGCGTAAGCAGGAGCGCGTTTGCTGAGTATGTGGCGAAAGGACTGATAAAATACGGCGAGCGGCGGACGGTGAAGGACCGCATGGGCAGGCCGAGAAAGTTCTTTACGGGCAGGGCGATAAAAGCCTTGTGGAGAACCTTATAAAGGTGAGAAGGTGAAAGGGTGAGAAGGTGAGAAATAGTTAATGTGCGATAGGTGCAGGGGCGGCTGACGGCCGGTAACACGCAGCGAGAGCGGCTGCACCACTTTTCAAATTAAGAATTAACAATGAAAAATTAAAAATCATTGTTTCGTTCTTTGACATACTGGAACATTAAAGGCTGAAATAAAACTAAATCCCGCCAAGGCGTGCCGCGAACGAATAAACGGCGTGCTGTTGACGGGCGTGCGCCAGCAATGGCGTTCGTTAAGTTAGAGATTGGTTGCCGACGGATAAAACCTGCCACAGTCCATTAAGGCTATAAAGTTATGCGGCGTGGGCGGCCGCAACCGGGTGACGACGTAGGCAAGACATATATATCCCGTGCTGCACGTTAGGGTGCTGCCCTTCGATGGGGGCACGGGAACGAACGATTGCCAATGTTACAAGCATTTAGTTAATTCAGTTTTGATGTATGATGAAAATTCCGAGGCCGCCCATGCAGCGATGCACGGCGGTTTTGACCTAAAAAATCATCTTAAAAGAAGGCAAGGCCTCGGCGGAGGCCAAAGGATTAAGAGCCTCGGAGGTCTCCACCGCCTTTTGGTTGGAACTCGCATAACCACACATACACGATAGGCTTGACACGCTTCAAAGCCTGGCACGGCGCAGGGAAAGCTGACGACTTGCACCACGTAGCGAGAACGGCTGCGCCACGACATTGTACTTCAATGTTTCAAAGAACTAATACGTCCGGCTTGCCCATTCGCGAGAACCGGCAAGCCTTTTTAAGGAAAACTAAACACACAAGATATATGAAAAAGCTATCAATCGCGCTGCTTGCGCTGACTACGGCGCACGCGGCAATGACTGGCGAGGCCACGGCCTTAATCGTGGCGTTTATCCTCTTCTGCTACACTTGCGGAAATGACGTGGTAAATAAGTGGAATAAAATACTAAAAAAACAATGAGGTGGGCTTTAAGGAACCAAGAGAAAATAAAGGCACATTTCGAGCCTTACGGCGATGAAATCCTTGAACGGATAAAAGAAAGCCTCAATCAGGCTTTCAAGTCGAAAGACGTGGAAAAACACATCGACAAAATAGAGAACGAACCTTACCCAATATTAGACATAAATGATGTAGGGCATTCGTTTGGCTGCATCTTGTTCTATGTTGTCAAGAAGACATACGATGTCTACTTATTGGCTTTTAAAGAGTTTGTATTATGAAACTTACAGATGACGACTACCGCGAGCTCGCCGTCCAATGTGCCGTACAGGACTTCGGGCGGATAGACCGCGACGGGGAAATGGTCTACGTCTCGATGGACGTGTACGTGGACTACGACCCTTTGGAAGAGCAACTGACGGGCGGACACATCCCGGTCTCAGCCGAATGCCATGTAAAGGACTTCGACTTTGAGACCGCCGACGGCTCGGACGTTGACTTCGACCCGGACAGGCTGGAGGAGATTACCTACGACTTTTTAATGCAATACTAAAAGATATGGAAAACCAAGAAACCGAATTAAAAGTAATACAGGCGAGGGCAGCAGCTGAGTTTGCCCTTACGCCTGTCGGCCAGACGGTCCAGCAGTTTGAAACCATGCAGCGCATGGCTAAGATGTACGCTACCTCGACGATAGTTCCCGACATCTACAAGGGCAACGTCGGCAACTGCGTGATAGCACTCGACATGGCTATGCGCATGAAGGCAAACCCTCTCATGGTGATGCAGAACCTTTACGTAGTACACGGCAACCCGTCGTTCAGCAGCAAGTTCCTGATAGCCACAATCAACGCCAGCGGACGTTTCTCGCCGCTCCGTTACGAGTTCAAGGGAACCGAAGGCACGGACGATTACGGATGTCGCTGTGTCGCTTACGAGGCTTACGACAAGGAGCACAAAGAGCCGCTTTACGGCGACTGGGTGACGCTCGGCATGGCGACAAAGGAAGGATGGGCGACAAAGTCGGGCAGCAAGTGGCGCACAATGCCCAACCAAATGCTGCGTTACCGTGCGGCCGCATTTTGGCAGCGCGTCTATTGCCCCGAGATAAGCATGGGACTTATGACTAAGGAGGAAATCGAGGACGCCGAGGTCGTGCCTTACGAGGACGTGAGCGACGATTTGAGCGCAATAGCTGCGGAGGCGGACAACGACACAACGCCCGCGCCGCATCCGACTGACAAGGCAGAGGCTGACGGCAAGGAAGTTCCACAGCCTACTACGGCGAAACAGGCGCCCAATCAACCGCAGGAAGGCAAATTGTTATGAGTAATCCCTATGACTTAGGCGGCGTGGCCGAATTTCCGACCATGCCGCCGCTCCTGTACGACGGCGGCACCGACGAGCTGCATGTAAACGAGTTCGAGCAACATTCATTAGGCTGGTACCGCTCCCGCTTGGGTTGTTACACGGGAAGCTGCATCGGTAAGCTGATGAAGGAGAACCGTCAAGGCGGCTTCTCGGACACGGCCATGAGTTACATCTACCAGGTGGCCGCCACGCGCTACATGAACGACCGCATAGTCGGCAGCGACAAGCTCTTCGGCGAGTATTTGGAAGCCGTCAACGTCGAGACAAAGGCAATGCGCTGGGGCACGGAGCAGGAGGCCCACGCACGCCGCCTTTACGCAAGGCGCACGGGCTACACCGTGACGGAACGTGGCAGCGTAGAGCACCCTACGATACCGTTCTTCGCCTCAAGCCCCGACGGCTTCATTGAGGATGACGGCAAGGGCCGCAAGGGTTGCGTAGAAATCAAGTGCCCCAACCAAGAAACCTACATGCGTTACCGTGCCGAAGTGAGCGACAACGCAACGCTGAAAAGGGTGAGACCCGAATACTACTGGCAGTGCCAAAGCCATATAATGTGCACCGGGGCGAGCTGGTGCGACTTCATAGCCTATTGCC
>CALUEX010000013.1 GCA_944319815.1 uncultured Prevotella sp. | reverse complement strand
TCGACAATTGCATTTCCATGCCGTAAAGATACAACTTTTAAATGAATTATTCGCATTTCACTTACTTTTGACTATAAAAGGCCTCGTGGCACAACATGACCAATACGCCACCCTATATGAACAACAGTTGAACCTGCTCCGCTACCTGCTCGACCTTTCGCATGAAACCCCAATGGGCGTCAGCCGGATGCCCCAAGAAATCTCCCTGCTGCAAGCGGAGGGCGTAAGCTCGTCACTGCCCGAACTGAAGTTGCTGTCAACAAAGCAGGAATTAACGAAAAGACAGGCCCGTGCTGTACGTGCCGGATACATTCCTTCCGTTTCACTTAGCGGCCAGTTGGGAGCCGTGGGATACCAAGAGAAGTTCAAGCATTTCTTCCATACGTCAGGCGAAACACACAACTGGTTCGGCAACACGTATCTTGCCCTGTCGGTACATATCCCGATTTTCGACGGCAATGACAAGAAACTGAAAATCAGGCAGTATGAATATGACAGGCAACAGGCCGAAAACGCCTTCAACCTGCAACGCAAACAACTCGACAAGGAATATGCCGACGCATCCCGACAGCTGCAACACAATCTTTAAGTTTACGACACGCAAAAAGACAGTTACAGGCAGGCGCAGGACGTTTATGCCGTTACCGAGGAGAAATACAAGGAGGGCGTAGCGTCCATGACGGAACTGTTGCAAGACGAAATGCGGCTCCGCAATGCCCAGTCGGCGTGCGTCCAGGCCCATTGCCAATGCAACATTGCACAGCTGGCGCTAATGAAACTTTCCGGCAACCTTGACCGCCTGACCCAATAAAAACGGCTTCACGGACATAAACACCTATATTGTAAAACATAAAAACATCATCTATATGGAAACGAACAACAACGCACAGGAACAAGCCAAGGGTAAAAGCTCCATGGCTAAGAGGGTCGTAGGTATAGCGGGAATTTGCCTCGTGGCCTTCGGATTATTGGCGATTATCTTCATTTTCAATGATTACAAGGCAAGCGTGACGACCGACGATGCACAGGTAGAACAATACCTTTCGCCAATAAACATCCGTGTGCCGGGATACATCAGGCAGATTTGCTTCACCGAACACCAGCACGTAAACAAAGGTGACACGCTGCTCATACTGGAAGACGAGGAATACCGCATCCAGCTTAAACAAGCCGAAGCCGCCCTCATGGATGCTCGTAGCGGACGAAAGGTGGCCGCCAACACGCTGAACACCGCATCCAGCACGGCTTCCGTGTATGACGCATCCATCGCCGAGGCACAATATCATGCCGAACAGGCTGAGAAAGACTATCACCGATACAGCGCATTGTTGAAGAAGAAAGCAACTACGCCAGCCGTTGTAGAGCAATACCAGACGCAACTTGAAATGGCACGCGCCCGCGTTTCTGCCCTGAAAAGGCAACGCGAGGCAGCCCACTCGTCAGTAAACGAGGTTGGCCAACGACAGGAGAACGCCAAAGCTGCCATCAAGCGCGCCGAGGCTGCCGTCGAGCTGGCTCGACTTAACCTGTCGTACACGGTGGTGACCGCACCTTGCGACGGCTGTTTAGGTAGACGCTCCATCGAAGAAGGACAGTTGGTTAATGCCGGACAGACGCTGACGACCATCATCCCCGACACCCGTAAATGGGTGGTAGCCAACTATAAAGAGACGCAAGTCTCCTCATTGTCAGTTGGCCAGGAGGTTGAAGTCACCGTTGACGCATTCAAGGACAAGACTTTCAAGGGCCGCATTACTGCCATCAGCTCCGCCACAGGCTCTAAATACTCGATGGTGCCGACGGACAATTCAGCCGGCAACTTCGTGAAGATACAACAGCGCGTGCCTGTACGCATAGAGCTGACAGACATATCCAAAGATGACAACGCACGCCTGGCCGCCGGCATGATGTGCATCGTGAAAACTGACTTACGGAAATAACGTTGCCTATGAATACAAACTATCCCTTTCGGCAATGGGTGCCAAAACCGTTAGGCGCACTTATATTGTTGTTGCTGTTCGTACCGCTGTTCTTTTCGGGCGGGACATACCTGAGCAACATCAACGAAATGGCAGGAAGCATGGGCACGCTCACGGAGACCTTCCAGTTCCTGAGTCTCTGCGCCAGTATCGGTATGTCGATGGTGTTCCCTTTCATGTTGCCATACCTGCAAGCACGGAACGTAAAACACGTCTACCTGTGCGGATACGCCTTGCTGGCCCTGTTAAACGGTGTCTGCGCCGTAACGCAGTGCATCCCGCTGCTGGCCGTATGCTGTTTCCTTATAGGTTTCATCCGCGTGGCACTGGTTCTCAACACGACTTTTGTCATTGCTCCCTACCTGTTGGGCATACAAACGCTTGATATGTTCCTGTATGAGCCGGCAACACCAGCCGAAACCTACAAAAACGACCATGCCCGGACAATACTCATGCCTGTGCTTTATTGCTACATCCTTTGCATCGTGCAATTCAGCAATTACGTCTCGGCATGGGTGGCCTACGAGTTTACATGGACGTACATATACCTGCTGGTCATGGGCATGATGCTTGCGGCCATGCTTGTAGTGGTATTAACTTTCTGCCAAGCACCAACGCACAAGTACCACCTGCCATGACGTCTCTTGTCTGACGCCATACTGCTGACCGTGGCCACCGGTGCGCTGTGCTATATCCTCGTGTACGGAAAGACCTACGACTGGTTCAGCAACACGTCGATGGGCATTGCGCTGGCCGTAATGCTCGTGTGCGGAGGGCTGTTCCTGTGGCTATCGGCCGCAAGGCAGCGGAAGATGCTTGAACTTGGCATCTTCCGCCGCCGTTACACATGGTATGGCATAGGCATCTTCATCTTACTTATGTTAATCAACAGCAGCACCCTGTTTGTCACCACTTACCTGAAGCTATCCACCTGTTCGGGCGACCTTGAGGCCGCCGCCGTATCGTGTTGGGCACTCCCGGGCTGCATAGCCGGATTGGCCGTTGCGTTAGTCTGCGTATTGCGAGGCGTGCATTTCCGCTACATTTACGCCATTGGCTTCCTGTTTATGCTTTGCGCCAACGTGTATATGTATTTCCATTACCAGACGATGGGGCTCAAGGAACACACCATTCCGCCCACACTTCTACATTATTCTGGGATGTTAATACTGTATTCCGTTACCTGCGCCTTTGCTATGAAGCATCTTCCAATACGCTATTTCTCCACATGGCTGTTCCTCATGGTGGCCGTGCGCAACGTTGTTGCACCCGCTATCGGCACATCAGTTTACGGCAACTGGCTGCAGGAACGCCAGCAAAACTACATCACCCGTTTCGTCCAAGAGGCCAGCAACGACAACCCACAGGCATCAAAACAGTTCGCCCAAGCGGCACGCCTCGGGCAAATGCAGGGGAAAGACGCCCTTGAAACCGAACGCCTTGCAACCACGTTAATGAAAAGCAAGGTATCGCTACAAGCTACATTAATCGCAATGAAAGACATCACGGGGTCTACTGTCTGGCTCTGCCTTGGCAGCACGCTTCTCGTATTGTTTGTTCCCTATCATAAAAAAGAAAGGACATAAACGGCCGATAATCGTCGAAAGCGACGAACACGTTTAGCTTTTGCTATTGCATTGAGAACCAACGTGTTAGCAATATGCCACAATTCGCACAGCAAAAGGGCATCTATTGAACCGTAAAAGATGCCCTTTTACAAGGTAAAACACGGCATATTAAAAACCATAAGACCACGAATGAGCCGCAGCACTGACATTGGCCACGCCGCCGGGAAAAGTCCAGCCTGGCATGATTTATTAAGCAAGTTGAAACTTTTTGGCCGTATAGGATTGCCCGTTGCCTTTTTTTTTATACATTTGCATTTGGAAAAAGATAAAGCGATGAAGCTCGTTATAATGACCCTTCCTACCTTCTTCGTAGAAGAAGACAAGATATTGACGGCTCTCTTCGACGAGGGCATGGACAACCTGCACCTGTACAAACCAGGAGCTTCGCCTATGTACTCGGAACGCTTGTTGTCGCTATTGCCGGAGGAAACATACGGCAAAATAACCGTGCACGACCATTATTACCTGAAAAACGAATATGGCCTTGCCGGTATACACATTGACGACGGAACGAAAGATGCCCCCCAAGGATACAAGGGGAAATTCAGCATGACGTGCACAGACATCAGCACACTGGCTGCAATGAAGAAAAAAGCCGAATACGTATTCCTTGCCGACACGTTCATGCGCGGCAACGGAGGGCACTATGACAAGACCGGCGCACAGGCGAGACTGGCCGAAGCCGTAAGCCTCGGACTCATAGACAAGCACGTATATGCCTACGGAGAAGTAAGCATCGACAATATCAAAGAGGCGAAGGAACTGGGGTTCGGCGGCGTTGTCGTGTGTGAAGACCTCTGGAACAAGTTTGACATCCACAACGAGCCTGACTACAAAGACCTGATAAGCCATTTCGGAAAACTTAGGAAAGCCGTATCGTGAAAAGGCAAACAGCCCCCTCCCGACCTCCTCGAGAAGACAGCCCCCTCCCAACCTCCCCGAGAGGAGGTGAATGGATGAGAAGGCATATAATAAAATAAAAGGTGAGAAAGGGAGAAAATTTATTACGGAACAATTATAAAAACATAAAACACAAACAAGCCAAATGAGTGAGAAAAACTCTTTCATGGTATTTTCTGGCACTAACACCAGGTACCTTGCAGAAAAAATCTGCAACAGTCTTGGATGCCCGCTGGGCAATCTTCTGATTACAAAATTCTCTGACGGAGAGTTCGCCGTATCTTATGAGGAGTCTATTCGCGGACGCGACGTGTTCCTCGTACAAAGCACATTCCCAAATTCAGACAACCTCATGGAGCTCTTGCTGATGATTGATGCAGCCAAACGTGCATCGGCCAAAAGCATTAACGCCGTTATACCATATTTCGGGTGGGCACGCCAAGACCGCAAGGACAAGCCGCGCGTAAGCATCGGTGCGAAGCTCGTGGCTGACTTGCTCAGGGTGGCCGGCATCGACAGGCTCATAACGATGGACTTGCACGCTGACCAGATACAGGGTTTCTTCGACGTTCCCGTTGACCACCTGTACGCATCGGGCGTAATCCTGCCTTACCTGCAAAGCCTGAAACTTGACGACATCGTAATCGCCTCGCCCGACGTTGGCGGCAGCAAGCGTGCCAACACTTACGCAAAATACCTCGGTTGCCCGCTCGTGCTGTGCAACAAGACTCGCGCAAGGGCCAACGTCGTGGAGAGTATGCAAATCATCGGTGACGTAAAGGGCAAGAACGTGGTAATCATAGACGACATGGTTGACACTGCCGGAACCATCACCAAGGCGGCCGACATCATGAAAGAGGCCGGAGCAAAAAGCGTAAGGGCGTGCGCATCGCACTGCGTTATGAGCGGCCCGGCCAGCGAACGCATACAGAAATCGGCGCTCGAGGAGATGGTCTTCACTGACTCTATCCCCTACTCCAACCGTTGCGCAAAGGTTAAGCAGCTATCAGTGGCCGATATGTTTGCCGAAACAATCCGCCGCGTAGTCAACAACGAGAGCATAAGCTCGCAATACCTTGTGTAAGTTGACAAGCAGACGAGGGACGAGCAGACAAGTGGACGAGTAAATAAGCTGACAAGTTTAAGCCTATAATGGATTATGAAAAAATTTAAAGCCTGTGCGCTTGCCGCCGCTGTGGCGCTTGCCTTAACGGCTTGCGGAAGCAGGGGAAATGCCCCTACCACAGCAAACAATGGCGACGGGAGTGCGACAAGTGCCGTGCAAAAGGCCGACAGCACACGCGATGAGCCGCGCATAGAGTTCAGCATGACCGACATTGATGGCAAAGAAGTGAACGTAACCGACGAGTTTGCGAAACACAAAGTCACCGTCATTGATTTTTGGGCAAGCTGGTGCGGCCCTTGTATGCAAGAAATGCCCAACCTCGTAAGAATATATGGCAAGTACAAGGACAAAGGATTAGGCATCGTCGGCGTGTCACTCGACGAGGACAAAAGCCAATGGACTGAAGCCGTAAGCTCGATGGGCATGGTATGGACGCAGCTGTCTGACCTACAAGGATGGAACAACAGTGCCGCACAGAAATACGGCATACAGGCCATCCCGTTCACCGTCGTGGTTGACAGCACGGGCAAAGTGCTCGACGCCGGGCTTCGCGGCGAACAGCTTGAAACCGGAATAGCAAAACTGTTAGGCGATAAATAAGAAAACACTACGCCGCCAAGCACTATACTTTTAGATGCTTGGCGGCGTAACGTTAAATGGCATATCTTATCCGAACAAGGCCCTCAGGGCTTCCTCGACCTTGCGCACGGGCACAAGGTCGATGTTAAACTTCTTTCTTGATATTCCCTGCATATTATATTTCGGCACTATAATATGCGTAAAACCAAGTTTCTCGGCCTCGGCAATACGCTGCTCTATGCGGCTTACAGGCCTCACCTCGCCGCTTAGCCCAACCTCTCCCGCCATACACCAGCCACTTTCTATCGCCGTATCGACATTGCTCGACAGCACCGCGGCGATAACGCTGAGGTCCATCGCCATGTCGGTTACACGCAATCCTCCGGCTATATTGAGGAATACGTCTTTCTGCATCAGCTTGAAGCCGACGCGCTTCTCAAGGACGGCAAGCAGCATATTGAGCCGCCGCTGGTCGAAGCCCGTGGCACTGCGCTGCGGCGTTCCGTAAGCAGCCGATGACACAAGGGCCTGTGTCTCAACAAGAAAGGGCCTTACGCCTTCAATGGCCGAAGATATGGCTATTCCGCTAAGACCGTCATGGTCTTGCGTCAACAACAGTTCCGAAGGATTGGCCACCTGCCGCAAACCGTCCTGGCACATCTCGTAAATGCCAAGCTCCGAGGTGCTGCCAAAACGGTTCTTGGTTGAGCGGAGAATGCGGTACATATAATGCTGGTCGCCCTCAAACTGTATTACCGTGTCAACGATGTGTTCAAGAATCTTAGGGCCGGCCAATGTGCCTTCCTTGTTTATGTGCCCTATAAGAATAACCGGTACGCCGCTTGACTTGGCAAAACGCAGCAAAGCCGAGGCACACTCCCTTACCTGTGTAACGCTGCCGGGCGAGCTTTCAACGGCATCGGTGCTTATGGTCTGGATAGAATCAATGACTACTATTTCAGGAGACGTGTCCTGGATGTTCCTGAAAATATCTTCAAGAGACGTGTCACACAACACCAAGCAGTTGTCGGTCGAAAAACCTTTCAACCTTGATTGCGGCGCAGGGCTGTCAATTAGACCGTCTGCCGATTGCTTTCCACTGTGTTGCGAACCGATAATGCGCTCTGCACGCATCTTCAACTGATGCGCACTTTCCTCACCGCTGACATAAAGAATACGGCGGTCGGACATCCGCAATATTGTTTGCAGCGTCAAAGTACTCTTGCCTATGCCTGGCTCTCCGCCAAGCAATACTATAGAACCTGGCACAAGCCCACCGCCAAGCACACGGTTGAGCTCGCCATCCCCCATATCAATGCGTGGTTCGTCTTTCACGGAAATCTCACACAGTGGCAACGGTCTTGTTTTCTGCATACTACGGCCTCTAACTGACGAAGCCGTAGAACCAGCAGCAACCTGCCCTACGGAAACAGGAGCAACCCTTATTTCCTTAAACGTGTTCCATTGACCGCAATTCGGGCATTTCCCAATCCACTTAGCTGACTCTTGACCGCAATTCGAACATACATAAGCAATCTTGTCTTTTGCCATAAGATTTAATTTTCGGAGCGTGAAACAACTATTACCACAAAAAACATTTTCAACGTAACTTCACCTCCTTGATTTTGTCCTACAAAAATATCAATATTTTTTTTTGTTACAAAATAAATCACTAACTTTGCAGCATATTAAAAAAGCTGTTTTGGCTAATATCGCACATTAAATAACGCGGAAGGGGCGACTCGCGTGTAAAACGCAGGGCTGCCCTTTTTAATAAATTGCACATTCATAGCATGGCCGACAGTATCCCAAGCACACCGCAATAGGACACCATGCCATACCTAATTTACAACTACGGAAAATATGAAACCCATATATATTGTCATATCCTTGATGGCGGCCATCATCCTTTCCGGATGCGGCCCATCGTATGACGAAATGAAAAGGCAAACACGCGCCGAACAGGAAAGGCTGAAAAAAGAAGATTCGTTGGCTCTTAAAATAGGAGTAATGCCAACGCTTGACTGTCTGCCAATATATGTCGCTAAGGACCATAACTTGTTTGACTCGACGAAAGCCGACATACGGTTAAAGCCTTTCAAATCGCAAATAGATTGCGACGCAGCTTTTGAAAAAGGCAGACTGGAAGGATGCATAACCGACATAGTACGAGGGCAATATATGAAAAAAAGAGGTTTGGCACTTGACTATATTGCCGCCACTAACGCTTACTGGCAAATCATAAGCAACAAAACGGCAAGAATAAGAAGGCTAAATCAAATGACCGACAAGATGATAGCCATGGCAAGGTTCTCTGCAACGGCACTGCTTGCTGATTATGCGATTGACAGTGCAAAGATAAAACAAGAAGAAGTTTTCAAAATCCAGATAAACGACGTCGATTTGAGACTGCAGATGTTGCTCAACAACGAAATGGATGCGATGCTTCTTCCTGAGCCACAGGCCACAAAGGCAAGGATGTACAAACACCCCGTACTTATGGATAGCCGTGACAAGGATATGTACTTCGGTGTTATAGCATTCAATAGCAATGAAATGAAAGACAAGCGCCGACAACAGCAATTCGACATTTTCATTGCCGGATATAATGCTGCCTGCGACTCAATTAATAAACTCGGTATAAAACATTACTCCTCAACGCTGAAAAAGCATTATAAATTAGACGACAAAACAATCAACGCATTGCCAAAGCTAAAGTTCCAGCACGCAAAGGCTCCACGACCAAAAGACATTGACACTGCCAATAAATGGCTAAAATGAAGAGACAGATGGATAACAATACCACAAAAAAATTCAAGGACATATTCGACAAAATAGGCTGCAATATGTTAGGCCCGGCCATACAAGCCTTACGCACTCTCGTAAACGCCAACCCACACCTCATGTATGACGAAGAACTTGAAAACATTGAAAACAACTACAAGTTGATGCTCGGATACATGAAGCAAGGCTTTAATGACCCACAACGGGAAAACATATACAACGGCCTACTGGTAAGGCTTTACCGCTTTACGAGTGATTTCATGATGTCATACAAGATACAGAACGTGCCTTTCTTCATAGAAACGTCGCGCAAGTCCAGCAACAAAGACCTTTCAAACGAAAACATTAAACAAGAACTTGAAAACTTTGTTGCCGACGTAGCTCTACTTTCACTGGAACCCGAACCAGGGAAAACGAACAAAAGCCAAAGTCTATACCGCAATCACACGGATTTCATGAAAGCATTGTTCTGTAACATTGTAACATCAAAACAATGGAACGAACATGATGCAGATTTTTTTTGCAGCTTGCTGCTGTCCCCTACAATAGATTCCATCGATGCCCAACTAATAGTAAGTGCTTTGACATTGGCTACGATGAACAACTTTGATGCCAATAAATTTGAAGTTCTGCTGAACACATACATAAAAGCACACGACGAAAAAATACGCCAGAAAGCCCTAATAGGTTGGGTGTTCTCAGTACCTTCAAGCACCAATATCCTCCAAAAACAAAAAAACAATATTAATGAAATCCTAAAAGACACAAGCATTATCAACGAACTTGTTGAGCTACAAAAACAAATTGTGTTCTGCCTGAACACACAACAAGACGCAGACAAGATACAACGGGACATAATGCCTGAACTCATAAAAAACAACAACCTCAACATCACAAGGTTCGGCATTACGGAAAAAGAAGAAGACCCTATGACCGATATTTTTGACCCGGGAGCATCCGACAGGGCCATGGAAAAGATGGAAGAAAGTTTCAAGAAAATGATGAATATGCAAAAGGCAGGTTCTGACATTTATTTTGGAGGTTTTTCACAAATGAAGCGTTTTCCCTTCTTCTACAATGTCGTAAACTGGTTTTATCCTTTCTTTCTCGAACACCCTGACATATCAAACACTACGGGAAACTTAAAAGGAACACCTCTATTGGCCAACATTTTGAACAACGGTCCTTTCTGCGATAGCGACAAGTATTCATTTACCCTTGCGGTATCGTCAATAATCAGTCGCTTACCAGAGAACATGAAAGAGATGATGAACACCCCCGACGCATTGGGACAAGTAACCAGCACCGAAGAGCAAAAGCAACCTACATACATCAGAAGAATGATACTCCAAGATATGTACCGCTTTTTCAAGCTGTTCTCCCAACGCGAACAACTCGCAAACCCGTTTGACATAGAACATTTCACGTTCATCACAAATGATATATTTAAGGATAGCGGAATAAAGGAAACGATACCTGATTTGTGTTATTTCATGCTAAAGCACAAGAATAAAGAAGCACTGGAAAAGCTCATATCGAGATATGACGACATGGATAACACAAAAATGCAACTTGTCAAAAGCATATATATGCTCAACTTCAAGAAACGTCCAGACATGGCCGTCAAATGCCTTGAAAACATCAACAACCTGGAACCAGGCAACAAACGTATCTTGTCATTGCTTGCCCGTGCCTATTTTGAATGCGGAAAATACGAACATTCATCAATATGTTATGAGGCCTTACACAAGCAAGACCCGACAAACAGCACCATCGCACTAAATTACTGCGTGGCATTGTCAAAATCAGAAAACTACCAGAAAGCAATGAACCTGCTATACAAGCTTGACATTGAAAACCCCGATTCCATGTCTATAACAAGAGTCTTGGCATGGAACCTCATGGGACTTTGCAAATACGAGCAAGCAAACAAAGCATACAACAGGCTATTAAAGAGTGAAGAAGTTGAAACCGGCGACCGCCTGAACGCCGGTTATTGCCAATGGTTGATGGGTAACATCCCTGCAGCCGTCAGCCTGTTTAAAGACTTCATAAAAGCAAGCGGTCCTGACACCCCCAAATACAACTTATCACGGGAACTGGAGAACGACCATGCCTTTCTCACCAAACACGGAATAAGCGAAACCGACCTTAGGCTAATGGCCGACCTCATTGCATACGAAGCCTGACCGTATGGGACTTAAAGGAACGGCGTAAGCAAATGGGCAAACCATCCTACAAACTTCTGCCACGGCGTTCTCCATTTGTCCCATACATCCTCTGTCAACTTGAAAGAGTGTGCCTTGTCACGCTCAAACATCTCATCCAATTCCTTTGTCGTACAAGGGTCTATGATAACCGCGTTTTCCTCATAGTCAAAATTCAAGCTCCTCGCGTTCAGGTTGGCACTGCCTACGGTACAAAACTTTCCATCAACCATTATTACCTTGGTATGATGGAAACCTTTTTGGTATATCCATACATTCACTCCGTGCTTCATTAATTTATGCACATTGTAAAACACACAGTCTGGTGTCAAAGGTATGTCGCTATTCTCTGACACCATTATTTCCACTTTCACGCCTCGCTTTACGGCATTGCGCAATGCGCGCTTCAACGTATTGTTTAATGTAAGGTAAGGATTTACCAACTTTATGCTATCCTTGGCAAAGTTTATTGCTTCAGTATAGAATTTCCTTATTATTCCATTCGTTGTCCTCGGTTCACGGTTAATTATGCCAACCATCTTCTTCCCCGCCGTAACGCAAGTATCAGGTTTGAGTCCCGTTATGTAATCTGCCCCGTGATACCCCCTGAAATATTTAGCTCCATGCACATCCTGCCCCGTCACCTTATTCCATATTTTCAGGAAAATGGCTTGCAGGGTATTCACTTCGTCGCCTTCAATGCGACAGTGCATATCACGCCACTCTCCCACTTGCTCCGTTCCAGTAATATAATAGTCGGCCACGTTCATCCCACCTGTATAGGCAATCTTGCCATCTATTACGACTATCTTGCGATGGTCACGGTGGAACACATGATTAACCCAAGGGAAACGTATCGGGTCAAACTCATAAATCCCAATACCTCGTGAACGTATATCCTCAATATGCTTCTTTTTCAATGGACGATTGTTTGAGTCATTCCCAAAACCGTCAAACAGAGCCCTGACCTCCACTCCTTGTGCCGCTTTCTCTGCCAGTATGTCAAAAAGCAACGAGGCGATGGAGTCGTTACGGAAATTGAAATATTCAAGGTGCACACTGCTGCGTGCCTGCCGGATAGCATCGAACATATCGTCAAATTTCTCTTGGCCGTTCATCAACAGCGTAACCGAGTTGTTATCAGAAAACTTGATGCCCTCTTCCCTCAGGCAATTTACAATCAACGAGTCAGAGGTCTGTGAACCCGCAATGCCGCAGGCAAGCACAAACCATAATACGAAAACAATCCTCTTCATCCTTTTTCCCTAATTATTGCAAACAAGGCGTGTACGGCTATGACACTCGTCCACACACGCCCCTTTCACTTAAAAATCACAACATACAACTATAATGGTCTACAACTCCAAGCAAATGCCTGTCGCCGTCAACTACAAGCACCGAATGTATCTTATACTTGTTCATTATACCCTGGATGTCACTTATCTTCATGTCTGGCGGCACAACCTTTGGCTGGCGCGTCATTATGTCGGCCACCGTGCGGTTAAAGAACTGTGCTTGCCATTTCTCCATCGCCCGGCGTATGTCACCGTCAGTTATAAGCCCCACAATCTTGCCGTCAACAACGGCAACGCCAAGTCCTAACTTGCCCTTGCTTACATGGATTATGGCCTCGCCGAGATGCATCGTAGGCGGCATAACTGGCATATCTTCCGTCCGCATAACATCTTGCGCCGTGGTCAACAGCCTCTTTCCGAGCTCTCCGCCGGGATGGAACTGCGCAAAGTCCCTCGGCTTAAAATCCCTGACTTCCATCAACGCAACAGCCAAGGCATCACCCATTACGAGTGTTGCCGTCGTGCTGCTTGTCGGAGCAAGGTTTAGCGGACAAGCCTCTTTCTCAACCTGTACGTGCAGGTGCACCGTGCTATACTTCGCAAGCAACGAGGCTGGATTGCCGCTCATTCCTATGATTGGAATATCCATGTGCAACACCATCGGTATGAAACGCAGCAACTCGTCAGTCTGCCCTGAATAGCTGATTGCCAGCACAACGTCATCCTTGGTCATTACACCCAGGTCACCGTGAAACACGTCAAGTGGATTGATAAAGAATGACGGCGTGCCCGTACTCGACAATGTAGCGGCTATCTTTGCCCCAATATGGCCACTCTTGCCGACTCCTGTCACTATCACTTTGCCGTGGCAGTGATACATCAGGCTAACCGCCTTGTCAAAATTCCCGTCAAGCTGCGGCAACAAATCCAACACGGCCTGTGCCTCCTCACGTATGCAGCGTGAGGCATATTCCCTCACATGGTTCAAGCGTTCACTGATTTCCATATTTTTTAAGAATAATAAGTTTCTCCACTTATTCCAAAATACTCCTAACCACGGCTTCCAAATCATCAAGCCTGAGCATATTTGGCCCGTCGCTAAGTGCGTTATCCGGGTCTGGATGCACCTCGAAGAAATAACCGCTTGCACCGAAAGCCTTTGCCGCAAGCGCCATAGCCGGTACAAAACGACGGTCGCCGGAAGTCTTGCCACCTCCTGCCCCAGGACGCTGTACGCTATGCGTGCAATCCATGATTACGGTAGGCACTATTTCCTGCATATCGGCAATATTACGGAAGTCCACTATTAAATTATTGTACCCGTACATATTACCTCTTTCGGTCAGCCATATTTCCGTTGCACCGGCATCACGTGCCTTCTCTACAGGGTAAACCATGTCGCGCCCGCTCAAGAACTGCGCTTTCTTTATATTGACTGTACGCCCCGTCCGTGCCGCAGACACAAGCAAGTCGGTCTGCCGGCACAGGAATGCCGGGATTTGTATTACATCAACTACCTCGCCTACAGGTTCGGCCTGCCAACTCTCGTGAATATCGGTAAGCACCCTCAAGCCGTATTTCAACTTGACATCGGCTAACATCTGCAAGCCCCTATCAATGCCCGGACCGCGGTATGAATGTATCGACGTGCGGTTAGCCTTATCGAACGAAGCCTTGAATATTATGTCAATGCCAAATGCCTTGTTCAGGGCCGAAATATACCCTGCCACGTTATCTAAAAGCTCCTGTGACTCTATAACGCAAGGGCCGGATATGAAAACTGGTTGCATCATAAAAAGTTTTACGTCTCAATCAAGGTTGCAAAGGTATCCAATTTGTTCGATTGTTCCAAATATTTAACACATTTTACTTGTACAACTGAAAAATGTCATAAAATACTTTTTGCTTGCATAATAAATTGATATATTTGCACCGTGAAAATTGATAGAATTTAATGTTACATTATTGATTGTCTAACTTAATTTAAGAAAGGGTACAAAGATGAAAAAGATTTACATGACATTGGTAGCCGCCATGTTTGCGGTATGCGCAAGCGCACAGGTCTACATCGGCGGTAACGTCGGCATCGCAAGCGTTGACAACGGTGGTGACGACGACGAGACTGTATTCAGCGTTTTGCCGGAAGTTGGCTATAAGTTCAGCGACGACTGGGCAGCCGGCGTAATGTTCGGATGGTCTAAGGGCAACTTGTCTTCTGACGGTAGCCTTAACTACAGTGGCACAAGGGGAACGTTTGAAATAAATCCCTATGCACGCTACACATTCCTGCACAGCAAGCTCATCAACGTATTCTGCGACGGTGGCTTCGGATACAAGCATTACAACGGACAGGGCGACAGATGGTCAATCGGATTGAAGCCGGGTGTTGAACTGAAACTTGACAAGTTCAGCCTCATCGCTCACGTTGGTTTCCTCGGATGGCAGCAGACAAAGTACGACCATGGAGGCAAAACTAACGCATGGGGTCTCGACCTTGACGGCAACAACATCACTCTCGGTGTTTACTACAACTTCTAATCCGGGATAATCAAACCATAAAAAGGGCGGAAAGCTATTGCTTCCCGCCCTTTTTGTTATTCCTATCATCCCATCCATTTCGCCTTCTCACCTTAATTCATCCATTCTCCTCCCCTCGGGGTGGTTGGGAGGGGGCTATTCCTCGTATTCCGTCCTGTCCTCTATGCCGGCATCGCGCAGGGCCTCACGCCGCTCAACGCACGTTCCGCACTTGCCGCAGTGGCGTTCGCCGCCCTTGTAGCAACTCCACGTCTCGGCATAGTCGATGCCGAGCTGCTTGCCGCGGCGCGCTATGTCCGTTTTCGTCAGGTTGGTGTACGGTGCCAATATCTCTATGCCGGGATACGTACCGGCCTTGGTGGCTGCACTCATCGCACTGACAAACTCGGGCCGGCAGTCAGGATATATGGCATGGTCGCCGCCGTGGTTGGCCATCATCACATACTTCAAGCCCTCGCTCTCGGCTATTCCTGCGGCAATCGAGAGCATAATGCCGTTACGGAACGGCACCACCGTAGACCGCATATTCTCGTCGGCATAATGCCCCTCAGGTATGGCGTCGGCACCGCTCAACAGCGAACTCTTGAAATAATCGTGCATGAAGCCCAAGCGTATAACGATATGCTTTATACCCAAGCGGTCGCAATGCAGCTTGGCAAAGCCGATTTCACGCTCGTTATGGTTGCTGCCGTAGTCGAACGATATGCCTAAGGCGATGCGTTCCTTCATGTCGTAAAGCAGCGTAGTGCTGTCCATTCCGCCGCTTATTATTATGACCGAATCCTTAATGTGTTCCATTTTCTAATACCTTTATGACGTGCAAATTTAGCAAAAATAAGCGGAAAACGCACACTTTCCATCCCTAAATCAACGTCAGTTCGGTATAAGCAAGACTGCCAGTCGAGCATCGCGTTATAATCTCTTGATACACAACGTGTTATAAAAGGCCATGAAACGGGAGGTAAAAGACGGCAAATTGCAGCGTGAAAGACGGCAAAACGGAATGCAAAAGGACATAAATCGGAAATTGGCGGACGGGACACGCTTGCTCAACTGGCCTAAAGGCAAGCATTACGGGCACACAAATCAAGCCAAATGCAAAGCTGACTTTGCATTACGGTTGCAAACACGTCAAAAATAATAAAATAATCACCGCGCCATTGCTTTTTATCGGCTAAAATTGCTAACTTTGCGTTCGCTTAGGCAATGCATAATTCATAATGCACAATGCGTAATAAGGCCGACACACGGATTGATGCACAAGGTTTGACAAGGCATACGCCATAATCAATGCACAAGGCATTTTCCGATAGGCGTCACAAGCCGACAGACTATTATGGATTATGGGTTGTGCATTATGAATTAATTAAATTTTAAGGTAAAATGAAAATCGACCAATTCAACTTTGCCGGAAAGAAGGCAATCGTGCGCGTTGACTTCAACGTGCCTCTTGACGAAAACGGAAACGTGACTGACGACACCCGCATACGCGGTGCGCTCCCTACCCTGAAGAAAATCCTGGCCGACGGCGGCAGCGTCATCATGATGAGCCACATGGGCAAGCCTAAAGGCAAGGTAAACCCGAAACTCTCGCTCAGCCAGATTGTCAAGAACGTATCCGAGCATCTCGGCGTTGAAGTGAAGTTCGCTCCCGACTGCGCCAATGCAGACAAGGAGGTTGAAGCCCTGAAGCCGGGCGAGGCCCTGCTGCTTGAGAACCTGCGCTTCTATCCCGAGGAGGAGGGCAAGCCCGTAGGCATAGACAAGGAAGACCCGAAATACGACGAGGCAAAGAAAGAGATGAAGGCACGCCAACAGGAGTTTGCCAAGAAGCTCGCCTCATACGCTGACTGCTACGTGATGGACGCCTTCGGCACTGCCCACCGCAAGCACGCATCCACGGCCGTAATAGACGAATACTTCGACAAGGACAGCAAGATGCTGGGCTACCTCATGGAGAAGGAAGTGACAGCCGTTGACAACGTGCTCGGCAACATCAAGCGCCCGTTCACGGCCATCATGGGCGGCTCTAAGGTGTCAACGAAAATCGGCATCATAGAGAACTTGCTCGGCAAGGTTGACAACCTTATACTCTGCGGCGGCATGACATACACCTTCGCCAAGGCACAGGGCGGCAAAATCGGCAAGTCAATCTGCGAGGACGACAAGCTCGACGTGGCTCTCGACGTAATCAAGAAAGCAAAGGAGAACGGCGTGAACCTCGTGCTCGGAACCGACTGCATCGCAGCCGACGACTTCTCTAACGACGCTAACACCCAGGTATGCCCGGCCAACGACATACCCGACGGATGGGAAGGCTTGGACGCTGGGCCCGAGACCCGCAAGGCATTTGCTGACGCAATCAAGGGCGCAAAGACCATCTTGTGGAACGGCCCGGCCGGCGTGTTCGAGTTCGACAACTTCATAGGTGGCTCTAAGGCCATTGCAGACGCCATTGCAGAGGCTACGGCCAACGGCGCATTCTCGCTCATCGGCGGTGGTGACTCCGTGGCTTGCATCAACAAGTTCGGCATGGCCGACAAGGTGTCTTACATCTCGACCGGTGGCGGTGCGCTGCTTGAGGCCATCGAGGGCAAGGTGCTCCCCGGCGTGGCAGCTATCAATGAATAAGCCAACCTGACTGTTTAACCGGCAGACAAGCTAACAAGGCAGCAAGCCCTGCAAGCCCGTCTGCCGGTTTTCTTTGTTTAACTAAACAACTACTTTGCTGAAACAAACCATACATCTACAAGCCGAAAAAACTTACTTAACCTGTCAACCACTATAACAATGAAAAAAAGAAGGACCTATTTGGCAGCCTTGGCCCTTGTCTGCGCTACAAGCACAATGGCACAGATGCTGCCATACCAAAACCCGGAGCTGTCGGCCCACGAGCGCGCCGTTGACCTGTGCTCGCGCATGACGTTGGAAGAAAAGGCTACGGTGATGATGGATAAGTCGAAAGCCATACCTCGGCTGGGCATCCCGGAGTTTGCATGGTGGAGCGAAGCGCTGCACGGCGTAGGGCGCAACGGCGTAAGCACGGTGTTCCCCTCGTGTATCGGCATGGCCGCATCGTTCGATGACGCACTACTTGAGCGCATATTCACCGCCGTAAGTGACGAGGCCCGTGCCAAGAACACGGCACAAAAGCGCACCGGAAGCGTGAAGACATACCAGGGACTTTCGTTCTGGACGCCCAACATAAACATATTCCGCGACCCACGATGGGGGCGCGGACAGGAGACCTATGGCGAAGACCCGTACATGAACTCACGCATGGGACTGGCCGTTGTGCGCGGACTGCAAGGCCCTGCCGACGGGAAATACATGAAGCTGTATGCCTGTGCGAAGCACTTTGCCGTGCATAGCGGCCCGGAAAAGACGCGCCACAGCTTCAACATAGAGGACTTGCCGCCACGCGACCTGTGGGAGACTTACCTGCCGGCGTTCAAGGAACTGGTGCAGAAAGGTGGCGTCAAGGAGGTTATGTGCGCATACCAGCGTGTTGACGGCGACCCGTGTTGCGGTAGTAACCGCCTGTTACAGCAAATATTGCGTGACGAATGGGGCTTCAAGGGACTTGTCGTAAGCGACTGCGGAGCTATCAGCGACTTCTGGGAACCTGGCGCACACGGCGTATCCAAGGCCGCTGCCGAGGCATCGGCCAAGGCCGTAATGAGCGGCACTGACGTTGAATGCGGCAGCGAATACCGCCATTTGCCCGACGCAGTGAAGGCCGGACAAATAACCGAAGAACAGATAGACAAGAGCGTTGTGCGGCTACTTGAGGCGCGTTTCGAGCTTGGTGACTTCGACCCCGACTCGCTCGTACCGTGGACTCGCATACCTGAAAGCGTAATAGCAAGCAAGGAGCACAAGGCCTTAGCCTTGCAGATGGCACGCGAACAGATGGTGCTCCTGCAAAACAAGGGCAACATACTGCCGCTTGAGAAGGATGCAAGCAAGCTCATGGTTATCGGCCCTAACGCTGCCGACTCCGTGATGCTGTGGGGCATATACTACGGGCAGCCGAGCCACTCAGTCACCGTGCTTGAAGGCATACAGGCCAAATTAGGGCAAGACGTCAGGTACACCAAGGGCTGCGAGGTGGCCAGCATGAGCGAGAGCGTAAGCATCTTTCCCGAACTGCGCACGCCCGATGGCAAGCCGGGGTTGCGCGCACGCTTCTGGAACAACACCAAGATGGAAGGCAAGCCCGTGCACGAAACCACTTACACGCATACTCTGCACTTTGACAACGGCGGCAACACGGAGTTTGCCCCGGGCGTAAACCTGACCAACTTTACGGCAAGTTTCAACGGTTCGTTTATCGCCAAGAATGACGGCAAGCTCAACGCAGCGTATATTAACGACGACGGCTTCCGCCTAATCGTCAACGGTGACACAATCGCCGAAAGGTGGAAAGCCAGCACCGTGCGCACGTCGCAAAAAGAGTTTAACGTAAAGAAAGGGCAGAAATATGACATACAAATAGACTATATGCAACTGACAGGCGGTGCGACGCTGAACTTCGACTTGGCGTCAATCAACAACGTAACGCCAAACAGGATAGTGGAAAGGGCGCGCGACGCCGAGACCGTAATATTCGTCGGTGGCATTTCGCCCGAATACGAGCGCGAGGAAGCCAAGGTGAACGTACCCGGCTTTGACAACGGAGACCGCACAAGCATTGAGCTGCCGGCGCCGCAGCGCGAAATACTGAAGGCATTGCACGAGGCCGGCAAGAAGGTCGTGTTCGTCAACTGCAGCGGCAGTGCCGTGGCGTTGACACCCGAAACCGAGACGTGCGACGCCATCCTGCAAGCATGGTATCCCGGTGAACAAGGCGGACACGCCGTGGCCGACGTGCTATTCGGCGACTACAACCCCGGCGGCAAGCTGCCCGTGACGTTCTACAAGGACGACAGCCAGCTGCCACCGTTTGACAACTACCGCATGGAGGGGCGCACCTACCGCTACTTCCGCGGCCAACCGCTCTATCCCTTCGGCTACGGCCTTAGCTATACCACATTCACGACGGGCGAACCTTCATACGATGCCGCCACTGGAAAAATCACAATCGATGTGACAAACACAGGCAACCGCGACGGCGTGGAAACCGTACAGGCATACCTGCGCAACCCAGCCGACACCGACGGCCCTGTAAAGACACTGCGCGGTTTCACACGTGTTGAACTTAAAGCCGGCGAAACAAAAGCCGTGACAATAGACTTCCCGGCCTCCGCCTTCGAGTGGTGGGACGCCGAGACGAACACCATGCGCGTGTCACCCGGCACGTATGAAATACTCGTTGGCACGTCAAGCATAGACAAAGACCTCAAGAAACTGACCGTAAAACGATAATAACAACTGTTACGGACGCACATTAGCGGGTGCAGACAAGCGTCGGGGCGACAATCCCCACGAGCCTGTCTGCACCCGTTTTTTTAACGTTAGTTCGGCATAATCTGCTGCATTACATTCATGGCTTCCGTCCCATGAAATCCGATAAAACACGGCATTTGTTCTCCGCCATGTTGCCATCCACGGGTAGAGATGCTCGGTCGGAGCGTCTCTACCCGTGGATAGATATTATTCCCGGTGATGATGCCCTATATTTTTACAGCAGGGTCAGCGTAAACTTTATACCGCAAGACAAAAAAACATGACCAGGCAAAGGCTGGTTGCTTATACCGAACTAACGTGTTTTTTAGTTGTTTTCATACATGACCGGCGCGCCTTGCAGGACATACAGTTCAGCATAACGTGGAATTTCGAAGCAGGAAAGAAGATACGAAACGTAAAACTGCCTGAAGCGCAAGGCATACAAAGGACAGAAATAAAACTATAAGAAAGGGAACAAATCACATATAAACATACGTTGGCGAAAGTTTTTGAAGCGGTACGGCTATGTTTACAATTTCCAATGGTGTTCTTTCAGCATACAAGACATGGCTTTCCGCCTTTTGAAAGGTGTCCTTTTGCACTGTAAAAGGACACCTCTTGCAAACTTGCCGAAAGCAAGTGGAAACTGTAAACAAAAACCTCCGAAACACAACAAGCCGTAAGCATTTGCCACAATGGAGGCACAAATAAATCCGCCAACGGGCATTTTTAAGAATCAACGTATGGCGTACATTAACCTGCCATACATTTTCAATACAAAAACGCGCAAGTACCATTCACGAAAGATGGCGCTTGCGCATTGATTTATTGAAACGGCTGGAAAAAAGACTATGCTACTTTGCAGGTACGTATCCGCTGTCCATTACTATCTGCTGCCCTTCCTCCGAGAGAAGGAAGCGAATGAACGGCTCAACCACGGAAGCCTTGTCTGCCGTATAATAATAATAGAGTTCACGAATTATAGGGTATGTATGGTTGCGGCCGTTTGCCATTGTCGGATAAACGAAACGCTTGCCGTCATACGACACCTTCAAGGCTTTCACGTGGCTGTTAACGTATGCCATACCTACATAACCTATTGCCCCGCGCGTTTGGCTGACCGATTGGATTACGGCTCCTGTAGCCGGCATTGAAAGGACTCCGGCCATATAATTCTTCTCGTGCAAAACGCTTGTCTTGAAAAACTCGTATGTTCCTGACGAAGTCTCGCGCGAATACACTATTATCTTGAGGTCAGGGCCGCGCCGTCCTGTAACATAGTCGGTCACCTGGTTCCAATTAGTAACCTTACCGCGGAATATGGCCTCAAGCTGCGCACGTGTCAAGTGAGTTATAGGATTTGACGGATTGACGATTACGGCGAGTGCATCGTATGCAATTACGGCCTCCTTTAGCTTTTTGCCGGCCTTGCCCAATTTCATCTTCTCGCCAAACTTTATAGAGCGGGAAGCCATTGCTATGTCCGTTGTTCCGTCGAGCAGGGCTGAAATGCCGACACCCGACCCTCCACCTGTAACGGTTACGCGCGCTCCTTTATGCTGCTTCATATACATTTCCGCGCCTTCCTGTGACACCGGAAGCACTGTGTCGCTGCCCTTGATTTTCTGTCCTGCAACGTTAAGAGATGCCAGCACGGTAATGGCGAAAACGACAATTCTTAATGTTCTCATCTGCTTCATCATATCGTTAAGTTATTTTTCAACCGCGAAATAACAGCTTCGCGTTTTCATTGGGATTGCATACATATTACATTCAGGTAACAACAGTGCCGGCATAGCCACTGTAACCTGAATGTAATATGTATGTAACGCCCCGTTAACGAGTAAAAGATACTTTTGCGGTCGTAATAAAGAAAAACCGTAAAACGACATGAAAAAATTTCTTGAGAAGATTGTCACAGGAATAATAACGTGCAGCGGATTCCTGACGAGCGTAATAATACTGCTCATCGTGCTGTTCCTTTTCTCTGAGGGGTTCGGCCTTTTTTCGCAAAAGACAATAGAGGAAGGGTATACGCTTGTAGTCAATCAAAGCAACCCTGTTGACGAACTCGACGCAAAGGAGATAAAGGAAATATTCGACGAGGACGTAACCAACTGGAAAGAAGTCGGGGGCAGCAACGAGAAAATCACTGTATTCAGGTTTGACGAAATGGGTGAATACTTCACCGAAGAACAACTTGGCGCAAACTACGAGAATGCAGGCAAATGCATAGAAACGCTCGTAAAGGGTAACTCTGGTATCATTGCGTTCGTGCCGGAGACTTTTGTCAAGGACAATAAAGCCGTAAAGCAACTGAAGGAACACCGCATTTCAATGTCTGAAGTCTTCTTCGGCAATGAATGGTTCCCTACAGCCACGCCTGCCGCACAGTTCGGTTTCGTGCCACTTGTGCTCGGCACCGTATGGGTAACTGTGTTCGCCATACTGTTCGCCTTGCCGTTTGGCCTTGCCGTATCAATATATATGTCAGAGGTCGCGAGCGAACGAATGCGCAAGATACTGAAACCCGTTATCGAGCTACTTAACGGCATTCCGTCCGTAGTCTACGGTTTCTTTGGCTTGATAGTGATAGTGCCGTTGCTACAGGACGTCTTCGGGCTGCCGGTTGGCGAAAGCGGCCTGGCCGGTGCGCTTGTGCTTGCAATCATGGCATTGCCGACAATTATTACCGTCAGCCAGGACGCAATGCTCAACTGCCCGCGCTCACAGCGTGAGGCAAGCCTTGCCTTGGGTGCCTCGAAATGGCAAACAATATACAAAGTAGTGATGCCCTACTCCATCTCCGGCATAACCTCCGCCGTCGTGCTTGGCATCGGCCGTGCATTCGGCGAGACAATGGCAGTGTTAATGGTAACAGGCAACGCTGCAGTAATTCCACTCTCGATAACCGACCCACTACGAACAATACCGGCAACGATTGCAGCCGAATTAGGAGAAGCTCCTGCCGGCGGACCTCACTACCAGTCGCTCTTCCTGCTCGGCGTAGTGCTTTTCTTCATAACATTGATTATCAATTCGAGCGTTGAATACATATCTGCGAAAAACAAAAAGTAACGGTTTTAAACAAATGACGACAATGGATAATGAAAGAATACTTAGGGAAGGGAACCACCGCAGCAAGATAATAAAGGAAAAAATCGCCTTTGGGCTGTTCCGCATACTTAGCGGAGTAATAGTTACGGTGCTGTTCATCATACTTGCATTCATAATAATAAAAGGCGCAAAAGTTGTAAACTGGGACTTCATCACCACACCTCCCACCGACGGAATGAAGGGCGGAGGCATCTGGCCAGCTATCGTCGGCACGTTCTACCTCATGCTTGGCAGTGCTCTTTTTGCCTTTCCTTTAGGCATAATGAGCGGCATATATATGCATGAATACGCAAAGAGCGGGCGCGTAATACGCTTCATACGCATGATGACGAACAACCTGGCAGGCATACCATCAATAGTTTTCGGACTATTCGGAATGTCCCTTTTCGTGAACTTCTTTGGTTTCGGCGACAGCATACTGGCTGGTTCATTAACGTTGGGGCTGCTTGCCTTGCCGCTCGTGATACGTACTACAGAGGAGGCCTTGAAAGCTATTCCTGATAGTTTCCGCGAGGGCAGCCTCGCGCTCGGGGCCACTAAGTTACAGACAATCAGGCGCGTCATACTGCCGATGGCCATGCCCAACATCATAACGGGCCTAATCCTCGCGCTCGGACGAGTGTCTGGAGAGACGGCACCGATACTCTTTACGTGTGCAGCATACTTCCTGCCGCAACTTCCGCAAAGCGTCTTCGACCAATGTATGGCCTTGCCATACCACCTTTATGTACTTGCCACCAGCGGCACTGACATGGAGAAACAAATACCGATAGCTTACGGCACAGCACTCGTGCTGGTGGTAATAATATTATTAGTGAACCTTCTCGCTAACGCACTAAGAAATTACTTCCAGAACAAGCTGAAAACCAATTAACGACAAAACGGCATCACAACGTAAACGGCTGACATACTATGGCATAGCAAAAACGAGCAGAAAGCATTGCGGCAAAAGGCTGATTGACAAAAAATGACGCCTTACGCGAGAGCACTTGCAAGCCCAAGGCAGCCAAAACCAATATCAACCTGATAATTAATAACAACCTTATGGATAAAATTACAGCCAACAACGTAGACTTTTACTATGGCTCCTTCCATGCACTGAAGGGCATAAACATGACGATTAAGCAGAATGAAGTCGTAGCATTCATCGGCCCGTCGGGATGCGGAAAGTCTACATTCCTGCGCTTGTTCAACCGAATGAACGACCTTATTCCCGGCACGCGCCTTACCGGCGAGATTGCCATCGACGGCAGTAACATTTACGACCGCAACGTGAACGTGGACGAACTGCGCAAGAACGTGGGCATGGTGTTCCAACGTCCCAACCCTTTCCCCAAGAGCATATACGAGAACGTAGCCTATGGCCTGCGTGTAAACGGCGTGAAAGACGAGAAGTTCATCGCCGAGCGCGTTGAGAAGTCATTGCGTGGCGCCGCGCTTTGGGACGAGGTAAAAGACAAGTTGAAAAAGTCTGCATACGCCCTCTCAGGGGGACAGCAGCAGCGTCTATGCATCGCAAGGGCCATGGCCGTGTCGCCGTCCGTATTGCTGATGGACGAGCCTGCGTCAGCACTTGACCCTATATCAACGGCAAAGGTAGAGGAATTGATACACGAGTTAAAAAAAGACTACACCATCGTCATCGTCACGCACAATATGCAACAGGCAACGCGCGTAAGCGACAAGACGGCCTTTTTCTATCTCGGACAGCTGATAGAGTTCGATGACACGACCAAGATGTTCACCAACCCTACAAAGGAAGAAACGCAGAATTACATAACAGGAAGGTTCGGATAAGCGCAAGCCAAGCCATGCGAACACCTAAAAGGCGGAAGCATGGATGCGCAACATACCGCCCCTGCACTATCAGGAAAACAAATACATAACAACACCCCAAGACACGTCCGCGACAAGATGCACCCTGCATCAAGCCGGGACGGCGGGATAAATCAACAAGACTCATTATGGTAAAATTCGTAGAAGATGAACTGAAGGCGATACGCAATGAAGTTCTCGATATGTGGGCCCTCGTCTACGACCAGATGAAAAATGCGTGCGACGCCATCCAAAACGTAGACAAGGAAAAAGCCTGGGACGTGCTCATACGCGAGAAACGGGTTAACGCATACGAGCTGAAGCTGGACTGTGACATTGAGGACTTCCTCGTGCTGTACAATCCGGTGGCCGTCGATATGCGTTTCATAGTGGCCATGCTCAAAATCAACACCGACCTCGAACGAATAGGCGACTTTGCCGAGAACATTGCGCGCTTCGTAATACGCCAGGACGGAGAGATGATAGACAGCGGACTCCTCGAAAAGACAAGGTTGCGCGAAATGGCCGACGGCGTGCTTGGAATGCTGGAAACGTCGCGCGAAGCACTCGAAAAAAATAACATTTCAATGGCTAACGGCATTTTCGAAAAAGACAACCTCATCGACGAAATCAATGCCGATGCCACGAAGACCCTTGCCGAGTACATCGCGGAGCATCCCGAAAAAGCAGAATTCTGCCTTGACTTCAAAGGCGTATTCCTGCGCCTTGAGCGTGCCGGCGACCACATAACAAACTTAGCCGAACAGATTGTATTTTACATCGACGCCGTTGTGCTGAAACATTCGTCAGACAAAAACAACACGGAACAGGCAATACTGCGCAAAGCAAAAGAATAGAAGTATAACGCATTGAGCATCAAGCACATAGACAAAGGCCGCCTTTTGACATACAAAAGGCGGCCTTTCATCGTTAAAAACGTGGCCTTTTGCAAGCTAAAAAGCCACATCCTGCAAGTCGACCGCCTATAGGCTGCATACAGCGACGCCTGCATGGGAGCCTAAACGTGGCGGCATGAATTTAACATACAAGTTTTGTACTTTAAAATAAATGTTATATCTTTGCATTAACGGGGCTTCCATGCCCCCACATAAACCAAAGGACAAACATTAACACGAAAAGATATGGAAACTTATAAAATCCAGACCAATGCGTCAGGCACAAGAAGCATCACCATAAAACAAGGACATCTCGAGACCATAAAAAAATACTCTCTACTGAAGGACCTCATCGACAGCAACGGAATTGTTGACGAGGCTGTACTTGACAAGCTGAAACTGAACATACGCTCAATGCTCGAAGCCGAGCCTGAGACTAACAAGGAACTGCTTGACTTGTGCCTGGACGTTATTTACAACAACAACATGAAAGCCTTTGGCCTGAACCAACTGATAACGCTTTACGCTAAATGGGAGGAAAAGAACACTTCGACAACAAACGAATAAATACCCACGACGGCAAAGGTAGGGGAACAAAAGACGAGAAGGTGGAAAACAGGCAAGTAAAAAGACGGTCGCTTACGGAATGGCTGCCTACGACAAAAAAGGAAACGGAACTGCGTGGATGGGACAACCTCGACGTAATCCTGTTCTCCGGCGACGCATACGTAGACCACCCATCGTTCGGCGTGGCCGTCATCGGCAGGGTCATAGAGTCGCTCGGGCTGCGTGTGGCCATAGTTCCGCAACCTGACTGGCACGGTGATTACCGCGATTTCAAGAAGTTGGGAAAGCCCAACCTTTTCTTTGGCATCGCCCCCGGTTGCATGGACTCTATGGTCAATAAATACACGGCCAACAAGCGCCTACGGTCAGAAGACGCATATAGTCCCGACGGAAGGCATGACTGCCGCCCGGAATACCCGACCATCGTATACAGCAAAATACTGCGAAAACTGTTCCCGGACGTGCCTATCGTGCTCGGCGGCATTGAGGCCTCAATGCGACGGCTGACCCATTACGATTATTGGCAGGACAAACTACAAAAGTGCGTATTATGCGATTCAGGCGCAGACATGATAATCTACGGCATGGGAGAACGGCCTGTTACGGCTTTGTGCCGCGAAATGCTGAAAGGCAGAAGGATACAGGACATTCGTGAGATACCGCAAACCGTTTACCTGAGCCGGAAAGAAGAAATCCCGCACGGCATTACCCCAGACGACATAGTGCTGCACGCACATGGCACCTGCTTGCATGACAAGCGCGCGCAGGCAGAGAACTTCAGGCATATAGAGGAAGAATCAAACATGGTGCACGCCCACCGCTTGCTTCAAGAAGTGGACGGTCTTTACACCGTTGTGAACCCTCCTTACCCACCTATGACAACCGAGGAGATTGACAAATGCTATGACCTGCCGTACACACGGCTGCCCCACCCTAAATATAAGGACAAGCGCATCCCTGCATACGACATGATTAAGCATTCCGTCAACATACATCGCGGATGTTTCGGGGGCTGTGCATTCTGCACCATAAGCGCCCACCAGGGAAAGTTCATATCGTCGCGCAGCAAGCGCAGCATAATAGACGAGGTGAAAAAAATCATGGCCATGCCTGACTTCAAGGGATATTTGAGCGACCTTGGCGGTCCCTCGGCAAATATGTACGGCATGGGAGGACGCAATAAAACGTTATGCGAGAAGTGCAAAAGGCCTTCGTGCATTAATCCGAAGATATGCCCCAACCTTTGTACCGACCACTCGCCATTGCTCGACATTTACCATGCCGTAGACGCTTTGCCTGGCATAAAAAAGAGCTTTATCGGCAGCGGCGTGCGTTATGACCTGCTTCTCCATAATAGCGGGGACGACAAATGCGACATGGCTGCACGCCAGTATACCCGCGAACTGATTTGCCGCCATGTCAGCGGACGGCTAAAGGTTGCTCCCGAACATACATCCGACAATGTACTGCGGCTGATGCGCAAGCCTCCGTTTAGCCTTTTCGAAAAGTTCAAGGTTATATTTGACGAGATAAACAAACGTGAAGGCCTGCGTCAACAAATCATACCTTATTTTATAAGCAGCCACCCGGGATGCAGCGAAGAGGACATGGCTGAACTTGCCGTAACCACAAAGCAACTTGATTTTCACCTCGAACAGGTGCAAGACTTCACGCCTACGCCAATGACCGTAAGCACGGAGACGTGGTACACAGGATTTGACCCATATACCTTGGAGTCCGTCTACTCCGCAAAGACCCAACGCGAAAAACTGGCACAAAGACAATTCTTCTTCTGGTACAAGCCGGAAGAGCGGCGCAACATAGAACGTGAACTGATGAAAATAGGACGCCCCGACTTGATTAAGAAATTGTATGCAGGAGTCCATCAACAGAAAAAAGCATCTCCGAAAAATGAAGATTATAGAACAAAAAACTATCGGGAAAAGAGGCCAGGAGGCGTGCGAAGACGGCATAGAGATTAACGGACGTTTCGTGGCGGTCATTGATGGCAGCACAAGCAAGACATCTTTAAATGTACGTCCCGGCGTCTCCAACGGCCGATACTGCATGACGCTCATAAAAAACTTCATTTCCAGCATTCCTCCGCAGACGGCTTTTCACGACTTTTGCATCGGCGTCACGGATGCCGTCAGGCTTGCTTACAAAGCATCAGGCATCAATATCTCACACTTTGAGGAGCATCCCGAAGACCGCCTTACGGCCAGTGCCGTTGTCTATTCACCTTACCGCAATGAGGTATGGATGATAGGTGACTGCCAATGTATTGTCAACGGGCAGCTTTACGAAAATCCCAAGCCGTATGAAGAAAGGCTTGCCGAAAAACGCGCACAGTACCTACACGATGCACTGGAGCATGGCTTACAGGTATCGGAGGCACAAATCGAGGACGTAGGAAGGGCACATATCATAGACGAACTGCGGGCATCTTGCACCGGACAAAACAAGACGTTCTCTGTAATTGACGGCTTCGATATTTATCTCCCAGGCACGAAGGTCATCAAAATAGAGAACCCTGTGGATGACATTATACTTGCTTCCGACGGCTATCCGTTCCTCTGCCCCACATTGGCTGAGAGCGAAGCTAAACTCGCCGAGCAACTTCACCATGACCCCCTGTGCATCTCTCGCTTCAAGGCCACTAAGGGGTTGATGCGAGGCTGCGTGTCTTTCGACGACCGTAGCTACGTCAGGCTTACGCCTGGCAACGGTGTCGAGAGTGACGTTGACGGCATTACTTCTCAATAAAAGGCATTACTATGGGCTTGACTAACGGTCAAGCCTTATTATTACGGACTTAAACCAATCCTTGAGCACACCCTTGTACTGGTTTTGCGAATCGCTTACAAGTATCAACGCTACGCTTCCGTCGGCTAACTGAGGGCCCAAGCACATACCTTCATAATTAGCTATCGACTTATTAAAAATGCCTAATTTAGTCTTAAAAGAATGCACCAACCGTTTCGGCAGATACTTGGTGTCTTCTCCTATAACTGCATTTTCAGGCAAGACAAACTCTTTCCCTGGCTCTATTTCGTATATCTTACATTGCACAAAAGCGCCCAATTTCAATTTCGGTACATAAAATTCACGTTCAAGGACAAGAAGACGACCATTACCCAAAGCAACCAATTCACTGACACCCATTGCATACTCACTTGCCTTAGAATGTGCTTCCGGCGCATCCATTACATACACATATTGTTCCAAGGGCATCAGGTCATCGCCAAATGACTGCAACCTCAAGATGTTCTTGACGCCATTTTGCGACGTAGCTTGCTGCCCGTCACTCTTCAGGGTGCTCTCGTTCATCGTCCAGAAGGTATGGGTATTTTCATCATAGGCTAACGCTTCAAATCCATAATTGCCCATTCCCGATGACCGTGAACCGTCACCTGATTTCAGGAAAACAGGCGGAACACAAAGTTTCCGGCCTGTTTCCTTCCCGTCTGAAGCATATTCCACGATTGACGCATCAGCCTCCCTGCTCACGAAAAACGTTCCTGACGAACGCCGGAATACAATCCCCTCGCAATCACCTGCACGAGTATTGCCACTCATGAAGCCTTTGTTCCTGACATCCAATATTTCTCCTGAAACAGAATCAACATCAATCTCAAAAACAAAGAAGCCATCACTCACTGACTTATCTGACACGACAGCGTATTCGTTCCCGCCGATTCTGGCAATACCGCTGTAATTCCCTGCCGGCACTGAAGAATGAAATTCCACTTGCCTACATTCTTTTACAAAAACAGTCTGGGCATTGCATACTCCGCAAAGCATCCCACAAAAAACAATGAAAAGCAATGAATGGCGCCACATAAGCACTTCTGACAACTTACAAAAAATGAACTTCAACAATATAAAAAAGGGACTTGTCGAAATTGACATAGTCCCTTTTGTCGGGGCGACAGGATTCGAACCTGCGACCACCTGGTCCCAAACCAGGCGCGCTACCGGGCTGCGCTACACCCCGAAAGAACGCACCTCCGTTCTTTTGCGAGTGCAAAGGTACGTTTTTTTATTGTAAGATGCAAGTTTTTTAAGTGAAGATTTCAAAGTCAGGATTAAAGTTTTAAGCTAATCACGACCTTGTCCATCACGTCAAACCGCTACTGCTTGATTATCCCTTCCTCAACAAATATCTTTTTCAAAGCCTGTACGCCTCGCTCAACCTGCTCCT
The DNA here is from genome assembly GCA_944319815.1 of uncultured Prevotella sp. Classification (GTDB taxonomy): domain Bacteria; phylum Bacteroidota; class Bacteroidia; order Bacteroidales; family Bacteroidaceae; genus Prevotella. The sequence continues at coordinate 29,739 of CALUEX010000013.1, read as the reverse complement.
TGGTGTGTGTAGCCATAAGTGCGAAACGCACCAAGGTGTCCTGTGGAGCACAGGCCGGAGGTATCACGGGGTTTATAAAGACACCTGCGTCAAAAGCCAGTTTCGTCACGAGAAACGTCTTGTCAACGTCCCTTACATACAACGGGATGATAGGGCTTTCAGTGTCACCGATTTCGAAACCTTCCTCCTTAAAACGTTTCAAAGCATACTTAGTCACCTTCCACAAACGCTCTATACGCTCCGGTTCACTCTTGAGGATATGCAAAGCCTCCATTGCAGCGGCTGTTGCCGCCGGCGTATTAGACGCGCTGAATATATAGGTTCGGCAAGTATGCCTGAGATAATTGATAGTATCCTTGTCTCCTGCGATGAACCCTCCTATGCTTGCAAGGCTTTTCGAAAACGTGCCCATGATAAGGTCAACGTCGTCAATCACGCCAAAATAATCACAAACGCCACGTCCCTGCTCGCCAAAAACGCCAAGTCCGTGAGCCTCGTCAACCATGACTGACGCATTGTATTTCTTCTTCAGGCGTATAATCTCAGGCAGATTGGCTAAATCTCCCTCCATGGAGAACACTCCGTCAACTACAATCAGCTTAACGGCATCGGGCCGGCACTTCTGCAGCTGCTTCTCCAAATCGTCCATGTCATTATGCTTGTACTTGAGACAAGTAGCAAACGACAGCCTCCGACCGTCAACAATGCTCGCATGGTCACGGTCGTCACAAATAATGTAGTCCTCACGGCCACACACTACAGCCAGCACACCTGCATTGACAGAGAAGCCTGTCGAAAAGCAAAGAGCGTCATCCTTGTGCTCAAATTCGGCCAACTCTTTCTCCAACTTAACGTGAAGGTCCAACGTCCCGTTCAAGAAACGGCTTCCTGCACAGCCTGTGCCATACTTGTCAAGCGCAGCCTTTGCCGCAGCTTCCACACGTGGGTCACCCGTGAGGCCTGTATAGGCATTTGAACCGAACATCAACACATTGTGCCCGGCCATCTGCACTTCCGTGCCTTGCTTGCCTGTAATTTCACGGAAATATGGATAGACGCCAGCTTCCATGAACTTTTGCGGTTCACGGTAATTCTTGTATCTCTCTTGTAACTGTCCCATGATGAAATTTGTTGTAAGGGTCCCGTCAGGAGCTATTCAGCGGTAGGATTTTTCACAAAACCGTAATCTCCAAGACCTTGACGCCTCATTATGATTTCATTAGCTCTTTTCAATCAGGCTGCAAAGATACAAAAAAATGCGAAAACACGACTTTATTTTTCAGAAAAGTATTTTAAAAGTAAAAATATTACATTCCCGTAAAAAGGCATATACTAAAATATTATTACTTTTGCACCGCTATGGCAAGCAAGAATAAAATATTGTTCATAATGAACCCAATATCAGGGACGCTAAAGAAAGCCGGCATCCCGAAGATTGTCGAGGAAACCATCGACAAGGGCTTTTATGACTATTCGATAGCCGAGACCAACTATGTAGGCCACGCCTGCGACATGGCAAAAGAGGCTCGCGACAACGGATACTATGCTGTTATAGCCGTTGGAGGCGACGGTACCGTCAATGAAGTGGCACGCTCGCTGACCCACTCGAACACGGCCTTAGGGATAATACCATGCGGTTCCGGCAACGGGCTGGCACGACACCTGATGCTACCTATGGACGTGCGCAAGGCCGTTGAAATCATCAACTTGCATACCGTGCACGCCTTGGACTACGGCTTGATTAACGATATGCCTTTCTTCTGCACCTGCGGTATGGGCTTCGACGCTTTCATCAGCATGAAGTTTGCCGAGGCCGGACGGCGCGGCCCTATAACGTACATTGAAAACATCCTGCGTGAAGGCCTGCGCTATAAGCCCGAAACGTATGAAATCCACGATGAAAGCGGTATGTCCGTAAGCAAGGCTTTCCTCATATCATGCGCCAACGCTTCGCAATACGGAAACAACGCATATATAGCCCCACAGGCATCCATGAGCGACGGACTGCTCGACGTAACCATAATGGAACCGTTCGACATGATAGAAGCTCCGCAACTAAGCATCGACATTTTCAATAAAACGCTTGACAAAAACCCAAGGATTAAGACGTTCAAGACACGCCACATACACGTTAAGCGCGAAAACCCCGGCTTCATACATTACGACGGCGACCCGGTGATGGCGGCTGCCGACGTGGACATAAGGGTCGAACCACAAGGAATTAACGTCATTGTCAACCCGCTCGCCCACAAGGAGAAAAGGCAACCTTCGGCCATGCAAACGGCATTCAGCGTATTTTTCAACGACATTATCGCAACGCTGTCTGACAAACGCCTACTCAAAAACCAGGCTGAAAAAGTCCTCATGAGAAGCGACAAGACCAAGAAACAACCACCTAAAAAGACTCTACCGTGAATGGCGGTCAGAATCCTATTGCCAGGCTGCACAAAAGCCTCTATTTAACCCAAACCGGTCATTAGACCGCAATGTTTTAATTTCTATAGTTTTATTATTGCTTCTTGCCGTCTCATGTACTTCTGCCGCCGTTTTTTCTTCCGTTCCGTCTCGACGTAGCCCGCTACGCCTTCAACAAAACGGAAGAAAAAACGTCTGGCATAAGTACATAATCCGCCTAAGCCCTAATGACCGATTTGGGTTTAAACGCATTATGAAAGGGCACGTTTTGGAATGCAAAACGTGCCCTTTCTATATACAATATATGGCGTATTGCAAACCAAAAGGTGAGATACAGGAAAAACATACGCCGACAGTCACTACATACGGCACAAACACCTGCGACACAAAAAAGTCGCGAAAAGGCGTTAAACAGCCTTCCGCGACTTCAACAACTATAATAATATCAAAGCTATTGCTAAGCGACAGGAGCCCTACCCCACGCAAACCTCTCGCATCACTTATATTCACTCCATGCCTTTATGTCAATGTCTTCAACCTTGACACGGCAAAAAGCGTTGATGAAAGCGGAAGCCAGGCGGCTGTTGGTTATCAGCGGCACGTTCAGGTCTATCGCCGCACGGCGTATCTTGTAGCCGTTCGACAATTCGCTAACAGTCAAGTCCTTGGGAATGTTGACCACAAGGTCTATCTCATGGCGGTGAAGCATATCCAAGGCCTGTGGGTGCTTGTCCGCGTCCGACGGCCAATAGACAAGCGTATTATCCACACCGTTCTCCGTAAGGAACTTCGACGAGCCTACGGTAGCATAGAGCTTGTATCCGCTCTTGACCAGCTGGCGTGCGGCATCAAGCATCTCGGCCTTTTGCTTAGGGCCTCCCGTAGAGAGCAAGATGTTACGCTTGGGTATGCGGTGGCCAACGGAGAGCATACTCTTGAGCAACGCCGTATTGGTGTCGTCGCCAAGGCAACCCACCTCGCCTGTAGAAGCCATGTCTACGCCCAACACGGGGTCTGCCTTCTGCAAGCGGTTGAACGAGAACTGGCTGGCCTTTATACCCACGTAGTCAAGGTCGAAAAGGTCCTTGCCCGGCTTCTCTACAGGCACGCCGAGCATAATCTTCGTGGCAAGTTCAATAAGATTGATTTTGAGCACCTTGCTGACAAACGGGAACGAGCGGGAGGCGCGCAGGTTACATTCTATAACCTTAATGTCGTTGTCACGGGCCAGGAATTGTATGTTGAACGGGCCACTGATGTGCAGTTCCTGCGCTATCTTGCGGCTGACGCGCTTGATGCGGCGTATAGTCTCACAATACAGCTTTTGGGGCGGGAACTGGATGGTAGCGTCACCTGAATGCACACCGGCAAACTCGATATGCTCACTTATGGCGTAAGCGATAATCTCTCCGTCACGGGCCACGGCGTCCATCTCCACCTCCTTGGCGTGCTCGATGAACTGGCTGACAACAACAGGGTGGTCTTCAGACACATTAGCCGCCAACTTGAGGAAACGCTCAAGCTCGTCTTTATTTGAGCAAACATTCATGGCCGCACCCGACAGCACATACGACGGACGAACAAGGACGGGGAAGCCCACGCGGTCGATAAACTTGTTGATGTCGTCCATCGAAGTCAGTGCGCTCCACTCTGGCTGGTCTATGCCATTACGCCCAAGCATCGACGAGAACTTGGCACGGTCTTCGGCATTATCAATGTCCTTTGCCGAAGTGCCAAGTATCGGGACGTTCATCGCGTCAAGGCGCAATGCAAGGTTGTTCGGTATCTGGCCGCCTGTTGAGACGATGACACCATAAGGACATTCCAGGTCGATGATGTCCATTACACGCTCAAACGTCAACTCGTCAAAATATAGGCGGTCGCACATATCATAATCCGTTGACACTGTCTCGGGGTTATAATTTATCATCACGCTGCGCCACCCTTGCTTGCGGATTGTGTCAAGAGCCTGCACGCCACACCAGTCGAACTCAACGGAACTACCTATACGGTAAGCCCCTGAACCGAGCACGACAATCGACCGTTTGTCACGTTCAAACGCGATGTCACTCTTTACACCGGCATACGTTACATACAGGTAATTAGTCTGCGCCGGGTACTCTGCGGCGAGGGTGTCAATCTGCTTCACAACGGGCAATATGCCATAGTTCTTACGTAACTGACGGACAACGAGACCTGCCTTGGCCATATTGCCAAGTTCGCTCTCAAGGCCAACGGCGCGGGCTATCTGGAAGTCGGTGAAACCATAAACCTTGGCAGTACGCAGCAATTCCCTGTCAAGCACATTTACGCTCTTGCAACGCTTTAGCGTCTCGTCTATATCAATGATGTGCTTCAACTTGTGCAAGAACCACTTGTCTATCTTCGTCAGGTCGTGTATCTGGTCTATGGTATAGCCACGATGCATCGCCTTGGAAATAACGAAAATGCGGTTGTCCGTCGGGTCGCGCAGGGCCTCGTCAATATCGGCAATCTCGAGTTCCTTGTTCTCAACGAAACCGTGCATCCCCTGCCCTATCATGCGCAAGCCTTTCTGTATGGCTTCCTCGAAGTTGCGGCCTATGGCCATCACCTCGCCGACGGATTTCATCGAAGAGCCAAGCTCACGGTCTACGCCACGGAACTTGCTAAGGTCCCAACGCGGGATTTTGCAAACAACATAATCCAAGGCTGGCTCGAAGAACGCACTTGTGGTCTTGGTCACAGAGTTTTTCAATTCAAACAGGCCATATCCCAGACCGAGTTTGGCTGCGACAAAAGCCAACGGATAACCCGTTGCTTTCGAAGCCAATGCGGAGCTGCGGCTCAATCGGGCGTTTACCTCGATGACACGGTAGTCTTCGCTCTTGGGGTCGAAAGCGTACTGCACGTTACACTCACCGACAATTCCGATGTGGCGTATTATTTTTATCGACAAGGCACGCAGCTTGTGGTATTCACTGTTCGTAAGTGTCTGTGAAGGAGCTATGACGATACTCTCACCCGTATGGATGCCGAGCGGGTCGAAATTCTCCATGTTGCAAACGGTTATGCAGTTGTCATACCTATCGCGCACCACTTCATATTCAATTTCCTTCCATCCCTTCAGGCTCTTTTCCACCAAGACTTGCGGCGAAAACGAAAATGCTTTCTCGGCCAGTTTGTCAAGCTCTTCTTCATTGTCGCAAAATCCGCTTCCAAGTCCACCAAGTGCATAAGCTGCACGGATTATGACAGGATAGCCAAGCTCTGCCGCGGCCTTGCGTGCCTGCTCTATGTCTTCACAAGCCTCGCTCTTTATCGTCTTTACGTCTATCTCGTTAAGACGTTCAACAAACAGCTCCCTGTCCTCTGTGTCCATTATGGCCTGGACAGGGGTTCCGAGCACCCTGACTCCATACTTTTCAAGCACTCCTGTCTTGTAAAGCTCCACTCCGCAGTTCAACGCGGTTTGCCCACCGAACGACAAGAGTATGCCATCTGGACGCTCTTTCTCGATTACGCGCTCTACAAAATAAGGCTGTACAGGAAGAAAATATATCTGGTCGGCAACGCCTTCCGAAGTCTGCACCGTAGCAATGTTCGGGTTGATAAGAACGGTCTCAACGCCTTCCTCCCTCAATGCCTTCAACGCCTGCGACCCCGAATAGTCAAATTCGCCAGCCTCGCCTATCTTCAATGCTCCAGAACCGAGCAGCAACACTTTCTTTACACCATCGTATTTCATTTTCAATTACCCTTTGAAAGTTAAGACTCAAGAAACGCATTCAAGCATTTCCATCGTTCTTTTTTAATTCTGCTATACTTACACTCTATTTCAAAGCCTCAACAAACTTGTCAAACATAAACTCTGTATCAACAGGCCCTGAACAAGCCTCTGGATGGAACTGGCTTGAGAACCAAGGATTTACCTTGTGACGAATACCCTCATTACTACCGTCGTTCATGTTCACGAACAATTCCTCCCAGTCCTTGCCAAGCGTCGTCCCGTCCACAGCGTAACCATGGTTTTGGCTCGTTACATAGCAATGTTCCGTACCGACAAGACGCACGGGCTGGTTATGGGAACGATGGCCGTACTTCAGCTTGTATATCTTTGCACCACCAGCCTTTGCCAGCAACTGGTTGCCCATGCAGATTCCGCATATCGGCTTTGTTGAAATATCCATCTGCTTACGTATCACGTTTACGGCGTCTTCACACATATCAGGGTCACCAGGGCCGTTGGCAAGGAATAAGCCGTCAAAGTCCATTGACGTATAATCGAAATTCCATGGCACACGTATCACTTCGACACCACGATGCACCAAACATCTTATAATGTTATTCTTTACGCCACAGTCAACAAGCACGACCTTCTTTCCTGCTCCTTCGTTATAACGTATGATTTGCTTGCAACTTACCTGGTCTACAAAATTCACACCTTCATAATCAGCCGAAGGAATGTTGCCTGGTTCATCGTCAAAAAGTATCTTCCCCATCATTACTCCATGTTCACGTAACACTTTTGTAAGCTCACGGGTATCAATGCCGGTTATACCTGGCACTTTTTCACGCTTAAGCCAGTCTGCCAGGCTCTCAACAGCGTTCCAATGACTGTATTGCTCACTATAATCTGCGACGATGATGGCCGACGCATAAATTCTGTCGCTTTCCATGAATGTTGCTATGCCATCTGTTTCCACCGTAAATGGCGGTACACCATAATTACCGACCAACGGATAGGTGAGAACCATCAACTGGCCTGCGTATGAAGGGTCGGTAAGACTCTCTGGATACCCCATCATGGCCGTATTGAACACCACCTCACCTGCAACAGGGCAATCATAGCCGAACGACTGCCCATGAAACTTTGTTCCGTCTTCCAAGACTAATGTTACGTTTCTCATTTTTGTCGTGCTTTATAATAATTTTGCCGAAAAAGGCTCTCCTGTAAAAATACCCGTGCCATTGCCGGCTGATTATCTTTATCTTCGAAAAAGCCCGAAGCCGGCACAAAGGCCTGCCGCGGGCTAAATCGTTTTATCAGAATTTCTGTTCGTATTTATAAACGTCTTCAATATATCTCACAAAAGCCAAGTTAACCAGCTTGACACCTCCTGGAGTAGGATAATTCCCCGTAAAATACCAATCTCCCAAATGGTTCGGGATAGCTTCATGTAACCCTTCAATCGATTGATAAACAAGTTCTACGGGCGTAGTCATTCCATTAGGACGCAACATATCTACAATCTTCCTGTTTATTTCTTCAACAGTGAACGGCTTATATATGTCACGTACATAATTCACCATTTCTTCCTTTGGTTTCTTCAGCTCTTCCTTACATTTATTATAAGTATCCTCAATAAGCTGGTACATTCCCCTATCCTTTAACAACTCGATTGTCGCACGGAATACGCAAAATTCTTCCAGGCTCGGCATATCTATGCCATAGTAATCAGGATAACGTATTTGTGGCGAGCTGCTTACAATGACAATCTTCTTGGGATGCAGGCGGTCAAGGATTTTCAAGATGCTCTCCTTTAAAGTCGTTCCACGTACAATGCTATCGTCGATTATTACAAGATTGTCTTTATAAGGCTCTAACGATTCATAAGTAACATCATAAACGTGCGAAGCCAAATCGTTACGCGAAGCGCCTTCCGTTATAAAGGTACGCAACTTTATGTCCTTCCATGCAACCTTCTCGCTCCTTACATACTGATGCAGTAATTCGCACAGCTCTTCGTATGAAGGCTTATGGTCCATTGACATTATGGACTTTATCTTTTGCTCGTTGATATAACGTTTAAAACCTCCAAGCATACCATAAAAAGCGACTTCTGCCGTATTAGGGATAAACGAGAACACAGTGTGCTCCGTATCATAATCCACAGCCTCGAGGATTGACGACGTAAGTTGTTCTCCAAGTTTCTTGCGCTCCTTGTATATGTCCCTGTCAGAACCACGGCTGAAATAAATCCTTTCAAACGAACACTTGGTGTTCCCACGCTGTTCAAGTATCCGCTCTGTCGAACTTTCGCCATTTTTCCTGACTATCAAGGCACAACCCGGTTCCAATTCATTAATTTCGTCACACTCCAAATCAAATGTAGTTTGAAGCACAGGACGTTCGCTGGCAGTAACCACTATTTCGTCATTCTTATACCAGAATGCGGGACGTATACCCCAAGGGTCTCTCATGCAGAACATTTCGCCACTGCCCGTTATACCACACATAACGTAACCTCCGTCAAAATCGGCCATGGTCGATTTCAAGACATTGCCCATTTTGACATTATCCTCTATGTAGCGCGTTATATCCTGGTCCTTTAATCCCAGGGCACACCCATCTTTAAAATTACGCTCCACCTCACGGTCAAGCCTGTGCCCCATCAACTCCAAGGTTATGTAACTGTCACTATAAATTCTCGGCGACTGCCCTTGCTTAACCAGCTTGTCGAAAATCTCATCAATATTCGTCATATTGAAATTCCCGCACAAGCATAAATTTTTCGCTCTCCAGTTGTTTCTGCGCAAAAAAGGATGCACGTAAGAAAGTCCGCTCTTCCCTGTCGTGGAATAACGCAAATGTCCCATGTACAATTCACCGGCGAAAGGCAACTTTCTCTTTGCATACTCTACGTCAGACAATTGCTGTGCTGACAAATCCTTGAACTTCTTTTGCACATTACCGAATATTTCCGTAATAGCGTTCGAACCCTCCGCACGTTCGCGAAACATATATTCCGACCCTGGCACTGCATCAAGGTTGACACAGGCCATACCGGCACCTTCCTGCCCTCTATTGTGTTGTTTCTCCATCATGAGATAGAGCTTGTTCAGTCCGAACATCCAAGTTCCGTACTTCTGTTGGTAGTATTCCAATGGCTTGAGCAATCTTACCATTGCAATTCCACATTCATGCTTCAATGGTTCCATCGTATGCGAATTAAAAAGCCCACAACAATATCGGTCGTCATCAAAGACTTACGAAAATCACCGTATGCTCAAATTATTTAAAATTTACTCTACTGTAACTGATTTTGCAAGATTCCTTGGCTGGTCAACATTCTTACCTTTACAAACGGCTATATGATAAGCCAACAACTGCAAAGGTATTGTCGCCAATAACGGTTCCAGGCACTCCTGGGTGTCTGGTAATTCTATTATTTCATCAACTATTTTACTTATTGTCTCGTCACCTTTCGTAACCAAAGCTATGACTTTCCCCTTCCTTGCCTTTATCTCTTGGATATTACTCAAGACTTTCTCATACATGGAATTGCGTGTCGCGATAACCACAACGGGCATATCCGAATCAATCAACGCAATAGGGCCATGTTTCATTTCAGCCGCAGGATACCCTTCGGCATGTATATAGCTTATCTCCTTCAATTTCAATGCACCTTCCATGGCCACTGGATAATTGTAGCCACGCCCAAGATACAAGAAATTGCGGGCATAGGTAAATATCCGGCTTAAAGACGCTATTTTGTCATTAAGTTTCAATGTTTCCTCCATCTTTTGGGGGATAAGGCTCAGCTCTTTAACAATGCCATAGTACGTGTCATCTTCTATCATGCCTTTCGCCTTAGCCAAGGCCAAGGCCAACATGGTCAGCACTGTTACTTGCCCAGTAAAGGCCTTTGTCGAAGCCACACCTATTTCCGGCCCCACGTGTATATAAGAACCCGTGTCCGTAGCACGTGGTATGCTTGAACCTATGACGTTGCAGATGCCATAGATAAAAGCCCCACAGCTCTTTGCCAGTTTAACTGCCGCCAATGTATCCGCAGTCTCCCCGCTTTGGGATATGGCAATCACGACATCATCCTTTGTGACGACAGGATGCCTGTACCTGAATTCGCTGGCATATTCAACTTCAACAGGAACCCTGCAAAGGCTTTCTATAATCTGCTTTCCTATCAACCCCGCATGCCAAGACGTTCCACAGCCTACTATTATTATGCGTTTTGCGGCCATGAGTTGCTTCTTATAGTCTATCACGGCACTCAAGGTCACATTCGTGGCTTCAATATTCACACGTCCCCTCATGCAATTAGTAAGGCAATCAGGCTGTTCGAATATTTCCTTGAGCATGAAATGCGGAAATCCGCCTTTCTCTATCTGCCCCAAATCCAAGTCTACGGTCTGTATTTTCGGGCACAGCTCGCGGTTCAATATATTTACGACTTTAAGCTCTTCACCCTTTTTCATAACGGCTATGCTGCCGTCTTCAAGGTAAATCACCTTGTCAGTGTATTCTATTATAGGGCTTGCATCTGAAGCAAGGAAAAACTCGTTATCCCCCACCCCTATCACCAATGGGCTTTGTCTGCACGCGGCGATAATCTGGTTGGGTTCACGCTTGTCAAGCAAAGCCACCGCATAAGCACCGATAACTTCATGGAGGGCAAGTTGTACAGACGTCAGCAAATCCAGCTTTTTCTTTGTCTGGACATACTCCACAAGCTGTACCAACACTTCCGTATCCGTATCAGAACGGAACGTCAGTCCCTTGGCTTGTAATTTCTTTTTCAAGTCGGCATAATTTTCTATTATGCCGTTATGGATTATCGCTAAATTCTTAGACTCCGAATAATGGGGATGAGCGTTAACGGAAGACGGTTCTCCATGTGTGGCCCAACGTGTATGGGCGATACCTATCGTTCCTGAAACATCTTTATCCTTACAAAAAGCATCCAAATCGGCAACCTTGCCCTTGGTTTTATACACATTCAGTCCGCCATTGGCGTTCAGTAAAGCAGTTCCCGCACTGTCATATCCACGATATTCCAGCCGGCCTAAGCCCTTTATTAAAATCGGATAAGCCTCCTTGTCACCAATATACCCAACTATGCCACACATAATATTATTTTAGCACATTAACAACCAGCGAAGCCACAGAAGTTACGACACTCAGCACGGAGAACCAAATAGTAACGCTTGAGCCTATGGCTGAGTTCTGAGCCTGCACCTTGTTGGGCTCTACGTAAATGTAATCGTTCTGCTGGAGATAATAATATGGTGAATTTATCAGGTTCGCATCGTTGAGGTTCAGCCTGTGAAATGACTTCATTCCCGTAGAATCCTCACGTATAAGCAGCACATTCTCACGCCTACCGTATATGGTCAGGTCGCCAGCCCGCGCCAAAGCTTCTATTATGCTGATTTTTTCTTGGTCAACGTTGAACACTCCAGGCGACTTCACCTCTCCGCCCACGGCTACCTTGAAACTGGCCATCTTAACTGTCACTATCGGGTTTTCGGTCTTTGCCATATAAGGCAATATTTTCTCCCTTATATAGCTTTCACACTGGCGTTTCGTCATGCCGCCTACTTTCAGCTGCCCGACTACGGGGAAATTGATGAAGCCGTCATTATCAACAAGATAAGTCTGCAACGAGCCGGCTCCCGTATATAGCGTACCCGTAGAGTTAAGGGTGTTCGTGACCGACAGGTTGAAAGGCGTGGCTGCCTTCGGGTCGGTCGTGCTCACCGTTATGGTAAGCAGGTCTTTTGGCATTATCCTGGCGTCAAACAATCCTTTTGATGCCGAAAGGTCTACAGAATCAGAGTTTTGGAAATATGCAATATGCTTACTGCTGCCACATCCGCCCATACAAAAACACAATACGGCAAACAATACCACGTTTAAAATCTTCTTCATAATCCAGTGTTGATGTGTAATAAAATCGTAAAACTTTGCAAAAATACTCTTAATTTCCGAGACTTACAAATATTTCAAAAATTAAATGCCAAAAAAGCCCCTCTTGCCGGATTAGTGACGGGCAAGAGGGGCTTTCCCTAAATGGTTTTAGAATTTAAAGTAATTCTTTGCGTTATAATAGCTGATGTCTTCAACCATCCTGTACAAAGTTTCCTTGTCGTCAGGAAGCAAGCCCTTCTCGACATCATTGCCAAGCAGGTTGCAAAGCAAACGGCGGAAATACTCATGGCGGGGATAAGAGAGGAACGAGCGGCTGTCTGTCAACATACCGACGAAGCGGCTCAACAGGCCTAATACAGACAATGCGTTCATCTGCTTCGTCATGCCGTCAAGCTGGTCGTTAAACCACCATCCGCTGCCGAACTGGATTTTGCCGGGGCAAGAACCATCCTGGAAGTTTCCGAGCATCGTTGCTATGACTTCGTTGGCGCACGGGTTCAATGTATATAATATGGTACGTGTCAACTTGCCTTCTGCGTTAAGATGGTCAAGGAAATGGCTCATGGCCTTAGCCGTGTTAAACTCGCCGATTGAATCAAAGCCTGTATCAGGGCCGAGCTTCTTGAACATCAGGCTGTTGTTGTCACGGATGGCACCGTAATGATACTGCTGGGTCCAGTCGCTGTCATAATCCATTTCTGCAAAAATCGTCAGCATACAGTGCTTGAACTGGCGGATTTCGAGCTGCGACAGGTCTTGCCCACGCATGGCCTTCTCGAAGATTGTCTCTATTTGGCTCTCGGTGTAAGGCTCATCATAGAACTCCTCTATGCCATGGTCTGACAGGCGGCAGCCGTTCTCGTTGAAGAAGTCGTGACGCTTCTGCAAGGCGTCTATCATGTCCTGGAACTTTGAGATAGTAACTCCTGCCACCTCGCCCAGCTGCGTTACATATTCAGCGAATTTCTTTGCGTTGTCTACGGCCATCGCCTTGTCAGGGCGCCATGCCGGTATCATCTTTATCTCGAAACCGCTTTCCTTGGTCTGCTTATGGTATCTCAGGTCGTCTACGGGGTCGTCCGTCGTGCAGACGCACTCCACGTTATAACGGCGCATGAAGCCACGGGCCGTGTAGCCAGGCTGTTGCAGCTTCTCGTTGCACTCGTCGTAAATTTCCCTTGCGGTCTTCGGACTGAGCAGCTTGTCAATGCCGAAAGCCGTCTTCAGCTCAAGGTGCGTCCAGTGATAAAGTGGGTTACGGTAAGTATACGGCACCGTCTCCGCCCATTTCTCGAACTTTTCCCAATCGCTTGTATCCTTACCCGTACAATATTTTTCGTCAACGCCGTTTGTACGCATCGCGCGCCACTTGTAGTGGTCTCCGCCAAGCCAAAGCTCGGTAATGCTCTTGAATTTATGGTCGTTGGCAACCATTTCTGGAATCAAATGGCAATGATAATCGATGATGGGCATTTTTGCCGCATGGTTATGAAACAAATCCTGCGCAGTCTCCGTTTCCAGCAGGAAGTTTTCATCCATAAATTTCTTCATGTTTGTTTTCTTTTAAAGAGTTAATTTATAAATTGTAGTTCATTCTTTTCAACTTTTCCATGGATGCTGCAATATTGCCAAACAGCCCACACACAAGCCTCCACGGCAAGAACCGCGCCCTCTCAATTTGCGCATCCATAACCCGTTGATTATCAGCGATATTGCGAAACACGCCCTTTTAGGTTGCAAAACGACACGTTTTACACGCTAAAACATATCATTCCGCAACACGAAACGCACCAACTCGCAATACCCAACAGTCAACATTGGCCGTTGATACGGGCTTTAGCGATATTACGGACATTCTCTTTTAATTTATGCAAATATACGGTATTTTTTTTGATTTCAGACTATTTTAAGCTATATTTGCACAAAATAAAATACATAAACGATGTTAACCACCGCACACACAATCCAAAAAAGAAACAACCGTGTCCTATTGATATACACCGGAGGGACTATCGGCATGGGGAAAAATCCCGAGACGGGGGCCCTTGAGCCTCTCGACCTAAACCACTTGGTAAGCTGTATGCCTGAATTTTCAATGCTGAAGACAGGCATCGAGACATACCAGTTCACGCAACCCATCGACTCGAGCGACATGTCACCAAGACTTTGGTCACAGTTAGTAAGAATCATCGCCGAACGGTATGAACGGTATGACGGTTTCGTAATCCTGCACGGCACGGACACCATGGCCTACACGGCATCGGCCCTGTCGTTCATGCTCGAGAACCTAACCAAGCCGGTAATCCTCACTGGCAGCCAACTGCCCATCAACCAGCTGCGCACCGACGGCAAGGAGAACCTTATCACAAGCATCGAGATTGCGGCTGCCGCACACGACGACGGCACGGCCATAGTGCCAGAGGTGTGCATTTACTTCAGCGGGAAACTGCTGCGCGGCAACAGGTCAACAAAGACTAACGCCGACGGCTTCAACGCCTTCGAGTCGTTCAACTTCCCTCACTTGGCCGAAGCCGGGGTCAATATCATATACCATGAAGAATACATCCTCAAGCCCGATTTCAGCAAACCGATGATACCGCACACGGCCATCGACCCCAACGTGGTGGTGTTCTCGCTGTTCCCCGGCCTGCAAGAACAAATCATACACCACGTCCTTGATGCCCCTGAGCTCAGGTCTATCGTGATGAGGAGCTTCGGTAGCGGCAACGCCCCAAAGCGTCCATGGCTGATAAGGCTCTTGCAGAAAGCAAGCCTGAAAGGCGTTACAATCGTGAACATCAGCCAATGCCTTGCAGGCAGCGTCGAAATGTCACGCTACGACACAGGCTACAGGCTCAAGACAACCGGCGTAATCAGCGGCCATGACAGCACGGTGGAATGCGCAGTAACGAAACTGATGTGCCTGCAAGGGCGTTTCCCTGACAACAAAGTGGTCAGGAATTACATGAACAAGGCCCTTTGCGGAGAAATTACCGTATAACACAAGAGGGCACAATATCGGCATTCAACTTAAAAAAATAAAAAAGACCATTTTTATTTACGCCCATTCAATATAAATACTTAACTTTGCAGAAAGAAAGCCCCAAGGCTTGCCATGACGGCAAATCTCCCAAGAAGGTCTTTGCCGTAAAAGCAGAAGGCTTTTAACAATTAAAATAATAAAAACAAAAGCATCATGAAAGAATTAAAAGGAACAAAAACCGAGAAGAACCTGCAAGAAGCATTCGCCGGTGAGTCACAGGCACGCAACAAGTACACATACTTCGCTTCAAAAGCAAGAAAAGACGGTTATGAGCAGATAGCTGACCTGTTCGAGGAAACGGCCAGGAACGAGAAAGAGCACGCAAAGCTGTGGTTCAAGTATCTTGAGGGCGGCGACATAAAGGACACCGCAAGCAACCTCGAGGCTGCCGCTGCCGGCGAGAACTACGAATGGACTGATATGTATGACCGTATGGCCAAGGAAGCCGAGGAAGAAGGCTTCAAGGAGATTGCCGCAAAGTTCCGTATGGTTGCAGCCATCGAAAAGGCTCACGAGGAGCGTTACCGCAAGTTGCTGAGCAATGTTGAGAGCGAGACAGTGTTCTCAAAGGACGGCGACTGCGTTTGGCAGTGCGCTAACTGCGGACACATCGTCATCGGCAAGAAAGCTCCGAAAATCTGCCCTGTTTGCAACCACGCACAGAGCTTCTTCCAAATCAAGGCTGAGAACTATTAATTCACGGTAACTAAATTTTATTAGAATAACAAAAGGGCGCACCAACAATGTCGGTGCGCCCTTTTGTTATCACTTCTTACAAAACCTGTTAACAATAATAGCCATATACATTACATCTTACATCATTTCAATATAATTCCGTGCGTAAAACAAGTCAAATGTAAACAAGCACGAATTCATGTAGGCCAAGAAACAATAAACAACACACACATTTTAAGGCTCTACCATTTCCGTTAACAAAATAAAGCGCCAAACGCCCAACCTGAAAGTGTAGCCATTAGAATGACCAAAGCCACATATACCGCTGTCTTCTTGAAACCGAGCACGTTATTGATTACAAGCATACTTGGTAACGACAAAGAGGGGCCGGCCAAAAGCAATGCCAACGCAGGGCCTTTGCCCATGCCCGAAGCAAGCAATCCCTGTATGATGGGAACTTCAGTCAATGTCGCAAAATACATGAAAGCGCCCGTGAAACTGGCAAGGAAGTTTGACAACAGTGAATTTCCGCCTACCGCCCATCGTATCCACCCATTAGGAACAACGCCCGCAATAGAGGTGTCACCATGTGTAGACCCCAACAAGAAACCAGCGGTAACCACACCGACGGCCAACAGAGGCATAATTTGCTTTGCAAAGCCCCAAGAAGATAACAGCCAATCACGGTTCTCCGTACCGTTCTTGTCTAACAAAAGCAACACCGACAAACAGGTGACAGCAACAAGCATAGGAACAAGCGGCACCAGCTTCTCATCTGCAATGAAGATATTTGAAAGGACAACGGATGCAACCGTAATCATCGCTCCAAGCATCACCCACATAGCTTTTAGCTTTAATATCCTAACCAATGACCAACACAGCAATAATGAAAATACCCCGACAACATACCACTTATAAGCAAATATGGCTTGCCACACCCCGGTATCGCCAACACTAGGTGCGCCCCAGTTTGCAAATACAAGTATCAGCACCAACGTAAAGAAATGGTAAGCGGTTTGCCACATCGGGCGCTTTTCGGGCAAAGGCACAATGTTCATCTGTTGCTCATGCTTGACCCTTTCTTCCTTCCGGAATATGAAAGCCATGACAAGGCCTATGACAACGGAAAACACAACAGCCCCGACCACACGGGCGATACCCATTTCGAGTCCCAATATCTGCGCTGTGAGAATTATGGAAAGCACACTAATGGCCGGCCCTGAATACAAGAAAGCAATGGCCGGTCCCAATCCTGCGCCACGTTTATAAATACTTGTAAACAAGGGAAGAATAGTACATGAGCACACAGCCAAGATGCCACCCGACACTGCAGCCACCGTATATGACAGCCATTTCTTTGCATTTGCGCCGAAGTATCTCAATACTGAGCCTTGGCTGACAAACACGGCTATCACTCCAGCAATGAAGAATGCGGGAAGAAGGCATAGGACAACGTGTTCGCGTGCATACCATTGGGCAAGGTCGAACATCGCGTCTATCGCCGTAGTGAACCGTGCACTTTGCAATGGCATGAAAAACGTTGCCGCAAATATTACAACTATCCAAAAGAGGATTTTCAACTCTTTCTTTGTCTCCATACCATAAATTATATGCCGAGCGCTCTCTTCACTTCAGCTTCAGCCGGTACATAACCTTTGATTTTTACATCTCCGTCCACCACTATAGCCGGAGTGCTCATGATGCCGTAATTCATCATTTCCATGATGTCCTCCACTTTGACAAGTCGCGCATCAAGATTGTTTTCGTTTACTACCTTTTCCACAACCTTATAGGCTGCCTTACATTTGGCACACCCCGGTCCTAACACTTTAATTTCCATGATTGTTTTTATTTAATTAAGTTGATAAAACTACTTCAAAATAAGATATTTACACAATAATATACACCTATCACAAAAAACATGATGCCTACAACGACATTCATCCACTTCCGTATGGTTTGTATCTTCCCGTACACCTCGCCGATGCGATGCGCACTGAAAGCCAACACCCAGGCCACGATTAAAACAGGCAATGCCGTGGCTACGGCAAACAGAACCGGGAATAGGTAGCCGGCCGTAGCTGTTGCCGACATCGGTACCAGTATGCCGAAATAGAACATACCGCTTGTGGGGCAAAACGCCAATGCGAACAATACACCGAGCAGCAATGCTCCCCAACCACCGTGCCGTGTCCACCGTTCGCCGCCGCCCTTAAAGCCGAAGGACGGAAAATTCAGCCTGTCACCGAAAAGCATGAGCAAGCCTATAAGCAACAACGCCGGGCCAACAGCAATTTCCCCATACCGTGCCATGAACTTCTGAATGCCAAAGATTGACGCTCCTTCTTTCAATACGGCAATCAATATCACGCCCAACACCGTATAAGCCATAATGCGACCCAATGTGTAAAGCAAGCCGTTGCGGAATACAACCCTGCGGCTTTCGATGTCCCTACCGATGAAGCCTATCGCCGCAATGTTCGTTGCCAGCGGACAAGGCGAGATTGCCGTAAGTAGACCTAAAAGGAAAGCAGTAAGGAAAGGTGCCGTTCCGCCGTCTAATATTGACTGTAAACTTTCCATCATCCGTCAATTTAGCATTTCCCTGATTTTACCGGCAAGTCCGCTCCTGAACACACTGGGCGACTTGCGCGCATTGCTGAACGCAAACTTAGTCATGTTCTCCGCATTTTCCTTTCCCTCGCCATAATCCACAATGACAAGCGAAGACCACGTTATCTGGTACTTATCGGCAAGAGCCTCGTTCTCGTCTATATCCAACGACCTGAACACCAACGTACCCTTTCGCACTTCATCGGCAAAGGTTGTACATACAACATCTTCCGCCTCTTTTTCTATCGCCCGGCAAGTCGGACAACGTTGCTTGCCATGAAAATACAACACTTCCACAACGTTAGCATTGGGCTTGCCGCCCATCTGTTTTCCACCGTTCGCATTGTCATTCCCACAAGCAAACAGCCCCAGGCTAAGGGCCATCATCAACAATGTCTTTTTCATACGTATTTTAATTTATCAACCAGTTAGAATATGTACGTAATTCGTAAAACAACGAACAACAAAGGCACAATAAAGCCGTCATCCACAGCAACCTTCGCTTTCAGATGCCACCAGTTGCCCGAAAAAGTCCCGGAACAAACAGCAAGCCAACTTCCAGTTGTCCCTATTAATGCAATATTTCACTTTCGGGGCCTCAACCTCACCTTGTATCAGGCCTGCCTCTTTCAGCTCCTTCAGGTGTTGCGACACTGTAGCCTTGGCTATTGGCAGTTCCTCATTTATATCGCCGAAATAGCACGTATTGCGCTTGGCGAGAAACTGGAGTATCGCAACACGTGTCGGATGCCCCATTGCCTTTGCAAAACGGGCCAGCTGTTCTTGCTTGGCGTTTACTTTACTTGGCATATCGTCGAATGTTTGTCGTTCGCAAAAATACAAACAATATTTGGAACTTCCAAATATCGATGCTTTTATTTTATGGTTACATTCATAAATTCTTTCCCGTAACGACTACGTTTGCACCATCCATAAAAATGTCGGCATACATATCCACATTGTTTTTCATTGGATACCGGACCACCCATGCCCAAACAATAGTTTTCCACCCATTACCGACAAATAAGCGTAAACCAACAGCCCCGCGGGCAGGGACAAAAGTGAAGCTGAAACCCCGCTGATAGCCAACGCATTACAAACACGTTACCTTTTGCACGACAAAAGGAGGCTTTTCGGCACGCAAAAGGACACCTTTTACACGGCAAAACATGGCATCTTAAAAAACGCCTGACTTTGCCGTAACCCAAAGAGGCACACGTAACGTTCAACGACTGCTTATGAAATCCATACAAAATCAACACACCTTAAACGAGACAAGCATCAATGGAAATGCAAAATAAACGCTCGTTTCACTTCCTTTTATTTTGCATTTCACGCAAATTACACTATCTTTGCATACGTAAAAAGACAATTATATAATAATATGGATTTACACTTTACAGGCATAATCATAGCCGTTGCCTGCTTCTTGGTCATAGGCCTGTTCCACCCCATCGTCGTGAAAACCGAATATTACACGGGCACACGCTACTGGTGGATGTTCCTCGTGGGCGGCATTGCCTGTATCGCTGGCGCGCTGTTCGTGGCGGCCCCTGTTGCGTCAGCTGTATTGGGCGTTATCGGCGCGTCGGCCTTGTGGTCTATCAAGGAACTGTTCGAGCAACGCGAGCGGGTGGAGAAAGGATGGTTCCCGATGAACCCGAAACGCAAAGACGAATATAAAAGGCAAGCCAGGGAAACGGCAAGCTAAGAGGCCGAGCCTGCGGCAGACCGAACTTGCCAACTAAAGATATATGAGACTAACACTATTGCTCGTCGGCAAGACCGACAATAAAATGTACGCCGAGGCCATCGACAACTATGCCAAGCGCATCGGACACTACGTACCTTTTAATATAAAGGTAATCCCCGACCTGAAAAACAGCAAGAGCCTGAGCGAGAAACAACAGAAGGAGAAGGAAGGCGAACTGATATTGAAGGGCATCGAGGAGAGGAGTTACGTGGTGCTGCTCGACGAGCACGGCAAGGAGATGCGCAGCGTGGAATTTGCGGCGTGGCTCGAGAACAAACAGCTGACGGGCCGCAACATAACGTTCGTTATCGGTGGGCCTTACGGTTTCTCGGATGCCGTGTATGCCCGTGCCGATTTCAAGATGTCGCTGTCGCGCATGACGTTCTCGCACCAAATGGTAAGACTCGTATTCACCGAACAAGTCTACCGCGCTTGCACAATAATCAAGAACGAGCCTTACCACCATGAGTGAGTTAGCGCACGAACGATGCCGCACATAAGCCTGCCCACATATTGCCACCTTTACCTACAGGGAATGTAACTACTAACTAAATATATACATAACACATATTATGGAAAAGACATGGAGATGGTTCGGCAAGAACGACAAAATAACTCTTGCCATGCTCAAGCAAATCGGCGTGGAGGGCATAGTCACGGCCCTGCACGACGTGCCAAACGGCGAAGTGTGGACGCGCGAGAAAATCCGCGACCTACGTGAGTACATCGAAAGTTACGGTATGCGGTGGTCGGTCGTTGAAAGCCTGCCGGTATGCGAAAGCATCAAGTATGCCGGCCCTGACCGCGACCAACTAATCGAGAACTACAAGGAGAGCCTGAAGAACCTCGGGCTTGAGGGCGTGCACACCATCTGCTACAACTTCATGCCCGTGCTCGACTGGGCGCGCACGGACCTTGCGCATCCCAATCCGGACGGAACGAGCAACCTGTACTTCAGCCACGCGCAGTTCGCATATTTTGACTGCTGCATACTGAAACGCGAGGGAGCTGAAAACGACTACAGCGCAGAGGTGATGGCAGAGGTTGAGAAGCTGAAACAAACCATGACGCCGGAGGACAACCACAAACTTGTGGAGAACATCATCGTGAAGACCCAGGGCTTCGTGAACGGCAACATCACCGAGGACGACGAGCACCCGGTAGAACTGTTCCGCCAACTGCTCGACCTCTACAAAGGCATAACGAAAGAACAGCTACGCGAAAATATGCGTTATTTCCTTGCCGCAATCATGCCCGTGTGCAACGAATACGGGATGTATATGTGCGTGCATCCCGACGACCCACCATTCCCCATCCTCGGACTGCCGCGCATCGTAACGTGTGACGAGGATATTGAATGGTTCCTGAAAGCAGTGGACGACCCGCACAATGGCTTGACGTTCTGTGCCGGCTCACTGTCGGCAGGGGCGCACAACAACGTACCTGAAATGGCAAAGAAATACGCCGACCGCACTTGGTTCGTGCATATGCGCTCATGCAAGGTGTTCCCCAACGGCGACTTCACCGAAGCGTCGCATCTCGGCGGACGGGCCGACCTCATCGAACTGGCGCGTACCTTCGAGAAGGTGAACCCGAAACTGCCTATGCGCGTAGACCATGGTCCCAATATGCTGGGTGACGAAGACCGCGGATACAACGCCGGCTACACGTTCCTTGGCCGTATGTTCGCCATGGGGCAGGTGCAGGGCATACTTGCAACCGTAGACCGTGAACTTGGAATAGACTAACAGGATTAAAAAGAATTAAGAAAATGAACAACTTATTTAATATCAAGGATTACGTAGTAGTAATCACCGGCGGCACGGGCGTGCTCGGACGCACAATCGCCAAATACCTCGCCCTGAACGGCGCACAGGTTGTCATCCTCGGCAGAAAAGAGGAAGTAGGCAAGGAAATCGTTGACGACATAGTAAAAGACGGAGGCAAGGCCGAGTTCATGAAGACGGATGTCATGAACCAGGAAATCGTGCAGAAAAACTGTGACGACATAATCGCAAAATACGGACGCATCGACACTTTGCTCAATGCTGCCGGCGGCAATATGCCCGGCGCGGTAATTTCACCTGAAGGTAATATATTCGACCTGAAAGTAAAGGAGTTCCAGAAAGTGCTCGACCTCAACCTTACAGGAACCGTAATACCGACTCAGATTTTCCTAAAACCCATGGTGAAACAAGGCAAAGGGTCTATCATCAACTTCTCGTCAATGGCTGCGTTCCGCCCAATAACGCGCGTCTGCGGATATGCCGCGGCAAAGGCTGGAATAAGCAACTTTACGGCGTTCATGGCTACTGAATGTGCCAAGAAATTCGGTGAAGGCATCCGCGTAAACGCTATTGCCCCAGGCTTCTTCATCACTGAACAAAACCGCACATTGCTGACTAATCCAGACGGCACGTACACACAACGCGGCAACGACGTAATCCACCAGACTCCTTTCGGGCGTATGGGAGACCCGGAGGAACTTTGTGGAACGATACATTACCTCATGAGCGACGCCGCCAAGTTCGTAACTGGCACCGTTGCCGTAGTTGACGGCGGTTTCAACTCATTCGCCATGTAAAAATACGCAAACCTTTACGTGTTTTTCAGACAGTCCGCGAATACACTGTATTGAATAAAACCGTAAATTTGCAACCAGAAACAAGAAAAACAATTTTAGTAAACAAATCATGAAAAAATTACAAGCTCTAAACAAAAGGACTGCGCCTAAAAGCGTAATGCCGGAGAAAATCATTCAGTTTGGTGAAGGCAACTTCCTTCGTGCGTTTGTTGATTGGATTATCTACAACATGAACCAGAAGACAGACTTCAATGGCTCTGTTGTCGTTGTACAGCCTATCGAGAAAGGTATGGTTGACTGGCTCAACGGTCAAGACTGCCTGTATCACGTCAACCTGCAAGGCCTTGACGAGGGAAAGCCCGTTAACAGCTTGACACGTATCGACGTTATCAGCCGTGCCTTGAACCCCTATACACAGAACCAGGCATTCATGGCTCTCGCCGACCAGCCGGAAATACGCTTCGTTATATCTAACACAACCGAGGCAGGAATAGCTTTCGACCCCAACTGTAAGCTCGAAGATGCACCTGCAAGCTCATATCCGGGCAAGCTCGTGCAACTGCTCTACCGCCGTTACCAGACATTCAACGGCGACCCGACAAAGGGACTTATCATCTTCCCCTGCGAGCTTATATTCCTGAACGGTCACGTTCTCAAGGACTGCATCTACAAATACATCGAACTGTGGAACCTCGGTGAAGACTTCAAAAAATGGTTTACCGACTGCTGCGGCGTTTACGCTACATTGGTTGACCGCATCGTTCCGGGCTTCCCCCGCAAGGAAATCAAGGACATACAGCAGAAAATCTGCTATGAGGATAACCTCGTTGTACAGGCCGAAATCTTCCACCTTTGGGTTATCGAAGCACCGAAAGAAATTGCAGAGGAGTTTCCGGCAGACAAGGCAGGGCTGCACGTTCTGTTCGTTCCGTCAGAAGAACCCTACCACGAGCGTAAGGTTACGTTGCTCAACGGCCCTCACACAGTGCTGAGTCCTGTAGCTTTCTTGAGCGGCATCAACATCGTGCGCGAGGCTTGCAAAGACCCCGTTATCGGCAAATACATCCATAAAGTACAGTTCGAGGAACTTATGGAAACCCTTAACCTGCCGAAAGACGAACTTCAGAAGTTTGCAAGCGATGTGCTCGAAAGGTTCATGAATCCGTATGTAGACCACCAGGTAACAAGCATCATGCTCAACTCATTCCCGAAATACCAGACCCGCGACCTGCCAGGCGTAAAGACTTATTTGGAGCGCAAGGGCGAACTGCCGCAGGGACTTGTGTTCGGTTTAGCTGCAATCATCACTTATTACAAGGGTGGCAAGCGTGCAGACGGCACAGAGATTGTACCGAACGACTCACAGGAAATCATGGATTTGCTGAAAGACCTTTGGGCAACAGGCGACACACAGAAAGTTACGGACGGTGTACTTTCTGCCACACAGATTTGGGGAGAAGACCTCAATAACATAAAGGGGCTCAACGCTCTTGTTAAGAAAGACCTCGACCTCATCCAGGAAAAGGGTATGCTTGAGGCTGTGAAGACTATCCTTTAATTCATTCTTAGGAACATTCAATAACAAACAAGCAGACAAGGCAGACAGCTTTGCCTGCTTGTTTTTTTATATATACACAACAATGGAAGACATCAACACACTTTTAAAACAATACGCGGAACGCTATGAGACCGAAGATTTCCTGCCGACCGACCCAAGCTGGTTCATGCACCAAGTCAACGGCGATACAAACAAGGAAACCACCGCGTTCATAGCTTCATGCCTAAGCTACGGTAACCGAAAGCAATTCATGCCAAAGATACAATCAATACTTGACTTTGCTGATAACAATGTCCATGAATGGGTGTTAAACGGCAGATTTTCCAAAAACATCCCGGATGACAACACAACCTGCTTCTACCGCCTCTACACATACCACACAATGCACTCACTACTCACGGCACTGCAACAAATGCTTATCGAGCATGGCAGCATCGGGAATTACGTTAAGGACAACGCGACTGACGGATTTACGGCAGTGAAAGCCATAACCGACTATTTCGCAAGCAAAAAAATAGAAACAATCATACCGAAAAACACCGCATCCGCCTGCAAACGTGTGTGTATGTTCCTGCGCTGGATGGTAAGGGACAATTCCGCTGTAGACCTCGGCTTATGGAAAAACTTTATAGATAAGCGCACGCTGATTATTCCAATGGACACCCACGTACTGCAAGAAGCGAACAAATTAGGATTGATAAACAGCAAAACGGCATCAATGACTGCCGCACGCAAACTTACAGCAAGACTTACAGAGATATTCCCTGATGACCCTCTTAAAGGCGACTTCGCCTTGTTCGGCTATGGCGTAAACCATTAATACTTGAAAACAGGAAAGCGGGAGATGAACGACCACAACCGTTCATCTCCCGCTTTCCTGTTTCTCCTGTATCCTTCACCTGTTCTTATGCCTAAGATACCACTTATTAGTAAAGACAAAGAACATCACAAAAGAAACAAGTGAAAGCAATAAAGCAAGCCTTGCCGTCATGCCATTCCCCTCAAATGGTGACATGGCACTGAAAATAAATACTCCCGCATAAAGACCGAGCTCCCTTGCCAAGAAAAACGTACTCTGTGCAGTACCACGCCTACAATGCGGGCTTAATGTTATGAACAATGACAAAAAGCGAGCCCCCGACACTCCTACGCCGCAGCCCAAGAACAATGGGGCAAGCCATCTTGCTACTGCACCGCCGCAAATGAACAAGGCTGCCGCAAAGAGCACCAACAGCATACCGACCTGTACCGCTGAACCAGCACCTACGTTTGAACATACAGTATTCTCGGCAAGCAATGCCAGCAATAGGCCAAGCATGAGCAAAGCATAAAAGGCAACAGTCATGTCTGCATACAACAACGCCCCTACAGCCGCAACAAGAAAGACGAGATTAATGAAAAGCCATTTACCCTGCGAAAGGAAGAAACGGTCCGTGGATACGTGCGGCACTATTTCTTCAGGAGCCTTGAACGGGAACCTAACGGCCATGACGAGTGCGGCTGACACGACACACAACAATGCCGATGCCAGTAACGCCGCCCTGAAAGCAAACGCCACGGCTGCATATCCCCATCCACCTGCATCCCAACCTACTGCATCAATGATGTGTTCCCTGTACATCAACAATGCCACAGCTGCCATTGGCCCCAAAGCCAAGGCGAAACGGGCAAACCACGCAGCCGCCTGGTTTGCGGCCGTGCGCCGTGGCGACTCGCACGTATCTATGACCAATGTGCTCGACAGAACCATCTGGGCCAATCCGAACACCGCCCCTTGGGCAAAGCGCACGGCAAGCAGTATAAAAAGCCCCGTGCCACTGCCAAAGTAAGCTGACGACCGCAACATGGAGCCTGAAAGCGTCGCGACGTTTCCCGTAAGATAAAACAACAAGTAAGAAAGCATCGCCAACGCCAACAAGGCCACGATACAGACCATATTGCGACGGTAATGCTGCACAAGGTATGAGCTGAAACACCCAAGGGCGAATACGCCTACACCAGGCATCGCCGCCACTGCCGCCGCCTGCACCGCAGTATAAGAAGGTGCGGCGTACAGCAACATTGTTGGCAGCAATGGCAGTTGCACATACATTGCGACCGTGACCATCAGTCCGGCTATAGCCAATTTGTAATTCATGACATACAAAAGTAAAAACGCGAAAGGTGGAAAGCGGGAAAGGACACCTGCCACTTGCTGAAGTGTCCTGCCCCTTTTCGCCTATTCGCTACTAATAGGCTTCGTTTTCGTTAGGGAACGTATTGTCCTTAACGTCGGCCACATACTGGCCTATAGCGTCAGTCATGACAGTATTAAGGTCAGCATAACGCCGCAAGAAACGCGGACTAAACCCTTTTGTCATGCCAAGCATATCGTCTACCACGAGTATCTGGCCGTCCGTTGCCCCGCCAGCTCCGATGCCTATAGTCGGCACGCTCAGCTCCCGCGTCACCTCGGCTGCAAGTTTTGCCGGGACCTTCTCAAGCACGACACTGAAACATCCTACTTCGTCAAGCAGACGGGCGTCGGCCATAAGTTTTTCGGCTTCGGCTTCCTCCTTGGCGCGCACGGCGTAAGTGCCGAACTTGTTGATGCTTTGTGGCGTCAGCCCCAGATGCCCCATTACGGGTATGCCCGCGTCGAGTATGCCCTTCACGGTGTCGATGATTTCAGCGCCGCCTTCAAGTTTCAGTGCGTCGCACCCGCTCTCCTTCATTATTTTTATGGCGTTCTTGACACCCTCCTTACGGTCTACCTGGTAGCTGCCGAAAGGCATATCGCAAACAACGAGGGCGCGCTTTACGCCGTTGACCACGGCCTTGGCATGATAAATCATCTGCTCCACGGTCATCGGCAGCGTGGTACTGTTGCCCACCATGACGTTCGACGCCGAATCACCTATCAATATACCGTCAACACCTGCGCCGTCGACAATGCCTGCCGTAGTAAAGTCGTAAGACGTAAGCATCGAGATTTTCTCGCCGCGTTGCTTCATTTCTATAAAGCGGTGGGTTGTCACCTTGCGCGTATCGCTAACTAAATATCCTGACATAAATCTTTTTATTATACGGATTAAAAAATTGAACTCTAAAAAACAGATTGCACACCATGGCCTAAATTACGCCGACCAGCTCCCTGAAATCCTTTATAACCTCATCGCAGTACGGCTCTATAGCCACGGCATCGTTGGTTGTTGCCAGCCCAATGACGGTCATGCCTGCGGCACGCCCCGACTTCAGGCCGTTGAAGCTGTCCTCAAACACGACGCATTCGCTTGGCTCAAGGCCAAACCTGGCCGCACCCTTCAGGTAACAGTCGGGGTCGGGCTTGCTGTGCTCAAAGTCTTCCGCCGTGAGAATGGCATCGAAAAGTCCCTTAAACTCTTTCCTCGCCGCATACACGGCCTCCATCTTCACCTTGTTGGAACTTGTCACGACGGCAGTCTTGACGCCCTTGCCGCGTAAGCGTGACACGAAGTCGAGGAAGCCCGCCACATAGTCGAAGCTCATGTTACGCTCAAACTCGTCAAGGCTTGCCACAATCTTCGACTGCACATCCTCCATTCCGGCAAAATACTTGTCGAAAATCTGCACCAAGGTCTGTCCCTTGATTTTGTCCTCAAGTCCGGGACAGTCTGGCCGGTAAAGCCTACACTGGCTGCCCCAAAACACCGAGTACTGCCCCTCCGTGTCGAACACAACGCCGTCAAGGTCGAACAGCGCGGCGCGTATGTTATCTCCTGTAATCATTCTTTTTACTATATGTAACCAGTGCCAAAATGGCGGTGCAAAATTAATCATTTTACGCAACATAACGCAAGCCCCCGTCAAAATTCCACCGTTTAACCATGTTTTTAGGCCGCCCAATCCTATTGCCAGATGCCGATGTCCTCCAAAAGGTAGCCTATTGCACTGCAAAAGATGCCCTTTCGCGCCGCGATATGCGGCCTTTTAGAGTGCGAAATGCCACATATCGTAACACGCTGGTTGCCAACACGTTACGCAAGCGGCATAAATCGGTGCCAAAGGTAGCACGCATCAACGGCAAAAAAGTAAAAACACGTGAGTTCGGTATAATTACCTCATGCAATAAGCCTGCTTTTATCGATGATGTCAATATTGAGTGAGGGTTTCTTAGGCAGCAGGTTGTATGCGATAAGCCCTGCAACCAGGTTGGAAGCAAAGCCGTCAATGCTGCGGTGCCTCGTATGCTCAATGTGGCAGACATTCTTGAGCTCGTCGTTGACGGTTTCAACGAGTGCCCTTTTCCTCAGCAGGATTTTGTCATACAGGTTCATGAGCGAGTTCTTCATGTTCTTCTTGAGCTTGGTTACAAGGTGTATGTCGTCAACGAAAAGCATTTCGAAAAGTTCTTGGCTTATGTATCCCCTGTCGGCGAATATCTTTCCGAAGAGCCTTTGCGTGAAGTCCTTGTCCTTCAATGGCTCCCGGTCGTCCACGTTCCCCGGCGTGAGCGTCCATTGTATTATCTCGCCACGGTCGTTTATCACTATATGCAGCTTGAACCCGTAGAACCATCCCATCGTGCACTTGCCCTTGGCCGCCCAGCCCTTCATCGTCCTGTGGCTGTGGGCACGCTTTATGTGGCATGACGCCAACGGGGTGGAGTCGATAATGGATATTCCCGTGCATTTCCCCAATGCGCATGTCTGCAGGAACAGCAAAAGCTGGAGTCCCACCTTGGCCTGGCGTTCCACGAAGCGGTTGTACGACAGGCGGTTGGGAAACTCCTTGCGCATATGGTTGCACACGTAACCGAGGTAGAACGACTTAAGGTCTCGGTGGCGCATGGTATGGAAGAGTACGAGGATGGTCATCACCTCGCTGTCGGACATGCGGCACGGGCGGTTGCGGCGACGTTTGCCGGAGGTGTCCAGCGTATGTTTTTTCAGTTCGGGGGCTAAATATTTGCAGAATTCATCGAGAATACAGAAAATTTCTATTAAATTTGCATCAGTCATGGGAATGGATGTTTTTATGTAACTTATTGATTGTCAACTGTAAAGATACTAAAAATATTTCATTCCCACAACTTTTTCAAAGGTTTTCTTATACCGAACTCACGTTAAAAACACATACTGCTTTTTATTCGCTTAATCGAAATTTTGCACTATCTTTATACCAAATAGGCTGCATCTCGGAAGTGCAAAATAAAAACTCGTTTCAC
Source organism: uncultured Prevotella sp. (assembly GCA_944319815.1). Taxonomy (GTDB): domain Bacteria; phylum Bacteroidota; class Bacteroidia; order Bacteroidales; family Bacteroidaceae; genus Prevotella. The sequence goes on along the minus strand of CALUEX010000013.1, from coordinate 261 downwards.
TCGCTTTTATTTTGCACTTCACTCGATTTGGATAAATTTCTCTCGCTCAAAAAAGTAAAAACACACTTTACTTTTTGGCACTATATACAATCCTACAGCTTAACCCCTGTTAAAGTATTAAATGGCTATAGTTTACCCTAACGTTGTGGTACATAATTTAACGTGAGTTCGGTATAATTACCTCATGCAATAAGCCTGCTTTTATCGATGATGTCAATATTGAGTGAGGGTTTCTTAGGCAGCAGGTTGTATGCGATAAGC
>CALUEX010000012.1 GCA_944319815.1 uncultured Prevotella sp. | reverse complement strand
GGAATAACACCTGATATTGTAAACAAAGACTGTTATTAACCAACATAACTGTCAACTAATTTCAGGAAAGGTCAGTTTTTGGCATATATTCGCCTTTCTTGTTTTACCGTTGGTGGCCTTTCGCGTCGTAAAAGGTGGCCTTTTGCAACGCGAAAGGGCATCTTTTAGCCTGTAAAAGATACTCTTTTGTAATGTGTTGACAGTCAATGTGTTATGCGATTGTTGCCAGTTGCCTTCGCCGTGAACAGCGCCTTGTGGCGAGTTCAGTGTTCGTTTTTTTGGTTTTTATCCTTTTTGTTTACGCCAAAATGCGCTATCTTTGCACTCACCTTTGTGTTTTTATGCCTACAAACCCCTTTACTTACAGATGAAATTATTGCTGTCGATATTGCTGTTGCTTGTCATCGCGCCCGCTGTCAGTGCCCGTCCGGCCGAGCCTGTGCGCAAGGTGAAGTATCCGGGCGACAAGACGTATATCTTCCGCGTTGCCCTCACTGACAAGCACGGCACGCCTTTCAGCCTTGACAGGCCGGCCCGTTTCCTGTCGGCCAAGGCCATAGAGCGCCGCAACAGGCAGCATCTCCAGCTCGACTCGACCGACCTTCCCGTCAATCCGGCGTACCTCTCTGACATCCGCTCGACTGGCGTTGACGTGGTAGGCGTAAGCAAGTGGAACAACACTGCGCTCGTGCGCACCACAGACCTTTCGCTGCTCGACAGTGTGTTGTCGCTGTCTTGCGTCAAGGACTTGCGTGAGGTGTGGGTGTCGCCTGACTCCATTAGCGTGTCGCCGCAAAGGGCGCGTTACCATACGGAGTTTAACCAGTGGGACTCCATACGCCAGACGCCTTACGGCGTGACCTTCCAACAGGTGTCCATGCTTAGCGGCCAGCGGCTCCACCGCCATGGCCTTACGGGGCGCGGCATGACAATAGCCGTGCTTGACGGGGGCTTCATGAACGCCGATTGCATACCCTGCATGAAGGTGATAGACGTAATCGGCAGCCATGACTTTGTCGTGCCTCAGTCTACCGACGTGTTTAAGGAGATGGAGCACGGCACCAAGGTGCTGTCGGTAATAGGGGTCAACCAGCCCGAGGTCTTCGTGGGAACGGCTCCCGACGCCTCCTTCTGGTTGTTGCGCTGCGAGGACAGCTCGTCAGAATATCCTGTAGAAGAAGACTATTGGGCCGCTGCCGCCGAGTTTGCCGACAGCGTGGGGGTAGACATTATCAGCAGCTCACTCGGCTTCCATTCCTTCGACGACCCTAAGTATAACTATAAGCTGAGCCAGCTTGACGGGCATACCGCCCTTATTTCACGCACGGCCTCAATGCTTGCCGGCAAGGGCATAGTGCTCGTCAGCAGTGCCGGCAACGACGGCATGGCGTCGTGGAAGAAAATCAATGTGCCGGCAGACGCCGACGAGATAATCACGGTAGGGGCGGTGACGCCAGACTTGCGCAACGCGGCTTTCAGCAGTATCGGCCCTACGGCGGACGGGCGCATAAAGCCGGACGTCATGGCCCTTGGCAGTCCGGCAGCCGTTATTACGGGCCGGGGCACGATAATCCGCGACGTCGGCACGTCGTTCTCGGCTCCTTTGGTGGCCGGCATGGTGGCGTGTCTTTGGCAGGCCTTGCCATACGCCACGGCGCGTGACATAATAGCCCTCGTGCGTCGCTGCTCTTCCAATTACGCCACGCCTGACAATATATATGGTTACGGGGTGCCCGATTTCTGGAAAGCGGTGATAGACGGGAATGGAGAACTGAAGAAATGACGGTAAAAACGCACGGCGGATTATACGGTTCTACGTCCGTTAAGTCCGCTAAAAACTATACGCCATGCCACATTTAACCCTTTTCGACCTTAACTCTCTTGTCCGTGAGACGTTGGAGCTTGCCATGCCCGGTGATTACTGGGTTGAGGCAGAGCTGTCGGAGGTGCGCGAGCGGGGCGGCCATTGCTATATGGAGCTTGTGCAGAAAGACGAGGCCGGGGCGGTGCCCGTGGCGCGGGCGTCGGCCAAGTGCTGGCGTTCGTCGTGGGCTTTGGTGCGTCCCCACTTCGAGCGCGTCACCGGCGAGAGCCTCCGTCAGGGCATGAAGGTGCTGCTGCAAGTCCATGCCCAGTTTCATGAAAACTACGGTTTCTCGTGGATTGTCACCGACATCGACCCTACTTTTACCCTTGGCGACATGGCGCGCCGCCGCCAGGAGACCATCTTGAAGTTGAAGGCCGAAGGCGTGTTCGACCTCAACAAGGAGCTGCGCCTCTCGCCGTTTGCCAACCGCGTGGCCGTGGTTTCGGCGGACACGGCGGCCGGTTACGGGGATTTCTGCAACCAGCTGGCCACAAACTCTTATGGCTTTGACTTCAGCGTGACGCTCTTCCCTGCCATTATGCAGGGCGCGCGCACCGAAGCCAGCATAATATCAGCCCTTGATGCGGTCAATGCCGACCTCGACGCCTTTGATTGCGTGGTAATAATACGTGGAGGCGGGGCCACGAGCGACCTCTCGGCTTTTGACTCTCTTGCGCTTGCCGAGAACGTAGCCAACTTCCCGTTGCCTGTCGTGACGGGCATAGGCCATGAGCGCGACGAGTCCGTGCTCGACATGGTTGCCCACACACGCGCCAAGACTCCGACGGCCGCCGCCGCGTTTCTTATAGACAACCTGAAGCGTACATCCGACCGTATAGAGGCAGCACGGGCAGCCCTGACGGTAGCCTTGGGCCGCCGCATGGATTATGAGCGCCTGCGCCTTGAGCGTGTCTCGGAACGTATAACCGTGCTGTTCTCTCTCGTCAGGACGCGCCAGGAGGCGTTCATCGACGGTCTTGCTGCCCGCTTGCGCTCGTCGGCTGCCGCCCGTCTTGTCGCCGCCGGCAACCGCCTGGACGCCATAGGGGCAGCCCTCCAGCCGGCCCTTTCCCGCCGATTGATGTCCGAGCACCATCGCCTTGAACTTCTCTCACAGCGTGTTGCCGCTGCCGACCCGGCACATATCCTGAAGCGCGGATATTCAATAACGGTGCACGACGGCCATGCCGTTCGCTCCGCTGCCGGCTTGAAGCCCGGCGACGTTATAGAGACGATGTTCGGAGAGGGCAAGGCCAAGTCGGTAATCGTGTGATATGGATGGCAATCCGTAAAACCGATACAGTCCATGAATGTGCTGGATATTTGTGGTACATGATTTTTCATCTTATAATATAATAGGCAATGACTTACGAAGAAGCGTTAAAACAACTTGAGGACATCGTGTCGAAAGTAGAAAGCGACGAACTCGACATTGACAGCCTGGGCAAACAACTCAAGAAGGCCCAGCAGTTGATAAAGCTATGCAAGGATAAGCTGGCCAAGGCTGACGAGGACATCAAGGAGGTGTTGAAGAAAGATTAAGCCTCTTTGACTGGAAGAATGCACGATTTGTAGCATTATTGCAGGCAGAAAACACGCTGCAATCCATATTTTCTTAAATCTTAACTCTTAACTCTTAATTCTTTCCAAGATATTTGTTACTTTTGCAACAATAAACATAACTTTAAAAATCGAATTATGAAAAATCTGGATTGGGCTAAATTGCCTTTCGGTTACATTCCGACCGACTACAACGTGCGTTGCTATTATCGCGACGGCAAATGGGGAGAGATAGAAGTTTGTTCTGACGAATATATCAAGATGCACATGGCTGCCACTTGCCTGCATTACGGGCAGGAAGCCTTCGAGGGGCTCAAGGCCTACCGTTGCCCGGACGGCAAGGTGCGCGTGTTCCGTATGGATGAGAATGCCGCGCGCTTGCAGAGCACGTGCCGCGGAATACTCATGCCGGAGGTCTCCACGGAGTTGTTCGAGGAAATGGTGACAAAGGTTGTGCGCCTGAACCAGGACTACATCCCGACTTACGAGAGCGGGGCTACCTTATATATACGTCCTCTTCTCGTCGGTATGTCAGCCCAAGTGGGTGTCCATCCTGCCTCTGAATATATGTTCATGATATTCGTTACTCCCGTAGGGCCGTATTTCAAGGGTGGTTTCGCAACCAATCCGTATGTCATCATCCGTGAATACGACCGTTCGGCCCCGCTTGGGACGGGTATATATAAGGTGGGTGGCAACTACGCCGCTTCTCTCCGTGCCAACAAGAAGGCGCATGACCTTGGCTATGCTTGCGAGTTCTACCTCGACGCCAAGGAAAAGAAGTACATGGACGAGTGTGGTGCTGCCAACTTCTTCGGCATCAAGGACAACACTTACGTTACGCCGAAGTCTACCAGCATACTGCCGAGCATCACAAACAAGAGCCTGATGCAGCTTGCCGAAGATATGGGCATGAAGGTTGAACGCCGCCAAATCCCCGAGGAGGAGCTTGCTACATTCGAGGAGGCCGGTGCCTGTGGTACGGCTGCCGTGATAAGTCCTATCTCGAAGATTGACGACCTTGAGGGCGGCAAGAGCTACGTGTTCAGCAAGGACGGGAAGCCCGGGCCTATCAGCACGAAGCTCTACAACAAGCTGCGTAACATCCAGTATGGCATCGAGCCTGACGTACACGGATGGACGAAAGTGGTAATTGAATAAGTGACGGATTAAGAGTTAAGGATTAAGAAAATATGCTTTATGCGGTGTTTTGTGCTCATTGCATATTTTCTTAATCCTTAACTCTTGGTTTTTAATTATATATACTTTAATCTTTTTATTTAAAAGTGGGTAAGGGTAAGCTGGCAAAGTTCGCCGACATGGCGCGTTACGAGAATGTTTTTGAGTATCCGTATTCTGTTATTGAGAACGTGCCGTTCGAGATGAAGGGCCATTGGCGCGATATGTATTTCCATAATTCCAACCCCATCGTGCTTGAGTTGGGGTGCGGCAGGGGCGAGTATGCCGTAGGGCTGGCCCGTCTGTTTCCTGACGTTAACTTCATCGGAGTGGACATAAAGGGTGCGCGTATGTGGTCGGGTGCTACCCAGGCACTTGCCGAGGGCTTGAAGAATGTGGCTTTCCTGCGTACCAACATTGAACTCATCGACCGCTTTTTCGCAGACGGCGAGGTGCAGGAAATATGGCTGACGTTCAGTGACCCGCAGATGAAAAACGTGCGCAAGCGCCTTACGAGCACGTATTTCATGGAGCGTTACCGCCGCTTCCTTGTAGACGGAGGCATCATACACGTCAAGACTGACAGCAATTTCCTTTTTACCTACACGTCCATCATGGTGGAGCACAACCATCTTCCGTTGGTGTTCAGCACCGAGGACTTGTATCATGACACGTCAATCGACGACGAAACACGCCGCATACTTTCCATCCAGACATATTACGAGAGCCAATGGATAGAGCGTGGGCTCAACATACGTTACATGAAATTCCGCCTTCCGAGAGCGGTTACGCTAACAGAGTCGGGGGTAGAAATCCCGGTGGACGATTATCGCAGTTACAAGCGTTCGGGAAGAAGCGGGGTGGCTGCGAGGAAATAACAGGAAGGCTGCGGTCGGGAACACTTAGTTGTTTGTGGCCGCAGTGTTTTTTTGTTGGTTACGTAGCGTCATGTGAAAGACGGCAAACGGCATGGTAAAAGAGCATCTTTTACCATGCCGTTTGCCGTCTTTCGCATTGTCGTTTGCCGCATATTGCAAAACCTCATGTCCTGTATGGTTTGTTAATACTTAAAATTTTATAATTGAAACGCTAATAATTGTTAACAGGGGGGGGTGATTTTTTGTACTTTTACAAAAATATTCTTATTTTTGAAGCGTAAAATGGAATGAGAGTTGCTTTACTTTTGGAATGATTAAGATATTTTGTGATGTTGTATTATATAAATAGGTGTTTTAAGGCTTTAGTATTAATGTTGGTTTTTGTTATGCACTCGTCGGTGCTTCATGCGCAACGTACCGCTATCAAGAGCAATGTATTGTATTTAGCCACGGCAACGTTTAATGCGGGAATAGAGACGCGCCTGTCGAAGAAGTGGACTTTGGACTTTTCGGCAGGATGGAATCCTTTTACCTTTTCCGACAACAAGAAACTGAAGCACATCGTTGTGCAACCCGAAGCCCGCTACTGGCTTTGCGCCCCTTATTCGGGTCATTTCATCGGTGCCAATATTCTTTATTCGCATTATAATGCCGGTGGGGTAAACTTGCCGTTCGGCATCTTTCCCGAACTTGACGACCATCGCTTTCAGGGCGACCTCGGGGCTGTAGGCTTGGTCTACGGTTACAGCTGGATGCTTCCGGGCAAGCGTTGGAGCGTTGAGGCCGTGGTAGGTCTCGGTTACGGGCTGACGCATTATTCCAAGTATGCGTGCGAAGTGTGCGGCAGCAAAATCGGCGAAGACACCAAGAGCCTTTTCATGCCGACTAAGCTCGCGGTCTCGGTGGTGTATTACCTGAAGTGAAAAGCGCGAATTGAAAAAGTCCGGTTGCCTTATGGCCTTGTGGTTTACCGGGCCCGTTAGCCTTGTCTGTAATATAAAGTCTTGATAAATAAAAAAGCGATTTATGAAAATACTTCTTACCATATTATTATTGGCCGCTTTCGGCAAGGCTTCGGCCCAGCAGCCTTCGGTCTCCGTGCAGTGGCAGGACAGCACGGCCCTGAGCCTGGCTTTCACCCTTGCCGACGGCGACAGCGTAGGCAGCGACTATGCCGTGCGTGCCGTGCCGATGCTGACCGACGGCTGTGGCGACACATTGAGGCTCGCGCCGGCAGTGTTCCGCGGCAAGCGCAATATGCGCTACGTTGAGCGGCAGCGTTATTACGGCACGGTGGATGCAGCCGAGGGCAACGAGGTGTCAGCCGGCAAGCCAGTCAGTTATTCCGTCAACCTGTCACGGGCCGACCATCCATGGCTTTGGGCTGGCAAGGTCAATCTCGATGTCAGCCGCACCAAGGAGGGGTGCTGCGACGTAATACCGCTGGCCGAGGCTCCCGTCGGCAGCTTCATCTACATACCTCCGTTCCGTCCGGTGCTGGCAGACGTGCCCGACAACACGGGCAAGGCCGGCGAGTTGGAACGCGACAATCCCGTGCTCCAACACATCTCGAAATACCGCCCTTACGACGACACGCGCATACTGCGCAAGGAGAAAGGCGCACTCGTTGTACACTTCCCCTTGGATAAGTCGGAGCTTCGCCATGACTTCCGCAACAACGGGCCTACGCTTGACCGCATAGTCTCAATCACGCGAGACATCATGGCCGATACCACGTCCACGGTGAAAGTCATCCAGATTATCGGCTTGGCTTCGGTCGAAGGCCCGGTAAAGCGTAACCGCGCGCTTGCCGGCCGGCGTGCCGAGGCCCTAAGGCGGTACGTCCAAGGCAGGGTACCCACGCCTGACTCCCTCTATGAGTGCGTCAACGGGGGCGAGGCATGGACCGAGCTGCGCGACCAGATAGCCGACGAACAGTCAGAATGGCGCGACCTGTTGCTCGATATTATCGACAACGAGCCGGATGCCGACCGGCGCGAGCGTCGCATCAAGGCCCTCGATGGCGGCAAGGCATACGCCTACTTGAAGGAAAATGTCTTGAAAGACCAGCGCAACTCCGGCTACCTGCGCATCTACTACGACTACGTGCCTGACACCGCCGCGCGCACCATCAACGCCGCCACAGCCCTGCTGCGGCAGGAACGTTACGACGAAGCCAAGCGTATGCTGCTGACAGTCAAGGCCGACCCGCGTTCGTGGAACGCCCTCGGCGTAGCCCTCTACATGACCGGCAACGAGGATGCAGCCATGTCTTATTTCCGCAAGTCGGCAGGCGTTGGCAACCGGCAGGCCAAGGAGAACCTCCGCCAGGCTGAAGCACAGATGGCGGCAAAGGCAAGCAAATGAAATTAACCTATAATTTTTTAAACTTAATTGATTATGATGAATTTAAACAAGTTCGCTTTCACGGGTGCGATAGCACTCGCGGGGGCAATGGGCTTCACCGCCTGTTCGTCTGACGACGACATAACAAGCGGGCAGAACCCAACGTTCGACGGAGAGACCGTCAAGACGCAGTTTGCCATCAATATTCCGCGTGCAGGAAAGTCAACACGTATGGGGCAAGATGTTGTGCAGGGACAAGCGACACCGATATTCCGCGGAATGTCTGATATTCAGCTTATACCTATAAAAGTAGCTTCTGCAGGAACAGATGTGGTTGCCACCGATAATTTTTTTGCTAATGCCATACAACTTGGTGATATAAATGGTGGAAATGAAGGCAATGCTAATGGTGATTTAATCGATGCCAGCAACTCAAAACTTTATGAAGATGTTGACATTCCCGTAGAGACTAACGCTTTCCTTTTTTATGGCAAGGCTAAAGATAAGACGGATTTAGGTTCGTTGTCTACAGACCAAGTTAACGGAGCACTTCTACCGTCATACGTTACGGCTGGCTTAACAGAAGGTGAAGAGGTGCAAACAATACATTTTGACTTGAAAAACATAATGTCTGCACAGTCGGATGACACCAATCAGAAAAATTCTTTGATAGGGCTTCTTACGGCTGTTGGTAATGCTCAAGGTACAGCTGGCGGTTCATTTATAAGCCAGACAGGCGCAGACAATCCTTTTGCTGCATACGCTGATGAATTCAAGAAACTCAAGGCTGGTTCTGCAAACAGCATACGTCTCGCATTGCAAGACCTCTATAATGCAATGAATGCAAGCAGTCCTGTCTCTGAAGGAACTTCTTATACAGGATTGAAAGAAGCAATCCGTAATGCTATTACAGGCACGGGTAACTCGAACTTTACCACGTCAGGCTCATATCCCAATATTACTTTGGCGTATGCAAGCAATTTCGACGGAAAAGATTATCCGAATGACATAGACCTCCCAGACGGTGCTGTGCAAGTGAAATATGAAAGTGACGCATGGTCTTATGTTACAAGTTGGGATTCTGAAGGCAATACAGGACTTAATGTTTCGTCTTTGGATAAGTATGCTTATCCAGCCTCACTTTATTACTGGGTGAATACTTCTATTTTAACGTCAAACCAATCACAGTCAAGTGCATATAATGGAACGGACAACTGGGCTACTATTCTTGGAAAATATACAAGTGGTACTTCAGTTACAGCTGAAACACGTTCTATTGCAATGAAAGATGTGATTAACTATGCTGTTAGCCGTTTGGATATTAATGCTGCATTCAGTCAAGCTGCCATTACAGATAATGATGATGAAATTGTTACTCTGCCAAGTGAAGGTTTCAAGCTCACAGGCGTGCTTATTGGCGGCCAAAAACAAGTAGGTTGGAATTTCGCAACAAATGCAAGTGCAGAAGAAATGACAATCTACGATGCTGACATAAAGGACTTGACAACTCCTACGAACGATGTTTATGTAACCCGTACTTCGGGATTGAAGACACGGACACTTGTACTTGAAACAGAAGAGGGCACTGATAGTCAAGCGAAAACCGTGAATTTCGCCCTTGAATTTGAGAACAACAGCGGTGATGAATTTACAGGTATAGACGGTATTGTACCTGTAGGTGGTAAGTTCTATCTTGTAGGAACACTGAGTTCGGAAACAAATTCGGATAAGAAAGGTGAAACTCCTATCTTAAAGGTGTTTGAGCAAGACAAGTTTACTACGGCAAACGTTACAATAACAAACCTGAAGAAAGCTTACAACTGTGTCCCTGACTTGCGCACCCCTGGTCTTGAACTTGGTCTTAGCGTAGACCTTACGTGGACAGCTGGTTTGGTAGACGATGTGGAAATTAAATAATCGAGTTTGCTGCGCGATAGAGATTGACTGTTAAAAGTTAAATAGATTGCGGCGCAACAAAAAGCAATAAGAGGGTGTCGGGCTTTCGTAGGCCCGGCACTCACCAGTAGGTTCGTAAGCCCGATAACCGTTAATCTTCGGGAAGGAGAGCCTAAGAATTGAAGGATGAAGAACGATGGATGAAGAAATTAAGTGAAAAGTCAACAGTGAAAAATCCAATGGCCAAGCGGTAGGAGATTAGTCCTATTTGGCTTGTCAGCACCGTTTCTCTCGTTCGTCCTGCCAGTCTTGTTATTTAAGGAATATGATGAAACTATTAACCTGCATATTAGCAAAGCACATTAAGCCCACCTCTTCGCGAGGGGTGGGGAGTGGGTGCCAGTTGTTTGCCAGTTGTCTGTTTGCCTGCCTCATGCTTGCCTCATGTATCGACGAGGACCTTTCCCGTTGTGGCGTGAACTATTCCGTAGAGTACGTCGTCAGGCAGGATATGCACGCCGTGCTGCAAGACGAGATTGACCGCGAGCTTACGTCGCCCGCCGAGCAGCTTGTCGGTGCGCGGTTGGACGAGGAGTTGTCCGGCGTCTATTCAGACATCGCCCACGACCTTGACCTGTCGTTCTTCGACAACCATCAGCTGTCTTTGCATCAGAACGTCGTCGTTGACGCCAGTTCGGCCAGGCTTACCGTGTATATGCAGCGTGCCGACTACCGCAACCTCGCCTTGGCCAACCTTGCCCAGGAGTCTACGGTTACGCTTGACGGTGCATCGTCAGACGCGGGAATGGCCGTCAACAACCTGCCGGCAGACACTATCGACAGCCACGTCACGGGCCTGTTCTCGGCACGTATGGACATGGCCGTGGACAACACCGACCAGACGTTCCGTGCCGACCTCTATATGCTGAACAGCACGGCAGTCATCGCCATTAACGACCAAGGCCTTACGCCAGCCGACGTCAAGGCTTATGTCTGCGACATGGCAGCTGGCTTTGCCGTAAACGACAGCACTTACTCGTTCGACCGTTCGCCCGTAGTGCGCACGCGCAGCTTCACCGAGAGCGGCCATCATTGTCTTTACGCCACGGCTATGCCCTCGCGCGACCATTCGCCTGACGGCAACCTTTGGCGCATGAAAGTGTACGTCACGATGGGCGGCAAGGTGACCGAGAGCATATTAACCGTCGGCGAGCCGCTGCGTGCCGGCGACGTGAAAATCATCAAGGCCAAGCTCAACCCAGACGGCAGCATCTCGACAGACGAGCCTGAGGTTGGTGTTAGCGTGACGCTCGACTGGAAGCCCGGCGGCAGTCACGACGTGGAAATGTAGTTTTTTTAAGTAGTTAAAGTAGTTAGAGTCAAATGCTTTTCTTCTTAGGAGTTAAGGAGTTATGAAGTTAAGGAGTTAAGTCAAATGCTTTTCTTCTTAGGAGTTAAAGTAGTTAAAGTAGTTAAAGACAAATGCTCTTCTTAGTAGTTAAAGATAAATGCTTTTCTTTTGGAGGTTAAGATGATAAAGCTATTTACCGTTATATCTGCAAGGCGACGCCCGGGCTACCCTGTATGGGGCTGGTGCGCTTTTTTGTTGTTCCCGTTGTTCATGGTCTCCTGTTCTTCCGACGACGACGGCGGAAGCGTTGCCGACAACCTCACGACGGTGCAGCTGTATGTCAGCGTGCCGGCATTGCCTACCGGCGACGGCACGCGCATAGGCGACCCCGGCACTGATACGGGCGAAGGCGAAGCCTGGGATGCGCTGGCCATATTGCTTGAATATACCGAAGAAGATGGCAACACGTCACGGCGGAGAATGATGATGACGTTCACAGATGAACAGTTCAACAGCCTGCCGTCATACGATAGCGAAGGTAAAATAAAGCGCCTGTCGCTCGACGTGCCCGAAGGCAAGGTCAAAATCTACGGCGTAACCTACACCAAGGATGCAGCCAACGACATCGGCGGCCAGCTTACAGGCTGGAAGGACGGCACCGTCACCGACGTGGCCGCCATGACAATATCCAACGTTTATTCAGCCGCCGACGGCATCAATGTCAACACCGAGCAGTTTCTCAGCGTGGCCACAGGCTTCTATAAGGACAAAGATAATGCGTCAGGACAGCCCGACGTTTTCGAAATCAAGCCCGTTGGCGATGCCGGGGTCGGGGCATCCATCCCCACGATGACGCTTACGCGCCTTGCCGCCAAAATCGACATACAGTGGGATGCCAAGGGAGCATACGAGTCAGGGCAAGGATATGTTGACGTGAAAGTCGGCAGCTTCAAGTTCTCGGGCGACTATAAACCTGGCTCTGGCAAAAACGAGAGCGGCAGCGGACGGCTGTTCCCGTCGCTCTATACCGGCAATGATGCGCTTTCAGGTTCAAAGACGTTCATCAACCAGACGGAGATAAGCCAGCGCAACGGCCGCGTCTACCATTACGTCTACCCCGACGGGGCAAGCACGCCAAAGGTAACGTTCAACATCACGACTGACGACGTGAATAGAAAATACACGTTCACCTTCAAGGATAATGACGGGCAGCCATTAAAGCTGCAACAGTCAACGTGGTATTACATAAAGACGCGCATCAACGGTCTTGAAAATGGCGACACAGATATAACCGTAACGCCCGAAGGCACTTCGGGCCAGGCCGTTACTGACTGAACTATAGCTTTGACGAGGCGCGGCTTTGCCGTGCCTGTGGCGTGGCAGTGCCGAGGCCTCCGCCCGGCTTGAAATCACGGCGGCTGCAATACATGGCCTTTTGCAAGGTCAAAGGGCACGTTTCACCGTGCAAAACGTGCCCTTTCAAGGCCCGAAAGGTGCCCTTTCAGCAGCAAGGCGATAAAAGGATGAAAAGCAGGAGAAAGGAAAGTCACCTTTATTCCCTTTACTCCTGATAAAATAATAATACGATGAAATCTTTACATATATTATATCTATTGGCGGTTTTGCTCATGTTGCCTGTTACGGCGCAGGGCAGCAGATATTACGTAACACTTGAGGCGGAGACGGCCGGCAACGGCTCGTCATGGGACAACGCCATGACCCTTGCGGCTGCCATCCGTGCAGCCCAGCCCAACGACGAAATATGGGTGAAGGGCTATGCCGAGCCTGACGCATACGGAAAAATATATTACGTGCCCGATAACTCAGGTTACACCCTCAAGTCGGGCGTCAAGCTCTACGGCGGCTTCAGCGGCAGCGAGACCGACGCTGACGACCGTCCCGTCGTTGACGGCAAGGCCTACCGTATGCAATACCGGACGGTAATTTCCGGCGATATAGGTAAAGACGACGCCATAGACGCCGCAAACCTCATCTTCCCCGGAAATGACACTCGCCGTGACAACGCCGCGCACGTGCTGACGCTCGAAATGACCCCAACGTCGGCGAACATAGGCCAGTGGGCTACCGAGGTTGACGGCATCACCATAGCCGGGGGACACGCCGCCGGAACCGGTGACGGCGGCCATGGCGGCGGAATACTGGTTAAGGGCACTAACGGCAACGTTGGCCGCTATATCCTGCGCCGCTGTTTCTTTATCGGTAACTATGCCGTCGAGGGCGGTGCGCTCTATGTAGCTGACGGAGTGTCGGGCGCGTGCCTCATCGACCGCTGCGGCTTCTTCAACAACGCCGCCGGCACGCGCGGCACGGTGGCCAACGACGGTGGTGCGGTCTGCCTTGCCGGGGCGGGCACCATCGTCAACACGGCAATCTTCAACAACGAGAACGGTGGCGTGAAGCTCACGGGCGACAACGCTACGGTAATCAACTCCACCGTGACGCGCAACACGGGCTCAGGCATCGACGGACTGGGCAAGACTGTAGCCAACACCGTAGTCTGGGGCAACTCGCGCCTCAGCACCGACGGCCAGGAGCCAGCCTTCAACCATTGCTCATATCCCGAAGCCAACGCCGACGGCCAACCGGACAGCGACGGCAACATATATCTCGACACGCGCAACAACGAGGAGCAAGGCCCGCATTTCGACTCGCCCTCGCTGAAGACCGGCTTCGACACCGATTATGACGTGCTCCTGCAGCTTTATCCCCTCTGGACGTGGGTGCCGCTGGAAGGCTCTAACCTCATAGACAAGGGCGACAACGGCCGGTACAACAATAACGGCACCACGTCGTCTTACGGCGACACCGACCTTGACGGCAACACCCGCATCAATAACGGCACGATAGACATCGGCGCATTCGAGTTCCAGCCCGTAAGCGCGTCGCGCATACGTTACGTGAAGCAGGACGGCACGGGCGACGGCACGTCGTGGGACAACGCCTCAGGCGACCTCCAGGCCATGATTGACCGTCTGGCCGAGAGCGGCAACGGCCAGCGTGGCGAGGTGTGGGTGGCCGCCGGAGAGTACGAGCCGCTTGCCCAGCTGATGCCTGGCACGGGATATTCGGCCTCGTTTCGTATGCGCGACGGCATCAGTGTCTACGGCGGCTTCGTGGGAGGTGAGACATCGAAGACCGTGCGCGACGAACGCCGCAAAAAGGTGAACAACGCTATGCCGTGGCAGTTCTTCAATGACGACGGTCAACCCATAGAGACCATCCTCTCGGCAGCCTACTACGGCGAAGACAACCTTGAGTTTAACAACAATAAGTGGACAACGACGAGCGACTCGCGCCACGTGGTATGGTTTGCACCCCTCGACGGCGACGAAGCCTTCGCCCGGCCCACTTATCTTGACGGCGTAACCATACGCGGCGGCTACGCCCAGGGCGGCACGGGGCTTGACGAGTTTAAGACCGACCGTGGCGCGGGCGTATATATGGACGGCCGTAACACATACCTGACCGGCTGCACCGTGAAGGAATGTTACGCCACGGGCAACGGTGGCGGCGTTTACCTGAAGGGCGGTCGCGTGCAGACGTCGCTCATCTACAACAACAATGCCGACCAGGGCGGAGGTGCGGTCTACGTAGACGACCAGGGCCTCGTCCACCGCTCCATGCTCGCCAATAACTCGGCGCGCAACGGTGCGGGTGTCTACCTTGACAACGCCGACGGTGACAACCCAGAATACCTGATACTCTCCACCTGCGTGGTGTCAAACAATACTTCCACGGGCAATGCTGCCGTTTACTGCAACCTGGGCGGGGTGCTCTTGCAGAATACCGTGGTAAACAACAGATGCGTGACGTCCACAGACCTGACAGACCCCAACGCCTCGCAGACTGGCGGACTGTACCTCAACGAGTACGGTCTCGTGGCCAACTCCGTAATCTGGAACAACCGCATGGGTAGTTCCGACGTCAACATACCCATGTATGCCAAGAACCCCACGGCCTCGAAGGTGCGTTTTATGTATAACGCCATATCGGGCATAAATAACGCCGTGTGGAACAACACGCTGCAAGAGCAGACCCTCGCCCTCGTTGACGCAAACAAAGGCGAGGCAGACAACCCCAACAGCATAGGCCCAAGGTTTGAAGAACCGACGGGCGGTAATTTCACCGCCACGGGCAACGGTTACATCGACAACGCCTACGGTGTGCAACAAACTTGGCGTAGCATAGACTATTACTGGCAGCCCATCAAAGGCTCTAACCTCTGGGCGCGAGGCCTGTCGCTCGGCCAGTTGCCGCGCGAGGTGCTGCTTGCCCCGGAAATAGACATTGCCGGCGGACTGTTTGCACAGAAGCCCGCCGTGGGTGCGTTCCATGTTGATAAGGCTAATATCGTTCCGGCGTTGGAGGCAAATGGAAATGATTACAAACTTGTTTTATATATAGATGCAGACTGCACCGAACCAGACCATGACGGCTCTTCGTGGGGTAATGCTTATCGTTCGCTCAACGACGCAATAAGTTATTTCTCTACGTTGGATGAAAACTCCCCAGTGACTTATATGGAGGGTGAAAATCAGATAACGCAAGATAAATTGCCAAAGTGGATAACAGATTTTGAAATCCGCGTGCTTGAGGGCGACCTCTGGCCGCGATACGCCTTCGTGAACGAAGACCCGAAGACGGCCACGCTTGACATTCTTGCCATGAAGAGCCGCAAACCGCTGAAAATAGTAGGCGGATATTACCGCACCACGGACAACAACACGGCAGAGCGCGACCCGCTCAACCATCGCTCACAGCTAAACGGCAACCCTGACGGCGACAGCCTCGATGACGGCCTTTACCACGTGGTTACCGTTGAGACCGGTGCGCAGGTAGAGCTTGACGGCTTCCACGTAATCAACGGCTACGCTGCCGGTAGCGCGGCCCTGCACAGTGGTGGAGGTATGCTCGTGCACGACGGTGCCTCAGTGACGCTGACCAACTGCATCTTCGAGAACAACACCGCAGCCGACGGTGCCGCCATATATGCGCCTGGTGCCGCATCGCTGACAATGCGAAACTGCGTGGTAAATAACAATACAAATACTCTTAAAAGTAACAAAATAATTGCTGCAAACAACTTAATTTTGCAGCACGTCACGGTGGTGAACAACGAAGGCGAAGCCCCGGACGCAAGCGACCTCGGAAACAGCTCGTTCGCGGCGGGCAACACGTCAGGTAATTCTTTGACAATCGAAACAACAGGAGAAACCGGCGCAAAGAACTTTGCCAACCCGACCAAGGGCCAAGGCGCAACCCTCGGCTTCGACACCTACCTCGGCGGCTACTCCTCGTTCCGTCCGCTGACAAGCTCGGCCAACGCCGGCAATGGCATAATAAATAAGGTGGAAACAGCCGTGGCAGACCTTGACAACGACATCATGGGCAACGACCGCAACCTCGGAGGCGTGCCCGACCTCGGTGCTTACGAGGCAGATTTGCCAAAGAAGGGAAGAATCTATTATGTCCGTACAACCGGCAGTGACGATAATGACGGCTTGTCTTGGGGTAAAGCCTTCAAAACAGTGAGAAAGGCTGTTGAAACTGCATACGCTGGCGACGTAATAAACGGAGAGAAACCGCAGGTTTGGGTTGCGGCAGGTACTTATAGTCAAGCACCTCAAGGAGGTTCAGATAACTGTTTTGAAATACTTGACGGCGTAAATGTATATGGCGCATTCCCTAAAGATGGGAATCCGGGAATGGACGACCGTCACCCATTTATCTCAACGGCAGTATATAATAATAGTATTTACTCCCCCCAAGATTATGAGACGATATTAAAACCTGCAACAAACGCTGGCAATCGTCGCGTACTGGGTCAGGATGATAGATATAATCCCGTGAATGCGGCCAATAACAGATTTTCGTATAAAACAGTCTGGGACGGCTTTACTTTGACGGAGGGCTATGTCGATTCTGACTACTTAACGAATATAGACCATACATCTTCGGATGGAACGGCAAGGGACGGTGGAGCCGGAGCACGGATATTTACAAACGTGACATTGCAGAATTGTATTATTACAGGTAATACGAATGTAGCCTCTGACCGTTATTCTAATGTGCGTACACAAACACGTGGAGGTGGAGTTTATTGTGATGAAGGAACGTTGGTGAACTGTTATATAATAAACAATATTTTAGGTAACAACAACCAATACACGGCTTATGGTGGAGGTTGCTATATGTATAATGGAACGGCTTACAACTGTGTTATCAGTAAAAATTATACGTATGGTAGCAATGGTGACGGTGCAGGTATATTTATTGAGAATGCGGAATTTTACAATAATACAATCGTAAATAATTCTTATAGGGGTTCAAGTAGAGGAAATGGGGGTATTTGCATTTGGACATCAGGAGAAAGTTCGAGGTTGACCATATATAATTGCATTGTATTGGGAAATTCTGGTATCAAAGGCGACATGACAGGTTCAGGCGATGTAGCGGTAAGTAAAAATGGAGGTTATATAGATTGCTATTATTCAATAACAAGTAATGTAAGCAATGCTTCGAGAAATAATGGTGCGGTGACTTATACAGAAAGTGTAGAAAGAACCACCTCTATTTTTGCAGATTACGAAGGTGGAAACTATCGTCTTGGTAGTCTGGACGGTGCGAACATGGGTATTGATGAGCCTGTGGTCAACGGAAAGACAATAGTCCTGGCAGACTACACCGATATGGATTTCACTGCACGAATAAAGGACTGCCGTGTAGATGCAGGTGCTTATGAAAGAGATAATCAAACAAATACGGGGGCAGAGGAAGTTGATGCAAACACAAGGGCCTTTTATGTAAGTCAAAGTGGAGCAGGGAATAGAAGTGGCGATAGGCCAGGAAATGCAGCTTGTGCAGAAAAGCTCCAGATAATCCTTAATGCCGCTGGAGAATATAAGTTTCAAAATCCAAATACGGTCGTTATTGTAAAAGTGGCAGGGTACAGCGAAGAAGATGGCGGCTTTGTCTATCATGCCAACACACTGGCAGACGATAATGACCCACAAAGTTACAGCTATACCGTGCCTTACGGCGTGATGCTTAAGGGCGGATATGATGAGTTTGTAGACCGTGACGCGGAAGGAGGCTGGGACGACGAAAACCGTGACGCTTTCACTAATCCGACCAAGCTCAGTGCAATATATGAGGGTACGGCCACTGTGCAATCGGTGAATGGTTATCATACCGTAACTTTTGGTGAAAAGCCTGAAGGCTGGACTGGCGGCGACGTGCAGACCGTCATCGACGGTGTGTGGCTCGTTGACGGCCAGGCTACGTCGATGACAGGTACGGGCAACCCTGCCACGATGGGTGGCGGGGCAATCGTGCCTGCCGGTGCTCACGTGAGGAACTGCGTGGTGACGGGTAACGAGGCCATAAAGGGTGGAGGCCTCTACGTGATGCCGGGCGGAACGGTGAGCGGCACGGCCGTGCTTGGCAACACCGCCGGCGATGATGGCGGCGGAATATACGCAGCCAGCAAGGATGCCGACGGCAAGGAGGTGGACGAGGGCTGCCGTGCCCACATAATATCGTGTACCATAGCCGACAACACGGCTGATGACGGCGGCGGACTGTATCTCGAGGACGGTGCGGCCATGCAGGTGAACACCGTAATCTGGGGCAACTCGGCAGGGGCTAACAAGAATGTCAGCGGCGTGACTAACGAAAAGTTCGCAGACACAAGACTCGGCAGCGTGTTCAATATCGGCACGAACGAGCTTTATCCGTTCAACGACTGCTTCGTTGAAAGCCAGGAGATGCCATCGGATTTCGAGAATTTCTCGTTGGAAAGTGCGGAAAGCGACTCGAACCCTTACTTTGCAGACGAGTATCGTAGACTGAAGGATTACTCGGTGCTAATTAAGCACGGCGTAAGGAACGTATATCAAGAAGCAACGACAGGCAGGGGGCTTGTTGACGTGTTCGGTGTGTCGCGGACTGACATACAGGGCATAGACCGCGTGCAGGCCGATAATGGTGCTGAACGTCTTGATGCAGGAGCGTTTGCTTACGAGGGTGGTATACTGCCAACGGAGTTGATAACGCGCCTGTTTGTGTCACAGGCAACAAATGTTACCATGCCAGATGGTGGGGACATGATGAAATATCTTGGCAAATCGTTCTACACGTCGTTCTCTACGCTCGAAGACGCCTTGGGCTACATCCGCAGCATGAGGGAAGAAGGACACGATGATGAGTTTGAGATCCTCGTTGCGGGTGGCACTTACAAGCCTACGAATATGCGTGAGACCACGGCAGCCGTAACCCACGACCAACGCCTCTACTCGTTCGAGGTGCCGGCAGGCGTAAGCATCTACGGCGGTTTTAAAGGCACGGAGTCTATTTCTTCAAAAGGAAAGGATGACGCGACGGATATAACAACAATCCCCGGCGTTGCGGGAACATTTAATTGTATGGGTGAAATAGACGGTATCTTGTCGGCACGCGAATATTCAGACTTCAACCAGAACAAGCTGCTTGAACCTTGGGAACTTGCCGAGCAGACAATTTTATCGGGACAAATCAATGTCTCGAATACCGAGCAAAACGCTTATCACGTAATATATAGTGAAGCAACTGATGGCGATGTCTTGCTTGACGGCGTTACGGTGATGTATGGCCAGACGTATGACGCTTTGTCGAACATACAGACCGAAAACGAACAAGGGCGTGGCGGCGGCATATACAGTAGCGGCGTGAACTATACGCTGCGACGTTGCCGTGTACTCGATAACAAGGCTGTGCGTGGCGGCGGCATCTTCGTGCGCAATGCCGACTTGAACCTTACGGGATGTATATTGGCCGGCAACGAGACCGTAGCTAATGCTGACCAGCAGGGCAATACGCTGACCAGTCGTGGCGGAGCTGTGTACATAGCCTGGTTTGATGAAAATGTCGCGCAACCTTGTCTTAGTGCAGTTAATACTTTGTGGGCTAATAACGAGTCGGCAGGTGAAGGTGGTGCAATAGGTACAAACTATGCCGAAGGCATTACGTCGGTGGGCGACCCCATGATTAACCTTATGAATAATACGTTCGTGAAGAACAAGGCTAAAACTAATCCCGTAATATACAGCAACAATGCCAAGAGTGAGATAGTGAATACCTTAATCTGGGGCAACGAGGGGGATACGTATGACGATAACACCGATATAGCAGACATATTTGACGTAAGGCATTCGGCAAGCGATGTTGACTATGGTGGAAAGTTTACGTCAGGTTCGTATGGCAACATACCGCTTGACAAGGACAATATGGGAGAGAACGGCCCGCGCTTTACCAACCCTGCCACGACGGCAGGTGTGGCAGGTAACTCGGCTAATAATCTTTGGAATCCTGTGGCAATCTCTGTCGTGACGGATGCCGGCGATGGTGTAAGTCATACGAAGGAAGCCCCAGAAGGCGAAGAAGGCCATGTGGATAACGATATAACGGGTGCCTATAAACATTGGTTTAACAATAACATTCCCGAGGCGTATATTGAGCCGGTAGGGGGTGACTATTCACGTTATTCAGGTCCTCGAGGAGAGAACAACGAAGATTTGTGCAAGACCATTGACATCGGTGTTTATGAGTACCAGTATGTCCTTGAGTTTTCGAAGATGGATGCTATATATGTAGACACCATTTCGCGCGGCACAGGCTCGGGCGAAAATTGGGCCAACGCCACCGACGACTTGCGCGGTGCGATAATAGGCGCGGCAAATCCTACTGATAAACCAGACTCGGCAAGATATGTGTATGTAAGGGACGGTGATTATCATTGGAACAGGTTGTCAAGTAATTCAGCCTATATATTGGATATGGGCGGTACGGTGGCTATTCCGTCTTTGACATTGAAAGGTTCGTGTACGGGTGTGGAACAACAGCAAAACTTTAGCAAGCAGACCGTAATTCGTAATAGTGATGGCACAAGCCCTGGACAGTTGATGTTGGTGGCAACTAACGATAAACCTGTTACGATTGAGGGTTTCACCTTTATTAATACGAAGGGCAGTGGAATGAATGCAAGCACCGGCAGCGACGGAAGCCTGACGTTGAAAAACTGTGCGTTCCGTCAAAACGGCAGTGCCGGTATGAATGTGTCGGGTAACGATGGTGAGATGTTGATTTACAACACGCTGTTTGCCGACGGTGGCACGGGATTTGCATTTGCTACAACCGTTAACACGGATAACATTACGTTGGTGAACACTACGTTTGCCAATAACAAGACGGCGGACATGAGCGCAGGACTTAGCAAGGTTTATAACTCTGCGTCGTGGAAAAACGGAGAACTGAAAATGCCGACCGGCGACGATAACAATAATAAGGTGTTTGCCGAAAATGAAAATACAGTCAATTCCGATATTCACGGTGGTCCGAACTTCGTAGACCCGCAGAACACCAATATCGAGGCAAGGGATTACCACATTCGCCCCAGTCTGACGCTGCTCAACCAAGGAAGCAACGCTCATTATGCGCGTGAAGTGCTTGGCGAAGCAGATGCAACTGATGAAAATGCAACTATCCCAGATACGGAGGTAGACCTTGGCAACAACGCGCGCCTTGTTGACAGCACTATCGACATTGGCGCATACGAGTATGAGGCTCCGTTGCAGCCTATAGTTTATGTCAAGGCAGGTGTTGAAAGTTCTACGGGCTATGACGGCAAGAGCTGGCAGACGGCCTTGAGCGACCTGCAGGGTGCTGCTGATTTGGCTGGCATTTACGCAGACCAGAATAAGACAAACGGTTATGTGTTTGTCCATCGCAATGTGCAGGATTCGGAGACGCAGGATGAAGACGTGCGACTTACTTTGGATAACACAAAGGTGTACGGAGGTATGTACGACGAGACGACGACACACATCGTGTATGAGGACGATGGAACGATAAACACAGGTAACGTTAAGCTGGCAGTGGAAGACTTGCTGGGGCAACGCGCAGGGCTTATAGAGAATGTTGCCGGCAGTCGCTCGCGGCTTGGCGACGTGACGATAAGCGGCAGTGGCTCTGTGGTTGACGGTTTCGAGGTCAACGGTACGGCCGACATAGGAAACGGTGGCTATCTCTCTACCTCTATAATCAACGAAAGCGCAACAGTTAAGGGTAACGGTGTTCTTTATAACTCGTTGGTGCGTGGCGACGTAGGCATAAAGGCCGTGAACGTCACTGCAACGGGAACGATAAGCACGGATTATAATAATCGTGAAAAAGCAACGGCAGACAACAGTTATATCGACGATAACGACGAATGGAAATATCAGTTGATGGAAACATCTGGCGACATTGACGCTGGAAAATCTGAAGCCGAAACCAAAACCTGCATTGATGCCGTAGGCCACGACCGTGACATTGCCGGAAACAAACGTATACGCAACACGGTTGACAACGGATGTTTCGAGACATGGAACTTGAAGGAAGACGGCGAGATTACCGCCGAAGACTATCCCCACGGCAAGTCGGTTGTCTATGTGCGAGCCGACAAGGAACTGTCGATAAACAGCGGTGTCTACAACGAAAGCAAACCGTTCAATCCCGGCGTGTTGTTGCTTGAGCACCGTGCCGGTTTGCGTGGCGGAGGCAACAGCGTGGCGTTGAGCCATGTAATCGTGGAACGTAGCATCTCGAAATATGGCATGGCCTACGTTCCCTTTGATGTTACGGATTTTGAGGATAATGGCGTAAGCGTGAAGTATTACGACGGTGAAGCGCGTGCGGCATACGATTACAAATTTGACGGCGAGGAAGGCAAGGCCTGGACGGACAGGACTACGGGATACGGACGCATAGGTTTGCTGCTCGACAACAGCAACGGAACGGAACCCCGTGTGGTGCGCTTCGTTGGTAAGGGGGATAGTGAGAACGATGCTGTTTACACAGAAAGCGCATCCGGGACTAAGCTCGTTGAGCTGACGCAATATAATTTTGAAGACCCATGGACGGGAGAAAGCACAACGGGACGACGCTTCACCCATAAGGAGAATATGGGGTGGAACCTTTTTGGCTCGCCTTACCTTTGCGCCATGAATTATAAAGATATGGAGTATGGCCGTGTGATTTACGGATACGATGGTGAAAACTATAAATCCGTAAACACGGAAGGAGACGGCACGACGGAACAGCAGGGGTATATACCCGCAGGCGACGCTGTGTTCACCCAGACGGCGACACTTTACGCCACAGGAACGAACGATAATGCGTATGAGACGTTCACCGTTGCCCCTCCATCAGAAAAACAAGGCTCACCCTACGGTGGTTTTACGGACTTAGAGGTTGCCTTGACACGCACTGGCGAGACCCGTTCGGATGATGGTACGGTTGACGACGAGTTGCAACTGTCGGCAGTTATGGCGAGCGAAGCCAGCACAGACTTCGATTTATCGGCCGACGGCGTTAAGTGGATGGCTGACGGCCGGCCGCAAATCTACGCTACTCGCGGCAACGCGCGCTACTCGTTGCTCTCGGCAGTAAACATTGACGGTGAGGTGGGCGTAGGCATAACGGTGCCCGAAGCGGGGATGTACACAATATCCGTGCCCGACGGCTGTGATGCAAACAAGTATGAGACGGTAATCCTTGAGGATGCCATGGCTTCTCGCACGGTTGACTTGCTTGAGGGCGGTTACGACTTCACGACCGCCACGGCCGGAGACATCATGGACCGTTTCACAATCAGCTTCAACCGAAAGGTTGGCAACGGTATAGGTGACGGCATACGTGCATACTCCGTTCGCCCCGGCATCATCCGTGTGGAGGGCGTGTCAGAGGGCGACCGCATCACGGTATATTCAGCCGACGGCATGAACGTAGCCCGGCATATAGCTACTTCAACCGAGGAAGATGTCACGGCCAACGTGGCCGGCGTAGGCATTGTCAAGGTGGAGCGCGACGGACGCACAGTGGCGGTGAAAAAGGTAAAAGTGAAGAATTAAGGAAAGTAGTTGTATTATAAAAAATCAAAAGGGGGTATCAAAAAGCAGTTAATAGGAGTTAGATGCCTTGTATCGGAGTTTTCAGAATAGACTCGGAATTTTTGAGTCTGTGCGACAGACGACGCCAATTTGTCGTAAAACAGGGCATTGTCAGCTGACTTCGGCGAGTGGAACGAGCCTAACTCCTGGTAACTTCCTAATTTTGATACCTCCTTTTTTACATTAATTTCTTATTTCTTACCCCCTAATTCTTAATTAAATATTACCTTTGCACGAAAATCAAAATACTAACATTATGACGCTATATCCCAAACTGATAATGGATGCCTTGGCTACGGTGACGTATCCTGGCACAAAGAAAAACTTGGTAGAAAGCGAGATGGTTGCCGACAATTTGCGGATTGACGGCATGAAGGTGTCGTTCTCGCTGATATTCCCACGTGACACAGACCCTTTCATGAAATCTACCCTGAAGGCCGCCGAGGCTGCGATACACTACCACGTAAGCAAAGACGTGGAGGTGGAAATCAGCGTGGAGACTAAATCGAAGCCGAGGCCTGAGCCGGGCAAGATGTTGCCTGGCGTGAAAAACGTCGTTGCGGTAAGTTCTGGCAAGGGCGGGGTAGGAAAGAGCACCGTGGCCGCCAACCTGGCTATCGCCCTGGCGCGGCTTGGCTACAAGGTTGGGCTGCTTGATACTGACATCTTCGGGCCGTCGATGCCCAAGATGTTCGACGTTGAGGACGCACGCCCCTATGCCGTTAACAAGGACGGGCGCGACCTGATAGAGCCGATAGAGAAGTACGGCGTTAAACTGTTGAGCATAGGCTTTTTCGTCAATCCTGACACGGCGACGCTTTGGCGCGGCGGCATGGCGTCGAATGCGCTGAAACAGCTGATAGGCGACGCAGACTGGGGCGACCTTGATTACTTTATCCTCGACACTCCTCCGGGAACGAGCGACATACACCTCACGCTGCTGCAGACGCTGGCCATAACGGGCGCAGTGATAGTGAGCACGCCCCAGAAAGTAGCATTGGCCGATGCGCGCAAGGGCATAGATATGTACAGGAACGACAAGGTGAACGTTCCCATATTAGGCTTGGTGGAGAACATGGCATGGTTCACTCCGGCCGAACTTCCCGAAAACAAGTATTATATATTTGGTAAGGACGGTTGCAAGAACCTGGCAAAAGAGATGGGCGTGCCCCTGCTGGCGCAAATCCCGATGGTGCAGAGTATCTGCGAAAGCGGAGATGATGGCAAGCCGTCAGCCCTTGACGCCAACACCATGACGGGGCAGGCCTTCATAAACCTGGCACAAGCTGTTGTAACGACGGTGAACCGAAGGAACAAGGAGCAAGGGCCGACGAAGGTTGTGGAAGTGAAAGGATAATTAAACCCAACTCGGTCATTAGACCGCAATGTCTTAATTTCTATAGTTATATTATTGCTTCTTGCCGTCTTATGTCCTTCTGCCGCCGTCTTTTCTTCCGTTCCGTCTCGACGTAGCCCGCTACGCCTTCGACAAAACGGAAGAAAAACCGTCTGCCATAAGTACATAATCCGCCTAAGCCCTAATGACCGATTTGGGTTAAAAGTTAAGAGTTAAGAAAATGTGCCTTTGTTGCAGTATTTGCAAATCATATTTTCTTAACTCTTAACTTTTTAATTTTTAATTCTTAGTTCCTCCTGTCCATTTTTCTCCAGACGTAAGCGATATAGGCAACTACGAAAGGAACAAGGAGGGAAACGTAGAACATCACGGTTAGGGTAAACTCGCTGCTGCAACTGTTGGTTATGGTGAGGCTGCTTTGCAGGTCGGCGTAAGAGGGATAATAAGCCGTGTTGTTCCACCCTGCACAGAGCAACAGACTAAGTACGGCGAGCACTGCGCCGATGCCAGCCGGCCAGATGCCGCGTATGTAGGCTGGGCTGAATATCGTTTTTGCGCATCCGTAAAGGAACAGCACGACGCCGGCCAGGAGCATGACGGCGAGAGGCCAAAGGGTGATGAAATTGTCGAGATACTTGCCCGGCTCCAGGTATATGCCGTCAGTGTCAGGGTCAACGGCGAAGCCGTCTTCCATCAAGATATGTGCCACGGATACGATGAAGAAAACGAGGAAGGGCACGAGGTTGCCCACAAGTCTCACCGTGCCGCGCGAACGGATATTGTCGTTGTCAACATTGTTGATGACGTAGAGTATGCCGAGGATGCGCGCGAGGAAAAACACGGCAAGTCCGAAAATCCAGTTCCACCCGTTGAGGAGTGCGTCAAGGCCGTGGCTGGCGTTGCCCCAGCTGCTGATTATTGGGCTTGCCCCGCCGCCCAGGATGTTCGACTTTTCGATGATGAAGTTAGCCCCGTTGAAGAACGTGGCGACGGCTATGCCGAGCAGCAACGGACCGACGATGCCGTTGACGACAAGAAACCACTGGAACGTCTTTGCCCCGAGAAAGTTGCCCATCTTGCCCTGGAACTCGTAGCTGACGGCTTGCAGGACGAACGTGAAGAGGATAATCATCCACAGCCAGTAGGCCCCGCCGAAGCTGGTGCTGTAAAACAGGGGGAACGAGGCGAAGAACGCTCCGCCGAAAGTTACGAGCGTGGTGAACGTCAGTTCCCACTTCCTGCCCGTGGAGTTGATGACGAGCTGGCATTCCTTGCCGTTGCCGCCTCCTAATGAGAACATGACGGAGTTGGCTCCCTGGACGAACATCATGAAGACCAACAAAGCCCCCAGCAGGGAAACTATGAACCACCAGTAATGTTGTAAGAAATCGTATGTCATTGCTTTTTATTTTATGGGGCGAATAAGCCTAATTGAACGGATAGGTCCGGTAAGGCAGATAGGCTTAATGGCCATTGGATTTTTCACTTTTAATTCTCACTTTTTAGTTTCTTCTTCCGCCCCCTTCTTTACTTCGCGGCACATTATGCTGACCTCGACGGCGAGTAACAGGGTGAACAGGGCGAGGAAGATGAAGAATGTAAGCATCACTGAGCCGGCGCCGATGTCAGACACTGCCACCCACGTGGGGAGCATATCCTGTATGGCCCATGGCTGGCGCCCGAACTCTGCGACGAGCCAGCCGGCCTCGCTTGCGACATAGCCCAACGGCAGCATGGCCATGCCTACTACATGGAACCAGCGTATACGGGTGATGTCTTTCTTGTAAGAAAGGAATATGGCTATTGCAAAGAACAGCAGGAACAGGACGCCAAGGCCTACCATGGCGCGGAACGCCCAGAAGCAGATGGGGATGAAGGGCACGGTCTGTTCGGCATTGTCGATATAGCCGTAGCCAAAGTATTTCATGTTTTCGTCGAGAGTCTTGCGTTGTATCTCAGCCTCCATCCTGTCGCCGTCGGCCTTGGCCTCGCGGTATGCTTCGAGTGCGGTGATGGCCTGCCGTCCTCGGCGCATCTTTTCGGCGAGCGGCAGGGCCATGGTGCCGTCGGGCAGGGCGTACCCTCCGCGTATGATGTCGTTGACGCCGGGAACGTAGCCGTCAAGGTCGCGCGTGGCCAGGAACGACAGCATCTTGGGCATGGCAATCTTTAGCGGTGGCTGTTCGCCTGAGGCGTAGTCGGGCTGTGAGAACGG
Organism: uncultured Prevotella sp.; assembly: GCA_944319815.1. Taxonomy (GTDB): domain Bacteria; phylum Bacteroidota; class Bacteroidia; order Bacteroidales; family Bacteroidaceae; genus Prevotella. The sequence goes on along the minus strand of CALUEX010000012.1, from coordinate 34,408 downwards.
GTTGACGGCGGCGACGATTGTGAGCCCCTCGCCATGTCCTCCGTCATAGAGGGCCTCCATGGCGGCGAGCTTCATGGGCTGCACCTTGGCTACCATATATGCCGAATGGTCGCCGGTGTGTATGGCCAGGAGCGAGGATACGAGCCCTACGACGGATGCAATCTTGACGCTTGCCGTGGCAAGGGCGCGGTCGCGCCCGGCTTGCAGGCTGTCGGCATGGCGGCGGAACATCAGGTAGCAGCTGACCGCTACGACGAAGATGGCCCCGATAATCCATGCCGAGATGACCGTATGGCAGAATTTGTCGATGGCCAATGGCGATAGCGCAACCTCGGCGAACGATGTCATCTCGTTGCGCATTGTGTCGGGGTTGAATGCCTGGCCTACGGGGTACTGCATCCATGCGTTGGCCACGAGTATCCACCAAGCCGATATGGTAGCCCCGAGGCCCGTAAGCCATGTTGCCGCGAGGTGGAAGCCGCGCGACACCTTGCCCCATCCGAAGAACATGACGCCTACGAACGTGGCCTCGAGGAAGAACGCCACGATGCCTTCGACGGCGAGAGGCGCGCCGAATATGTCGCCTACGAGCCAAGAATAGTTGCTCCAGTTGGTGCCGAACTCGAACTCAAGGATGATGCCCGTGGCCACGCCCATGGCGAAGTTGATGCCGAAGAGCTTTTGCCAGAAGCGTGCCGTGCTTTTCCAGAATGCCGCCCTCGGGCTGTCGGGGTGCTTTTTCTTGGAGACGTAATAGCAAGTCTCCATGATGCCCATGATAAGCGCAAGGCCTAACGTGAGCGGAACGAACAGCCAGTGGTAGATGGCCGTAAGGGCAAACTGTGCCCTTGACCAGTCTACCGTCCCGGCGGTAATGCCTAAAATGAAGTCTGTCATATTTTATCAGGTTAAATGTTTCTTTACGCACGTTGCCCGGCACCTTCCGCTGCGGCCTGTTCCGGGGCGTTCTGCAATATGTGCCCTTTTACCGCGTGAAAGGACGTCTTTTGCACGGCGAAATGTGCCTTTTCGCATCGTGAAAGGCCACAAGTTGCACGGTGTGCTTGCGCGTGCCTGTTTTTGGTCTTGCGCCACCGGCGCGGTAAGGGGTGCTTGCCTTCATGGCCGTCGGCGTTTTCAGTCATCGTCGTTGATGTCCGACTTGCCTATGATTTGTGACGACACGTAGTCTGCCTTGTCGCCGTCGGGGGCCTTTTGGCTCAGGACGTCGGGCATGAAGAACAGGCGTATGACGGCGAACATGACAAACAGCTTTACCAAGACGACGAGCCACAGCGTCTTGCCTAACTTCATTTCGGTGAAGCCTTCGTAGTAAAACCTCGCCACGCGCTTGAGGAGCTGTGTCATTGTTAACGGATTTTGGGTTAGTTAAGGTTACGGTTAATCGTTATGTTTGCAAATATAATAAATCCTTTCTAATATTGTTCAAAAATTCGGTAAAATTACTAATTTTACCTTTTTATATATTTATACTTCAAAAAACTTTATGATGTTTAAAGTAAATAGGTTAAATTTGCATTTCGATAAATCACAAGACAGATTATGAACAAAAAAGTTATCATTCCCTCAGTTATAGTAGGATTGCTGCTGTTGGGCGGCATCGTGTATCTCGCCATCAGCTTGAACCAGCAAAAGCAGGCCAACAAGGATATGCAGGAGCTGGCCGAGTTGGACAAGAAAGAGATGGAGAACGAATACCAGATGTTCGCCGACCAGTATAGCGAGCTGAAGACGCAGATAAACAACGACTCTATAATAGAACAGCTTACGCAGGAACAGTTGAAGACGGAGAGGCTGCTTGAGGAATTGAGGAACGTGAAGGCATCCGACGCCCGCGAGATTGCGAGGCTGAAGAAGGAGCTGGCAACGTGCCGCGCCGTCATCCGCAGCTACGTGCTGGAGATAGACTCGCTGAACCGCCTGAACCAGAACCTCACTGAGGAGAACACCCGCGTGAAGGGACAATATGCCGAGGCCACGAGGCAAATACAGGGCCTAAACGCCGACAAGCAGTCGCTGACGGAAAAGGTTGCCATAGCCTCGCAACTTGACGCCACGGGCATAAGCATGACGTTGAAAAACAAGAGAGGCAACGCCACGAAGAGGCTGAAGAGGTGTAAGACCATCCAGGTCAGCTTCAACATAGCCAAGAACGTGACGGCCGCAAGCGGCAACAAGACGGTGTATGTGCGCATCACCACGCCTACGGGGTCGGTATTGTCGGCCGGCGGCTCGTTCCCCTACGAGAACAGGAACCTGGCTTACTCTATGAAAAAGACCATAGAATACACTGGCAACGAGACTCCCGTCACGACGTATTGGTCGGTTAAGGAGTTCCTTGGCGAGGGCACTTATAACGTGAGCATATTCGCCGACGGCAACATGATAGGGGCAAGGAACTTCACGTTCAAATAAGCCTGTGGCGTAAAACTGTGTAGTCTTAGGCACGGGATTATCCGTGCCTTCGCCCTTGTCGGCAGTGTGAAATGGCAGGGAGCTTGCGTGTCGTTGCTTGACGCTACAGCATCATCATCTTAATCTGTTTTTAAAGTTTATGGCATGAAACAGGCAAATAAGCATAAATCAGGAGCGACAAGCCGCTTTGGAACGTTAGGTGCGGGCTTTCGGGCGTGGTTTCTTGCGGCTTGCGGCTTGCAGCTTTCTGTTTGTGCTGCCGCCCAGGGCGTGTTGTCGCTTGACAGCTGCCGGGCGATGGCTTTGCGTAACAACAAGCAACTGTCTATAGCCCAACTGAAGCAGGACATAGCGCGTGACGTTCGTAAAGCTGCGCGGACGAAGTATCTGCCGCATATCGACGTGATGGGGGGATACGAGTTCACGAGTAAGGAAATATCCATACTTAACGACGAGCAGAAAGGGGCATTGGGAAGCCTCGGCACAACGGCTGCGGGACAGTTCGGCACCACCGTGTCGTCCGCAATCTCGGAAATGGTCGGGCAGGGCGTGATAACCCAGCAGACGGCGGCTTCGCTTGGCAAGATAGCCGAGAATATCGCACCGGGTTTGGAGAAGGCAGGCAACTCGATAGGACAGGCCATAACGGATGCTTTCAGGACTGACACACGAAACGTCTTCACCGCTTCGGTTATGTTGACCCAACCCATATACATGGGTGGAAGCATCGTCGCTGCAAACAAAATCGCGGATATAAGCGAACAGCTCGCCGCGAACAGCTTGGCGGGAAGCAAGCAAACTATAATTTACGATGTTGACAATGCTTATTGGACGGTAGTGTCGTTGAAACACAAGCAAAAACTTGCGGAAAGCTATCTTAAACTTGTGAAGAAGTTGAGTTCCGACGTCCGTAAAATGATAGCCGAAGGCGTGGCGACACGAGCCGACGGACTGAGAGTTGACGTAAGGGTCAACGAGGCGGAAATGCAGTTGACGCAGGTCGATAACGGGTTGTCGCTTGCCAGGATGCTGCTTTGCCAACTTTGCGGCTTGCAGCTTGACGGTGATATTGTGCTTGAAGACGAAGACAAGGAAGATGTGTCATCGTCGGATGTAGGCTTGGGCGACGTTGACCTTGAGGCCGCCTTTGATAACCGCCCTGAATTGAGAGTGTTGCAAAATACGGTTGACATAAGCCGGCAGGCAACAAAGTTGATACGCGCGGCATACTTGCCGCAGGTGGCATTGACCGGCGGTTATCTGGTAACTAACCCGTCGTTATATAACGGTTTTGAAAAGAAGTTTTCAGGGATTTGGAATATCGGCGTAATAGTGAGGGTGCCGGTGTGGAACTGGTTTGAAAGTACCTATAAGATACGTGCCAGCAAGACGGCGACGAGCATTGCCATGCTTGAGCTTGACGACGCACGGGAAAAGGTAGAGCTGCAGGTTAACCAAAGTTCGTTCAAGGTCTCAGAGGCGAACAAGAAACTTTCCATGGCGAAAAAGAACACGGAGCAAGCCGACGAGAACCTGCGTTGCGCGAACCTTGGATTTAAGGAGGGCGTGATGGACGTGAGCGATGTCATGGCTGCGCAGACGGCATGGCTGCAAGCCCGTTCGCAGAAAATAGACGCCGACATAGACGTCAAACTTTCGCAAACTAACTTGAAAAAGGCACTTGGAGAGGTGATATATTGATAAATCGTAGATATGTCTTATCGGGAAAAAATGTTCTATTGGATTTAAATAGGGAGTGAAATGGATGTTGGAATGATTTACGCTGCTAATGCTAATCCGTTCGGAAGATGCAGTTCGTGATAATTCTTTAACTTCTAAAATAAATGGATATGGCTAATAAATCACAACATAACAATATTTTGTTGGCCACGCTTTGTTTCGCGGCTGTGGTGCTGCTGGTGGGCATCATCGGGTATTTTGCCTTCGGGCGTACCCCTGAAGTAATCCAGGGGGAAATAGAAGTGTCGGAATACAGGGTGTCAAGCAAAGTTCCGGCACGTGTTCTTGAGTTACGGGTTACGGAAGGTGATTATGTAAAGGCTGGGGATACGCTTGTAATCCTCGATGCCCCTGATATAGAAGCTAAGAAGACACAGGCCGTGAGCGCGGAAGACGCGGCCTCGGCTTTGAGGACGATGGCGGACAACGGGGCGCGGCGCGAACAAGTGCGCAGTGCCTTCGAAGTGTGGCAACAGGCTAAGGCTGGGCTTGAGATAGCCGAAAAGTCGTATGGCCGTGTGCAGAGACTTTATGATGAAGGCGTAATGAGCGCACAAAAACGTGACGAGGCATACGCTAACTACAAGGCGATGGAAGCCCAGGCCAAGGCAGCCAAGAGCCAGTATGACATGGCCGTGGCCGGTGCGCGCCGTGAGGAGCGGGAGGCTGCTGCAGCCCAGGTGCGCAGGGCGCAGGGGGCTGTGCAGGAGGTAAACTCGTATATCCATGAGACCGTGCAGACAGCCAAGTTCGATGGGGAAGTCAGCGACGTGTATCCCAAGGAAGGTGAACTCGTGGGGGCAGGCTCGCCTATAATGGGCATATCCATCATGAGTGACCAGTGGGGAACGTTCAACGTGCGTGAAGACCAATTGAGCGGCATTAAGGTCGGGGATGTCTTTACTGTGTATTGTCCGGCATTCGACAAGGATATACGCATGAAGGTTTATTACATAAAAGACGAGGGCAGTTACGCTGTATGGAAAGCGACAAAGAGCAACGGGCAGTATGACCTGAAGACGTTTGAGGTGAAGGCCCGGCCGATAGACAAACTTGAAGGACTGCGCCCGGGAATGTCGCTTGTAGTCAGGGGTGGCACATTGAAATGACGTAAATGGTGATAGGCTATGTCAGAAGACGTGCGGACAGAAGAACAGGTGTATAAGCCTTTGGACGACGGGGAAGGCTACGGACATTCCCTTTCGCCCATCAAGCAGGTCTGTGCCGTGGCCAGCCGTGAATGTGCAATACTGCGCAAGAACAGGATGTACCTTTTCTGTATGGTTGTTTTTCCTGTCATTGTCACGATTTTATTTACGTCGCTGATGGCCGGCGGACAGCCGACGGATATGCCTGTGGGCGTTGTTGACCTTGATGACACACCGACAACGCGCACGCTTGCCAGGAGGCTTGATGCTTTCCAGTCTACGAAAATAGTTGCGCATTATCCCAATGTGGCCGATGCCCGCCAGGCAATGCAGCGCAACGAGATTTACGCTTTCATCTATATACCTGAAGGCACAACTTCAGGACTTCTGTCGATGCGCCAGCCTAAGATTTCGTTTTATTATAGCACGGCGTCATACACGGCCGGGGCATTGCTTTATCGTGACCTGAAAACTATAGCAATGCTTGGTTCGGCAAGTGCCGGCGCGTCGTTGCTTAAAAGCAAGGGACTTACGGATGAGCAGGTGTCAAGTTTTTTGCAGCCGATAGTCGTTGACTTGCATACGGTTAACAATCCGCTTGTAAACTACAGCGTTTATCTTAATACGATGCTAATCCCAGGTTGCCTCATGCTGTTCATTTTCCTTGTAACGGCTTATTCGTTGGGCACGGAACTGAAATTCAACTCCGCCCGTGAGTGGTTTAGGGTATCTGGCGGCAATGTATTTGTGGCTTTGCTGGGCAAGATGTTGCCGCAGACGCTGACGTTTCTTGCCATAATCTATGCCTATATGTTTTACGTTTTCGGGGTGCTTGGCTTTCCGCATCCCGGCGGCATTGGCTATATCCTGTTGTTGGGCTTGCTGACGGTGTTGTCGTCCCAGGGTTTTGGCATCTTTGTTTTCGGTGTCGTGCCTTCGCTGCGTATGTCGATGAGCATCTGTTGTCTTTGGGCTGTGTTGAGCTATTCACTGTCAGGCACGGCATTCCCGCTCTCAGCGATGGATTCGGAACTGAAGGCCATAGCGCATCTTTTCCCGTTGAGGCATTATTACATGGTCTACCAGCTTAACATATTCAACGGTTATTCCATAAGTTATTCATGGCCTTATGTCCTGGCCTTGCTCGTTTTCGCAGCCTTGCCCCTGCTTGTGGCCAGGCGCATAAAGAAGAACATGATGACGTATGAATATATCCCTTAAAAAGCATCCATCCCCAATTTTAATACTTAATGTTTCACCCTTAACTTAAAAGATGGATTTAGCAAAAAACATAAAACAAAGCATTGCCGGCATTTGTGGTGCTTGGGCAGACGAAATGCGCAGTACGTTTAAAGACGAGGGAGTGCTTATCTTCTTCATTTTCGTGCCGTTGTTTTATCCTTTGCTTTATTCATGGATTTACACTAACGAAGTAGTACGAGAGGTTCCCGTTGCCGTGGTTGACCAGTCACACAGTGAGACGAGCCGTGATTTCATGCGTCGTTTGGACGCTTCGCCTGATGTCCGGGTGGCTTACCATTGCAACAGCCTTGCCGAAGCCAAGGACCTTGTGGGGCGGCAAGATGCGTTCGGCGTCATTTATTTCCCTGCTGACTTCCAAGGCAGGTTGGCTCGCATGGAGCAAAGCCGTGTCAGCGTGTTCTGCGACATGAGCTTCATGCTGTATTACAAGGCAATATTCCAGACGGTTACGGCCGTGGCCGGCGATGTCAACGCAGCCATACAGGTGGAGCGTGCCGGCAACTGGACGGGACGCGAAGACGAAATAACCACTAAGCCGCTTGACTTTGACGAGGTGCAAATCTTCAATTCCACAGGCGGTTACGGCAATTTCATCATTCCGGCCGTGCTGATGCTCATTATCCAGCAGACATTGTTGTTGGGTGTAGGCCTGTCTGCCGCCACTGCGCGTGAGCGGTTCTTGAAGCAGGCTGGCAGGCAGGTTGGCGAGCACACGCGCAAACAGCTTGCTTGCTCATCCGTCATTATGCTGTTAGGGCGTGCCATGTGCTATTTCATGATTTACGCCGTTGTCTCTGCATACGTCGTGCTCGTTGTGCCACGGATGTTCGGCTTCACCTCGTTGCTTCATCCCGTTGACACATTCTGGTTCATGCTGCCTTTCCTCCTTTCGTGCATCTTCTTTGCCATGACGCTGTCGTGTGCCGTGCGCTATCGTGAGAATATCATCCTCCTTGTCGTGTTCACTTCCGTGCCGTTGTTGTTCCTGTCGGGTGTATCCTGGCCTCAGAGCGCCATACCCGAGTTCTGGCAGTGGGTGTCGGCCTTGTTCCCGTCAACGTTCGGCGTTCGCGGCTTCGTCAGGATGAACTCCATGGGCGCGCTTCTTGGCGATGTCAAGGTAGAGTATGTTGCCTTGTGGGTGCAGACGTTGGCCTATTTTGCCACAGCCTGCCTCGCCTACCGTTGGAGGGCAGGTAAGCTAGTGGGGAGATTAAAGGTTGGTAATGAAGATTAAGAAATGACAAAACAGTTTCTAAAGTTCAACGTTGTTTACCCATAAGTAAACATTATTGCCTTTTCACAAGATAAGTCTGCGTATCCCCTCTTCCTTTGCCGACGGCAAGATTTTTTTCATGTGCTCGATTATCCTGTTGCGCGATGCTTCGGGCGAACGTCCCGCGTCTTGGCGTCCATACAGCGTTTCGGGTGTGGCATATCGCGCCACGCCCCAGCCGTAAGGGTTGCCGTGCCGGTCGATGTTATACTCAAAGTCGGCTATCACTATGCGCATACCCATCATCAGGCGCGTCAGTATGGGCTCGAGCGACACCTTGCCGCTTTCCGGGATATAGTCAACGATGTCCGTGCGGCTGCGGCGTCCCCTGCCTCGTGCAAAGCCCAGCAACCGCCTCAGCTCCTTCACCGTGGCACTGCCTTCAGCCTCTATTGTTTGCAGCACTGCGTCGTCGAGCGCAGCAGTGTCCTCGTCCTTGGCGTAGTGCAGCGAGCGGCGGTAGTTAATCATGTCAGGCAGCCACTCCGTGCTGACGTATCCCGCCTTCTTGTTGAATATCTTGCCGTAGGCGCAGTGCCCTTCACGTATTACCGGGCCTTTCCATTCCCATGGCCCATCGTCGTCGGCAGCGAACCACAGTTCCCTTGCCGTCATCTCCTCTACGGAAAAGCCGGGGATGCCACAGCTGAAGAACGGCAGGAAACCAAGCTCAAGCACGGCACGCTCCATATCCACGGATGATTGTATCATACAGGCATTGATGTGGATTGCAAGAGTTAATGATTAAGGAAATATGCTTTGTTGAAGTATGGCACAAAGCATATTCCCTTAATTCTTGACTCTTGATTTATTTCAGTTTCCTTCCGTCGCTGAATGCGTTGCCCACCTTTTCGCCTACGGCGAGATAGTCGTTGTGCACGGGGTCGAACACGATGGGGCGCAGCTTCGCCGGGTCAATCTTGCCCTTGTCGTCGAGAATACTTTCGTCGGCAGACACGTTGACGATGCGGCCTACGAGGTGGCACGTCTCCGCGTCATACGACACAAGCTCGCATTCCACCGTCATTGGCAGTTCATCGATGATTGGCGCGTTGACGAACTCCGACTTCACCGTGTGCCACCCGGCGTGCGCGAGCTTGTCGGCCACGCTGTTGCCCGACACTATGCCCACGTAGTCGCACGCCGTCATCTGTCCTGCGGTGCCCATGCTCACGGTGAACGCCTTTGTCGCCAGCAGGTTCTTCACCGTCTTGTGCCCTGCGCTCAGGCATAGGTTCAGGCGGTCGTCATAGTCAATTCCGCCCCATGCCGCGTTCATGGCGTCGGCGTTGCCCTGTTCGTCGTAAGTCCCCACGATGAACACCGGCTGCGGATAAGTCCACGGTTTTGCTCCGAAATTCTTTCTCATAGTATGAATATCATTATGGTTGATGTATTAAAGTTGCAGTCTTAGCCGTTACTGTCACACGGCCACAAGCTCCCTGCCCAGTGAGTGCAATGCTTCTTTTATTGCGAGTACGCGCTCCTCGCTGGGCTTCTTGATGCCGTAGATGTATTTTGCCAGTAGGCTTTTGTTTATATTGAGGCTTCGCGCCACTTCCGATACGTTAAGTTGTGGAAACCTGTTGAATATCCTTGCTATTTCGTTGTCACGCTCCGGCTCCTCTTTTTCATAAAAGCTGGATATGTGTATGTCTTCATCCAGCTTAGCCCAACGTACCGTCTCGCCGTGCATACAGATTGTGTATTTGTCCCTTTCGGTTTCGGATGCGTCTTTCAGTGTGGGAAAAGCCTCTAACGGACGGCTGTAAACCTTCCCCTCGTTTGACTCCATATAGATGCGTCCGCCTTCAAACCAAATGTCCTTTATTGTCTCCATAGCCATCTGTTTTTAGTCGTCGTTATATTGTCTCCTGTGTTCGTTGGTATATTGCGAGCGCAACTTGTCTTATGCAAATATAGTGATAAAGTTTTATCCTTGCAAGTTATTTGATGTAATTCATGAACTGTGTTCTTGCTAAAGCTATCCTTTTGCATTCCAAAAGGATAGCTTTAGCGCGCTAAGAGGATACCTTTCGCCGTGTGTTTTGTTCCCTTTTGCAAATCGCTTGATTATCAGTTGTTTGTGCATTCTTTACATTGCGTCATTTCATTGATGATAGTTCCTATTGTGAGTAAATCGGCATCTCTTTCTCAAATAATTATTTTATATTGTGATTTTGTTAAAAGGTATAGTATTATAGTTAATTAATTGATATATTTACAAAAACATAATTGTTGTATTTGCCAATCAAAGAAATTTCTATACCTTTGCAATATATTAATTTTAAATGTAAGTGGCGACACTTGGAAATACATACTTTTTTATGATGGATAAGGATTTGAAAAAAATCGTTGGCATAGGATCAAAATCCAAGGCAAGGGTAGTAGATGCTAAAATGGTAGAGGTAACGGCACCAGACGGTGAAGTTTTTCTGGTATTTTGTCAAGTGGGAGCATATTTAAGTGAAGATACTCGTAAATATGAGTTGCATCTTATTGAAACTTTATTTGATAAAAATTTTTCAGAAGATAAAGAACTCATGATAAATAATATTTGGCGTGAATCACATACGTGGGGTGTGTTTTTTCTTGGTATTAGTTCAGGTGACAGACATGGAGAACGTATAAGAATAGGTTGTCGTATTCGGCAAATTAGGGAAGAACGGAATATCGAAGCTCGTGATTTGGCTAAGTTGGCTGGAATAGATGCAGCAAATTTAAGTAGAATAGAGAATGGGAAGTATTCTGTCGGCATAGATATTCTGTCTAAAATTGCAGCTGTTTTAGGGAAAAAGATAGATTTTGTTGATCTTTAATTGATATGATTATGACTAAAGAAAAGATTTTAAAAATTTTACTTTCAGTATTTAAAACTCAAAATTTTGATGTTGATACAGAGTGTAAAAATGACAGATGGAGTGCGGATGTCATTGTAAATTGTGGTACTTATAAGGTTGCGTTAAATATATGTAAAAGCCCTCGTAACGTAGCGGAAACCTATAAAACTATGAGAAAGGAGCGTGTATGTGGTTGTTGGTTATTAATGTCTAAGAAATACGACATTTCCATTCCTAATGATATGCCTTGTTTTGAATTGTCGGAACAATCCGATGGTATATATGTGTATCTTAATTCTGATTTTGAGGATGAAAGTTTAAATATGGTAAGACTTGACGCTTTTATTTTATCTTTGATAAAAGGAAATATTAAATTTGTGCAGAATATGTGTGTCAGATATATTGAAGTCTGCTTTTTTAAGACTGAGTGTTGGAAGTGCCATAAAGATTTTCATGTGTATTTTATTAAACGTTTGTTATCCTCAGATGGGGTTCCTATTCAGTGTGATGACGATTTTAATGATATGTTTGAATTTAAGCCAATGGTAATAAATGCAGTAGAACAATTTGTGAAAGTTCACCCGGAAATTGGAGTTAGAATGGGAAAAATAAAGCAGCATTTCAGTAAGACTCGAAATGAATATTATCCATCGTTTGGATGTACATTTTGTGATAGTCTTTATGGAAATTACTATTATAAGGATGACGTAAATGAACTGATATATTGTCAGTTGCCTGAATATCGAATAGAAATTCCAAAAGGTATTGATGTTTCTGTAAAACGATGGTATAAAAAGAAAGACGAACCAAACTGATACTTGTCGGTTAAAATTTATTACCTTTGCAGCCCGAATTTTGACTTGATAAGACTATGAGTGCAAAGGTTAAAGGATTTTTGTATGGCGTGGCCACGTCGGTGACGTTCGGCCTGATACCCTTGTTCACGCTGCCGCTGATGCGAGCGGGCATGGAGACCGACTCCATCTTGTTTTACCGCTTTGCCACGGCCACGGTGGCCCTGGGGCTGATGATGGTGGCAAAGAAAGAGGGCTTCGGGTTGCCGTGGCGCGACGTGCCGATAGTAGTGGTGTTGGCCGCCCTTTACATGGGGTCGGCGCAGTTTCTGCTCTACGGCTACGAGGTGATGGGCGCGGGCGTTGCCACGACGCTCCACTTCACTTATCCCGTGTTCGTCACTCTGCTCATGCTCGTGCTTTTCAGGGAGCGTGCGTCGTGGGTTACGTGGATGGCCGTTGTGCTGGCTATCTGCGGCGTTGCCCGGCTGTCGCTCAACGGGGCTGAGCTGCGGCTGCCGCTGATGGGCGTTGCCGTCATCCTGCTCTCGGCCGTGGCCTATGCCAGCTATATAATAATGGTGAACAAGTCGCGCGTCAGGGACGTGCACAGCCGCAAACTGGCTTTTTACGTTTTCCTGTTCACCACGGTGATGTTTGCCGTCAAGAACGCAGCGGGCGACGGCGTGCAGCCGTTGCCTGACGCTTGGGCGGCGGTCAACGTTGTGATGCTGGCCGTTGCGCCTACGGTAATATCCAACATCACGCTGCTGCTGGCCGTGCGCAATATCGGCGGCACGCTGACTTCAATCCTCGGCGCGCTCGAACCCGTGACGGCGGTGTGCATAGGTGCGCTGGTGTTCGGCGAGGCGTTCACCTTCGGCGAGGCCGTCGGCATAGCGCTCATCTTGGTTGCCGTGGTGCTCGTAATCCTTAACCGCAGCATAAAGGATAACGCTGCTGTTCTGCTGAAACGGATAAGGCCGAGACACAGTTAAAGTTAAAATGAAAAATGAAGAATGAAAAATTCATTTGCTATTAGCTGTTTATTTGCAAATGAATTTTTCATTCTTCATTTTTCATTTTTCACTCTTCACTTAATGATTGTTCCCGTGAAAATCCTTCCTGACTGTGCGCCGAGGCGGCGTGCGGAGAAATAATCAGTGTAGTTGTTGTAAGTACAAATGCCTGAAACTTGGATGTTTCGTGGCATGATGCCGAGCGAGACAAGTTGCAGCCTGTTGCATTCTTTCAGGTCGATGTGCCACTTGGCTTCCCTGCGGCTGATTGCCGCCATGTCGAAACCGGCGGAGGCGAACTCGTCATACACCTCGTCGCCCACCTCGAAGGCATCGAGCGATATGCCCGGACCTATCACGGCGAGCAACGCTTCGGGGCGCGAGCCGTAGGCAAGGCGCATCTCCGTTACGGCCTTTACGGCAATGCGCGCCACGGTGCCGCGCCATCCGGCGTGGATGGCTGCCGTGGCGCGGTGTTCAGGGTCATAAATGATAATTGGGATGCAGTCGGCCGTTGACACTCCGATGCAGACGCCGGGCACGTCGGTCATGAGCGCGTCAACGCCTTCGAGTATCATCTGTTGTGTTGCCTGGCCAAGGGAAAGAAAGTCGCGCGAGATGAGCCTTGTCTCCGTGCCGTGCGTCTGGTGGGGCATGATGACGTTAGCCTTGTCCACGCCAAGCTCACAGGCCAGCAGGTCGAGGTTCTTGTCGATGCACGCCTCGTCGTCGCCGCAATAACGGTTGATGTTGAACCCGCCGTGCGCGCCGTGGCTGAAGCCACCGTGGCGCGTCGTGCTGAAGGCCGTTACGGACGGTGAAACGTCGTAATATCTGATAGTCGCGGTGTCAGGCTTCATCGTCGTCGATGTATTCAATGTCTTCGATGTCGTCTTCGTCAATGAACTCTATTTCGTCCTCGCCCTCGACGCGCAGCTCCTCGGGCAGCGTGCCCATGTCCTTGTCGCGGTGTACGAGCGTGTCCTCCGCCGTTATGTCCTTCAGCTTGTTGCTCTCGCTGTTAAGCTCACGCCAGAGCACGTCCTTCAGTTCGGCAAGGCCTTGGCCCGTCACGGCCGAGATGAACACAACGGGAATGTCGCCGGGCGTAGTGTCGCGGAGCATCTCGATTAACTCGTCGTCGAGCAGGTCGCATTTCGTAACGGCCAGCACGCGGTGCTTGTCGGCCATTTCTGGGTTGAAGTTGTTAAGCTCGTTGAGCAGCACTTCGTATTCGCGCTTGATGTCGTCTGTGTCGCCGGGCACCATGAACAGCAACAGCGAGTTGCGCTCTATGTGGCGCAGGAAGCGCAGCCCGAGGCCCTTGCCCTCGCTTGCCCCCTCGATGATGCCGGGGATGTCGGCCATGACGAACGACTGTTTGTCGTGATAGCTCACGATGCCGAGCGACGGTTCGAGCGTCGTGAAGGGATAGTTTGCAATCTTCGGCCTTGCGCTCGACAGTGCGGAGAGCAGCGTGCTCTTGCCTGCATTGGGGAAGCCCACCAAGCCAACGTCGGCCAAGAGTTTCAGCTCAAGTATGATGGTCTTTTCCTCCATGGGTTCGCCCGGCTGGGCAAAGCGAGGCGCCTGGTTGGTGGCCGTGCGGAACTGGAAGTTGCCTAAGCCGCCGCGCCCGCCCTTTAGCAGCAGCACTTCCTGCCCGTCGTAAGTCACGTCGCAGAGATATTTGCCTGTTTCGGCGTCATAGACAACCGTTCCGCACGGCACGTCGATGTAGACGTCCTTGCCGTCAGTGCCGTGGCATTTGTCCTTGCCGCCGTTGCCTCCGTGCTCGGCGAAGATGTGGCGTTGGTATTTCAGGTGTAGCAGTGTCCAGTAGTTGTGGTTGCCGCGTAGGTATACGCTGCCACCCTTGCCCCCGTCGCCTCCGTCAGGCCCTCCGTTAGGTTGGTATTTTGCGTGGCGCAGGTGCATGGAGCCACGGCCGCCTTTGCCTGAGCGGCAGTAAATCTTTACGTAGTCTACGAAATTTGATTCAGGCATGGTCTGTGGAATTAAGGATTAAGAGTTAAGAATATATGCCATGATGAATTAAGAATTAAGGGCTAAGAATTAAGAAAATATGCTTTGGCTAATATATCACCAAAGGTGTTTTTCTTAATTCTTAACCCTTAATTTTTAATTAATTAGATGTTGTCGATAACGTTGCAGATGTCGGCAAAGATGCGGTCGAGTTCACCGAGACCGTTGATGTGGTGGTGCAGGTTCTCGCCCTTGTACCATTCAATCAGCGGAGCCGTCTGGTTGTGGTAGACGTCGAGGCGCTTCTTGATTGTTTCCTCGTTGTCGTCGGTGCGTCCGCTTTCCTGCCCACGCTTGATGAGGCGTTTCATGAGCTCGTCTTCGGGCACGTCGAGCTCTATCATGGCTGCAATGTTGTGTCCACGCTCGTCGAGCATCTTCTTCAATGCCTCGGCTTGTGGTATGGTGCGTGGAAATCCGTCGAATATCACGCCCTCGTGCTCCTTGCCGAAGCCGTCGTAGACGCTTGCAAGGATGCTGACCATTAGGTCGTCGGGGATTAACTGCCCGTTGTCGATGTATTGTTTTGCTGTTTTTCCGAGTTCCGTACCGTTCTTGATTTCGTTGCGGAGCACGTCTCCTGTCGATATGTGGCCGAAGCCGTATTTCTTAATCATCAAGTCGCTTTGCGTGCCTTTTCCTGAGCCGGGCGCGCCGAAAATAACAATATTCTTCATCTTTTGTCTTGTTGTATATGTCGTTTTGGTTGCTTACTCTACTAATGTGTATATGTCGCGCAGGTTGCGCCCTTGCTGGTTGTAGTCAAGGCCGTAGCCTACGATGAAGTCGTTGGGTATTTCCATTGCCGCGTATTCGACGTTGAGGTCTACTTTCAGCCTGTCGGGCTTGAGCAGCAATGTGCAGATGTGTATGGCGGCGGGATTGCGTGTGCCGAGCGATTCGAGCATTCGCTTCATTGTAAGTCCGGACTCTACGATGTCTTCCACAATGACGACCGTGCGCCCTGAAATGTCTTCGTTAATGCCGATGACTTCCTTGATTTTCCCGCTTGACATGGTGCCTTGGTATGAGGCCAGCTTGACGAATGATATTTCGCACGGGATGGTAATCATCCTCATGAGGTCGGCTGCGAATACGAACGAACCGTTAAGCACGGCGAGGAATAAAGGGTTCTTGCCTTCCATGTCATGGTTAAGGCGCTCGGCAATGGCTTTAACCTTTTCCAGAATGTCTTTTTCGGGATATGAAATCTTGAATGTCTTGTCGTGAATTTTTATTGTAGACATGATACTTTCTTGAAATTTTGGCACAAAATTACTAAAAATATGCTGAATATTGGTAAGTGAATGGCATTAATTTTGTATTTTTGCAGGGATGAAGATATTTACAAGTGCTCAAATACATGAGCTTGACAAATATACAATCGAGCATGAACCGGTAAAGTCGATTGACTTGATGGAGCGTGCGGCGAAGGCCTTGACGTGTGAAATTGCCGGGAAATGGGGCAATGATGTGCCGGTTGTCGTTTTTGCCGGACCTGGTAACAATGGCGGAGACGCA
Source organism: uncultured Prevotella sp. (assembly GCA_944319815.1). Taxonomy (GTDB): domain Bacteria; phylum Bacteroidota; class Bacteroidia; order Bacteroidales; family Bacteroidaceae; genus Prevotella. Next base: position 18,325 of record CALUEX010000012.1, on the reverse strand, counting down.
CTGGCCGTGGCCAGGATGCTTGCCGAAAGGAGGTACCAGGTGAGTGTTTATTTGTTCAACATCGGCGGGAAACTGTCGGCCGATTGTTCGGTAAACAAGCAGAGACTGGCTGACTGCAAGCAAATTAAAAAAATGGTGGAAGTTACAAGCGAGTTCGACCCTCCGCAGTTGGATGGCGGCGTGCTTGTGATTGACGGATTGTTTGGCTCCGGGCTGAACAAGCCTTTGGCAGGAGGCTTTGCCTCGTTGGTGAAATATATCAACCAATCGGCTGCCACCGTGGTGAGTATAGACATACCGTCGGGGCTAATGGCCGAAGACAACACCTATAATGTAAGGGCTAATATAATAAAGGCCGACGTTACGTTGACGTTACAGAAAATCAAGCTGTCATTCCTGTTTCCTGAAAACCAGAAATTCCTTGGGAAGGTTGTTACCGTTGACATTAACCTCAGCAAGGAAGGCGAAGACCGGATAGCTTCACGCTACAGGATTTTGGAAGAACGTGACTTGCATCCGCGCTTGTTGCACCGTGATGACTTTGCGCATAAAGGGGATATGGGTAATGCCCTGCTTGTGGCTGGAAGTTATGGCATGGCCGGAGCTGCGGTGCTGGCGGCAAAATCGTGCTTGAGGTCAGGAGCCGGCAAGGTGACAGTATGTACACCGCGCCGTAACAACGACATCCTGCAGATTGCCGTGCCTGAGGCCGTAATGTGTCTTGACAGGGACGACACGTATTTTTCCGAGGCTGTAGAGTCTTCAGACTACGATGTGCTCGGCATCGGCCCGGGATTGGGACAGCAGGAATGTTCGGCGATAGCCCTTATAACGCAGGTACGGCGCACGCAGGCACCAATCGTGATTGATGCTGACGGCCTTAATATTCTTGCAGGGCATCGTGCATGGTTGCAACAGTTGCCGAAGGGAATAATAATGACCCCGCATCCAAAGGAATTCGAGCGGTTGGCCGGCAATCGTTTCATCGATACTTTTGAACGCATCAGTTCAGCGAGTGATATGGCCAGGCGACTAAGTGCCTACATAATACTCAAGGGACATAATTCTGCTTTGTGTATGCCCGACGGTGAAATCATCTTTAATCCTACGGGTAATGCCGGTATGGCAACGGCCGGTAGTGGCGATGTGTTGACCGGGATTATAACGGGATTGCTTGCCCGTGGTTACAAACAGGCTGATGCTTGCATGATTGGAATGTACGTGCATGGCCTTGCCGGGGACATTGCCGCCGTCGAAACCGGTGTCGAGTGTATGGTCGCGAGCGATATAATACGCTGTTTGCCGCAGGCCTTCAAGCGGTTGTATGGCGAAAGTTTGGCTGATTAAAAATCGAAACAAATACGACATGAGGAACCTTATCATTGCTTCTTTACTTATTGTTGGTGCTTGTGGCGCGTCGGCGCAGAATGGCAAAGGCATGGCCGAAGGGACAGGTTATTATCTTCCTCGTACCGAGTTGCGTTTTGCCATAAAAGTAGAGAAAACGTCTTATACCCCAGGCGACTTGGCGATTTATGCCGAGAAATACTTGAAAATGAAGAATGTAAAGACCACACCGTCGGTTACTTACCGCATATTGGGGCTCGACATAAAGTCGGAAGGGGAACGTGATACGTCAAAGTTTTATGTGCTTCCTACTGATACGAAGTACAACATACAGACAGTTGACTTGTCGGAGAGCGGCGTGCTTCTTGCCGTTAATTCCGAACCAAAGGTGATTGACGAGCCTGAGCCGTTCCGGCCGGCACCTAAACCTGCGCCGCTCGACCCGCGTGAGTATATGAACGAGGATATTTTGTCGGCAGGAAGCTCTGCAAAGATGGCCGAGCTCTGTGCCCTTGAAATTTATGACATACGTGACAGCAAGAGCCTCCTGAACAAGGGGCAGGCCGACTTTATGCCGAAAGACGGTGAACAGTTGCGCATCATGCTTGCAAATCTTGAAACCCAGGAGGCTGCCCTTATGCAGCTGTTTAGCGGCGTCACGGTAAAGGATACGATGGAAACCATCGTGCGTTTCGTGCCGACCAAGCCCGTGAACAAGCAGTTGCTGTTCCGTTTCTCAAGGTGGCTTGGCGTGACTGACGCTGACGACCTTGGCGGCAATCCTTATTACATAAGCGTGACCGACAAAAACGTTATGCCGTCAATACAGGAAGACCTTGTCAGCACCAAGAAGGCTAAAGACAACGGGGGCTTTTATGTAAACCTGCCAGGTAAGATTGAAGTCGCCCTGTACCGTGGTGACGAGCGATGGGCGGCATACGAACTTTACGCAGCCCAGTTTGGGAAAGCTGTCGCCCTTGATGAAGACTTGTTCGACAAGAAGTTGTTTACCAGCATTGTGCTGAACCCTGTTACCGGCAACCTTGAAAGCATTGAAATAGAGAATACCAAGCGATAGTTTTCATTATTGCAGGTCCCAGATAATCGACCGACACATTAAAGAGCCTTGGCTTAGAGGCCTGTTTGGCTGCTTTTATGTGTCGGTCGTCATTTTTTTAGACGTTGGCATATTCTTTATTGCGTGCCGGTAAATCCATTTTTCATCATGTCTTTTGTGAATAATGATTAAAAAGTGTGTCATGGACGCAAGATATTGTGCCTGTCGTTTGTTTCATTTTTGAACGACAAGACAAAGGCAAGAGATTATGAAAGCAATTAAGTTTTTAGCGAGCGCATTGTTGGCAGTAGCATCGGTCTTTACTTTCGGCTCGTGCGACGATGACGATACATACGTTTGGTATTATCCGTCGCTGCCCAATGCCATGGTAACGGTTAAGCCCATTGATGGTGCAGGTTTTTATATGCAGCTTGACGACTCCACGACGTTGTATCCCGTTAATATGTCCGTTTCTCCATACGGGGACAAGGAAGTAAGGGCGTTGGTGAATTACCGTGAAGTCGAGTCCGTTATGGACAGCTACACCAAGTCTGTGGCAATCAACTGGATTGACAGCATCCTGACGAAACCGGCCGTGGCCTATCCGGCCGATGGTGACACCAGCGAATACGGCGACGACCCAATCGAGATAGTGCGCGACTGGGTGAACATTGCCGAAGACGGCTACCTTACGTTGCGTTTCCGTACCCGTTGGGGTGGTAACGGCGTTGCACATTATGTCAACCTGCTTACAGGCGTGAACCCTGACGACCCGTATGAGGTCGAGTTCAAGCACAATGCTTACGGAGATGTCAACGGCGCAACAGGTGACGCCCTGGTGGCTTTCAGGCTTTCCGGATTGCCTGACACTGGCGGCAAGACCGTTAAGCTGACGCTCCGCTACAAGTCGTATTCGGGTGAAAAGACCGTAGAGTTCGACTATTGCAGCCGCAAGGCCACTGCCGGTGGCAACGATGTAGAGCGTGCTGCCTATTCGTCAAGAGTGAGATGACTTTCTGCCGAGCGGAGGGTAAGGTTCAGCCTTGGTGTGTTTGCCGGGTTTGTGGTGCACCAGGCGGCCTTGCCCTCGGCTCTTAGTTCTTGTTTATTGTTTATGGCTGATTACGGCGGACGTAGTGATGGCGAACTTGTGAGGCTTGCTTGCCGCAATGATGGAACGGCGGTGAAGGCAATTTATGACAGGTATGTTTCATATCTGGCCGCTGTTTGCGCCCGTTACGTATCCGACGAGGACGACCGCAAGGACGTCTTGCAGGAGAGCCTTGTCAAAATCTTCATGTCTCTCGACAGGTTCACGCCTCGTGGCGAGGGCTCCTTGAAGGCGTGGATGGTGCGCATCACCGTAAACGAGGCCTTGCGCTTCCTGAAGAAAAGCGCGGCGCAGAATATAGTTGAGTATGCAGGCGAGCTGCCTGACGTGGCCGATGAGCCTGAAGTGGATGGCATCCCTGACGATGTTGTCAATGGCATGATATTGTCGTTGCCCCCCGGTTATCGTATGGTTTTCAACCTTTATGTCTTTGAACACAAAAGCCACAAGGAGATTGCGGCTATGCTTGGTATTGGCGAAAGTTCGTCGGCTTCGCAGTTTTCTCGCGCCAAGTCATTGCTTGCCAAATGGATAAGAGAATACAGGAGGAAGAATTGCTATGGAAAAACATTGGATTGATACACTTAGGAAACGCTTTGCCGACAGGCAGGTTGCACCGCCCGAAGGACTTTGGGATGGTGTCGAGGCTGCTTTGGCTCGTAGCCGCAGCCGTCGCCGGGCACGTTATTTATTGCTTTGGCGTGCGGCTGCGGTGGCAGCTTGTGTGGCCGTCGTAGTAGTGGCGGGATGGCGTTTCATCGGCCATGACAGCCGTGACGGCCGTCGGCTCCCGTTCTCTGCGGAACGTGCGGTGCATGGCAATGAACCGCAGTATGCCCAAGACGTTGAGTCTGTAGGCAGCGGCGTCTGCCATGACATGATGTCGCGTATAGCTGAGGAGGTGTATGGGGGCGACGATAGTAACGGTATTGCCGCAGCCGATACAGCCGCGTTGCTGGCTGATGCCGATACTTTACGTGTAAGCGATACAGGGCCGACTGTTGACCACTCTGGTGTCAAGCACAGTTCTGCCCCTGCGGAACGAACTGTCAGGCGGACGGCCGACGGCGTCCGTGGCGGCCATGGCGACCTGCTGGCTCTCGCCGATGTCGGCAGCAATGGCGGAGCGCGCGGCGTGTCAGTGTCGGTTTACGGCACGGGCCTGTCGGCTTTCGGCAGCGGCGACGGCCGTTCCTCTTCGTCATTCATGCCCTATTACGTAGTCCAGGATGCCGCTCCGGATGCTGATTTCAGGCTGTTGTCGGCGGCGTATGCCAATACCACCGAGGCTGCTGAAGTGAACGTAAAGCACCGGCAGCCGGTAAGGCTGGGCGCATCGGTGCGTTTCCGCCTGACTGACCGTCTTGGCATCGAGACGGGCGCAAACTATTCTTACCATTCTTCCGACATAGCCTCGGGCGACGAGAAAGCTGGATACAAGACCGAGCAGAAGCTCCATTTTGTCGGTGTACCGCTTAACGTCAGTTACAACGTATGGCGCAACGACTACCTTGAGGTCTATTTTTCGGCGGGTGGAGCAGTTGACTTTTGCGTATCGGGCGATTCGCATACAGAGTTTGTTTCAGGCGGAGCCGTGGTCAGGACGGAAGACGACGACGTGCGCGACAGCCGTCCCCAGTGGTCGGTCAACGCCTCGGCAGGTGTGCAATACGACTTCATTCCATCGCTCGGCGTATATCTTGAGCCAGGCGTAAGCTATTATTTCGACAACGGCAGCAATGTAGAGACCATATATAAAGACAAACCGTTCAATTTCAACCTGAACGTCGGCCTGCGCCTGACCTTCGGCAAGTGAAAAGAGAAAAATGAATAATGAAAAATGAATAATGAAAAATGAAAAATGAAAAATGAAAAATGAAAAATGAAAAATGAATAATGAAAAATGAAAAATGAAAAATGAAAAATGAAAAATGAAAAATGAATAATGAATAATGAATAATCCCCTTATCCATTAACCCATATTGCCTATTTGCCTTATATGTCCCAGCTCTCCCACAACCGTAAACCCTCATAACCGTAAACCCCCATAACCGTAAACCCTCATAACCGTAAAACCCCACAACCGTAAAACCTCATAACCGTAAAACCCATAACCGTACCCCCCCCCACACAACCGTAACCCCCATAACCGTAAAAAATGTTTACAGTCATGCTTTTCATGATAGCCGGGTTGTGTCTCGGCTTAGCCTTACGCAAGAAGCGTTTGCCGCGCATTTCTGCCGTGGTGACACTGCTTGTGTGGGTCTTGTTGTTCCTTTTAGGTGTCGAGGTCGGCGGCAATCCACGTGTCGTCGGCAGTCTTGGCAGTCTCGGTGTTGAAGCCTTGGTGCTTGCCGCGGCAGGAGCCTTTGGCTGTGCGGTGCTGTGTAAAATCCTGTTCCGTAATATGCAAAAGTAAACATCGCACACAAAAAACAAACCGTTAATCCACCTTCTCACCTTCTCACCTTCTCACTTTCTCACCTTTAAAACAATGCGTGGCAGTCTCATTATCGTCGGTTTCTTCGTTTTAGGCACGCTCGTCGGCCTGTTCAACCTCATGCCCGGATGGTTTGCCGATATACACGATGTAAGTTTCTACGCCCTTTGCGCCCTCATGTTCTTCGTCGGCGTGAGCGTCGGCAGCGACGCCGGCGTGCTCCGCAGCATCCGCAACGTCAATCCCCGTCTGCTCCTCCTGCCCCTCGTCACGGTTGCCGGCACACTCGGCGGCGTACTCCTGGCCTCGTTCCTGTTCCCCCGCCACGGCGTTGCCGACTGCCTTGCCGTCGGCGCAGGCTTCGGTTACTATTCGCTCTCCAGCATCTTCATCACCGAGTATCGCGGCCCCGAACTCGGCACGGTGGCCCTGCTCGCCAATATCATCCGCGAGCTTATCGCCCTGCTGTGCGCCCCGTGGCTTGTGCGGTGGTTCGGTCGCTTCGCCCCAATCTCCGTCGCCGGGGCCACGTCCATGGACACCACGCTGCCCGTCATCACCCTCGTCTCCGGTCGCGACCTTGTCGTCCTGTCCGTCTTCCACGGCTTCGTCGTCGATTTCAGCGTGCCCTTCCTCGTCACTTTCTTCTGCTCCATTTAGGTCGTCGGCCTTTCTTTTCGCATTCTTTTCCGTAATGTCAACACAGTTTGCACCGTCATTTACTTGCTGTCGTGTAACCTGTTGATTTTCAGATTATTACAAACGTCCGTCCAAGACGTGCCCTTTCGCCCTGCAAAAAGGCACGTCTTACCCTGCGTTTTGCCGTGTTTTGCAAGGCTATAGGCCGTTTTTTATAAAGGCAAGGTTAGTCCAGTATAAATCAATGTCGGTTCGGTATAAGCACACACCCTCTTATAGGGACATAATTCATTATGTCCGCACGTTCTGAAAGAACGTTTTAATAGTTTTTGCTTGACAAATACGCCTCTTCGCGGCGTGCGGACATAATGAATTATGTCCCTACAGAGAATAAAATCTCATGCTTATAATACATTAACCTTATACCGAACCGACGTTAAAGTTACGGTCAATCATCGGTAAATAATGTGCGGTGGTGTTATTTTGCCAATATATTTCCGCCAGGCTGTCGCGCCCCGTACTGATTGGATATTGCGGGAAGATTATTGATTACGGCGGCTTTCTGTTAACGAGTGGTTTACATTGTAGACGTTTTTGTATGTTTCTTGTATGTTCCGTGGTTTTATATTGATGTTTTGTCGTTTATTTTACGTATTTTTGCAAAAGGCTGTTGCCTTGTTCGTCAAAATTGAGTTGTAGCTTTAGTCTGTGAATGTTTATAAAATTTAAGCCAATAATATTATGAAAGTAGAAACCAAGAACAGAACGTTGTGTTTTATAGCCTTGCTCTTTATCGCGCAATGCCTTGTTGTAACGAAGGTGTGGGCGGAATATATTGATATTCCTCAACAAACCATTAAATCCAAATGGGGGACGATTAATATCATGGAACAATCAATACCCGACAATCCTTCAAGTTGGATAGAATGCACTATAACAGATGTGCCAAAAGGATTTAGGTTTGAGTGCTTTCTTCACGACAACAATTGGACGGATGTTTCAGGGAGAACGTTCATTCTTTATGAAAGGTATAAAGAAATGAAAAGCATAGAAGTCGTTGCTGCTCCATTACCCATAACGAGTCCGAGTGGATTGGTGGACGTTATTAATGCTTTTGTGCCTGATGGTGCAATAGTAAATGACAAAGGAGAAGTTGTTATAAAAAAAAAAGTCGTAAGACCGTCTATGTACGAAGATGCTCATGTTGATTATTATACAGGGATACAGGACTGGCCTATTCAAGCGGACTTGACAATTATGAGACAAAACAGAGATGCAGGTATTCGCAATTTCGATTTTGATATAGAAAATTCAAATATTATTACTGATGGAGTAATGTCGGATTGTACATTTGAACTTACAAACTCGTCTATTGGCTGTAAGAATGGTGAATTTAGTTGCAATTATACAATAGCATCTGCAAGGGGAAATGTTGTTTTTAAAGGTATAGGTGATGATGGAGAGGAATTTGGTAATGACTTGTGTAATGGTGGACGTCCTTACGTTTCTTTAAATTTTTATGATGATGGCGGAAATCCTGATTGGGGCATAAAAAACTCCACTATTTCTTTTGAAGATTTGGCTGTATCCTATTCTACGCAAGTCGGAGATTTTATTATTCCAGCCTCTGCTACAGTAAAGATGAAAAATTGTGCCGTTGGGTATAACAATTTAAATGTACAAGGCGGAAAAGTACATTTTGAAAATTGTCTATTATCTAAAAAATATCCTGTTAAACGTAACTAATTGATATAAGATAAATTGCGATTGATTTTCGTTTAAATGGGTTACGATTTACAAACCTGCCAACTGCACAGCATTTCTCATGTTTGCTTTTTCAAATAACGCTTTGTTTGATGCAAAGGTAATACTTTCCTTTGAAAAATGTGCATTTACCAAATAAAATTTTGTACCTTTGTAACCGTCAGACAAAAGAATGCGAATATGAACCGAATAAAAGAGGTATTGGAAGCTAAGGGCATTAGCCAAACAGAATTGGCGAATAGGCTTGGAAAGACTTTCAACATGGTCAATCTGTATGCCACGAATAAGGTGCAGCCGCCCATTCCTGTATTATACCAGATTGCAGACATTTTGGATGTTGATGTTCGAGAGCTTCTTGTGTCGAACAAACCAATTACGAATAACGGACAATTTTAAGACAACGTAAATGAAACTGACAGATATAATCAAAGGCACGGAGTATGAACTCAGCCTGTTTTCGGAAAATCAAATCTCAGAGTTGGAAAACCGTGTAACAGAACGGACAACGAAGAAAGGATTGGACTATTACCTTACGTGCTTGGTACGTAAGAAAGAAATAAAATTGACCCCCGAAGAAATAGTACGCCAATTATATCTGTTGGTACTTACGCAGGATTTAGGCTACCCCGTTTCAAGAATAGCACTTGAATTTGAAGTGACATTCGGCAGGGAAAAGAAACGGGCGGATATTGTTGTTTTCGACAAGCAACAAACCACAAGTCCGTACATCATTGTGGAATTGAAGAAGCCGAAGCTGAAAGACGGCAAGGAACAACTGAAAAGCTATTGCAACGCAACTGGTGCGCCCATCGGGGTATGGAGCAACGGTAGGCAGATTTCTTACTACCATCGCAAAGACCCGAATTATTTTGAGGATTTGAGTATGCTTCCACGTGCCGACCAAAAACTTTCGGACATCCTTTCAGAGCGGTGGAAAATAGCCGACCTCATAAAGAAAGACAAATTGGTGACGGAGCGCAAATCACTGAAAGACCTTATTCTTGAAATGGAAGACGAGGTGTTGGCAAATGCCGGAGTAGATGTGTTTGAGGAAGTATTCAAACTTATCTTCACCAAACTCTATGATGAAATGGAAAGCGGACGCAAGCCTGACCGAAACCTTGAATTTCGCAACTACGGCGATACGGAAACCGAGTTGAAAGAGAAGTTGCAGGCACTTTTCGACCAAGCCAAAGACAAATGGCCGGGTGTGTTCACCGAAGATGCCAAGATATTGCTTACACCGTCACACCTTTCCGTATGTGTGGCTTCCCTGCAAGATGTCAAGCTGTTCAATTCTAACCTTGATGTGGTCGATGAAGCCTTTGAGTATCTTATCAACAAGAGCAGCAAAGGCGAAAAAGGACAGTATTTTACACCTCGCTATGTGATAGACATGTGCGTGAGGATGCTTAACCCAAAGGCAGACGAGAAGATGATAGACACGGCGGCTGGCAGTTGCGGCTTCCCCGTCCACACTATTTTCTATGTGTGGCAAAATATCTTGGAAGCAAAAGGATTGCAGCGCAGCCATTTGTTCACTTTGGAGGAAAAGCCCGCCGAATGCAGTGACTATGTGCAGAACAACGTGTTTGCCATTGACTTTGACGAAAAGGCGGTTCGCGTGGCAAGAACCCTTAACCTGATTGCGGGTGACGGTCAGACCAACGTGATGCACCTGAATACGCTTGATTACGAGCGGTGGGATGAAACGGTGAAAGACGAGAATTGGAGCGACACATATTCGGAAGGCTGGAAGAAGCTCAAAAAGATGAGAGCCGAAAAGAACAGCAACCGCGATTTCACATTTGACATTGTAATGGCAAATCCTCCATTTGCAGGAGATGTAAAGGAAAGCCGGATACTTGCTAAATACGACCTAAGCCGCTCCGTCTCATTGGAGAAACTGAAAAACGTGCCGCAAGGAGCAACGATTGCCAACGGGGAACCGACCTTTCCTGAAGCATTGGCAAATAGCGGCGAAACAGTTTACCAAATGGCTGACGGCACGTTCCGTAAAACAAAACTGAAACAGGCTTCCAATATGAGCCGTGATGTACTGTTTGTGGAGCGTAACATCGACTTCCTGAAACCGGGTGGACGCATGGCGATAGTCTTGCCGCAAGGACGCTTCAATAACAGCAGCGACAAGTCGTTGCGTGAATACATCGCCGACCGCTGCCGCATACTTGCAGTTGTGGGATTGCATGGTAATGTGTTCAAACCACATACAGGCACGAAAACAAGCGTCCTATTCGTTCAGAAATGGGATGACGTGCTTTGCCCGAAAGTGGAAGATTACAACATCTTCTTCGCTACCATGCAAGAGCCGAGCAAGGACAACAGCGGTGACAAGATTTATCGGAACACGACGGATGAAGATGGAAACAACGTACCATTGCTTGACACACATGGGCATCTGATTGTGAAGCACGATCTGTTCAACCATGAAGGACTGACACAAGACGGCATAGCCGAAGCGTTCATAGAGTTCGCGAAGAAAGAGGGTTTGTCTTTTTTCGCGGATGCCCCTTTGACGAAGTGAAGTACAAAGCTTTGTTGGAGGGGCTGGAAGCAACAGAGGTTACCTTTTTGAGCCTTAAAAAGGTTATAGATTATCGAATAGAAGCAGAATATTTTAATAGAAAGTTTTTGGAGGTTGATGAAAAGTTCTCTGCAATAGAAAGTGTTTATTTTACAGATATTGCATCATTTGTTAATGGAAGGCCATATAACTCAGAACGTTTTAACGCCATTTCTGGCATATCCATAGCAAAAATAGGTGATGTGACGAATAAACGAGATATAGAGAATTGGGAATTTGTCGACAAAGATGAATTTGTATTGCAGAAAGGACAACTTCTGTGCAACGGAAATATTCTAATGACATTAACAGGAGACCCACCCGATGTTGGAAAGGTAAATTATATATATAAACCAACAAATGCCAGTTGGAATCAGCGTGTTGCAAAAATACAGCTAAAATCTGGACAAAAGGCCTTTATTGGCAATGATGTATTATTTGCCACATTATCTGCCGAAACTATTAGAATACAATTAGAGCGTTATGCAAAAGGCATTAGACAAAGAAACTTAGGCAATGAAAGTTTGGAAAGGCTATTATTACCTGTTATCCCATGTGATGCACAATTACAGATTCAAAATTGTGTTCAAAAGGCATATTCATGTTATGATAACTCAAAGCAGTTATATTCCGAAGCCGAAGCCTATCTTTTGGAATGCTTGGGCATGACCGACTTCGCCGCCAATCCTGACGCATACAATGTCAAGACTTTGAAAGAGTCTTTCCTTGAAACAGGACGATTTGACGCAGAATATTATCTGCCGAAATACGAGGACTATTGCAGGCTTGTGCAATCCTATGCCAATGGTTATGAGCCATTGGGCGATGTTTGTAACATCAAGGACACCAATTATATACCAGAAGAAGATGTGCGTTATAAGTACATTGAGCTTGCCAACATCGGTAAATCGGGTGAAATAACAGGATGTGATATTCAGGACGGAGAAGACCTGCCGACCCGTGCAAGAAGATTGGTGCATCAAGGCGATGTGATAGTTTCCTCAATTGAAGGTTCATTAGAAAGCTGCGCATTGGTTACAGACGATTATGATGGTGCTTTGTGCTCCACAGGTTTTTATGTGCTGCAATCCTCCAAGCTCAATTCCGAAACATTGCTGACACTCTTCAAATCGCTGCCCATGCAGCAGTTGATGAAGAAAGGCTGTTCGGGTACAATTCTCACCGCCATTAGCAAACCCGAATTGGAGAAACTGCCCGTTCCCATCATACGGCAAGAAGTGCAGGAAGAGATAGCCCAACACGTGCAAAAGAGTTTTGCCCTGCGAAAAGAAGCAATGCAACTACTTGAAAATGCGAAGATTACGGTAGAACAAGTAATAGAAAATGGGGGGGTAATTTGTTGATATTCAACAAATTACAGGAGCAAGCCATTCGAGAAGAAAGATTAGCGGCATGGTTGCTACTTACTGAATTTGGAATGCTGCCTACAACTAAAAAGGAAAACAAAACCGTTAAAACCTGCAAAAAGCTATCGGACAGTTTTTTGTCAAGTGGGCGGCTCGATGCAGAGTATTACCAGCCCAAGTATGATTACCTGTTTTCTCATTTGAGCGAATTTGCAACATCCACAATCAGGGAACTGACGGAAATACGCAAATCCATCGAACCGGGCAGTGATGCCTACGAGGAAACAGGCGTGCCGTTTATCAGGATTTCCGACATGTCAAAATTTGGACTGTCTGATACAACCATACATCTGAATGCGGAAGATTACCGTGATGTGATACGCCCCCAGAAAGACACCATATTGCTTTCAAAAGACGGAAGTGTCGGCATAGCATACAAAGTGGAAGAACCTCTTGATGTCATCACATCAGGAGCAATACTCCATCTGTCATTGAAAAGCACAGATGTGCTGCCCGATTACCTTACATTGGTACTCAATTCTCCGATAGTTCGTTTACAGGCTGAACGGGATGCAGGAGGCTCTATCATCCAACATTGGAAACCCTTGGAAATCGAAAATGTTGTCATACCTATATTGCCCATGCAGATACAACAAGAGATTGCCGATAAGATTAGGTCAAGTTTCAAATTGCGAAAAGAAAGTCAACACTTGTTGGATGAAGCAAAGCGAATGGTTGAAGTGGCAATAGAGGGTATAGCTTGATTTTTGAATTTGCGACCAACGGGAGGATAGCAAGCGGTTTTGGTCTGCCCAAAACACAAACTTGCTACCATAGAAAAACAGAGTTCCGACTTTGAAGTAACTCAACAGCCTTTGGGTAACCCAAAGGACAACTTGCTGCTTCTGTTGGAAGCAAACGGGGTGTCCAGAGGGGTGTAACCCTGCTGGCTCATTGGGGCGTTTTTAGCATGAGCGAAGCGGTGCGTGAAGAAAACGCCCTAATGAGCTATGGCTTTTTGTTCCCCAAAAGCCTGCGGCGGTGTTGGCGGCTTTCGGATGCCTTTCTTTTTTCGCCAGCAATGAGGGCTTTCACTTTTCGGTCGGTAGGATGGAAGTCCGTCCGACCAGCCTGCGGATGGCGGTGTTTACTCATGCCATTTTCCCAGCGGACTTGTTGAGGGGTAAAAAAGCGTTGAACTGTTGAAATTGATATATAACATCTACGTGAGTTCGGTATAAGAAAACCTTTGAAAAAGTTGTGGGAATGAAATATTTTTAGTATCTTTACAGTTGACAATCAATAAGTTACATAAAAACATCCATTCCCATGACTGATGCAAATTTAATGGAAATTTTCTGTATTCTCGATGAATTCTGCAAATATTTAGCCCCCGAACTGAAAAAACATACGCTGGACACCTCCGGCAAACGTCGCCGCAACCGCCCGTGCCGCATGTCCGACAGCGAGGTGATGACCATCCTCGTACTCTTCCATACCATGCGCCACCGAGACCTTAAGTCGTTCTACCTCGGTTACGTGTGCAACCATATGCGCAAGGAGTTTCCCAACCGCCTGTCGTACAACCGCTTCGTGGAACGCCAGGCCAAGGTGGGACTCCAGCTTTTGCTGTTCCTGCAGACATGCGCATTGGGGAAATGCACGGGAATATCCATTATCGACTCCACCCCGTTGGCGTCATGCCACATAAAGCGTGCCCACAGCCACAGGACGATGAAGGGCTGGGCGGCCAAGGGCAAGTGCACGATGGGATGGTTCTACGGGTTCAAGCTGCACATAGTGATAAACGACCGTGGCGAGATAATACAATGGACGCTCACGCCGGGGAACGTGGACGACCGTGAGCCATTGAAGGACAAGGACTTCACGCAAAGGCTCTTCGGAAAGATATTCGCCGACAGGGGATACATAAGCCAGGAACTTTTCGAAAGTCTCTTCATTGACGACATACACCTTGTAACCAAGCTCAAGAAGAACATGAAGAACTCGCTCATGAACCTGTATGACAAAATCCTGCTGAGGAAAAGGGCACTCGTTGAAACCGTCAACGACGAGCTCAAGAATGTCTGCCACATTGAGCATACGAGGCACCGCAGCATTGACGGCTTTGCTTCCAACCTGGTTGCAGGGCTTATCGCATACAACCTGCTGCCTAAGAAACCGTCACTCAATATTGACATCATCGATAAAAGCAGGCTTATTGCATGAGGTGATTATACCGAACTCACGTTAATTTATGAAGACGGTAGGATTGAATATTTAGGAGGACTTATAGAAAATTGTTATTTCGGTGGGCAAGTGGTTTATAATACCCCATCGTCAGATTCTGATAACATTTATACAATAGAAATTAGTTCGGGACTTCTTTCAAATAGAGGTTATCCCTGCGACCGTTTGTATTATCTTGATTCCGATATTTCCGCAGAAACATTGAACAAGAACTCGCTTGACCACACATCGTCAGAGTATAATAGCACAAGATACCCTTACGTGGAGTGGGCACAATGGAAAGAAAGCGCCGGCAAGCAATGCGGTAAACCTTACTTTGTTTGGGAGAAGAACATCGACGACACGCCGTCAGTCATAGACGCTGTAGATGCAGGCAATGGCTTCAAAGTATGGAGCGAGGACGGCGCTATATGCTTCAGCAACGTGCAAAGTGCCGATGTTTCGGTATATTCCGTTAGTGGCGAACTTGTAAAGCAAGAGCGTGGCCATATGGGTACAGGTCGCATCACGCAGCCAAAGGGCTTGTATGTAGTGAAATGCGGCAGCGTGACCAAGAAAGTGATGCTGTGAATGTAAGGGCATAACATTATTTTTCAAGTGGCTGCGCAACGAAAATGCGCGGCCACTTTTTGTTCTTTCAATAGCCTGTTATCGTATGGAAAATACAAGACTTTCCACTCGTTTTGCCGTTTTCCGCCAAATTTTTTTAGCCGTTTTGCCGTTTTCCACCAAATCTTTGGGTGGTAGGGAGGGTTCCCCCTTGTTTCAGATGCTTATTAAATTAAAAATAAGTTTAACGTCGTGGTTACGTTGTTTGCTTAATAACGTCATGAAAAAAATACGGAAATCATAGATGAAAAGCATAAAATTATTTTTGGGAATTGCGGTTTGTGCGGTGGCGATGACGGCATCGGCACAGAAGGTTGACTTTGACAACGACCCTGACGGGCGCGGTATATATACCGAGGCAGGGTATGTAGGATACACGGTGAAGACCGGGACGGCAGACCGGTTTGAGGTGAGCGGTGCAGACGGGCGTGCATTCACGGTAGAGCTGAACGTCGGCAACACCAAGGACGCCACGCTGAAGGCTGTTTGGGAAAAAGGTTGCGTGACGAGAAACTCGAAACTCGTGGGTGACGGCGTTGGGCTGTATCGGCTCGCGCCTGATGGCGGCACGGCGCAGTTTACGGGCGAAAGCGTGACGATGAACATAGTGTTGACAGGGTTGCCGGCTGGTAAACATACCCTGATGGCGTATCTCAACGCCAACGACGGCGGCCTTGAAAGTGTGGCCCCGGTTGACGTTGCCGTAAACGGGCGCAACGTGCTTACTGACGTAGCCGTTGGCAACAGGGCTCAGGCGGCAGTGGAGTGCGGACAGGCTTATGTGTCGTTTACGGCCGAGGAAGGCAAGCCCGTGACAGTCAGCTTTACGTCAAAACCTGAAGCAGGACGAAAGTATGGCACGACGGGCGTGTTCGTAAGTGCGATAGAGATTGATTGCCCTAACCCGAAGCTGATGGCGACCAGTCCGTATCCAGCACATCTTGACTATCACGCTGATGCCGACGGCGGCTCTATCGGGCTGAAATGGCACGTAGGCGAGGGGGCTGTCAAGAGCGTCGTCTATGTTGGTACGTCGGTTGAAGAAATGGAGAAAGTGGCCGAGACAAGCGGCAATACATATATATTAGGTGGCTTGGAGCCGGCGAAGTCGGCCCTGAACACGTATTATTGGCGCGTTGACGAGGTAGGAGCCGACGGCAACGTTGCTCGTGGTGACACGTGGCAGTTCCGTCCGCGCCGCCTAGCTTTCCCCGGTGCCGAGGGCTACGGGCGTTTTGCCATAGGCGGCAGGGGCGGCGTGGTTTACCATGTGACGTCGCTTGATGACTATGCCGACGGCGAGAAACCTATACCGGGAACGTTCCGTTATGGCATTAAGGAGGTGAAAGGGCCGCGTACAATAGTGTTTGACGTTTCAGGAACAATCCACCTTAAGGAGCGTCTCGGCAGTGGCGACCCGTATGTTACGGTGGCTGGGCAGACTGCTCCGGGCAACGGCATACTTTTCCGTGGCGCACCTTTCGGCTCGGCGAGCGACGGTATAACACGCTTCATCCGTGTTCGCCGCGGCTGGCACAACGATGATGCTGCCGACATGAACCGTGGACTCGACGGCTTAGGCATGGCAGGCAACACGAACTCAATCATGGACCATTGTTCTGTGGGGTGGACCATTGACGAGGCTTTCAGCTCGCGCAACGCCAAGAACATAACCTTGCAGCGCACGCTTATATCCGAAGCCCTCAACGACGCCCATCACCCTAATTATCCAAAGGGCAAGAAGCACGGTTTCGCGGCAACAATAGGTGGGGATACGGCTACTTACCATCACAACCTTTTGGCTCATAACGAGGGGCGCAACTGGAGTCTTTCGGGTGGGCTTGACAGCCGTGGGTATTACGCAGGGCACCACGATGTGTTTAACAACGTGGTGTATAATTGGGGCGGACGTGCCACTGACGGGGGTACGCACGAATGTAATTTCGTTGCCAACTATTATAAGATGGGCCCGTCGAGCACGCGCCTCGAGTTGCTGACGGCAGAGCTCGAAGGCACGGGCAATGGCTCGCAGTCGTACTATGTAGACGGCAACATCAGGGAAAATCTTGACGGGACTTTGACGCACGACAAGGAGGGCGTTACCTATAAATATAAGTTGTCGGGTAAGCAAGTGCTTAACTGGGATGTATTCGTTGACGCTCCTTTCTTCGAGTCTCACGCAACCATAGAGCCTGCCCAAAAGGCTTTCAAGACGGTTCTTTCTGATGTCGGGGCCAATCAGCCTTGTCTTGACCGGCATGATAGGCGCATGATAAGCGAGACCCTTTCTGGCACTACAAGCACCAAGGGCAGCTCGAGCGGTAAAATAGGGCTTATCGACCGTGAAACAGACTCTGAAGGGTTCGGCTATTTTGAAGAAAAAGGCGTAACGCGACCTGCCGATTTCGACACAGATAAGGATGGTATGCCTGATTGGTGGGAGGTAGCCATGGGGCTAAATCCTGATGTTGCGGACAATAATAAAGTGAATGCCGACGGGTACACGGCTCTTGAAGAGTATTTAAATTGGTTGGCTGAACCACATTATGCCGTGGTTGAAGGCTCGAAGATTGAGGTTGACTTGAAGGCATTGTTTGTTGGTTTTGACAACAAACCTAATTTTTCCTTTGATGTCCCGACTGGATTTTCTATTAAAGAGAATGGTGGCGTAATGGTCATAAAACCGTTGAAGGATGCAAAATCATTGGTCACGATACCTGTTACCGTTACAGATAAAGATGAAAACGGTTATAAAATGACACGCAACATTAATATTTACGTTGAGCGCAAATAAGGGAAAATAGCTTAATCACGCCTTCATACAGGTGTAGGGTGTAAATCTGTAATAACCCCTCTTGTCATCCCCAAAATGGCAAGAGGGTTTGATTTATGTCAAGAATGTAATGATTTTGCAGCGTTTTTGAAAAAAAATCATGAAAATATTTGCATCGTATGGATAAACCCATTACCTTTGCACTCGCTTTCGCTCCGAAACATGAGCGTTGCAAGAAAGTTCTTTGAAAGATTGACACAGGCGAGGAAGACAGGAGCGGCTTTAGCCATGGCCTCCATTCGGAGGTCGATGGTATTGAAGCGCGCCTTGTAAGGAACAAGTTATTCAAAAAAAGAGACTATACAATGTAGAGTTTGATCCTGG
>CALUEX010000011.1 GCA_944319815.1 uncultured Prevotella sp. | reverse complement strand
GTATCTCCCTGAAAGCCCAATAGTTTACATTATTCTTCCTAAATCCATCCGAAATCGGGCGAGTTTCACTATCTTTGCGCTTAGACAAACATCGTATTGCATCTTACCTTATTCTATCAATTAGTTGTGATTTGCTTTAAAATTCGTATCTTTGCGCTTAGACAAACATCGCAACACTCATCCTGACCTTGATGATTACTGTTGTGATTTGCTTTAAAATTCGTATCTTTGCGCTTAGACAAACATCAATTGATGACATGTATAATAAAAAAAATATGTTGTGATTTGCTTTAAAATTCGTATCTTTGCGCTTAGACAAACATCCTTATCTTCTCTTATCTCTCTTCCGAACTTGTTGTGATTTGCTTTAAAATTCGTATCTTTGCGCTTAGACAAACATCTTGAAACAAAGCTTTAAAAGTTGAAAAAAAGTTGTGATTTGCTTTAAAATTCGTATCTTTGCGCTTAGACAAACATCCACAAAAAAATAAGTTAAGAAGAGAATTAGTTGTGATTTGCTTTAAAATTCGTATCTTTGCGCTTAGACAAACATCGGTTCACAATATTATAATAGAAGTAAAATGTTGTGATTTGCTTTAAAATTCGTATCTTTGCGCTTAGACAAACATCGACGGCACGCAAAAAAGACTTGCTGAAATTGTTGTGATTTGCTTTAAAATTCGTATCTTTGCGCTTAGACAAACATCGAAAGTTCGGAAATTAAGTTAATAAGTTCGGTTGTGATTTGCTTTAAAATTCGTATCTTTGCGCTTAGACAAACATCGGTTCACAATATTATAATAGAAGTAAAATGTTGTGATTTGCTTTAAAATTCGTATCTTTGCGCTTAGACAAACATCGACGGCACGCAAAAAAGACTTGCTGAAATTGTTGTGATTTGCTTTAAAATTCGTATCTTTGCGCTTAGACAAACATCGAAAGTTCGGAAATTAAGTTAATAAGTTCGGTTGTGATTTGCTTTAAAATTCGTATCTTTGCGCTTAGACAAACATCTGAATAGAAATGATTTCCACCCTACCTGCAGTTGTGATTTGCTTTAAAATTCGTATCTTTGCGCTTAGACAAACATCGGTGTTGCCGATGCTGAGAACTTACTTGTAGTTGTGATTTGCTTTAAAATTCGTATCTTTGCGCTTAGACAAACATCGTATGGTAACGTGATAGCTTCCGCTGTTAGTTGTGATTTGCTTTAAAATTCGTATCTTTGCGCTTAGACAAACATCTCACAGTAGGGGAAATTCGACCTGTTGCCTGTTGTGATTTGCTTTAAAATTCGTATCTTTGCGCTTAGACAAACATCAAGCGGACGCAGAAGGAGGTGGATGACACAGTTGTGATTTGCTTTAAAATTCGTATCTTTGCGCTTAGACAAACATCCTTATCTTCCGAACTTATCTCTCTCTCTTCGTTGTGATTTGCTTTAAAATTCGTATCTTTGCGCTTAGACAAACATCCCGAACTTATCTCTTCCGAACTTCCGAACTGTTGTGATTTGCTTTAAAATTCGTATCTTTGCGCTTAGACAAACATCCCCGATGTCAGTAAAGCACTGACAATCAGTGATATACGCAGATAAATGGAAAATAAAAAATGATGGTTGTCTTAACAAATAATCCGGCCGCAAAGCCGGATTATTTGTTTCTAAACCTAATGTTGGCATACAGCCATTTACAATGAAAGACGGCGGGAAAGGCACCGGAAAGCCTTGCCGCAATGTTAAACAACCATAAAAAACGATTGTCAGAAAAGCTCGAGCTGCTGCCCCGGGGCGTTCGGCTCTACGGGCTTCTTGCCGTAGAACAGCTCGATGGAGCCGAACTGCTTGTCGGTGATGCAGAGCACGCCGACGTGGCCGTACTTTGGGAGGAACGACCTTACGCGGCGGATGTGCGCCTGGGCGTTCTCCATGCTGGCGCAGTGGCGCACGTAGATGGAGAACTGGAACATCGTGAAGCCGTCGCGCTGCAGGTTCTTGCGGAACAGGGCGTAAGCCTGCTTGTCGCGCTTCGTCTCGGTGGGAAGGTCGAAAAACACGAGTATCCACATAATCCTGTATTCGCTGAAACGGTCGGGCATTTTTGAAGGTGAGAGGGTGAAAAGGTGAGAAGGTGAGACGATGGGACGGGAATGCTACATCTCGGGGTAGGCTATGCGGCGCGCCTCGCCCGTGAAGCACTTGTAGAGCGAGGCCGTGGTCTGCGTGGCGGCCACCATCAGCGGACTGCGGCGACCGCCCACCTTTACGTCAATGACGGGTATGCCGAGCAGCCGCATCTTCAGGTCGCGCGTGATGTCGGCCGGCACGACGCCTCCAAGCTCTACGACGATGCCCATCACCAGCTCGTCAACATACGGGCGGTAAGGCTCCATCACGTCGTCGGCCAGGCAGTAGGCGTTATAGCGGTTGTGGTGGTGTATGCCGAGAGTGGGCAGCAGTCCGCTCGACACGAGCGAGCGGGCTATGACGGCGCGCAGGATGGCGTAGCCGTAATTGAGGAGGTTGTTGGGCGGTATGCCCTCGCGGTCGCGCGTGAAGCCGCCAAGCCCGGGCACTCCGGCGAACAGGTTGCGCCAATAGTAGGCAGCCGCACGGCCCTCAAGATTGTCGGGGTCGCCGCTGCGCACGTCGGCCGACCAGCGGCGCATACATCCCGCCTCGGCCCCCGCATGGCGTGCGAGCACGGCCGCCTGGTTGTCTATTTTCATCCTAACCGTCTGTTGCCAGAGCTGCTTCTTCAGCGGCAGCGACGCGCCGAGCTGGTCGCGGAAGCGCTCGCCCTGCAGGGTGTTGCCGCAGAGCGGGAGCATCAGCCCCACGGGCATACTGCGGCCGTCGCACGTGATGACGGAGCAGTTGTTCTCGAGCAACGCCTCAAGCAGCCCGTGCGTAACGGTTATCCGGCGGTTGTCGAGCACCACGACGCCGATGTCCTCGACGGGCACCGTCCTCACGGCCTCCGCCTTCACCACGTCGGGCACGTCGCCCTTCTCCACCTCCGGCAGGCGTATCACCATCTGCCTGTCCTTCAGCGAGAGGTAGGCCGGGTTGGTAAAGCATAACGTTCGTTTTATCATGGTTCCTTTCCGCTTATTTCGATAATGTTACCTAACCTATCAACCTTTATGGGCACACAGGTTTCCTTAATCATTTCTCCCGTAATGGCACGCTCCATTTTATTAAGCGATGAAAATTCATACTTGTCAACGATAGCACTTGCAACTTCATACTTAATAAAGAAACATTGATTACCTGACGACGATACCATCTTATAAATCCTGCCATTGTCAAGCGGGGTGATTATCGTCCCACGTTCCAAATCCTCTTTTGTCGGTAGATATACAAGGTCATTTGGCGAGATAACGAAAGCAGGCTTATTGCCGTTGGCATCATCAGGAGCAAGTGGCAGTCCCACCTTTGCACGTCTAACGGCTTCATAGAGGGGGACGGTAGCATACGAGCGTTTCTTTTTCATACAGCCTGTGACCTTGTCAATATCCTCCGACTCATAAACGGCGAAGAACAGGTTTGTGCCTTTTGCGGCCTCTACAAACTTCGATTCCTTGTTGCCTAACTTGCCGACGGGGTACTTGTCGGCCTTTTCGTACATCCTTACCTTGTATATTGGCTGATGGAACTTGCCATTGTTCAGGCCGGCGATGTTGAGGTTCATGGCATCGACGCCCTCAGGCGAGAATGCCAGTTCGGCATCGCCACCGTATGCCTCGAGATGCCGCAACAGTATTTTCTGTATGCCTGTGTCGGTAATCTTGCTAATCTTGGCTTTAGCCTTTCCAGCGTCTTTAATGCTAAGTTCTCCTACGATGTCCTTACGTGTGGCAAAATAACGTTCCTTAACGTTCCCGTTATCGTCACACACATCTTTCGTATAATAATAAACTTTTACTTTAGCGGGATTGAAATCCTGCCATGCCTCCTTGTTCGTCTCGAAGTATTGCCTTATCCTCCTTTCGTCGTAGCCAAGCTCGAGCATGGCCTTAATTTTGAGTTTCAGCTCCTTATCGACAATCGACTTAGGCTGCTTAAGAGCTTGCTTCAACGTCACTTCCCGCACAAAGCGAAGGTTTACTTCACCGAACACCGTCTCCTTGTGCAGCGGTTTGCGCACGGCCCAACTATCACCCTTTACTTGTTTTTCCGAGCTTTTCTTGCCATTTTCGAAATGCTGGTATCTGTTCACCGTCTTGTTGATAATCCTGAGGTTCTGCTTGAAACTGACAACGATGCCACGCAGGGCCTCTTCAATGTCGGTGGTAAACGCCGGCCAAGGCTTCATGAACTCCCTTGCCACGGATATTGACTTGCGTTCCCCGTCCTTTGTTATTTCAACCTGTTCATACCGTCTCAGCTTACGCGACAGCTGATAGCGGTTGGCATTGTTGCCCGACATGGCAGCCTCGTTATTCATCAGGTTGACGTGCTCCCTCGTGGTGCAGGCTATCACTATGGCGTCCATGGCATGATGGCGATGGTCTATCCTCTTCTTGCTGAAGCCTTTTTGCAAATCAAAAGGCACATCAGGTATCTCATGCCCAGAAACACTTACCGACGTAAACTTACCTGTGCCCGTAAGTTCGTTAAGGCGCTTGAAGCGTGGCATCACTATGCGGTTCCACACGTCGTTAACGCCCCAGTCCTTCTTAAGCCTGTCGGTTATCGTGCCGTTGGTGGCTATGACGTTCTTGGATATGTCCTGCTCCTCTCCTTCCTCGCGCACTACATTTGAAACAAGCGTCTTTACCAATTTGCTTATATACCGGCTGTCGTTGAGCTGGCGGGCTATAAAGCCGTCGGGAATGTCGTCCATGAGCAGTTTGCGCATCTTGGAAGGATTGCCCTTGTAGTTGTCGGCTACGAGACGCTCATACTCGTCAATGCCAAGAATAGTGGCGGTGGCACCGTTGCCCAACTCTACCACCTGCCCGTGCTTCTCCTTTATGAACTCCATGCCGAGCATCCTGTCCTTCAGGCTGTTGACGGCCGACTCGCATATAACCTTGTTAGAGAACGAATCGTCGAAATAGCGCGACTGCGGGATTATGTGCTCTACCTGGTAGTCGGCAGTGAAAAGCCGTGCAAGGGGGATGAACCTGCCTGTATAAGGAGACTGGTACTTCTGGTCAAGCCACAACCTGTAACGCATCACTTCGGCCTTTGTGGGGCGCTTCTTGGCGTCAGCTTCGCCCAGCTTACGCATTATCTCGCCTATGCCGTCGTCCACTTTGCCTACGCTTCCGAGTACCCCGTCTTCGTAAATGCGCAACAGCTCCTGCTGGCTCGGCGAATAGGGGCGCACGCCTTCTATCCCGAACTCCGGGTTCATGAACTCCGCCAGCAACACCTTGGCCCTCATGTTGGCGTTCTCGTTATCTTTAATGCGCTGCGTGGCCTTCTTGCGCTGTTCGGCGGTCTGCTTCATTTCACGGCCCATCTCTATGTGTATCTCGTCGATGCGCCCATATTTACGCCACACGTCGCGCACGGTACGCAGCGTCTCGGTAACGACCTGCTCAACTATCGGATTGCGCAACGAATGCTGCCTGAAGCCCCCGAGGTAATCGTCAATGTCGTCAGGCGAACTCCATTTAGTCACGTCCCTGGCTTCCGAATGCCTGTCGTAAACCACATAGCACGCCAGCCATAACGGAAGTCCGCTGAAGTCCGTAATATCCGTCAGGTTGATGGCTTTCTCCCTCACACGGTTCTTTATCGTTTCGTCATACTCCCCGTTTATTATTTTCATTATTCGCCCGCGGGTTTCTTCGTCTATTCCGCTTTCGCTCCACCTGCTGCCCATGCGCATAAGCGGCAACAATCTCTTTATGGCCTTCTCTGAATAGGCGCCATAGTCTTTCTTGAACGGCGGAAACTTAGCGAACACGCCGGCAAAACTCTCGCCGAGTTTGTGTTTCTCTGCAAACGTCACTAAAGCCTTTGCAAGCTCCTGCCTGTCCTCCACTGAATAAAGTATGTGCCACAGCCCTGCCTCTAAACAGGCTGTGAGGGCACTGCCGCAAATGCCAGCCTTGCCGAAGTATTCAAGCATCTTGCCGCGTGTTTCGTTACATGGGTACACCTTGTCCTCGACGTAGTTCCATCGGTAAGGCCATTGCGAGTCCTTGCCGCCCGGCTTCTTCATTCCGAGTAACTTTTCAAGCAGGGTGTCCTCACTTATGTCTTTCCTGCCGTTAAGCCAGTCAAACAGTCTCTCACGGTCGCTGACCGTACCAAGAAATTCATCCGTAACGTCAACGTCAATGCGTAATATTCCGTCCACCTCTTTCTGCCGTTGGTATATCCGCAGGTTTGCCACGAACTGCCAAAGGCGGAACTCCTGGTACAAGGGGTTCGACTTGGCCACGCACTTAACGGCCGCCGTCTTGCGTTCACCCGTCTCGGGGTCAATATAAGCATGGCTTTCGTAAGGGCAGTCGCCGATTAGCGACTTCTTGCTCTTGAGCGGACGCTGGTAAAATATAATGTCGTCAACGAACAGGTAAGTAAATCCGCGCTCCTTTATGGATTGCCGGTAGGCATCGTTTGCACCATAAAGCTCCTCTATGCAAGCATCGTAAAGGGCGCCGTCGGACAGTTCCGGCATAAAGGCTTTTTGCGCATCGAGTATACTCTTAAGCTCTTGCCTGTAATACTTGCGCTCCACGGTTCGCACGAGCTTGCCCCTGATTTTCTGTCTCGGGTTGGCCAGCAGGGTGTCGTAGATATACTCGCCCACGGTCTTTCCCGAGCGGTCAATGTCGGCTTCGGTCTTTTTCTTCATGAGCGTCCAGTCGTCTTCCTTCGGCATTCGGAACGAGCGCTTCACCGTGCCGTCCTTGTCGGTCTTCGGCCTTCCGTTCTTGTCAAGCTGTGTTGTCACGATAAACTCCTTCACCTTGCCTATCCAGTCGGGCGGCGTGGCCGCGGTGCGGTGATATACCATGCCGTTCTCCAATATTATGTCATACCACGTGTCCCTACCCTTGCGCTCGCCCGTGTCAACTACGTCAACCACTTTCAGCGCATAATACTCCTCCTGCTTGTCCTTCTCGCCGTCGGTGTCTTCGCCGCGCAGTTGGTAATAGCCCCGTTTTTGGTTGAAGTTGAGCAATATCCAAGCCAGCTCCTCTTTTGTTATGGCCTGTGTCAATGCCTTCTTGCGCAAGTAGTAGATAGTCCAGTCGTAAGGCACGAGAGAGCCTTCGCCGAGCCATTCGGCCTGACACCTCCTGAAGTCGGCCAGCATCCCGGCATAGGAGTCCTTGAACACAAACTCGTACCTACCCTCACCGTCCTTGCGCCAGGCCAACTTGCAGCCGCCAGCCTCCTTGAACTTGCCGTATCGCGTCAACGACGCCGCATAATGCGCGGGCAAGAAGCCCATCACGTCAAGCACCCTGTTGAGCCGTTCGCGCCTTAACAGGCATCGCTCACGCAACCGCCGTATACTACGGTAACCGGTACGCTCGGCCGTCTGCGAAACGGAATTACCACTCTCAAAATCTCCCTGTATTGCGGCATCCATCGGGATTATGCGGCTGCCACAGGCCTCCACAAGGCTCGCCTGTGTCAGTTCGTCACTATCGTTTTCATGCGTTACCACGGCCCATCCGATGCTGTTCGTGCCGAGGTCGAGTCCAAGTATCTTTTTCATGGCGTAAAGTTTTCAAGTAATAAATAATGTTGCCGGGATGATGCATACAGGCCGGAGGCATGGGTGCCAAAGGCAGGCCGGGTGCAACTTACCCTCTGCAAATATAGCAATTTGCGGTGACAAAACATGACGTCCCGACGTTTTTCGGCCGTCGTATGGCCAAAAAAACGTCGGGACGCACAATATTCGCTGCCTTGCGGGTAACTGCCTGGCTGTCAGCACCCTCGCCGTTTAACGCCTTTCATGCTGCGATTGGGCACCTTTTACAGGGCGAAAGTCAACGTTTTAAAGGTGAAAAGGTGAGAAAGTGAGAAAGTGAGGATGTTAAATCTTGTAGATAATATATAAGTTATTTTTCACCTCCTCACCTTCTTACCTTCTCACCCTTCATTGATTAACCTGAGCAGGTGCTCGACGGCCTCTTCCTCTGGGATGTTCTTCTCGACGCACTGCTTGCCCTTGTAGAGGGAGATGCGGCCGCGGCCGGCGCCTACGTAGCCGTAGTCGGCGTCGGCCATCTCGCCGGGACCGTTGACGATGCAGCCCATGATGCCTATTTTGAGGCCCTTCATGCCGCGCGTGGCTTCCTTGATGCGGGCGATGGTAGAGCGCAGGTCGTAGAGGGTGCGGCCGCAGCCGGGACAGCTGATGTACTCGGTCTTCGACGTGCGGAGCCGCGCGGCCTGCAGTATGCCGAAGGCGGTGGCGGTGACGTCGGCCGCGGGCAGCGTGCCGTCGTTCATGAGCCAGAGGCCGTCGGTGAGGCCGTCGAACATCAGGGCGCCCATGTCGGCGGCGGCTTCGAGCTGGAAGTCGCCTTTCTCCTCGGCCGCGTGGCGGTAGGCCTGGCAGAAGACGATGGGGTTCTGCAGGCCGGCGGCCATCATCTCGTGGGCCAGGGCGCGCTGCTCGCCGAGGCGGTTGGCGTGGTTGCTTACGCTTATGACGACTACCTCGGGGTGGGCCTTGAGGCAAGCGGTGTACTCGTCGGCGTCGGCGCCGTAGGGAAGGACGAGGAACTTGACGTCGGCCTTGACCGTGGAGATGAAGGGCACGGCGTTGTATGGGAAGATTGGGTAGACGCCTTCGCGGTCGGCCAGGGCGCCGTAGACGTTGAAGTCAACGATGTAATGCTGGCCCTCGATGCGACGCGAGGGCAGTTGCTGGCCCGTGTAGACGTAGTCGGGCACGAGTTCGCCGTCGGCCGACAGCGCCGAGGGGTCGCCTCCGCCGAGCATCGAGGCTATTACGACGGGCACGTGGCTGCCGCCGATGTTGCCGACGGCGGTGGTGGCGCGGCGCTCGGGGCGCAGCCAGTCGAAGCCTGGGGCGGCCTGGCCGGGGATGACGGTGTGGCCGGCGCGTGCCGTGACGTAATCGACGAGGTGGCGCGCCACGGGGATTTCGGCCTCGGGCTCTTCGCTCAAAGACACGCGGACGGTGTCGCCCAGTCCGTCGGCCAGGAGCGCGCCTATGCCCACGGCGCTCTTTATGCGCCCGTCCTCACCCTCGCCGGCCTCGGTGACGCCGAGGTGTAGGGGATAGTCCATGCCCTCGCGCTCCATTGCCGAGACGAGCAGGCGCACGGAGCGCACCATGACGACGGTGTTGCTGGCCTTGATGGATATTACGACGTCGGCGAAGCTCTCGCGCCGGCAGATGCGGAGGAACTCCATGCAGCTCTCGACGATGCCCTCGGGCGTGTCGCCGTAGCGCGACATTATGCGGTCGGAGAGCGAGCCGTGGTTGACGCCTATGCGCAGGGCGGTGTGGTGCTCGCGGCAGATGCGGAGCAGGGGGACGAAGCGTTCCTCGATTTTCTTCAGTTCGTCGGCATACTCTTCGTCGGTGTATTCAAGGTGGCGGAAGGTGCGGGCGGGGTCAACGTAGTTGCCTGGGTTGATGCGCACCTTGTCGGCATGGAGCGCGGCCACCTCGGCCACGTGTGGGTTGAAGTGCACGTCGGCCACGATGGGCGTGGCGTATCCGTCGGCGCGCATCCGCGCCTTGATGTCCTTGAGGCTCTCGGCCTCGCGGACGCCCTGCGTGGTAAGGCGGACGTACTCGCCGCCGGCGTCGGCTATGCGCTCTGCCTGTGCCGTGCTGGCGGCGACGTCGGCCGTGGGCGTGGTTGTCATCGACTGCACCCGTATCGTGTTGTCGCCGCCCATCGGCGTGCCGCCTACGTGCACCTCGGTGGTGGCGCGGCGGCGGTAGTTGAATAAGTCCATGGCGATTTTTATTTTTAGTTTTTTCAAGGAGTTAAGGAGTTAGGTAGTAAAGGAGTTAAGACAAATGCCTTACTTGGTGATTGCGTGGCCGAATAAGACTGATTAGGCCAATAAGCCGAATACGTATGCAGCCGACAAGGCATTTGTCTTAACTCCTTTACTACCTAACTCCTTGAAAAATCAATTAGTCTTGTACTCATACTTCACCTCGGCCAGCTCCTTGTTGGCCTTCTCTATTTTCGCGCCGAGCCCGGCCTTGTATCCGGCGAGGCGGGCGGCTATGCCGTCGTCGGCCAGGGCGAGCATCTCGACGGCGAGTATGGCGGCGTTCATCGCGCCGTTGACGCCGACGGTGGCAACGGGTATGCCCGGGGGCATCTGTATGATGCTGAGCATGGCGTCGAGGCCGTCGAGCATACCCTTGATGGGCACGCCGATGACGGGCAGCGTGGTCGATGCGGCTATCACGCCGGGCAGGGCGGCTGCCATGCCGGCGCCGGCTATGATGACCTTGACGCCGCGGCCGGCGGCTTCCTTGGCGAAGCGCTCAACGGCGTCGGGCGTGCGGTGGGCCGAGAGGGCGTTGACTTCGAAGGGCACGTGCATCTCGTCGAGGAACTTGCAGGCCTTCTCCATTACGGGCAGGTCGCTTGTGCTGCCCATGATTATGCTTACTAATGGTTTCATTGTTGGTGTTATTTTATTGTTAATGGTATTCCGGGAGAACTGGGAGGGCTGGGAGGGCTGGGAGTTCCGGGAGGGCTGGTAAGACTGGGAAGGCCAGCCCCTGGCCTATCGGCCCTATTTGCCTTATTTGCCCTATCGCCTATTAGCCCTGTCGGCCTTATCTGCCCTACACCAGCAGCACCGAGGCGAAGGCGCCGGCCACGCCGACGAGGAAGCCGAGCACTACCTGGTGGAGCGAGTGGCGGCGCAGCACCATGCGGCTGGTGCCTACGAGTCCGGCGAGCACGAGCACTACGCAGAGCCACCACACGGGGTTGAAGCCGAACACGGCCGAGAAGGCCATGAGCGCGCCGGCCACGCCGCCGATGGCCGCCGTGTGGGTGGACACGTTCATGAAGACGTTGCAGACGGCGCAGGCCACCTGCACCACGAGGGCGGCTATGACGATGGAGCGGATGAAGTAGGGCACGTGGGCTGCCTCCATGATGTAGCAGCACAGGAGGTAGGACACGATGGATATGACGTAGGGCACGACGCGCCGCTCCTTGCCCATGGCCATGCCCGACCAGCCTTGGTAGCGGCGGTAGATGCGTATGAGCACGGTGGGCACGAAGACGGTGAACAGCCATACGGTGAACAGCAGGAACAGCTTGTAGCTGAAGGGCAACAGGCTGAGGTATGTGAACACCAGCAGGCTGGCCAGCCCCACTACGGGCAGGTAGAACGGCGTGAACACCACGCTCAGGGCCTTGGCCGCAAGGATTAGTTGTTTCTCGTGCATTGGTTGTCGGTTTTTTCTCTGGGAGGGCTGGGGCTGATAGGGCTAATGGGACTGATAAGCCCGATAAGACTAATAGGACCGATGAGCCTAATAAGCCCGATAGCCTACGGGATTATTCATTATTCATTATTCATTATTCATTATTCATTTTTCATTTTTCATTTTTAATTCCTCCTCAGCCTTGCCACGGGTATGCCCAGCTGCTCGCGGTACTTTGCTATGGTGCGGCGCGCCACGGGGTATCCCTTGGCCTGCATCATCGAGGCTATGGCGTCGTCGCTCAGGGGGCGTGCCTTGTCCTCCGCGTCGATGATTTCCTTGAGGGCGGCCTTGACGCGGCGGGTCGACATCTCGCCGCCGTCGTCGGTCCTCACGCTGTCGCTGAAGAAGTGGCGCAGGCGGAAGGTGCCCCATCGCGTCTGTGCGTACTTCATGTTGCTGACGCGCGACACTGTCGATATGTCGAGGCCGGCGCGCTCGGCCACGTCCTTCAGTATCATGGGCTTTAGGTCGCCCTCGTCGCCGGTCTGGAAGTATTCGCGCTGTATGCCGATAATGGCCTTCATCGTGGCGTACAGTGTGTGCTGCCGCTGCCTTATGGCCTCTATGAAGCCCCTGGCGCGGTCAACCTTCTCCTTGGCGTAGAGCAGGGCCTCCTTGTCGCGGCGGCTCATCGAGGCCTTGTTCTTGCGGTAGCCGTCAACCATGGCGGCGAACGACGGCGAGACGTACAGCTCGGGCACGCGGCCGGCGTTGAGCGTGAAGGTTACGGTGCCGTCGTCGGCCGTGTCGACGATGAAGTCGGGCGTGATTTGCTGCTGGCTCCGGCCCTCGGTCTCGCCGAGTGCGGCGCCGGGCTTGGGGTTGAGCCTGAGCAGCTCGGCGTGCACGCGGCCAGCCGTGGCGCCGTCGAGCCCGAGCTGCGCGGCGATTTTGTCCCACCGCTTGTTCATGAACTCGTCGAAGCACCTCGTGAGCACTTCCTCCATCAGCCGGCGCGTCTCGCCGGCGGGCCGCCGGCGGGCCTGGAGCATGAGGCACTCGCGCAGGTCGCGTGCGCCGACGCCCGGCGGGTCGAAGGCTTGCAGCATCCGCAGCACGGCCTTCACCTCGTCTTCGCTGACGTCGATGTTATGGTATACGGCCAGCTCGTCGCAGAGCGTGCCCGTGTCCTTGCGCAGGAGGCCGTCGCCGTCGAGCGAGCCGATGAGGTACTCCATCACCTCGCGCTGGCGCGGCGATAGCTCCACGTCAACCATCTGCTCCTTGAGCTTGTCGTAGAACGACACGCGGTCGCCGTAGGCCATCTCCTCGTAGTCGGCGCCCTGGCCGCCGTCGCCCCACGGTGCCGTGGGCTCGGGCATCTCGTCGTCCATGCCTATGCCGGCCAGGGCGTCGTCGAGCGCCGAGGCGCGCTCCTCGCGCTCCTTGGCCGTGTCGAAGTCCTCGTCGGCGCCGTCGTCGGCCGTGGCGTCGCCCGCCGTGTCGGCCGGCTCGTCGGCGTCGCCGCTCTCGAGGGCGGGGTTGTCGTCAAGCTCGGCGTTGACGCTCTGCTCCAGTTCGGTGAGCGGCATCTCGAGCAGGTGCACCACGAGCATCTGCTGCTGGGTGAGCTTCTGCGCCAGCACCTGCTTCTGCTCCTGCGTTTGTATAAGTTTCTGTGCCATAACGGTGCAAAAGTAATACTTTTATCGGAACAAAGAGAATAATGGTTGATTTATTTTAGTAGACAAGGGACGAGCAGACGAGGGACAAGCAGACAAGGGACGAGCAAACGAGCAAACGAGCCTTTAGCTTACGAGGGTGTTGGCAACAAGTTACAAGTTCTCTCTCCCAGTTCTTCCCAGTTCTCTCATAGCTCCCTTGTGCCACGGCAATGGGAATTCTGGGAGACCTGGGAAGAACTGGGACAAAACTATGAGAGCCTTGCTTACCCTCATCAGCTAATGGCTTGCCTGCTCGTCCCTTGCCTGCTAAAAATATTAAATTTGTTAAACAACCTTAATTTCACCCATCCTGAATGCAATTTTCGTATATTTGCAATATTAAATTAATATAGCGCGGGCAACGGTGCCGGCCCCGGGCTGGCCAGCCGCAGCGAACCGCATGGTTACAGGCTACCGCAGCGCATGAGAATGAACATTTTTTGTGTAACGTAATTGGAGTGATTGAATGAATGTCTTAGCAAAAGCCGTGCCGCAGCGTGGGCACGAGGGAAACGGTTTCATGATGAATAAGAGGAAAAGTAACGACGGGTTCGAGGACTCTGAAGTGTTCAAGCGCCGCAGCCTGAACTCGGCCAAGATGCGCAAGCGCATGGCCAAGATTGTGACGATAGTGCTCGAGGTGCTTGCCGTCGCGGTGGCGGCGTGGGTGGCTTACGTCTACTTCCTTGAATGAACCGGCGGCGCACCGCAGCGTGCGGGGCAGCCTGTCGGCGGCGGAAACGGCCGCGACCTTGATGCGTCTTGCAACGTGCTGTGCCACAGCGCGTTGCAAGACGCATTCTTTTATGCCGCAAAAGATGGCTTATCGCTGGGTGAAAAGATAAAAACGAAGAATGAAGAATGAAAAATGAAAAATGAAAAATGAAGAATGAAGAATGAAGAATGAAAAATGAAGAATGAAGAATGAAAAATGAAGAATGAAGAATGAAGAATGAAGAATGAAAAATGAAAAATCCATTACTTGAAGTCTGGTATTGGATTTTTCATTTTTCATTCTTCATTCTTCATTCTTCATTTTACACTTTCCCGCCGTAGCACAGGTCGCCGGCGTCGCCGAAGCCGGGCACGATATACTTGTGCTCGTTCATGCCGGGGTCTACGGCGGCGCACCACACGGTGGTCCTGTCGCCGGGGAATGTCTCCCTGACGTGCTCCAGCCCCTCGGGCGCGGCTATGACGCAGGCCACGTGTATGCGCTTCGGCGTGCCCCGCGTGGCGAAGGCCTTGTAGCCCAGCTCCATCGAGCCGCCCGTGGCCAGCATGGGGTCAACTATTATGAGCGTCTTGCCGTCGATTGACGGCGTGGCGAGATACTCCACGTGCACGCCCACCTCGGTGTGCCCCTCGTCGGTATACTCGCGGTAGGCGCTGACGAAGGCGCTGCCGGCGCGGTCGAACACGTGCAGGAAGCCGTTGTGGAACGGCAGCCCCGCGCGGAAGATGGTTGCCAGCACCACCTCGTCAGTCGGCACGCTGACGCTTGCCGTGCCCAGCGGCGTGGCCACGGGGCGCACGGCGTAGTCGAGCGTCTTGCTGATTTCGTAGGCCATCATCTCGCCCACGCGCATGATGTTGTTGCGGAACAAGAGGCGGTTGCGCTGGTAGTCGCGGTCGCGCATCTCGGCCATGTACTGGTTGATGATAGTGTCCTGCTTGCTTAGGTCGATTACTTCCATAAATATATTGTTATCGTTTTTCTCGCCGTATAAAACGTTATGTCGGCGCAAAGTTAGCAAAAGATTGTACAAAACCGTGCCTAACTTGCCATTATCCGCAAAAAAACGTTATCTTTGCAGCCAGAACATTACATTAAATTAACGAAATAACCTGCAAACTTACACCATAAAGAGCGTATGAGGGAGTTCCTGCAAGTGCTGCGCCGCTTCGTGCCGCCATACAAGAAATACCTGGCACTGTCGGTGGTGTTCAACATCCTCTCGGCCGTGCTCAACGTCTTCTCGTTCATGACCATCATCCCAATCCTGCAAATCCTCTTCAGGACCGGCGGGACAACGGACGTGGAGCTGGCGCCGTGGGACTGGGGCAACCTGATGGACACGCTGACCAACCGCATGGAGTACGGCGCGTCGCTGCTCATCGCCGACTACGGCGAGGCCACGGCCCTGCTGGCCATAGGCCTCTTCCTGGCCCTGGCCACGCTGCTCAAGACGGGGGCCTACTTCCTCTCGTCGGCCACAATAATACCAATCCGCACGGGCGTCGTGCGCGACATCCGCAACCAGCTCTACCACAAAATCACGTCGCTGCCGCTGGGCTTCTTCTCCGAGGAGCGCAAGGGCGACATCATAGCCCGCATGAGCGGCGACGTGCAGGAAATCGAGACGTCAATCATGTCGTCGCTCGATATGCTGTTCAAGAACCCCATCCTCATCGTCCTCTACTTCGCCACGCTGCTGGCCATCAGCTGGCAGCTCACGCTGTTCACCCTCGTCTTCGTCCCCCTGATGGGCTGGGCGATGGGCTTCGTGGGGCGCAAGCTCAAGCAGAAGTCAATCAAGGCGCAAGCCCTCTGGAGCGACACGATGAGCCAGGTGGAGGAGACGCTCGGCGGGCTGCGCATCATCAAGGCCTTCTGCGCCGAGGAGAAGATGAACCGCAGGTTCGACACCGTCAACTCGGCCTACCGCGACAACATCCGCCGCGTGAACACCCGCCAGCAGCTGGCCCACCCCATGAGCGAGTTCCTCGGCACGCTCATGATAGTCATCGTGCTCTGGTTCGGCGGTATGCTCGTGCTCGGCGGCAAGGGCCTCAGCGGCCCCACGTTCATCTACTACATGGTAATACTCTACAGCATCATCAACCCCCTCAAGGAGTTCTCCAAGGCCGGATACAACATACCCAAGGGCCTCGCCTCGATGGAGCGCGTGGACAAAATCCTACAAGCCGAGAACGACATAAAGGAGAAGCCTAACCCCGTGCACGTCAGCGGCTTCAACTCGAAAATCGAGTTCCGCGACGTGTCGTTCCGCTACGGCGAGAAGTGGGTGCTCCGCCACGTCAACCTCACCATCGAGAAGGGCAAGACCGTCGCCATAGTAGGCCAGAGCGGCGGCGGCAAGTCGACGCTCGTCGACCTCATCCCGCGCTACTACGACGTGCAGGAGGGCGAAGTGCTCATCGACGGCGTCAACGTCAAGGACATGGCCGTGCACGACCTGCGGCAACTCATAGGCAACGTCAACCAGGAAGCCATACTCTTCAACGACTCCTTCAGGGGCAACATAGCCTTCGGCGTGCCCGACGCCACGCAGGAGCAAATAGAGGCAGCCGCCAAGATAGCCAACGCCCACGACTTCATCATGGAGAGCGAGCACGGCTACGACACCAACATAGGCGACCGCGGCAGCCGCCTCTCGGGAGGGCAGCGCCAGCGCGTCAGCATAGCCCGCGCCATACTGAAGAACCCGCCGATACTAATACTCGACGAGGCAACCTCGGCCCTCGACACCGAGAGCGAGCGGCTCGTGCAGCAGGCCTTGGAACGCCTCATGAAGACGCGCACCACCGTGGCCATAGCCCACCGCCTATCGACAATCAAGAACGCCGACGAAATCTGCGTAATCCACGAGGGGCGCATCGTGGAGCGCGGCACGCACGACGAACTGCTGGCCAAGGACGGATACTACAAGCGCCTCAACGATATGCAGAAAACATGAAGGAATTAAAAATGAATAATGAATAATGAATAATTAGGCTCATTGGGCTTATCCGCCCTATCCGCCCTATTAGCCCTATAAGTCCCGGCCTCTAATTAGGCCCATTGGGCTTATCCGCCCTATTAGCCCTATTAGCCCTATAAGTCCCGGCCCTCCCTACCATCAACCAAAAGAAAGAAAGAAAAATGAAGCTCCTCCAGGTGATAGCATACGCAGCGTTCTACCTCGTTTCGCTGCTTCCGTACAGGGCACTTTACGTCTTGGCCGACGTGCTCCACGTCATAGTGTACGACGTGGTGCGCTACCGCCTGAAGGTGGTAAGGCGCAACATAGCGACGTCGTTCCCCGAGAAAAGCCCGGCCGAGCTGCGCAGCATCGAGCGCGGCTTCTACCGCTGGCTGTGCGACTACTTCGTAGAGACCATCAAGCTGATGACCGTCTCGCGCGAGGAGCTACTACGCCACGTGGAGTTCCGCGGCACGGAGCTGATTGAAGACAGCTTCGACCGCGGGCAGACCTGCGCCGGCATACTCGGCCACTACGGCAACTGGGAACTGCTCTCGGCCACGGGCATCACCTTCAGGCGGCACCCCGAGGCCGTCGTCGGCCTCATATACCACCCGCTGCGCAACCAAGTGTTCGACCGCCTGTTCATCAAAATCAGGCAGAGCATGGGCGGCGTGTGCGTGCCCAAGCAGGACATACTGCGATACCTCGTGCAGTTCCGCAGCCAAGGCGTGATGAACATCTTTGGCTACATAGCCGACCAGTCGCCCAAGTACCAGAACATACACCTGTGGCTGCCCTTCCTCGGACACGACACGCCAGTGTTCACCGGCGCCGAGAGGATTATGAGGAAGATGGACAACACCGTGTTCTACATCGACGTGGAGCGCCCGGCCCGCGGCAAGTACGTCTACACATTCAAGCCAATGACCGACAAGCCCGGCGAGCTGCCCGAGTACGAGATTACGCGGCGCTTCTTCGCCATGCTCGAACAGACCATCCGCCGCAACCCGTCGTGCTACCTCTGGAGCCACAACCGATGGAAACGCACACACGAGGAATACGACAGGAGAGTGAAGAATTAAGAATTAAAAATGAAGAATTAAAAATGAAGAATTAAAAATTAAAAATTAAAAATCCAATGGCCCATTAGCCTTATTAGGCCCATTAGCCTTATTAGGCCCATTAGCCTTATTAGGCCTATTAGCCTTATCAGGCCTATCCTCCCAGCTCTCCCAGTCCTCCCAGACAACCCCTACAAAAAAGAAAGAAAAATGATAATAGGATACGACGCCAAGCGCATAGTGTGCAACAAGACGGGCCTGGGCAGCTACGCCCGCACGCTCGTCAACGACCTGGCCGAGGCCGTGACGCCCGACGTCACGCTGAACCTCTACGCCCCCGGGCGTGGCGACGACAGCCTCAGGCGGCAGGTGAAGCCGAGGCAGAACGTCAAGTTCGTCTACCCGGAGGCGGCCGTGGGCGGCCTGGGCCGCGCCCTGTGGCGGCTGCACGGCATGGTGAAGGACATCGTGCGCGACGGCGTGCGCCTCTACCACGGCCTCTCGGGCGAGCTGCCCATAGGGCTGAAGGCCGCCGGCGTGAAGACCGTGGTGACGATGCACGACGTCATCTTCATGCGCCATCCCGAGTGGTACGGCTGGCTCGACAGGAAAATCTATGCGTGGAAGTTCCGCAAGACCTGCCGCGAGGCCGACCGCATAATAGCCATCAGCGAGTGCACCAAGCGCGACGTGATGCTCTACGGCGACGTGCCCGCCGACAAGATTGACGTAATCTACCAAGGCTGCGGCTCGCGCTTCAAGCTGCGCGAGAGCGAGAAGAAGCTGCACGAGACGCACACGGCATATATGCTGCCCGAGCGATACATCGTCAGCGTAGGCTCAATCGAGGAGCGCAAGAACATACTGCTGGCCGTGAAGGCCATGCGGATGGTGCCCGACGACGTGAGCCTCGTCGTCGTGGGGCGGTCAACGCCCTACTGCGAGAAGGTGAAGTGGTACGTCAGGCGCAACGGGCTTGAAGGCCGCGTAAGGTTCCTGCACGACGTGCCGGCCGACGACCTGCCCGCCATTTACCAGATGGCCGAGGCCTCGGTCTACCCCTCGCGCTACGAGGGCTTCGGGCTGCCCGTAGTCGAGGCCATACAGAGCGGACTGCCCGTGGTGGCCTGCACGGGCAGCTGCCTCGAGGAGGCGGGCGGCAACGCCACGCTATACGTCGCCCCCGACGACGTCTGCGGCATGGCCAAGGCCATACGCCTGACGCTCAAGGGCGCACCGGGCCGCGACGAGCGCATAGCCGAGGGTATGCAGTACATCACGCGCTTCGAGAACGCCGACGTGGCCCGCAAGGTGCTCGACGTGTACGACAAGCTGATGAATAATTAATAATTAATAATGAAAAATCCAATGGCCAATTAGGCCTATGGGGCTTATAAGGCTTATGGGGCTTATTCGCCCTCCCAGCCCTCCCGGTTCCCCCAGCCCTCCCCAACCAACCGTCAATGAAAACAACCACCATATCCCCCGCCTACGAGGCCGCCGCCGGCTTCATCGCCGCCGTGCCGCAGCTCTTCGCCCAGGGCAAGGGCGACACCCTGCACGACGGGCGCAACACCGTGCGCGCCTTCGACACCCCCGCCGGCCGGTTCGTCGTAAAGCGGTACAAGCGGCCCAACATCGTGCAGCGCGTGGCCTACTCGTTCTTCAAGAAGAGCAAGGCCGAGCGCGCATACCTCTACGCCGCCGAGCTGCGCAAGAGGGGCTTCCTTACGCCGCGGGAGGTGGCCTTTATCGAGATAAGACACGGCCTATTGCTCGCCGATAGCTACTTCGTCTCCGAGTGCTGCCCCGACCCGCCGGCCTTCGGCCCGCTCGTCCGTGCCGACAGCTTCGACACGGCCATGGCCGACGCCATGGCCGCGCAGGTGGCCGAGATGCACCGCAAGGGCGTGCTCCACGGCGACCTCAACCTCGGCAACTTCCTCTACCGGCCCACAGCCGGAGGGGGCTACACGTTCACCGTAATAGACACCAACCGCTCCCACTTCCGCGACGGATGGCCCACGCGCCGCGAGTGCATCGACAACCTGAAGACGATGACCCACCGCCGCGACGTCTTCGCCTACATCGTCAGCCGCTACGCCGCCCTGCGCGGCTGGGACGCCGACGCCACGCTGGCCGACGCCACGGCAGCCCTCGAACGCTTCGAGCGGCGCCACAGGCGCAAGGACGCCCTGAAGCACGCCGTAAGGCGAGGCTGACGGGAGGAGCAAACCTTTTGGCAACACATACAAAAGACACCATGATACCCAAGAAGATACACTACTGCTGGCTAAGCGGCGACCCACTGCCGCGCAGCATCCGCCGCTGCATGGACACGTGGCGCCGCGTGATGCCCGACTACGAGCTGAAGCTCTGGGACACCAGGGCGTTCGACGTGGAGTCGGTCCCCTTCGTCAGCGAGGCCTACCACAAGCGCAAGTGGGCCTTCGCCGCCGACTACATACGTATGCACGCCCTCTACACCGAGGGCGGCATCTACCTCGACTCCGACGTGAAGGTGCTCAAGCCGTTCGACGACCTGCTCGACAGCAAGTTCTTCTCGTCGCTCGAGTACCACCCCACGCAGATAGAGCGCGACGGCGCCATGGCCATGCTCGACGCCCAGGGCCGCCGCGTAAGGGACGGCTACGTCTCGGGCATACAAATACAGGCCGCCGTGATGGGCGCCGAGGCGGGCTGCCCCTTCGTGGCCGACGTGCTCGAGTGGTACCGCACGCACAGCTTCGTCCGCCCCGACGGCACGCTCATGACCGACGTCCTCTCGCCACAAATCTACGCCCGCGTGGCCGAGCGCTACGGCTTCCTCTACAAGGACGAAGACCAGCGGCTCCGCGGCGGCATCACAATCTACGCCTCGAGTATGTTCGCCGGCAACAAGCACGAGGTGACGCCGCGCACCCGCGCCGTCCACCTCTGCGCCCACAGCTGGCACCCGTCGGCCATGGAGAAGCTCAAGAAGTGGCTGGGCATAACGAAACAATAATGCGGCAAGCCCATTGCCAAACGCGAAGTTTTACAGCCCTTTTATTTTGAACTTCAACGGATTTATGCTATTTTTGCATAAAAACAAAAAAATAAAGCCTATGCCTGAAATAAGCAAATTCTACGGTATCATCATATATATGTATATGAATGAGCACAACCCACCGCATTTTCATGTATGGTATGATGACTACAAAGCCACGATAACCATAAAAGACGGCATCGTGACGGGAAGTCTGCCGCGCAGGGCGTTGAGGTTAGTGTTTGAATGGCTCGACCTGCACAAAGACGAATTGCTCGCAAACTGGGAACGGCTTGCAAACTATGAAACTCCTGAAAAAATAGAACCACTTAAGTAACACTGCATGGAAAAAGACAACTTGCTGCTAACGGTAAACGGCGCAGAATACGTGCGCAACCATATATTGCTGATACACTTCAGCAACGGCAAGTCACGCTATGTTGACTTCATGCCGATGCTGTCGAAAGGAATATGCAGGAAACTGAAAGACATTGACTATTTCAAGAATTTCACCATCGACCCCTTCACTATCGACTGGAACAACGAAATAGGCTTCGCCACGGAATTTCTTTACGACAAAGGCGTGGAGACCATATAACTTTAAAGAACAGTTTATTTGACATAACATGGACGGCAACAAACAAAGGAACGACTGGCGGCGCAAGCTGTACTACAGGCTCAACAGCGGCAAGAACTCGAAGCTGCTCTACTACACGGCCTCCGTGGCGCGCCTCGCCGTGCCCGGGTGCCTATTGAGGCCCATGCTCAAGGGCAAGCTCGCCGCCATCGACAGGCGACCTGACAGGGACTACATCCTCGACCGCGCCGACTACTACTGCAAGCTCGGCAGCGGCGGCGGCACGACATACGACAGGGAGCTGTGGCAACGCGAGTCGGTCAGCATCGAGGAACAGCAATACACGCCGCAGAAAGTCTACTACTACGACGCCATGCGCTACGCCCGCTGGTTCCCGCCACGGCTGCGCTGGGTGCTCGCCCCGGGCGACGTAAGCTGGAACCTGCCCCTGCCGTCAATCGTGAAGAGCCGCCCCGTGGGCGAGGGCAACGAACGCTCCGTGCTGCTGAAGCTCAACGCCATACGCCACTACATCTTCACCCACGACCGCAAGCCGTGGCGCGAGAAGAAGGACATGGCCATATTCCGCGGCGGCATCGTGGGCAAGCGCAGGCTCGAGATACGCAAGCCGTTCATGGAGCGGTGGCATGGCCACCCGATGTTCGACATCGGCGTGCTCGACCCGGAGTTCCCCGACTGGTACACCGGGCGGATGACCATCAGGGAGCACCTCGACTACAAGTTCATCATCGCCCTCGAGGGCAACGACGTGGCGTCGAACCTTAAGTGGGTCATGTCGTCAAACTCAATCGCCGTGATGCCCCGCCCGCAGACCGAGACGTGGTACATGGAGGGACGGCTCATCCCCAACTACCATTACATAGAAATAAAGCCCGACTTCTCCGACGCCGCCGAGCGCCTGCAACACTACATCGACCATCCCGAAGAGGCCGAGGAAATAATCAGGCACCAGCACGAATGGCTGGCGCAGTTCCGCGACACGCGCCGCGAGACGCTAATCTCGCTGCTCGTGCTCGACAGGTATTTCAAGGCAACGAACGAGTGAAAAACACCAACGACATGACCGGAAGCATCAACATAATAGACGATGAATACTCCCTATGGGTGAAACAACTCGGCTCGCGCTACCGCCAGAGCCGCATAAGCGCCGCTTGCCAAGTTAACGGCACGCTGATAGAATACTACTGGAACCTGGGGAGGGACATAACGTCGAAAGATGCCGAAAACAGATACGGAAGCCGGTTCTACTCAAGGCTCAGCGCCGACCTGCGCAGCGAACTGCCGGGCGTGGAGGGCCTGTCGGAAACCAACATCCGCTACACCAAGCGCTTCTACCAGCTTTACTGCGGACTGACGGCAAATCTTCCACAGGTTGTGGAAGATTTGCGCAAAATACCATGGGGACACCACAGGTACATAATAGACAAATGCTCAGGCAGCCCCGACAAGGCCATGTTCTACGTCATGCAAGCATGGCATAACGGGTGGAGCAGGGCCATGCTGTTGAACTTCATCGACTCAAGACTGTACGAACGGCAAGGAAAGGCACTGACCAACTTCAAGCATAACCTGCCTGACGAGACAAGCGGCCTTGCCCAAGAACTGACCAAAGACCCTTACAGCTTTGACTTCCTCGCCATGAGGGACGGATACAACGAGCGGCAACTGAAAGATGCCTTGCTGAAGAACATAACGCGCTTCCTTGTCGAACTCGGCACGGGGTTTGCCTACGTAGGCCGCGAATACAGGCTGCAGATAGGCGAAAAGGAGAAATTCATCGACCTGCTGTTCTACAACCTGAACATAAGATGCTACGTAGTGGTGGAAGTAAAAATAGACGAGTTCGACTCTTCAGACATCGGACAGCTCGGCACATACGTAACGGCGGTAAACCACATACTCAAGAAAGACGGCATAGACAACCCTACCATAGGCCTGCTTATATGCAAAAGCAAGGACAGCCTACTAGCACAATACGCCCTCGAGTCAAGCAGCCAACCGCTCGGAATATCCGAATACGAGCTGTCAAGGCTATACCCGGCGGAAGTGGAAGGCACGATGCCGTCGATAAAGGAAATAGAGGCAAAGCTCAAGAAGCAATAACCTGCGCATACGGCCAGGCACAGGTCTGGCAACAGTGGGCCTAAAAATGACATAAAACAAAAATATGAACATCCGCAAACACCACTATTACAGTTAATCAGGCATAAACCTACAAGGCACTTGTCTTTAACTCCTTAGTGAACGAAGCGAACGTTAACTACCTTAACTACTTTAACTACTGATGAATGGAAGCGTAGCGGACATTCATTAGACAAAGGCACAACGACATGAAACAATACGACTATCTCATAGTGGGCGCGGGCCTCTACGGCGCAGTGTTCGCCCACGAAGCGCGGAAGGCCGGGCGGCGGTGCCTCGTCATCGACCGCAGGGAACACACGGGCGGCAACGTCCGCTGCGAGCTGATTGACGGCATCAACGTGCACCGTTACGGCGCGCACATCTTCCACACGGACAACCGCGAGGTGTGGCAGTACGTCAACGAGCTGGTGGAGTTCA
This sequence comes from uncultured Prevotella sp., assembly GCA_944319815.1. Classification (GTDB taxonomy): domain Bacteria; phylum Bacteroidota; class Bacteroidia; order Bacteroidales; family Bacteroidaceae; genus Prevotella. The sequence goes on along the minus strand of CALUEX010000011.1, from coordinate 39,934 downwards.
ACCGCTACACCAACTCGCCCGTGGCGCGCTACGGCGACAGGCTGTACAACCTGCCGTTCAACATGAACACGTTTTACCAGCTCTGGGGCGTCACCACGCCAGCCGAGGCCGAGGCCAAGCTGGCCGAGCAGCGCGCCGAGTACGCCCACATAGAGTGCCCCAAGGACTTCGAGGAACAGGCCTTGAAGCTCTGCGGGCGCGACATCTACGAGCGGCTCATCAAGGGTTACACCGAGAAGCAGTGGGGACGCAAGGCCCGCGAGCTGCCGGCGGAAATCATACGGCGCGTGCCGCTGCGCATGACGTTCGACAACAACTACTTCAACGACCCCTACCAGGGCATCCCCGTGGGCGGATACAACCGCCTAATAGATGCCTTGCTCGAGGGAACGGAGGTGCGCCTCGGCATAGACTACCTGACTGACCGCGCCGAACTTGACCCGCTGGCCGGCGCCGTTGTGTTCACGGGAATGCTCGACCGGTACTTCGACTACTGCCTCGGGCGGCTCGACTACCGCAGCCTGAGGTTCGAGACGGTGCGCATGGACGTGCCCAACTTCCAGGGCAACGCCGTGGTAAACTACACGTCGGCCGACGTGCCCTACACCCGCGTCATAGAGCACAAGCACTTCGAGTACGGCACGCAGCCCACGACGGTCGTAACCTACGAGTATCCCGACGCATGGGACGAGACCAAGGAACCGTACTATCCCGTCAACGACGAGCGCAACAACGCCCTGGCCAAGGCCTACAAGGAGCTGGCCGCCGCCCACGAGGGCGTCATCTTCGGCGGCCGACTCGGCCAATACGCCTACTTAGACATGGACGACACCATCGCTGCCGCACTCTGCGAGGCGCGGCGGCAATTAAAAATCTGAAGTAAATGAAGAATGAAAAATCTTGGGAAAATGAAGAATGAAGAATGAAAAATGAATAATCTGGAGAATGTCTTGTTGCAGGCTTCAAGGCATTTTAATTATTATTCATTCTTCATTTTTCATTCTTCATTTTTCATTTTTCATTTTTCATTCTTCATTCTTCATTTTCCCAAGATTTTTCATTATTCATTAAAAAAATATGTTCTGCTATCTTTCACGCAACTACAAGGACACCACGGGGGCGGGCAACAAGGCCAAGACCGACATAGAGAAGACCATGGAGGGCATGGGCTACCGCAACGTCGGGCTGCCCCGGAGCTACCACGCCAACGCCCTGGCCCACTTCACGATGACGCTGCTCGGCGTGCTCAAGTCGCCGTTCTGCATCGGCAAGGGCGACGTTCTCGTGCTGCAATACCCGCTGAAGAAATACTACACGTTCGTCTGCAACATGGCCCACGCACGCGGGGCGAAGGTCGTGACCGTAATACACGACCTCGGGGCGTTCCGCCGCAAGGCGCTGACCGTGGAGCAAGAGATGCGCCGCCTGGCCCACTCCGACTGCATCATAGCCCACAACGACAGCATGAAGCGTTACCTTGAGCAGGCGGGCTACGCCAAGCCGATAGTGACGCTAAAGATATTCGACTACCTTTCCGACTCAAGGCCGAACGAGGGCAACACACACCGAAAGCCGTTCACCGTGGTATATGCCGGCGGACTGAACCGCCGAAAGAACGCATTTATTTACGACTGGGGCGAATGTGCCGGCTCATACGGCATACGTGTCTACGGCAACGGTTTCGAGCCGTCAGAGGCGAAATGCGCCGACAAGTTCAAGGTGATGGGCTTCGTCAAGTCAGACGAACTTATAGCCACGGCCGAGGGCGACTTCGGCCTCGTGTGGGACGGCGCGTCGCTCGACGCCTGCACGGGCAACTGGGGCGAGTACCTGAAAATCAACGCGCCCCACAAGACGTCGCTCTACCTGCGCTGCGGACTGCCCATAATAATCTGGGACAAGGCCGCCATGGCCCCGTTCGTCCGCGACAACGGCGTAGGCCTGTGCGTCGGTTCGCTGCGCCAGCTCGACAAGCTGCTCGCCGACATCACTCCCGAAGAGTATTCACGAATGAAAGAAAACGTGACCAGGGTAAGCCTTAGGCTAAGCCAAGGGCAATATATCAGGGAAGCTCTCGCGGAAGCCGCTTCGATGATTATGGGTGAATAAGGCTGATAAAAAAATAGGGCTGATAGGGCTAATAGGGCTGATAAAAATAAAAAACTCCAATGACCTGTCGAGTCATTGGAGTTTTTATTGTACAGTAAGCAAAAGGGCTATTGCAATTTACCTTTTTACTTTTTTACTTTTTTACTTTTTTACCTTTAAATAAACTTCTCACCTTTTCACTTTCTCACCTTCTCACCTTTTCAACATACCACGCTGCCGGGCTTCACGTCCTTCGACGTGGTGATGACGCTGAGCGAGCCGTCGAAGTCTTCGGCCGAGAGTATCATGCCCTGGCTCTCTATGCCCTTTAGCTTGCGCGGGGCGAGGTTGGCAACGAAGCATACGCGGCGGCCTACCAGCTCCTCGGGCTTGTAGTGCTTGGCTATGCCGCTGACGATGGTGCGCTCCTCGCCGCTGCCGTCGTCGATGGTGAACTTGAGCAGCTTGTCGGCCTTCTTCACCTTCTCGCACGCCGTCACGAGGCCCACGCGGATGTCAACCTTCTCGAAGTCGGCAAAGTCTATTACGGGCTTCACCTCCTTGGCCTTGTAAGCCGCGGCCTCGTTGGCGCGCTTGGTCTCCTCGAGCTTGTTGAGCTGCGCCTCTATCACGGCGTCGTCTATTTTCTCGAACAGCAGTTCGGGCTCGCCGAGCTTGTGGCCTGGGGCGAGCAGTTCGGTAGAGCCGAGCTGGTTCCAGTCGAACGTGTCAACGTTGAGCATCCGCCTCAGCCTTGCGCTGCTGAAGGGCAGGAAGGGCTCGAAGGCGATGGCAAGGTTGGCGACGAGCTGCAGCGAGATGTTGAGGATGGTCTCCACGCGGGCCATGTCGGTCTTGGCAACCTTCCACGGCTCGGTGTCGGCTATGTACTTGTTGCCGATGCGGGCCAGGTTCATGGCCTCCTTTATGGCGTCGCGGAACTTGAAGTTGTCGAGCAGGTGCTCTACGTTGGCCTTCACGCCGTGGAACTCGTCGATGGTCTTGCGGTCGATGTCCTGCAGTTCGCCGCAGGCTGGCACGGTGCCGTCAAAGTATTTCTTGGTGAGCTGCAGGGCACGGTTGACGAAGTTGCCATAGATGCCGACGAGCTCGCTGTTGTTGCGCTCCTGGTAGTCGCGCCAGGTGAAGTTGTTGTCCTTCGTCTCCGGGGCGTTGGCCGTGAGCACGTAGCGCAGCACGTCCTGCTTGCCGGGCAGCTCCTCAAGGTACTCGTGCAGCCACACGGCCCAGTTGCGCGACGTCGAAATCTTGTCGTTCTCGAGGTTGAGGAACTCGTTTGCGGGCACGTTGTCGGGCAGTATGTAGCCGCCGTGGGCCTTGAGCATCGTCGGGAATATGAGGCAGTGGAACACGATGTTGTCCTTGCCGATGAAGTGGACGAGGCGCGTCTCCGGGTCTTTCCACCACGTCTCCCACGTGTCGGGCAGCAGCTCCTGCGTGTTAGATATGTAGCCTATGGGCGCGTCGAACCACACGTAGAGCACCTTGCCCTCGGCTCCCTCCACGGGCACGGGTATGCCCCAGTCAAGGTCGCGCGTCATGGCGCGGGGCTGCAGGTCCATGTCGAGCCACGACTTGCACTGGCCGTAGACGTTCGGGCGCCACTCCTTGTGGCCTTCCAGTATCCATTGCTTCAGCCAGTCCTGGTATTCGTTGAGCGGCAAGTACCAGTTCTTCGTCTCCTTCAGCACGGGCTTAGAGCCGCTGATGGCGCTCACGGGATTGATGAGTTCCGTGGGGTCGAGGTCAGAGCCGCACTTCTCGCACTGGTCGCCGTAGGCCTTGGGGTTGTGGCAGTGGGGGCACTCGCCCGTGATGTAGCGGTCGGCAAGGAACTGCCCCGCCTCCTCGTCGTAATACTGCATCGACGTTTTCTCCACCAGCTTGCCCTCGTCGTAGAGTTTCTTGAAGAATTCCGACGCCACGCGGGCGTGGGTCTCCGACGTCGTGCGGCTGTATATGTCGAACGAAATGCCGAAGTCCTCGAAGCTCTTTTTAATCATCGCGTGGTAGCGGTCAACCACCTGCTGCGGCGTAATGCCCTCCTTCTTGGCGCGGATGGTGATGGGCACGCCGTGCTCGTCGCTTCCGCAGATAAACTTAACGTCCTGTTTCTTCAGTCTCAGGTAGCGCACGTAGATGTCGGCCGGCACGTACACCCCGGCCAGGTGACCTATGTGCACCCCGCCGTTGGCGTAAGGCAGCGCGGCGGTCACCGTAGTGCGCTTGTATTTCTTGTTCTCTTCCATAGTTTCTTTTGGTAGTTATTTTTCAGGAGTTTTTTTTTCAGGAGTTAAAGGGAGTTTTTTGGTAGTTAAAGGAGTTAAAGGGAGTTACCACTCCGCTGCGCTCCGTTGAGTAGTTAAAGACATTAGCATAAGCTCCTTATTGCCTTGTCGGCCTTATCAGTCCTATTTTTTTATTAGCCTTATCAGCCCTACTTCCCCTTCTTTTTTATCGGCCTTATCAGTCCTATTAGTCCTATTCAGCCAACCGGGCTATCATCCTTATCAGCCCCATCACTCCTATTCAGCTGCAAAATTACTGAAAATTCTCGGATTACCTATTTAATAATCAATAAAATTCCCATCCTGCACTATCAGCACAGCATTTGTCTTAACTCTTAAAAGAAAGACATTTGTCTTTAACTCCTTTAACTCCCAATAAAAGAATACCTCTCGTCCCCCGATACGTGCCCTCTTGCCCTACAAAACACCACAAACCGCAAGGTGTTGACAAACCTGTGGAAAACCGTGTTGATAACCCAAGAATATCCACACACAACCAAACATCCCGACCCGGGTGTGTACATATCCACAGGGTTATGGCAGCCAAATACACAAGTTTTCCACCGTTTCATGACGAAAAAAGTTCTAAACTTATTAATTTTGCAGCAAATCAACGAAATGTTGAAAACAGGCGTTACTCGCTGACAGTCAGCCAAAAGATATTAATAGCCAGTGTTGACAACGCCGCATCCCGTGTTTACAACCAAATACGCAAGCATTACGACCGAAAGTTTTGCACGTATCCACGGCATATCATAAGAAAACATTCTTTTTTTTCAAGAAAAGAAAAATAAATAAGTATATAAATGAAAAGTGAATAATGAATAATCAGGAAATGAAAAATGAATAATCCATCAGTCGCCCGATAGGCCATCGGCCCTATCAGCCTGATTGGCCCTATTCACCTAACAAGGCATAAATGAAAAGTGAATAATGAATAATCAGGAAATGAAAAATGAATAATCCATCAGTCGCCCGATAGGCCATTGGCCCTATCAGCCTGATTGGCTCTATTCACCTAACAAGGCATCCACAAGACGCAAATCTCCTTGTACCTTGTACCTCGTAGCTTGTCAACTAAAAAAAAGACTTGTCAACTAAACAAGATGCAAGTCTCCTTGTATCTCGTAACTCGTAACTCGTCAACTAAAAAAATAATATGAACGAACAATGGAAACAAGCCGGCTGCATCGCCGAGCCGGCACCCGAAGGCATTGACCTGAAAACCGAAATACGCAGGATGTGCGCCGAGAAGCGCGCCGTAATCATGGCACACTACTACACGCCCGCCGACGTGCAGGACGCAGCCGACTTCATCGGCGACTCGCTCGCCCTGGCACGCAAGGCCGCCCAGACCGACGCCGACGTAATCGTAATGTGCGGCGTGCACTTCATGGCAGAGACCTGCAAGCTGCTCTGCCCCACGAAGACCGTGCTCTGCCCCGACCTCAACGCCGGATGCTCACTGGCCGACTCGTGCCGCGCCGAAGACCTGGCACGCCTCAAGGCCCAGCACCCCGGCTGCACCGTCGTGAGCTACGTCAACACTACAGCCGCCGTGAAGGCCCTCACCGACGTCGTCGTGACCAGCGGCAACGCCGAGCGCGTGGTGTCAAAACTGCCCAAGGACGCACAAATAATCTTCGGCCCCGACTATAACCTCGGCAACTACATCAACCACGCCACGGGCCGGCAGATGCTCCTCTGGCAAGGCGGATGCCACGTCCACGAGCGCTTCACCGCCGACGCCATAGCCGACCTCAAGGCCAGTCACCCCGAGGCCGTCGTCATGGCCCACTTAGAGTGCCGCGCCGACGTGCTCGCCCTCGCCGACGTCAAAGGCTCCACGGCCACCATGCTCGACTACGCCACCCAGCATCCCGACCGCACCTACATCGTGGCCACCGAGGCCGGCATCCTCTACGAGATGCGCCGCCGCTGCCCCCAGACAGAGTTCATACCCGTGCCCCCGGCCTCACAGTCGTCACCGTCTCCCTGCAACGAGTGCGAGCACATGAAGCTCAACACCCTGCTGAAGCTCTACAACACGCTGAAGTACGGCTGGCCCGAAGTGACCGTGCCCTCCGACATCGCCGCCGCCGCCGTGAAGCCCATCGAGCGGATGCTGGAGCTTAGCTGATACTTTGACTCCTGATGAATGGGAGCTTTGCGAACATTCACCAGGAGATGGAAATACCCGTCCAGCCTTGTACGGGGCGCTCTCTTGCCGGGCGTCCGTACCTCGGTTGGCCCTTAATCGGTTTTCGCGAACGTAAGTTTATATGGCATTGCCATTACATTGTGGATGCGTTTAATTATTTGTTTATATGAAGACTTTGTTATTTGCATTGTTCCTCGCCCTGTCGTTGCCCGCAGCGGCCGACGACGGACTGCTGAAGGTTGTGCTCAAGGCCGACAAGGGCGAGGTGGCCTTGGGCGACAGCGTAGAGTGCAGCCTCATGTTTTACACGACGCTCAACGTGCGGGATATTGAGTACATCAAGTCGTTCAGGGCCGACAACGCCAAGTGGCGCAAAATCGATGCCGACACGCTGGAGTTGCGGCTTGACTCCTGCGACGGCCGCAGGGTGCATTCCGTCGAGCTGGCAAGGTATGTGCTACGCCCCTTGAAGCCCGGGTATATAACGGCAAAGCCCGTCAAGATAGCCGTGAGCTACGTTACGGTGAAGCCCGATGCCGACCCCTTCGAGGCCTTTTTCGAAGGGGATGGCGCCTACGAAAAGCACTATAGGCAGCTGTCAACCGACGGCTTGTCGATAAAGGTAATCGATGATTGACGCAATCGAATTATTGCGTCGGGATGTTCTCTCGTTTTTCAGCCATTAATCCTTACCGTCGGTTCGGCGTATGTTTACCGCCAGTTCGGCGTAATATACCATTGAGGATTACCGTGAGTTCGGTATAAGTCAGGTGCAGGATATTCCAATTTTCGTCCCATAAACACCGATTAAAAAACAGCATCCGCCCTCCGCCACGTTTCCACCCAACCGGTAGGGACGCTCGGTCTGAGCGTCCGGGTAACCATGAAAACAACCAACGACAACCATACGAAACGTCAACGGCTATCGGTTTACGAAATTACCCGGACGCTCAGACCGAGCGTCCCTACTGGTTGGATGGCAACGATTAAGTGAATGGGGGTTGTATAAAATCAAGTATTAAGCAAGCTCTTTGCCTTACTTATTACGTATTTTTCTATCGCAAACGTGACGTAGCTTAGCATGGTGGCTGTGATGAAGACAAGCGCGGCATAGATGAAGAACTGCAATGTGTCCGACCCTACGGCGGCCATCCACGGGTCTGTGAGGCGGTAGACGGCGTAAAAGCTGAACAACTGGTAGAGATAGATGTTGTATCCGCGCACGTTCCATATCTTCAGTATGCGCGGATAAGGCAGACGCACCTTGCGCAGCACGAGCGCAAGCACCGTGAGCCATGCCGTGCCGAATATGAGGAAGAAGATGTCGGCCGGGAACTTGTGGTCTTGCATGGGCATCATGAAGCCTTGGGCGAAGCCGTAGACGGTGAACGCCACGGTGACGACGCACACGGCCACGAGCGCTTTCAGGCTGTAGCGGCGGTAGTAGGCGTAGCCTGCGATGAAGAAGAAGTTGTAGACGGGCAGGTTCTTTATTTCAATTTCCCCGGGGAAGTGTAGCGGCGTGAGTGTGGCTACCACGGCAACCATGAGCGCGAGATACGCCCAGATAGGAATTTTCTTGATTATTTTCTTCTGCAACGGCAGCGAGCACGATATTATGAAATAGCAGCTTATGAACCACGTGTAGCCGTAGAACGGAATGTGCGGGCAACCTCCAGTGGCAAGTGTTTTCAGCACGTCGCGCAATGTCAGCTGCGTTATGTCTGCGTTGAACTTTTCCGTAGGTTCACTGAAGACGGTCATCAGTGCCATCCATGCGTAGATTACGGCGAGCGATACGTAGAACGGCGCGAGCACTCGCCATGCCCTGTTGACCACGGTTTCGCGCAGCCCCTTGTCGTTCCTTGACAGCGACTGCGACGCCCCGGCTATGAAGAATATGGCCGGCATCTCGAACAGGAGGGCCGAGCGCGCCGTTTCGTGGCCTAATCCTAACAAGTAGAAGATATGGATTACGCACACGATGTGGAGCATCGCGAGCGCGCGGTAGGCATCGAGCGTAGTGTCCCTTGCCATTTCCTTTCCTTGTGGAGTTATCGGGTTAGTTTTCATCTTCTGTCACCTTATGGCCTTAACCGTGTCGCCATACACGAGCAGCACCCTTTGGCTGCCCTCGTTCTTGAGTTCGCTGTCGGCTATGCTGTCTATCTTTTGCGTCTCGGCCTCGGTTATGGCGACGTTGGATATTTTTCTTGGCCACTCGTAACCGGTCTCCTTGTATATGGCCCAACCCCACCCGAAGGCGTCGTAAGGTATGGCGCAGAACGATGAATATTTCTGTTCGCCGCGGTCGATGTATATGACTGAAAGTTTGTCTGCGGGCTTTTCGAGTTCCTTTATCGCTTCTTGTCCCATCCTCTTGCCCGTCATGCTTGACTCGTATGACTTCTGCCAATGGTGCCAGTCAACGTAAGCCGTCGAGGCGATGAACATCGCGAACAGGATTGTAAGCGTCTGTTTGTTTTTTACGTTGTCGGCGAGGAAAGCCACGACAAGTGCCGCCATGCCGAGCGAGGCGTAAGGGTGCATGGCCGTGAAGAGCGTCAAGAGGTGGGGCGAGGCGGCAACCAGCATGGCCACTGCGAGGCCTATGAGGAGCCTTGAGCGCAGGTTGCGCGGCCTTGAGAAGAAAAGGTAGAGGATGAAGGGCATCGACAGTGCGGCGGTTATGGCCACGGTGGCGAGGTTGCGGCTGGCTGCGTGCCACAGGCTTACGTAGTCGAGCGGTATCCATGTCATGCCGACGAACACGCCGAGGTTCTTCAGTTTGCGTGACAGCGTGTTCTCGAAGTATTCATCGTTGATGTAGACGTTGTCGTTGTAGAGCGCCTTCCGTGCCGCGTAGTATGCGGCAACGGTGAGCACGGCCCACAGGGTGTCCTTTGCCACTTGCCTTAATGTAGCTTTCCCCGATGCGTAGGCGAGCACCTGCGGTATGGCGAAGAATGTGACGCCGTTCTCCTTGCACAGCGTGGCGACGAGGGTGCACGCGAGCCAGGCAGGCACTCGCGTGCGGCCTTTTATCTCAAGGTAGGCAAGCGTGCCAAGCAGTCCCCACGTCTGCGAGTAGGCTTGGTTGAGCGAGTCGATGCCGAGCACGGTGCCGAGCATTGCCGGGGAGATGAAGAAGAAGACGGTGGCAACGTTCCTTGCGAAGGTGTTGAAGCCGAAGGTGCCGCAAAGTTTGTAGACGATGACCGTGCTTATGAGGTGGGCCGTGTAGACGGAAGCGTGGTTAAGCGCGGGGAAAAGTCCCGGCGCAAGGCTGAGGACGTAGCCGAACAGGCCGTCGAATGGCCGCCAGTAGCTGAAGAATGGCATCAGCCTTGTCGTGAACTTGTCGCCGAAGTCGTAGTATGGCGTGGTGAAGTAGCTCCAGTCGTCGTGCACGGGCTGCAGCAGCGTGAGGGCGTAGAGCAGCAAAGGGGACGCGACTAAGATGTAGGTGAGCGGGTTGCGCAGCAGTTTCTTGGGCTCAATCATTATGTTGTCAGTTTACGATTGCTATTTTGCATACCGTGCCGCTGTCGCCCGACGACGTGGCCGTCTGCACCATGTAGACGCCGGAGGCCACGCGGCGGCCGTCAAGGTCGCAGCCGTCCCAGGTGAATGTGCCGCCCGTCGAGCGGCCCTCGGCCACGAGCACGCCGTTCGACGTTGTGATTTTCACGTCGGCGTTGAGCGTAAGTCCCGTCACGGTGATTAGCCCTGTGTATCCGGGGCGCACGGGGTTGGGGTATGCGTAGACGTTGTCCTTGGTCATCTCGTCGGTGGGCGTGGTGGCGTCGCTGACGTATGAGCACAGGCCGGCGGTGGTGCCGATGAACACTTCGCCCGTGGTGCCGTTGATGGCGATTGACTGTATGTTGTCGGAGAGCAGCGGCGAGTTGTCCGTCGTGAAGTGTTCCACCTGCGTCATGTTGTCCTCGCTGACGAGGTAGACGCCCGAGCCGCTCGTGCCGAACCACTTGCGCCCGGCGCCGTCGATGGCTATGGCCGTGATGTCGAGGCCCGAGAGCAGGTAGTCGCCGTAGTTGGTGCCGTCGTTGCGGGGCACGATTACCTGCGTGAACACGGGGTTGTCGCTTGTTATCTGCGATGCCTCGAGCATTATGGGGCCCGTGTTGGTGCCTACCCAGATGTTGCCGTCGATGTCTTCGGCGATGCACCTTATGTTGTAGATTGACGAAAACGCCGTGCCGTTCTGGTTAACCTCGGGGATGAACGTGGCCAGGGCGTCGGTCTCGGGCTGGTAGGCGTAGAACGAGGGCACTATGTAGTTGTCGTTGACGAACCACAGCAGGCCGCGGCTGTCGGTCATGAGGCCCTTCATGCCGGCCAGGCTGTTCATGTTGGTGGTGCCGTCGTTCATGGCTGTCTCTACCTGCATGAGCGACTCCTTGGCGTGGCTCACCCATTCGCCGTCGGCTGTAAGCTCGATGATTGACTGCGTGGGGGCCTGGCAGTTGAGCACCCAGAGGTTGCCGGCGGCGTCGAACTTCACGCTGCCTATGATTTGGTATTCGACGCTCCTGCCGTTGAAGCGCTCGATGGGGCTGTTCTGGTAGCCGTAGTAGTTGACGAACTCGCCGCCGCGGTATTCGTAAAGGCCGTTGCGCGCCCCGGCGAACACGTGTGTGGTGTCTGTTGGGTCGATGTCGAGGTTGTATATGTTCTGGTAGTTTACGCCCGTCAGCGTGCTTATGCCGTCTTCCTGGTATATGTTCCAGTCGTTGCCGTCGTACACTTGTATTGTGCCCGTCTGGTCGGTGCTTTGCGGCCCGCCGCAGGTGTAGAGCTTGCCGTGCTCGAACTTCATGAAGGCGAACAGGTTGCGCCTCGGCCCTCCCGGCCTTAGCGTCCGGGCCGTGGCCAAGAGTTCGGGGTCGATGGTCTTGGGCCGTTCGGTATAGGGTGCGGTCCACGTCCACGACGATGGGTCGAGCAGGTTGGCCGTCATGAGGGCCGAGTAGGTGCCGTCGGTGCTCGAGGCGGCGTAGATGCGGCCGCCGTCGGTGTAGACGTAGTCCACGCGGAAGCCGAGGTTGTAGGCACCGGTGATTTCGGCGTCGGCCATGTTGACGTCAACCACGCCGAAGGCCGTCGAGAGGTATGCGTGCGTGCCGGCTACGTCGATGCCGTAGACGGTCTTGTCGAGCGTCGTCGAGTAGTTGTAGTAGTCGGGCAGGTTGGTCACCGTGCCGTCGCGCTGCATGAGGTCCATATTGCCGTTGTCGTACACTATGGCGAGGCGCGAGGTGGCCGCGCTCCAGGCTATGAACTGTATGCCGCAGTCGGATAGGGCGTTGGCCTTGTCGTATGTGGTGATGCTCTGGTCGGCGGTGTTGTATGAGTAGAGGCCTTCGGAGGCGAGCACGAAGAGGGTGCCTCCAGCCTGCTGCACGTCGGTTATGTCGCTGTATGCAAGGTAGTTGCGCCATGTGCCGATGCCTTCGGCCGTGGCGCTGGCGGTTGAGATGATGAATGCCGCAGTCAAGATGATGTGTTTCATCGGCAGTTATGTGGTTTGTTGTCGTGCGTTTTGCCTTGTTCTATGCTGCAAAACATCCCGAGTTTGTATATATTAAACAGCAAAACGCTGGGATTATTGCCCGTGAGGTTGTTTTTTATGGCTTTTGCCGCCATGGCGAAGGCCGTGGTGAAGGCTTTTTTGAGGTGGGCTTTCCCGATGCGGCGTGCGGCCGATATTACGCTTGAGTAGCCGTCGAGCTCGCCGCGCAGGGCGTAGAGCATCTCTATGCTTTCCTCGGTCTTGGCGAGGAAGTCGGCGTTGCTCTCGAAGTCCTCGAAGCTCACGGGGTTGTCAATGTGCGTTATTTCGACGCCGGCGCGGGCGAGGGCCTTGCCGAAGAGCAGGTCCTCGTGGCCGTAGCGCGTTATGCGGCCGTCGAGCGGGTGGGCCAGCATGAGGCTGCGGCGTATGGCGAGGTTCGACACGTGGAAGCATGAGTAGGGGCTCTTGCGGCGTTCCTCGGCCGAGGAGTTGCGGTTGTACCTTGCCTCGTACCTGTATCTGAGGTTGCCTTTCAGCTCGTTGGCGTCGCCCCTGATTTCGTAGCCTCCGTATATAGCCCCGCGGCTGTCGGCGTCGATGTAGTTCTTGAGGAACGAGCCGTTGCGCAGCTTCATGTCGCTGTCGATGAAGAGCAGCCACTCGTAGCTGGCGGCCTGCGCCAGGTGGTTGCGTATGGCTGCGCGGCCCACGTTGCGCCGCCTCAGCTCGTAGGTGCATTCAGGCAGTGAGTCGATGCGCCTGTTGGCGGCTATGGCGCAGGCGTCGGTCGAGCCGTCGTCGGCCACGATTACCTCGTACTTCAGCCTGCGGCCCGAGCGTATGATGCTTTCGGCCTGTGCGCAGATGTCGGCCACGAGCCCGTAACACTCGTTGTTGTAGCACGGCATCAGTATTGACAGCTCGGTTATCATCTTGCCTATGGTTTTTTACCGTGCCTTTTGTTTCAGGTATTCAACGAGCTTGGCCACGGCCTTGGCGCGGTGCGATATTTTGTTCTTGGCCTCGTGGCCCATCTCGGCGAAGGTCTCCGAATGGCCGTCGGGGCGGAAGATGGGGTCGTAGCCGAAGCCCTCCCCTCCCCTGCGCTCCGTCGTTATCTCTCCCTCGACGGTGCCCTCGAAGGTCGTTGAGCTGCCGCCCGCCACCAGGGCTATCACCGTGCGGAAGCGTGCCCGGCGGTCGTCCTTGCCCTCGAGGTTGGCCAGCAGCTTTGCCATGTTGGCCTCGCTGTCGTGGCCCTCGCCGCCGGCGTAGCGCGCCGAGCGGACGCCGGGCTCTCCGCCGAGGGCGCGCACCTCGAGGCCGGTGTCGTCGGCAAAGCAGTCTACGTTGTACTTGTCGTAGACGTACATGGCCTTCTGCAGGGCGTTACCCTCGATTGTGGGCGATGTCTCGGGTATGTCGTCGTGGCAGCCTATGTCGGCCAGCGACAGTATTTCTATGCCGCTGCCCGAGAGCATATCGCGTATCTCGGCCAGCTTGTTCTTGTTGTTCGTGGCGAAAACTATCCTTAATTCACAATTCATAATTCACAATTCATAATTATTTGCCTGGCGGGTTATCCGCCATATCGGCCCTATTTGTCCTATTATTTATAAGGCCCATAGGCCCTATAAGCCCTATAAATTCTTAATTTTTAATTTTTAATTTTCTTCGGCACTTTCACCTTTATCTGGTCGAAGCCCTCGCCGTAGACGCCGATGACGGAGCTCTGGCTCACGAAGGCGTTGGGGTCGATGCTCTTGATAAGGCGGAAGATGGTGAGGCTCTCGCGCCGCTTTGCCAGCAGGCACACCACCTTGGTGGGCTTGCCGCTGTACCATCCGTGGCCGTCGAGGATGGTCAGGCTGTGCTCGGTGGTCTTGGCTATGGCGTTGGCTATTTCCTGGTACTTCTTCGAGAAGATGAAGAACTGCACCGACTGCCGTTGCAGGTTCATCACGTAGTCGAGCATGGTGCACTCAACGAACATCGTGCAGAAGCCGAACACCACCTTCTGGCAGCGCAGCTCGATTGGGCCGAACGTGTCGATGAACAGGCAGCTGCCTATGATGCAGACGTCGATGAGCAGGATGACGCGCCCCAGCGATATGTTGCGGTACTTGTTGACCGAGGCGGCTATGATGTCGGTGCCGCCCGTGGAGCCGTTGTTGAGGAAGACGATGGCCAGCGCCGTACCCGTCATCATGCAGCCGATGACGAGCGACATGAAGTCGTTGCCCTCGCCCAGCAGCTTGTAGAACGTGCCGTCGGGCTGCATCACCACGTCTTGCGCCACCTCCAGGAGGAACGTCAGCATGAACGTGGCGTAGATGGTCTTCATCAGGAACTTCAGCCCGAGGATTTTCAGCGCGGCCACGATGAGCACGGCGTTGATGATGAAGAACGTGTACTGCACGGGGAACTTCGTGGCGTAGAACACCACGGCGCCTATGCCGGCGATGCCGCCCGTCACTATCTCGTAGGGCAGCAGGAACACCGTGAAGGCGAACGTGTAAAGCATGAGGCCCAGGGTTATGTTGACGTAATCCTTCACCTCGTTGATGATTAATTGTTTTGTCATAGTATTATTTTTAAAGTTGAAGATGGACTTTTTAAAGTTGACGAGGGACGAGACACAAGCAAACAAGGAGATTAGCCTTGATTGACTTAATTGGGTGAATAGGACGAATAAGGCTTATAAGACCAATGGACTCGCAAGCCGCTTGTAGCTTGTCCCTTGTCCCTCGTCTGCTTGTCCCTCGTCTGCTTGTCCCTCGTCTGCTTGTCCCTCGTCTGCTTGTCTCTCGTCTGCTTGTCTCTCGTCTGCTTGTCACTTAACGACTACGTTCACTATCTTCTTGGGCACGACGATTACCTTCATCACCTTCTTGTCGCCGATGTACTTCTTCGAGCGTTCGTCGGCCATCACGGCATCCTCAACGGCCTTGGCGTCGGCGTCGGCCGGGAACTGTATCTGGTAGCGTGCCTTGCCGTTGAACGACACGGTAAGCTGCACGGTCGTCTCTACGAGGTACTTGTCGTCATACGCGGGCCACGGTGCGTCACACACGGTGGACTGGTTGCCCAGCGCGTGCCACAGCTCCTCGGCTATGTGAGGCGCGAAGGGGGCTATGAGCTTCACCAGCTCGGTCAGCACGCTGCGGTTGCGGCACTTCAGCTGCGCCAGCTCGCCCACGCATATCATGAACGCGGCCACCGACGTGTTGTAGCTGAAGGCCTCTATGTCCTGCGTCACCTTCTTGATGAGCTTGTGCAGGCTCTTCATCTCGTCGGCCGTCGGCTCCGCGTCGTCGAGCTGCTTCATGCCCTCGCGGTCGGCGTAGAGCGCCCAAAACTTCTTCAGGAAGCGGTGGCAGCCGTCTATGCCGTTGGTGTCCCACGGCTTGCTCTGCTCCACGGGGCCGAGGAACATCTCGTACAGGCGCAGCGTGTCGGCGCCGTACTTCTCTACAATCATGTCGGGGTTGACGACGTTGTACATCGACTTCGACATCTTCTCGATTGCCCAGCCGCAGACGTACTTGCCGTCCTCCATGATGAACTCGGCGTTCGCGTACTCCGGCCGCCATGCCTTGAAGGCGTCTATGTCGAGCACGTCGCCGTGCACTATGTTCACGTCAACGTGGATTGGCGTTACGTCGTACTGGTCTTTTAAGCCTAATGACACGAATACCGGAGCCGCGTCGTGGTCGTCGCTGTTCACGCGGTACACGAAGTTCGAGCGTCCCTGTATCATGCCTTGGTTGACGAGCTTCTTGAACGGTTCCTCCTCGCACGAGCAGCCTATGTCGTGCAGAAACTTGTTCCAGAACCTTGAATATATAAGGTGGCCCGTGGCGTGCTCCGTGCCGCCGACGTACAGGTCAACGTTGCGCCAGTACTCGTCGGCCTCGCGGCTTACGAGGGCCTTGTCGTCGGTCGGGTCCATGTACCTGAGATAGTATGCCGACGAGCCGGCGAAGCCCG
Organism: uncultured Prevotella sp.; assembly: GCA_944319815.1. Lineage (GTDB taxonomy): Bacteria > Bacteroidota > Bacteroidia > Bacteroidales > Bacteroidaceae > Prevotella. The sequence continues at coordinate 23,850 of CALUEX010000011.1, read as the reverse complement.
GCATGGTGTTCAGCTCCAAGGGGAATACCGTCTTGTTGTCGATGAGCGACTTGTCAACGACGCTGTTGCTTGCCGTGTCCCACGCCCACTTCTTGGCGTGGCCGAGCGGCGGTTCGCCCGTCTCCGTAGGCTTATACTGGTCTATTTCAGGCAGCTCCAACGGCAGGCAGTCCTCCGGCAGCATATACGGTTCGCCGTCCTTGTAGTACACGGGGAACGGCTCTCCCCAGTAACGCTGGCGCGAGAAGATTGCGTCGCGTAAGCGGTAGTTAACCTTCACGCGGCCGAGATTGTGTTCCTTGACAAACTTCTTCGTGGCGGCAATAGCTTCTTTTACAGACAGTCCGTTGAGTGAGAAACCTCCGATGGCCTCTACCCCACTCTTCGGCGAGTTGCACACCGTGCCCTCCTTGGCGTCGAAGCTCTCCTCACTTACGTCGCAGCCCTCGATGAGCGGGCGGATTTCCAGCCCGAAATGCTTGGCGAAGGCATAGTCGCGCGAGTCGTGCGCCGGCACGGCCATGATTGCTCCCGTGCCGTAACCTGCCAGCACATAGTCTGACACCCAGATGGGTATATCCTCGCCCGTGAAGGGATTGATGGCATACGAGCCCGTGAACACGCCGCTGACGCTTCGGTCGCTGATGCGCTCGCGCTCGGTGCGCTTCTTCGTGCGCTCGAGGTAAGCGTCCACCTCGGCCTTCTGTTCTGGCGTCGTCACCTTTGCCACTAATTCGCTCTCCGGCGCAAGCACCATGAACGTAACGCCGAATATGGTGTCGGCGCGGGTGGTGAAGATGGTGAAAGCCCCACCAGAAGCCCCACCAACCTCCCCATGGGGGAGGCTTTGGTTAGCTTCGTTGGCATCAGCAGCTCCCCCTATGTGGGAGTTTGAGGGGGCTTTTATCTTAAACTCTATCTCCGTTCCTTCCGAGCGTCCTATCCAGTTGCGCTGCGTCTCCTTGAGCGAGTCGGTCCAGTCAACGGTGTCGAGACCGTCGAGCAACCGCTGTGCGTAAGCGCTGACGCGCAGGCACCACTGCATCATCTTCTTCTGCACCACGGGGTAGCCGCCGCGCACGCTTAGGCCGTCAACCACCTCGTCGTTGGCCAGCACCGTGCCCAGCCCGGCGCACCAGTTAACCATCGTCTCGCCCAGGTAAGCCAGCCGCCAGTTCATCAGCGTGTGCCTCCTCTCCTTCTCCGCCATGGCGTTCCATTCGTCGGCCGTCAGCCGCAGCTCCTCCGAGCAAGCCGCGTCGAGTCCCTCGGTGCCGTGCTTGGCAAGGTAGTCCTCAAGCTCGCTGATGGGCCGCGCCTTCTGCTGCGCGTTGTCGTAGTAGGAGTTGAACATCCTGACGAACGCCCACTGCGTCCACTTGTAATACCGCGGGTCGCACGTGCGCACCTCCCTGTCCCAGTCGAACGAGAAGCCGATTTTGTCCAGCTGCTCGCGGTAGTGGTTGATGTTCTGCTCCGTGGTCACGGCCGGGTGCTGCCCCGTCTGTATGGCGTACTGCTCGGCCGGCAGTCCGTAGGCGTCGTAGCCCATGGGGTTCAACACGTTGAAGCCCCTCTGCCGCTTGTAGCGCGCGTATATGTCAGATGCGATGTAGCCCAGCGGGTGGCCTACGTGCAGTCCCGCCCCCGAGGGGTAAGGGAACATATTTAGCACGTAGAACTTCTCCTTCTGCGTGTCTTCCGTCACGTGGTAGGTCTTCATCTCCGCCCACCGTTTCTGCCATCGTTTTTCGATTTCGTTGAAGTTGTATTCCATCGCTTCGTATCCTGTTTTGTTCGTATGCAATAATCCAAGATGCAAAGATAGTAAAAAAAGTAAAAAGGTAAAAAAGTAAAAGGGTAAAAAAGTAAAAAGACAGGGAGGGCCGGGAGAAGGGGAAAATAATTAAGGGAGGGCTGGGAGAAATAAGCATGGGCGGCAAGGCTGGCACGTCTGCCCTACCCTGCCGCCCCTCGCCTTTTTGCGGTTATCCTGTTTTTTTACCTTTCTACCCTTTTTGGTGAAAATGAATGTCCGCAAACCGGCGTTAACCATCATTAGCCAACGGGGCATTTGCCTTTAACTCCTTAGTGAGCGAAGCGAACGTTAACTCCTTTAACTCCTAAAATGAATGGGAGCTTTGCGGACATTCATTTTTAACTTACATTGCCGCGTTCACGCCGAACACGCCGAGTATGGCGGTGGCAATGGCAGCGATGATTTTCAGTATGATTGATATGTTCTGTTTGTCTTTGTTGCCCATTGTTTTTCTTGGTTTTTAGTTGTTGTTGGGGATTTTGGGAGAACTGGGAGGACTGGGAGTTCTGGGAGGGATTGGGAAAACAGTGACGGTTGGTGAGCGGAAGCCTTGCGGCGTTGCCCGGTTCAGGTTGGGCGCCAGGGCGGCACTCTGCCCTACCCTGCCGCCGTCGCCTTTCCCACTTTCTCACCTTCCCACTTTCTCACCTTCTCACCTTCCCACCTTCTCACCTTCTCACCTTCAAATTTACCCTTTTACCTTTAACTAAGCTCCCTCCTCCTCGTCGTCGGTGTCTGCGCCGACGGCGTTCTTGGGCAGCTCCTGCACCTTGCAGCCGGTGAGCAGTGCGCGCACGCGGGTCTTGTCCTTCTCTATCTTCGTCTCGGGCTGGAAGAGTATGTGCACCGACTTCACGTTGTCCTTGGCGTTGAAGGCGTCGGCGGTGTCGGCCGGCTTGGTTGACATACCGATTTTGAATGCGCCGAGGCGGTTGAGCTTCACGCGGTGTGACATTTGCAGGTGCTGCTGCATGGTCTCGACCAGCTCGGAGAGCACGGCCACGATGTCGGCGCGCTTCACGGTGCAGTTAGCCTGCATCTCCTCGGCCAGGTCGTCTATGTCAACGGTCTGCGTGTGCACGGCGCGTGCGTACCACTTACCCTTGTTTGCCGAACTGTTCCTGTTATCCTGATACTTTTTATAAAATACTGCCATAGTTTTTTAGTTTTTTTAAGTTGTTGTTTTTAAGTTTGCTTGTTTCCTGAAAAAGGTTTTTCTTTGCGGCAGCCGCCCTGCGTGCCCGTGGCCGATATTCCGGAGTTCTCGGCCCTGCGTGCCCGCCGTGCGGTCGCCGGCTTGACCGGTCTTGCGGTTGCAAAGGTAGTGCGAAATCGGGCGTGCCCCAAACTTTACCGCTGTACATCGCAGGAGTATGGGGCATGACATTCGGCAACCCCTTGGCTGCCAGGCGGTTGCGTCGCACGTTGGCGGACGTGCACGGCGGCACGGCCAAAGGTGTCCGTTTGCGATGCCGAAGGGCGCAAACGGCAGGGCGAAACGGCACAAACATTTTAGGGTAGTTAAAGTAGTTAAAGAAGTTACCGCTCCCTGCGGTCGCTAAGGAGTTAAAGACAAATGCCTTGTTGGTTTAGTGTAAAAAGATAGAGACTGATGTATTAACTCCTTTGGCTGCCGAACATTACGCGGACGCTCCGACCGAGCGTCCCCATACGAGACGGGGCATTTGTCTTTAACTCCTTAGCGACCGCAGGGAGCGGTAACTTCTTTAACTACTTTAACTACTTTAACTCCTAAATAAAATAAAGACTATTTAACTTTTCACCCCTTAAAGTATATAGCATTGCGAACATATTGTGCACGGCGGTGGCGTAACTTTGCCGCCGATTTAATTAACCGATTGTATTAACCATACCTTAACCGTTAAAAAGAGAGAGGATAACGAAAGATGATTATCGAAATGGACACACGCATGAAACACACTAACGAGTTTGCAGACACTTTGACGAAGGAACAGCGCGACCGCGCACGCGACATGATGGCAAGGCAGTTTGCCGAGCTGCTGGCGCGCTCGCCCGACGAGAACCTTTACTGGAACGAGAGCACGACCGACTTGATAGACCTGTCGCACTGCGTCTACATGAGCGAGAAGCTCGTTGACGGGCAGGGCCGCCCGTCGGGCTTCCGCTCAATCGTGAAGCGCGCCTGCGACGTGCTGCACGTGCCCGTGCCGTCGAACCCTTACTCGATGGCCTTCAACGCGCGCAACCGCAAGGGCGTGCGCCAGACGTCGCTCTTCAGCCGCTACTGCTGGCTGATGTACGTCAGGCAGGATAGCCAGCCGCTGAACGGGATGATTAAGAGAATGAAAAATGAAGAATGAAAAATGAAGAATGAAAAATGAAGAATTAAAAATGAAAAATCAAGAATGAAATGGGGTGGGGAGGGGCGTGGAATGAAAAAATCGGAAAGCCGATATTTTCGCCAATCCTTATTTTTTAGTAATTTTGCACGAGAAAAAGAAACAAGCAGACAAGCGACAAGCAGACGAACGACAAGCGACAAGCAGACAAGCAACAAGCGACAAGCAGACGAGCGACGAGCAGACAAGGGACGAGCAACAAGCGACAAGCAGACAAGGGACGAGCAACGAGGGACGAGCAACGAGGGACAAGCCCCGGACACCACTGTCCCGCAAGCGTTCCGCCAAGGCCCATTGGGCTTATCGGCCTTATCCGTCCTATTCACCCGATAAAATAATGCCGGCGATGCTAATCTCCTTGTATGCTCGTCCCTCGTCCCTTGTCAACTAAAAAGTCCCTCGTCAACTAAAAAGTCTCTCGTCAACTAAAAAAATAAAAGACCATGGCCAAGAAAGACAACGGGCTGACGCCGATGATGAAGCAGTTTTTCTCGTTCAAGGCGCAGCATCCCGACGCGATGCTGCTGTTCCGCTGCGGCGACTTCTACGAGACTTACCTGCAAGACGCCGTCGATGCCAGCCGCATACTCGGCATCACGCTGACGCGCCGCAGCAACGGCGGCACGCAGGGCGCGACGCCCACGGAGATGGCCGGCTTCCCGTACCACGCGCTCGACACCTACCTGCCGAAGCTCGTCAGGGCAGGGCGCCGCGTGGCCATCTGCGACCAGCTGGAGGACCCCAAGCTGGCGAAGAAGCTCGTAAAGCGGGGCATCACCGAGCTGGTGACGCCGGGCGTGGCCATGACCGACAACGTGCTCGACTACAAGGAAAACAACTTCCTGGCCGCCGTCCACTTCGGCCGCGGGGCCTGCGGCGTGGCATTCCTCGACATATCCACGGGCGAGTTCCTCACGGGCGAGGGCTCTTTCGACTACGTGGAGAAGCTGCTCGTCAACTTCTCGCCCAAGGAAGTGCTCTACGAGAGGGGCAGGAGGGAGGAGTTCGAGCGGTGGTTCGGCAACAAGTATTTCACCTTCGAGCTCGACGACTGGGTGTTCACCGAGCAGACGGCAGGGCAGAAGCTCCTCAGGCACTTCGGCGTGAAGTCGCTCAAGGGCTTCGGCGTTGACCACCTCCACGCCGGCATAGTGGCCTCGGGCGCCGTGCTGCAGTATCTCGAGATGACGCAGCACACGCACATAGGCCACGTCACGTCGCTATCGAGGATAGAGGAGGAGAAGTACGTCCGCCTCGACAAGTTCACCATACGCTCGCTCGAGCTGCTGCGGCCCATGCAGGACGACGGCGCGTCGCTGCTCAGCGTCATCGACCGCACCGTCACCCCTATGGGCGCAAGGCTGCTAAAGCGTTGGCTGGTCTTCCCCCTGCGCGACGCCAAGGCCGTGGGCAACAGGCTCGGCGTCGTTGACAGCTTCATGGCCTGCGATGGCTTGCGCGCCACCGTTGACGACAACCTGCGCCGCGTGGGCGACCTCGAGCGCATCATATCCAAGGTGGCCGTAGGCCGCGTGTCGCCGCGCGAGGTAGTGCAGCTGCGCACCGCCCTCGAGGCCCTCGGCCCCGTCAAGGCCGCCTGCATGGCTGCCGACAACGAGGGGCTGCGCCGCGTGGCCGACAACATCAGCCTCTGCGAGAGCCTGCGCGACCGCATAGGGCGCGAGGTCAGCGACGACCCGCCACAGCTCGTAAGCAAGGGCGGCGTAATAAAGGCCGGCGTCAACGCCGAGCTCGACGAGCTGCGCAGCATATCCACGGGCGGCAAGGAATACCTCCTGAAAATCCAGGAGCGCGAGGCCGAGGCCACGGGCATAGCCTCGCTCAAGATAGGCTACAACAACGTCTTCGGCTACTACCTCGAGGTGCGCAACACGTTCAAGGACAAGGTGCCGGCCGACTGGGTGCGCAAGCAGACCCTCGCCCAGGCCGAGCGCTACATCACGCAGGAGCTGAAGGAGTACGAGGAGAAAATCCTCGGCGCCGAGGACAAAATCCTCGCGCTCGAGGCAAGGCTCTTCGGCGACCTCGTCATGGCCATGCAGGAGTACATACCCGCCATACAGGCCGACGCCACGCTGGCCGCCAGGCTCGACTGCCTGCTGTCGTTCGCCAAGGCATCCGAGACCAACGGCTACGTCCGCCCGCAGGTGGAGGCCGACAACACGGTGCTCGACATAAAGCAGGGCCGCCACCCCGTCATCGAGACGCAGCTTCCCGTGGGCGAGAGCTACGTGCCCAACGACGTCTACCTTGACTCCGAACGCCAGCAGGTCATGATGATAACCGGCCCCAACATGGCCGGAAAGTCGGCCCTGCTGCGACAGACAGCCCTCATCGTGCTCATGGCCCAGATAGGCTGTTACGTGCCGGCAGGGAGCGCGAGAATAGGCATGGTGGACAAGATATTCACGAGGGTGGGGGCTTCCGACAACATCTCGCTGGGCGAATCGACGTTCATGGTCGAGATGACCGAGGCCGCCAACATACTCAACAACGTCACGCCGCGCTCGCTCGTGCTCTTCGACGAGCTGGGCCGCGGCACCTCCACCTACGACGGCATCAGCATAGCATGGGCCATCGTGGAGTACCTGCACGAGCAGCCAAGGGCCAGGGCGCGCACGCTCTTCGCCACCCACTACCACGAGCTGAACGAGATGGAGAAGAACTTTCCGCGCGTCAAGAACTACAACGTCAGCGTCCGCGAGGCCGGCGGCAAGGTCATCTTCCTGCGCAAGCTGGAGCGCGGCGGCTCGGAGCACTCCTTCGGCATACACGTGGCCCAGATTGCCGGTATGCCCAAGAGCATCGTGCGCCGCGCCGAGGCCATCCTGAAGCAGCTCGAGGCCGACAACGCCCAGGTGGGAGCCGTGGGCAAGCAGGCCGTGGAGAGGCTCGGGCAGGGGCGCGAGGGGATGCAGCTCAGCTTCTTCCAGCTCGACGACCCGGTGCTCTGCCAGGTGCGCGACGAAATCATCGGCCTCGACATCGACAACCTCACGCCCGTGGAAGCCCTCAACAGGCTGAACGAGATAAAGAAGATAGTGACGGGGAAGAATGAATAATTAAGAATGAAGAATGAAAAATGAAGAATGAAAAATGAAGAATGAAGAATGAAAAATAACCGTAATGACGGCGCAGCTTGATTATTCATTCTTCATTTTTCATTCTTCATTTTTCATTATTCATTATTCATTAAACAGAAATATGTTTTACCGTAAAGTAGAAGAGCAGGACATACTGCAGATAACGGAGCTGTACAACTGGTACATCCTCAACGGCGTTGAGAGTTTCGAGACAGAGCCGCTCTCGGTTGAGGATATGCGCCGTCGTGTCACGGACATATCGCTGCGCTTCCCTTATTACGTGGCCGTTGAGGAGGGCAGGGTAGAGGGCTACTGCTACGCCCATCCGTGGAAGGAGCGCGCCGCCTACGCCCACACCTTCGAGACTACAATCTATCTCCGTCCTGCGGCCAAGCGCCAAGGCATCGGCACTGGGCTGATGAGCCTGCTAATATCCGACTGCCGGCAGATGGGTTGCCGCGCCCTCATAGCCTGCATCACGGGGGAGAACACGTCCAGCATAGCCTTCCACCGTCGCCTCGGCTTCGAGCAGGTGTCCCTCTTCCGCAGCGTTGGCTACAAGCATGGCCGCTGGCTCGACGTGGTTGACATGGAGCTGCTGCTGTGGTAAGGGTGAAAAGGTGGGAGACGAAAAGGTGAAAGAATAAAAACATAAAAGGAAAAATAGGGAAATTTTACGCAAATTTCCCTATTTTTCCTTTTGTTATTGTTTGAGCTTGTCTTCAAAACCATCGGCCTTGATGTAGCCGATGGTTTTGTTGTTGAGCGGGATTTCGGCCATAAATCCTTGTCTTACAAGTCCTTGCAGGTCGGCGCGTGCCGTGTGCCCGGTTATGTTGAAGCGCGTTGCCACTTCTCTTGCCGTCAGTATCTCGTTCCCTTTTTCTGCTATGACTTTCAATATGTGGGCCTGGCGTTGGTTGATGCCCTTGACGCTTTTGAACATCAGGATGCTATCGCGTTCGCTGATTTTGCGTTGTAGGTAAAGTTTCAGTTCCTCGTAAGCTTTTTTCATAGTCACGAGGTTGAACTGTATGAAGTAAGACAAGTCGTTGTCGTCGTTCTCAGTGTATAGGAAAGCCCTTTCGTATTTTGCCTTGTTGGTGTAGATAATCCTTGATATTGACAGGTATTCGGTGAGCCAGTAGCCTTTCTTCATCATGTACCAGTAGACCAATGAGCGCGCCGTGCGGCCGTTGCCGTCGGCGAAAGGATGGATGTAGGCGAGCATGAAATGTATGATTATGCCCTTGATTATCGGATGGATGAAGCTTTCGGGCAGGTCGTTGTTGGCGAACGAACACAGGTCTTCAAGCAGTTGCCGCACTTCCCCGTGGGGTGGGGGCGTGTGGGCTATGTCGCCCGTGATGCCGTCCATCACCACTATGTCGTCAGTCTGGCGGATGTTTCCCTCGTCGTTCTTGTCATCAAGTGTTTCAGCTGATATGTACCGGTGTACTTCGAGCAGCTTTTCCACGGAAAATTCGTCCTGCCTGTGTTCCGACAGATAGCGTATCGTGGCGTAGTTGTTGGCTATCATCCACTGGCTCTTGTCTTTGGGTTTCAGCTTTTTCCTGAGCATTTCCTTGGCTACCTTGCGCGTTGTCGAGGCTCCTTCCATCTGGCTTGATGCTATGGCTTCTTCCATCACCGAGCTTACGAGATAGAAGTTCTTGTCGTTTTCAGGTATCAGGTTTTTTGTGCCAAGACTGCCTCCGATGTTCATGTCAAACTCGTGCAGCAGGGCGAGCATCTGCTCCGTTATGGTGAAATGGAAGTTGTATTTGCCGAACGCAATGGTCTTGGCGTTTATCATGCGCTGTAGCTTCACGGCTTGCCAGAGCACAGTAGGGTCAACTCCCGTCGGGGCAAGGTACTTTACTTTGTCCCAGTAAAAGTATCCGCTGTTTATTTTCTTCATCAGCGGGGATATTTCAGGGTTATACAGCAGCCTTACGGCCTCCTGAAAATGCTTCTTGTTGAGTTTCGGAGTGTGTTCTATCATCTTGGTCGAATGTACTGCAAATATAGTGGAAATAATTGGATACAAAAAGGAAAAATAGGGAAATTTGCGTAAAATTTCCCTATTTTTCCTTTATTACTTGTTGACTTGTCCCTTGTCTGCCTGTAAATCATTTCTCCGCCCCGAGTCGCCGCATGAGCTTGCGGTTGAACATACACACGAGGCCGAGGGCTATGAAGGGCAGGCTGAGCAGCTGGCCCATGTTGAGCGGCATGGAGGCCTCGAAGGCTTCCTGGATGTCCTTGGTGAACTCGATGAAGAAGCGGGCGGTGAAGATTAGCGTGATGCAGAGGCCGAAATGGAAGCCCGTGCCCACGCGCTCGGGCCGCTTGCGGTACAGGTGCCAGCCGACGAAGAAGAACGCGGCGTAGGCCAGGGCCTCGTAGAGCTGGCCGGGGTGGCGCGGCAGGAGGTCTACGCGCTCGAAGACGAACGCCCAGGGCACGTCGGTGGCCTTGCCGATAATCTCGGAGTTCATCAGGTTGCCCATGCGTATGCAGAAGGCCGTCACGGGCGTGGCTATGGCCACGTCGTCGAGCACGCGCCAGAGGTTGACCTTGGTGCGGCGCACGTAGAGCCAGAGGGCTATGATTAGGCCGATGGTGCCGCCGTGGCTGGCCAGGCCCTCGTAGCCCGTGAAGCGCCACGAGCCGTCGGCCATGAAGCGTATGGGGAGGAGCATCTCGACCATGTGCTTGCCGCTGGAGAGGAAGTAGCCCGGCTCGTAGAACAGGCAGTGGCCCAGGCGCGAGCCTATGAGTATGCCGACGAAGCAGTAGATGAAGAGCGGGTCGAACAGCTCGGGCTTTATGCCCTGCTCCTTGTAGAGCCGCTTCACTATGAGGTAGGCGGCCAGCAGGCCGAGCATCCAGCACAGGGCGTACCAGCGGATTGAGAACGTGCCTATGCGGAACGCCACGAGGTCGGGGTTCCAGAGGATGTAGAGTAATATATTCATAATTAAATACCCACCCCAACCCTCCCGAAGGGAGGGGGCCTGATTACCCAAGTTGGTTAGGGATTTTTGTTTATTTTTACTATATTATAAATGCAATAAGCATATCAAGCTCCCTCCCTTCGGGAGGGTTGGGGTGGGTGTTAAGCATACCAAGCCCCCTCCCTTCGGGAGGGCTGGGGTGGGTGTTAGTTGTCAGTTTAAACGTTGAAGCGGAAGTGCATGATGTCGCCGTCCTGCACCACGTAGTCCTTGCCCTCGATGCCCATCTTGCCGGCCTCGCGCACGGCGGCCTCGGAGCCGTACTTGATGTAGTCGTCGTACTTGATTACCTCGGCGCGGATAAAGCCCTTCTCGAAGTCTGTGTGGATTACGCCGGCGCACTGCGGGGCCTTCCAGCCCTTCTTGTACGTCCAGGCCTTCACCTCCATCTCGCCGGCGGTGATGAACGTCTCGAGGTTCAGCAGGGCGTAGGCCTTCTTGATTAGGCGGTTGACGCCGCTCTCCTCGAGCCCCAGCTCGTCGAGAAACATCTTCTTGTCCTCGTAGGTCTCAAGGCTCGCGATGTCCTCCTCCGTCTTGGCGGCTATGACCATCGCCTCGGCGCCCTCCTCGCGTGCTATTTCCTCCACGCGGCGGCTGTAGTCGTTGCCCGTCTTGGCCGACGCCTCGTCAACGTTGCAGACGTAGAGCACGGGCTTGGCCGTCAACAGGAAGAGGTTGCGTGCGGCCTCCTGCTCCTCCTTGCTCTCGAACTCCACGATGCGTGCGTTCTTGCCCTGCTCGAGCACCTCCTTGTATGCCTCAAGCACCGCGACTTCTACCTTGGCGTCCTTGTTGCCCGCGGCGGCCACCTTCTGCTGCTTCGAGAGGCGCGCCTCGATGGTTTCCAAGTCCTTCAGCTGCAGCTCGGTGTCGATAATTTCCTTGTCGCGTATGGGGTCGATGGTGCCGTCAACGTGCGTTATGTTGTCGTCGTCGAAGCAGCGCAGCACGTGTATTATCGCGTCCGTTTCGCGTATGTTGCCGAGGAACTTGTTGCCCAGTCCCTCGCCCTTCGACGCTCCCTTGACAAGTCCGGCTATATCGACAATCTCGCACGTAGCCGGCACGATGCGCCCGGGGTGCACTATTTCGGCCAGCTTGGTGAGCCTCTCGTCGGGCACGGTAATCATGCCCACGTTAGGCTCTATTGTGCAGAAAGGGAAGTTGGCCGCCTGCGCCTTCGCGCTCGACAGGCAGTTGAAAAGCGTGGACTTGCCCACGTTGGGCAAACCCACTATACCACATTTTAATGACATATCCTTGTATAAACGTTTATATTCTCGGAGTGCAAAGGTAATGCAAGTTGAGTGAAAAGCAAAATAAAAGGCCGTGAAACTGCCTTTTATTTTGCTTTTCCGAGACGCAGCTTACCTTATTTAAAGGTAATGCTTTTTTCGGTAGTTAAAGACAAATGTTTCGTGGGGCGTGGCGCCTTGTGGCAGGGCTTGGCGTCGGGCTTTTTGCGAAGGGCGGCCTTCGGCCTTGCAAAGTGCCGTGTCTTGCCGCGCGATATGTGGCATATAGCGCGGCAATAGGGCGTGTTTTGCTGGGGCGTTCTTGGTGGAGGGTTGGCAGGGAGCGTTGTTTGGAGGAATAGGACGGATAAGGCCGATAAGTCCAATGGGCTTGGCCACTTGTCTGCTTGTTTGCTCGTCTGCTCGTCTGCTTGTCCCTCGTCTGCTTGTCTGCTCGTCGCTCGTCCCTCGTCTGCTGTAATCTAAAACTATGTTAAACAAATGTTACTTTTTTACACCCAATCAGTCATATAAACAAATAACGTAATCTTTTGAAATTTTAAACATATCTTTAATCTTATGGACAAGAAGACATTGGCAGTTGTGGCCTTGGCCTTGGGCTTGGGGTCACAGTCAGTTATGGCGCAGTATCCGCAGCTGACGCCGGAAGGCAAGGCCAAGATTGACTCGCTGACGAAGGTGTGGACGGCACACTCTGACTCGGCGTGGGCCGTTGCGTTCCCAATCGTTAAGAAAGAGGCCATGGAGGGCCGCCCGTATGTGCCATGGGCGTTCCGCCCCTATGACCTGAAGAAGGCCAACATCCCGGCGTTCCCCGGTGCCGAGGGCGGCGGTATGTACACCCCGGGAGGGCGCGGCGGCAAGGTGCTCGTCGTGACCAACCTCAACGACGACGGCCCCGGCTCGTTCCGCTGGGCGTGCGAGCAGGGCGGCGCCCGCATCATCGTGTTCAACGTATCGGGCATCATCTGGCTGAAGACTCCCATCATCCTGCGCGCCCCTTACGTTACCATCGCGGGACAGACGGCCCCGGGCGACGGCGTGTGCATAGCCGGGCAGTCGTTCCAGGTTAACACGCACGACGTCATCGTGCGCCATATGCGCTTCCGCCGCGGCGCCACGAACGTGTGGTACCGTGAGGACTCGTTCGGCGGCAACCCCGTGGGCAACATCATGATTGACCACTGCTCGTGCGAGTGGGGCTTGGACGAGAACATCTCGTTCTACCGCCATATGTACAGCATGAACGACGGCAAGCCGTCGCGCAAGGACCCGACCGTCAACGTGACCATACAGAACACCATCTCGGCCAAGGGCCTCGACACGTACAACCACGCATTCGGCTCTACAATCGGCGGCGAGAACACGACATTCATGCGCAACCTCTGGGCCGACAACACCGGCCGTAACCCGTCAATAGGGTGGGGCGGCGTGTTCAACTTCGTCAACAACGTAATCTACAACTGGGTTCACCGCACGGCTGACGGCGGAGAGTACTCTACGATGAGCAACTTCATCAACAACTACTACAAGCCCGGGCCGCTCACCCCGAAGGAGGGAGCCATCAGCCACCGCATAATCAAGGCCGAGAGCCGCAGCAAAAAGCTGTTCCCGTACCCGCAGTACGGCCGCGTGTTCGCCATAGGTAACATCATGGAGGGCAACGAGCGCGTCACCAAGGACAACTGGGACGGCGGAATACAGGTGGCCGACATAGGCGACGGTACGGACATACCCGAGGACGTAAAGGCCCTGATGAAGTCGGACGAGCCCTTCGAGATGGCCCACATGACCATCCTGCCGTCTGACAAGACCTTCGACTACGTGATGGAGAACGTCGGCGCAACGCTGCCCTGCCGCGACATCGTTGACGAGCGCATCATCAACGAGGTGCGCACGGGCGAGGCTTACTACGTGAAGAAGCTGCCCAAGGACAACCCCTACGGCGACCACTGGGGCATGAGCGAGAAGTCGATGAACGAGGACGGCCTCTTCAAGTACCGCCGCCTGCCGAAGGACTCTTACAAGCTCGGCATCATAACCGACCCGCGCCAGATGGGCGGATACCCCGAATACAGCGGCGAGCCGCGCGTTGACACCGACGGCGACGGTATGCCCGACGACTGGGAAATAGCCAACGGCCTTAACCCCAACGACCCCTCTGACGCCAACGGCGACTGCACGGGCGACGGCTACACCAACATCGAGAAGTACATCAACGGCATAAGCACCAAGGTGAAGGTTGACTGGACTGACCTGAAGAACAACTACGACACCCTGGCCGGCCGCAAGAGCTTGTATTGATTTTCTTTAAGAATTTAAAGAAGTTACAGAATATATATAATTTAAAGCCATTACCTTTGTTGCTGATAACGGCCAAGGGTAATGGCTTTATTCATTGAAAAAGAAGTTAGAGAAGTTACAGGAAGTTATATAAGTTAAAGCCATTACCCTTGCTCCATGCCGACTTTATAAATCGGTGATAGGCAACAAGGGTAATGGCTTTTTTTAACTTTTTACTTTTTTACCTTTTTACTTTTATAAATATTCCTTACCCCCTCACGTAATGGGGCATCTCCTCGGGCACCACCATCGATATTTCCACGATGCCCTCCACGCGCCCGTCGCCGTCGGTCACGGCCGTCTGGTAAATCACCTTGTGCTGCCCGTTCTTCTCTATCGTGTAGGCGTTCGTGCCGCCCTCGGCCAGCAGTTGCCTGATGATGCCCGCCGCGCGCTCCCCGTGGCAGTCGTAGAGGCTCTTGCCTATCAGGTTACCGTGCTTCTTGTACGTCTCCCGCGCCTTGCGGTTCATGTAGCGTATCACGCCGTCCTTGTCGGCAGCGGTCACGGCGCACGCCATGCCCTCCGCCCATTCGTATTTTTCCATGTCGCTTTGTTTTAGGTTTTTCTTGTTATGTGATAATCTGATGTGTACCCGTTTCAGCCCTTTCGAGTATATTTTCAAGCCTACGTGTACCCATTTTTACGTTTTCGGGTACACGTTGCAGCCGTTATGTACATTTTTATCCGTTATCGTTCAGTCTTGCACTGACTCTATCTGTTCGTGTGCAGTGGCGGTCGAGTTGCCATGGTTCATGAACAAGTCCATCAGCTTAATGTTGATGTAATAGTTGCTTCTGCCCATTTTTATTTTCTCGAGAAGCCTCGCTTCCACAATCATGTCAAGATATTTAGCTGCCGTCTTACGTTGTACCATCATGTCTTTCATGATAAATTCAATCTTGGTGTAAGGGTGGAAAAAAAGGTTGTTCAGCAGTTCATGCTTGTAATGCTTGCCCATTAGCGGCCGCAATGTCCGTTTGTATTCGGCCATAAGTGCCGATATGCCTTTGACGAGCCTTATCGTTTCGTCGGCGGTTTCTTCCACTCCTTTCAGCATGAACATCACCCATTCTTCCCATTCCGTTGCGTTTCCTGTGTTCGATTTATCCCTTACCTGTTGTATCAGGCGGTAATATTCGCCTTTGTTATGGGTTATGTAGCGGCTGAGGTACAATATCGGCAGGTCGAGCAAGCCGTTGATGACAAGGTACAATATAGAGATTATCCTACCGGTTCTTCCGTTGCCGTCGTAAAATGGGTGTATACTTTCAAACTGGTGGTGGATTACTGCCATCTTTATCAGCGGGTCAACGTCGTGCATTTCGGGAACGTTGATGTATCTTTCGAGGTTGACCATCAGCCTTTCAACTTCCTGTCCGTCTTGTGGCGGAGTGTAAACCGTTTCCCCGTATGCGTTTTTCAGTCTTGTGCCGGGCACGCGGCGGAAGCCGGCGTTGTTTGTCTCAAGCTCCCGCTGTATCCGTTTAATGTCGTTGAGGGTCAACAGCTTAGTCCTTCTTGCGGTAGAGAAGCCTGTTTGCAGTGCTTGGCGATAGTTCAGCACTTCTTTTGTTGAAGCGTTGGCTATGGTGTTTTTCAGGTTCAGGTCGGCCTTGTATAGTTCGTCGCTTGTGGTCACTATGTTTTCCACTTCAGAGCTGTCTTTGGCTTCTTGTAGGGTAAGCGTATTTATGAGAATGTTCTCGTTTGGGATAGTTTGTGCCACGCCTTTCAGTTCGGCCAGTTTCTTGTTCGACAGGTTTAGCTGCTTTAACACCCTTTTTGTTTCCAGGTCATGCTGTAGGGGCAAGTCCGAGATAATATACCTATGCTCCATGTGTGCGTTCTCCTACGGTTTTTATGCTTCTTCTACAATCCATTTGTCTATTGTCTTCGTGTCCCGGCTGAAGTTCACGGCAACCTTGACGACCTGCCGGCCGTCGGCCATGAATGGCGTGGCGTAGCCCTTTTCGTTGATTTGGCGCATGGCTTCCTCGGCCGTTCCGTCAAACTTGAACTCCATGACGTAGATGCGCGCCTTGGTCTTCAGCACGAGGTCTACGCGGCCGTTGCTCGTATGGTACTCCACGCCGACGTGGAAGCCCATCAGGCGGAACACTATGAAGAGCACGTTCTGGTAGTGCACCTCAAGGTCGCGCTGCATCTCGTAGGGGATGTCGGCGTAGAATGAGCGCAGCCGGGTGAAGAAAGCGTCGCAGTTGCCGGCCTCGATTTCCTTGACAAAGCGGCTAATCTCGAAGGCCGTCTTGCTCTGGTTCACCGTGGTGTAGAAGGGCATCAGGTACCTCACAAAGCCCTTTTCCACCTCCTCGTTGGGGAAGCCCAGCGTGTAAAGCTCGAACTCCGGGTCGTAGTCCTTTATTGTCAGGTATCCGCTTTGGTATATTACGGGTATGGGGTTTGTCGATGCCGCGTCGATGCTGTTTAGCACGTCTTCCGACGTCTGTTCGTTTGCCATCTCGTTAAGGTCGTAATTATGCAGCTGCAACAGCTTCACGAGGTATGTCGGCGTGCCCGTCTCGAACCAGTAATAGCCGAACTTCAGCTTGGCGAACGTGTTGAGCAGGCTGAACGGGTTGTACACGCCCGGCGTTCCGGCGTCGAAGTGGTAGCCGTCGTACATGTGCTTCAGCCGCGCCACGCAGTCATCATAAGCCATGCCTTGCGCCTCGGCCAGCGCCTCCACGTCCTCCCTGAAGTCGCGCTCCAGCTCCGCCTCGCTTATGCCGCAGACGTCGTAATACTTGTCCCACATGGATATGTCGTTAAGGTTGTTGAGGTCGCTGAACACGCTCACCTTGCCGAACTTCGTAACGCCCGTGAGGAAAGCGAAGCGTATGTCGGCGTCGCGGCTCTTCAGTGCGCCGTAAAACGGCTTGAGCGTCTCTCTGTAGGCGCTTTGCAGTTCGTCGTTGCCGATGGCCTGCAGCATGGGCTTGTCGTACTCGTCAACGAGTATAACGGCGCGCTGCCCCGTCTTCTCGTGGGCGCGCTTGATAATGCCGTCGAAGCGTCTTGCCGGCCCAACTTCGAGCGGATTGCTGCCGTAGAGCTTTTCCCACTCGGTAAGTTGTTCGTCGAGAATTTTCTCGAGGCTCTCCGGTGTGTCATACTTCTGCGTATTGAGGTCAAGGTGCAGTATGGGGTGGGGCGTCCAGTCGGCCTCCAACTTCTCTATTTCCAGTCCCTCGAACAGCTCCCTCTTGCCCTCGAAGTAGGCTTGCAGCGTGCTCAGC
This sequence comes from uncultured Prevotella sp., assembly GCA_944319815.1. Lineage (GTDB taxonomy): Bacteria > Bacteroidota > Bacteroidia > Bacteroidales > Bacteroidaceae > Prevotella. The sequence goes on along the minus strand of CALUEX010000011.1, from coordinate 6,664 downwards.
AACAGGCTCTTGCCGAACCGCCTGGGGCGGCTCAGGAAGTAATACCTGCCCGTTGTGACGAGCCGGTACATCAATTTTGTCTTGTCAACGTAATAGTATCCGTCTTTTATCAGGCTCTCAAAGTTCTGTATTCCTATTGCGTACTGTTTCATCTCAATATTTTTTGTATCTGCAAATATAGCTAAAAACGCTGTTGCTTCAAAGCCAACGCTGCGTTTTATACGATATTTCGGAGAAAATAACCTTACTATTTGCGGCGTTTGTCATAATTTTTTATCTTTGCATCGGTGCATTTCGGTGTGCCGTATTTTTGAGGAATAAAGAGGCGTTATGCTTGTCTTGTAATTTGAGAACCTGAGAAATTCACAACGTACTTACAAGGATTGGCATAGTGGCTCTCACGCTTGGCGTGGGCTGCTATTTCCATATCGTAAGTACAGGTTTTCTCAGGACCTTCAAGTTAGACGTGGGCATCGCAGTTCCACGCCTCTAACATTTTATAGGTGTTTTGGGAATTGCGCACCGCAAATGTAGTATTCATGAAAAAAACGATTTTGAAATTGGCCTTTGTCTTAGGCCTTGTTTGCTCTCCTGTTTTAGCTTTTGCACAGGGTAAGGCTGTTATCAAGGCCGGCACTGTCGTTGACGTGCAGTCCGTGCAGACGGTTTATGCCAAGAACGTTGAAATTGGCGACAACGTAAAATTCAAGGTAACAAGCAACGTTATGTCTGACGGCAAGGTTATTATACCTGCCGGCACGATGGCCGACGGCGTTGTCACCGAGGCCAAGAAGTCATCGTTGGCCGGGACGAAAGGGCGTCTTTCAATTGACCTTAAAAGCCTGACGCTTGGCGACGGCACAAAGGTTCCGCTATCTGGCAACGTGCGCGTTACTGGCAAAAACCGCACTCCGCTTGCCGTAATAACAGCCATTTTTGTTTGGCCTTGCATCTTTATACCTGGTACAAAAGCCGTTATGGCTGAAGGGCATAATGCAACGGCTACAGTGGTGGCAAATACTGAAGTGGGGGTTGGCGAATGATTGCCTGCCAGTAATTTTGTTTTTGCGTAAGTATTTGATTTCCAGTTAATTGCCAAAGGCCTCATTTCGCAATGCGGAACGAGGCCTTTGGCGTTATAATAAGCGGCATATTGCCATGCAATATGCCGCCGTTTGCCGTTTGGGTTGCATTCAATGGTTTTCTTCTACAATCCATTTGTCTATTGTCTTCGTGTCCCGGCTGAAGTTCACGGCAACCTTCATGACTGGTCGCCCGTCGGCCATGAATGGCGTGGCGTAGCCCTTTTCGTCGATTTGGCGCATGGCTTCCTCGGCCGTTCCGTCAAACTTGAACTCCATGACGTAGATGCGCGCCTTGGTCTTCAGCACGAGGTCTACGCGGCCGTTGCTCGTATGGTACTCCACGCCGACGTGGAAGCCCATCAGGCGGAACACTATGAAGAGCACGTTCTGGTAGTGCACCTCAAGGTCGCGCTGCATCTCGTAGGGGATGTCGGCGTAGAATGAGCGCAGCCGGGTGAAGAAAGCGTCGCAGTTGCCGGCCTCGATTTCCTTGACAAAGCGGCTAATCTCGAAGGCCGTCTTGCTCTGGTTCACCGTGGTGTAGAAGGGCATCAGGTACCTCACAAAGCCCTTTTCCACCTCCTCGTTGGGGAAGCCCAGCGTGTAAAGCTCGAACTCCGGGTCGTAGTCCTTTATTGTCAGGTATCCGCTTTGGTATATTACGGGTATGGGGTTTGTCGATGCCGCGTCGATGCTGTTTAGCACGTCTTCCGACGTCTGTTCGTTTGCCATCTCGTTAAGGTCGTAATTATGCAGCTGCAACAGCTTCACGAGGTATGTCGGCGTGCCCGTCTCGAACCAGTAATAGCCGAACTTCAGCTTGGCGAACGTGTTGAGCAGGCTGAACGGGTTGTACACGCCCGGCGTTCCGGCGTCGAAGTGGTAGCCGTCGTACATGTGCTTCAGCCGCGCCACGCAGTCATCATAAGCCATGCCTTGCGCCTCGGCCAGCGCCTCCACGTCCTCCCTGAAGTCGCGCTCCAGCTCCGCCTCGCTTATGCCGCAGACGTCGTAATACTTGTCCCACATGGATATGTCGTTAAGGTTGTTGAGGTCGCTGAACACGCTCACCTTGCCGAACTTCGTAACGCCCGTGAGGAAAGCGAAGCGTATGTCGGCGTCGCGGCTCTTCAGTGCGCCGTAAAACGGCTTGAGCGTCTCTCTGTAGGCGCTTTGCAGTTCGTCGTTGCCGATGGCCTGCAGCATGGGCTTGTCGTACTCGTCAACGAGTATAACGGCGCGCTGCCCCGTCTTCTCGTGGGCGCGCTTGATAATGCCGTCGAAGCGCATCGCGAGCGACTTCTCCGCCGGGTCGTTGCCGTACAGCCGTTCCCAGTCCTCCAGTGCCTTGTTGAGTATGTTGTCGAGGCTCTCCGGCGTGTCATATTTCTGCGTGTTGAGGTCAAGGTGCAGTATGGGGTGGGGCGTCCAGTCGCTCTCCAACTTCTCTATTTCCAGTCCCTCGAACAGCTCCCTCTTGCCCTCGAAATAGGCTTGCAGGGTGCTCAGCAAGAGGCTCTTGCCGAACCGCCTGGGGCGAGTAAGATTATAATATTTGCCCGAAGTGACAAGCTGATATATCAGTTTGGTCTTGTCTACATAAAAGAAATTGCATTCACGCAATTTCTCGAAGTTTTGTATTCCTATCGGGTATTGTTTCATTTCATAGTGGTTTTTCTTAGCGCAAAGTTAATGATTTTGAATGAAAAATTAATAATGAATAATGAAAAATCTGATAGTTGCGCAACTTGTTGGTTTTCAGCTGGTTGCAAAAGGCGGCATTCCGCGCTGCGGAATGCCGCCTTTTGGTGGGCGATTTGCCGCCTTTTGCAAGGCGGCGGGGTAGGGGTGAGGGGGAATAGGACTAATTAGGCCAATGCGGCTGATGGCATTCTTGGGGGAATAGGACTAATCAGGCTGATGGGGCTGATGGCATTGTTGGCTGAATATGACTAATCAGGCCGATGCGACAGATGGCCTGGCAGTAGTGAAAGGGTAATGGATTTTTAATTATTCACTTTTAATTTTTCATTTAACATCAGTGTGCCTCAAGCCAGTTTGCGCCCCAGCCGCAGTCGGCAACCAATGGCACCGAGAGCGGATATGCGCCCTGCATCTCCTCGAGGACGATGCGCTCCACGGCTTCCTTCTCGTCGGGGTAGACGCTGAAGTTCAGTTCGTCGTGCACCTGCAGGAGCATCTTCGAGCGCAGGTTCTCGCGCTTGAAGCGGTCGTAGATGCGCACCATGGCTATTTTTATTATGTCGGCGGCCGTGCCCTGGATGGGGGCGTTGATGGCGTTGCGCTCGGCGAAGCCGCGCACGGTGGCATTGTGCGACGTGATGTCGGGCAGGTAGCGGCGGCGGTGGAGCAGGGTCTCGGCATAGCCCTTCTCGCGCGCCTCGGCCTTGGCGCGCTCCATGTAGTCGGCCACGCGGGGGAACGTGGCGAAGTAGCCGTCAATCAGCTCCGTGGCCTCGCGCCGGCTGATGTCGAGTCGTTCGGCCAGTCCGAAGACGGTGATGCCGTAGATGATGCCGAAGTTGGCGCGCTTGGCCTTTGTGCGCTCGTCGCGCGACACGTCGGCCACGGCCTTGTGGTATATTTTCGCTGCCGTGGCGGCGTGTATGTCGTACCCCTCTACGAAGGCCTCGCGCATATTCTCGTCGCCGCTCAGGTGCGCCATGACGCGCAGCTCTATTTGCGAGTAGTCGGCCGAGAAGAACAGGCAGCCCTCCTCGGGCACGAAGGCCTTGCGGATTTCCTTACCGTCCTCGCCGCGCACGGGTATGTTCTGCAGGTTGGGGTCGCTCGACGACAGGCGTCCGGTGGCTGTGACGGCCTGGTTGAACGACGTGTGTATGCGCCCCGTGCGCCGGTTAACGAGCTTAGGCAGGGCATCGACATACGTGCCGAGGAGCTTCTTCAGTCCGCGGTGTTCAAGTATTTTGCCCACGATGTCGCTCTTGCCGCGCAGCTGTTGCAGCACTTCCTCCGACGTGACGTACTGCCCCGTCTTGGTCTTCTTCGGCTTCTCCACAATCTTCATCTTGCCGAACAGGATGTCGCCCACCTGCTTGGGCGAGGCGATGTTGAACTCCTCGCCGGCCAGCCGGTATATTTCCTGCTCAATTCCGGCCATGCGCGCCGTGAGCATCTGCGACGTCTCGGCCAGCGACTGCGTGTCAATGCGCACGCCCGTCAGCTCCATCGACGCCAGCACACGCACCAGGGGCATCTCCACTTCGCTGAACAGCTGCCACGCGCCCGTCTCCTTGAGCCTCGGCTCCAGCAGGTTCTTCAGGCGCAGGGTGACGTCGGCGTCCTCGGCTGCGTACTCGTACACCTCCTCCGGGCGCAGCTCCCGCATCGAACGCTGGCCCTTGTCCTTGGGGCCGATAAGTTCGTCTATGTGGATGGTCTTATATTTAAGGTACACCTCGGCCATGTAGTCCATGTTGTGGCGCAGCTCCGGTTGCAGCAGGTAATGCGCCACCATCGTGTCGAACATCTCGCCGCCGAGTGTCACGCCGTAATTCGAGAGCACCTCCATGTCGTACTTGATGTTCTGACCTATTTTAAGGATTGAAGGGTCTTCATAGACGGGTTTGAAAATATTAACTATTTTTTGTGCTTGTTGACGGTCGGCGGGAACGGGCACGTAAAACGCCGAAAATTCCTCGACGGCGAAGCTCAAACCTACGAGTTCGGCATCGATTGCGTCGGTCGATGTCGTCTCCGTGTCTAAACTTAAAATTCTTTTTGTCATGAAAAAGTCACGAAGCGCAGCCATATCGTCCTCATTGTCAATGAGTTTATACGTATGCGGCGTGTCGTTTAACGTCTTCAGGGGCGATTTTTCGGCGTCAACCTGCCCGTCGGTCGGGTTTTCTGCAAATAAATCAAGCTGCCCGTTAGCGTTATTTTTGATGTTTTCACGGTTGTTAAGGAACTTGTCCGAGAGCGTCTTAAACTCCAGTTCGGCGAACAGCCGGCGCAGTTCGTCGCGGTCAGGTTCGTCCACCCGCAGCTTTTCCAGGTCGAGCTCTATGGGCACGTCGGTGCGTATTGTGGCGAGGAACTTCGAGAAGCGTATTTGCTCCGCGTTCTCCTCCACCTTCTTCTTCAGTGCGCCCTTCAGTTCGTCGGTGCGCTCAAGGAGCGAGTCTATGCTGCCGAACTGCTGCAAGAGCTTGACGGCCGTCTTCTCGCCCACGCCCGGGCAGCCCGGGATGTTGTCCGAAGCGTCGCCCATGAGGCCGAGCAGGTCGATGACCTGCGACGTCGATGAAATGCCGTATTTCTGGCATACGCCCTCCTCGTCGAGCGTCTCGTAGCCTCCGCCGTGGCGCGGGCGGAACATCACGACGCTCCCGCCGACGAGCTGCCCGTAGTCCTTGTCGGGCGTCAGCATATACGTTTTCAGTCCCGCCGCGCCGGCTTTCTTCGCCAGCGTGCCTATTACGTCGTCTGCCTCGAAGCCCTCCGCCTCCAATACGGGTATGCGCATGGTCGCCAGTATGTCCTTGATTACGGGCACCGAGCGGCGTATGTCCTCGGGCGTCTCCTCGCGCTGCGCCTTGTATTGGGCGTAAGCCTCGCTGCGGAACGTAGGCCCGTGGGGGTCGAAAGCCACGCCGACGTAAGCCGGCCGCTCCTTCGAGAGCACCTCGTGCAGCGTGTTGCAGAAGCCGAGCACGGCCGACGTGTTCATGCCCTTGGAGTTGACCCGCGGGCTCTTTATGAATGCGTAATAAGCCCTGTAAATCAAGGCGTAAGCGTCAAGGAGGAAAAGTTTATCCATGTTTTTGTAAGTTTTTTACGTGTAAAGTTACGGTTTTTTTGCTAATAATCAGAGAAAATCACTACTTTTGTATCAAATTTGGAGCATGATGGACTTATTATCCCTTATCAAACAACCTATAACGAAGGAGCTGGAGCAATTCATCGGCCTGTTTAACGCATCGCTGACGCACGAGGACAGGCTGCAGGAGGAGATTTTCGCGCGCATCCGCCGCCGCGCCGGCAAGCGCATGAGGCCGATGCTCATCATGCTCATGGCCAAGAACTACGGCGCCGTGACCGACGCAACGCTGCACGCCGCCGTTGGCCTGGAGCTGCTCCACACGGCCTCGCTCGTGCACGACGACGTGGTCGACGAGAGCCGCGAGCGCCGCGGGCAGGCATCGGTCAACGCCATATATGACAACAAGGTGGCAGTGCTCGTGGGCGACTACATCCTCTCAACGGCCCTGCTGCACGTCTCGGTGACCCACAACGAGGTAATCGTGAGGTATCTCTCCGAGCTTGGCCGCACGCTCTCCGACGGCGAAATCCTCCAGCTTACGAGCATCGCCGACAGCGAAATATCCGAGGAAACCTACTATAAAATCATCAGCTGCAAGACGGCCGCCCTCTTCGAGGCGTGCTGCTCCATAGGCGCAATATCAGCCGGCGTGCCCGAAAGCAGGGTGGGCGAGGCCAAGCGCTTCGGCCAGACGCTGGGCATAATCTTCCAAATCAGGGACGACATCTTCGACTATTACGACTCGGCCGACATCGGCAAGCCCACCGGCAAC